>JAMCWX010000061.1 GCA_023480885.1 Chloroflexota bacterium | reverse complement strand
GGTACTCGTCGGGCTCGTCGCGATTGTATAACTCGGTCGGAAAATTAAGCAGCAACGATGGTTCGACGCCGATGGTCTTATAACCGTGCATCACGCCTTTCGGAATTTTGACAAGGATGTTGTTGCGCTCGCCCAGGAAGAACTCGTTTAGCTCGCCCTTCGTGGGTGAGTCCGGACGCGAATCGTAGAGAGCCACCTTAACCATGCCCTTGACGACGACGAAGTGGTCGTCCTGTTTCCTGTGGTAATGCCAGGCTCTCACCACACCTGGATAATTTAGAGAAACGTAAACCTGCGCGAACTTGGCGAAGATCTCGTCGTCGCAACGCAGTATCTCCATCAGGGAACCGCGTTCGTCCGCGTTGATTTTGAGTTGTTTAGTCTTTACTCCATCTATCACTTCATCAACCTATATGGCGGCGGCTATCGTCGCCGCTTGGCCTTTTTCTTCTTAGCAGATCGGCCCGCGGCAGGCGCGGGCTTAGCCAAGTACCTTCTCCGCATCGCTTGCTCGTCGTAGGTGGCCAACTGCCCTGGAAAAACTCGTGCGAAGTAATAAGCGTAATAGACGACGGCGACCAGCGTGGCCAACAAGACGACGTAAATGAGCGCCCTGGCCGAGAGATACGGGACCTGCAGGAAGCGGAGGACCAGCAGCGCCAGGCCGGCGAACCCCAGGGCGATGCCAATTGTCGAAATCTGGCTGGCCAGTTTCAATTTCAGCCCGTGGTCTTTGAACAGTCGCTGTCGAGACACGTAGAAGTAAATCCCGGCGCCTAAGATTACCGCGAACAAGAAAGCAAGGATGAAATAGATCGCGGACGGGGAACCCGGATTGGGATCGAACCAATGTTCGCCGTTGAGCAACCGCGAAAGATCCATATATCAACTCCAGCCATCTTCCTCCCGCTGCATCATAGCATATTCTGGACACATTTGTAAAACCGAACAGGCAGGGCCGTCGAAGCGCCTTGACGCCTTGACACTCCCGCTTTCTCAGCAGTATAATACCGGCGCTGTCAACAGTTGCATACGTCCAATGGTCACTAACTATCCTCGTCCCGAAATCTCCGCGACCCGTTCGGGAAAAGTTGGGCTATTGGCGATTCCTGCATTCATAGCAACTGAAGAGGGGAGGGAGACTTGTGGCCGAAGTGATCGTCGGCGAGAACGAGACCTTCGAGAGTGCCCTTCGGCGCTTCAACAAGAAAGTGCAGCAAGATGGCATTCTCGCCGAGGCGCGCCGCCGAGAGCATTACGAGAAGCCTAGCGTGAGACGCAAGAAAAAAGAAGCCACTAATAGGCGCAAAGCTTCCAGAAGCTAGCTTATTGCTAAGTAACTCGTCACACCAGAGCGTTAGTCCCCTCTTGATTAGCCCCGATATCGAAGCCGAAAGCTAGCTGGTTCAGCACAAAGTGGATCACGGCGAGGCCACAAGAAGAGTCGATGGCAGACCTCAAGGAAGTGATCTGGTGGCCTTGGCGGCGAGATCGTTCGAAAACTCTGGGGCAAGATCGAAAAGTAGTAGCGGGGCATAGGGATCAGGCCGAAGATCGAGCAACCCCTATGCCCTGACTGTTTGTCTGAGGACTGATCGGTGTCTGAAGAACATCAACTTGACGTACATTACTCCACGAAGATGGAGCCCTTGCGCGGGCTCCACGCGTTCACGCGGATGATAGCATTCGCGCTGCCGCTTGTAGTGGCCATCGTCATCATCCTGACATTTCAACTCCTGCCCAGCCGCTATCAGTTGAACGAAGGCGACGTGGCCAGGCTTAACATCAAGTCCCCACAGAAAGTCTCGTTTATCAGTCAGATTAAGACGAAAGAAGAACGCGACCGCGCCGAAGAGACGGTCGGCCCTGTTTTCGTACCCATCAACACGGTCGCAAGCCAGCAGAGGGATAATCTACTCGACATCGGCAAGAAGATCGGCGACATTCGACGCGAATCGGCGACCGTACAGCAGAAGCGGGATACTATCAAGAAAATGAGTGGCATTTCGTTGCCTGACTCTGTGATCGACGACATTCTGGCCTTCGACGAGCCGACCTGGCGCTCGACGCTGAACGAGGCGGCCGTGGTTCTCGACGGCGTGATGAAGGAGAAGATCAGCGACAAACAAGTGGCCGAGATGAAAGGGAAACTTCCGAGCCTGGTCGGGCCAGGGCTATCGTCTGCCCAGGCAGCCGCAGCGATCAAGCTCGCGGAGAGCTTCGTCACGCCAAATCAGTTGGTCGACGAGGAGGCAACGGCCAAAGCGAAGAAGGCGGCGCGTGATGGCGTGTCGCCCGTGCGCGTGACCCTCGAGCGAGGCGAGATGATACTGCGCGATGGAGACATTGTCAGACCTGTCGATATCGAGAAGCTCGAGGCAGCAGGGCTCCGCAATCCTAACTTGCAGTGGCAGGACCTGCTGGGAACTATCGTTCTTGCGGCCATCCTGGTCGCTTCCCTTACCTATTATCTGCACTTCTTCCAATCCAGCACCCTGGCCAATGGTCGCCGCCTCTTGCTTCTGGCGCTGGTCATTACGCTGCCCCTGCTTTCGGCCAAATTGATGATGCCTGGACGCGAGTTCTGGGCTTACCTGTTTCTTCCAACCGCAGCGGCTGCGATGCTCGTCTCTACTTTGTTAAGCCCGCAGCTCGCCATCGTCAATACTATGTTGCTCAGCGTTATGATCGGCATCATCACTAACTTCTCTCTGGAAATGACCACGCTTTCTTTAGTGAGTGGCCTGGTGGGTACGCTCGGCGCGCGTCGCATCGAGAGGATGCACGCCTTCTTTGTGACGGGACTCGTCGTGGCCGTAGCCAACTTCGCCGTGATCGCCGGCTTCGAGTTGTTCTCTAGAGATCCAGAGCCATCGCGTTTTGGATTGTTCCTTGCGCTGGCGGCGATCAATGGCGCGCTTTCTGCGGCTCTGGCGTTCGGAACGTTTTCTTTCCTGGGCCACATTTTCGGGATAACCACGAGCCTGGGGCTCATGGAGCTGGCTCATCCTACCCATCCGCTATTCCATCGGCTGCTCACCGACGCCCCTGGAACCTACCACCACTCGATGGTAGTCGCCAACCTTGCCGAACGCGCCGCGCAGCAGATTGGAGCGGATGGCCTTCTGTGTCGTGTGGCTTCGTACTACCACGACGTCGGGAAAGTAGTGCGCCCGTACTTCTTCATCGAGAACCAGGAAGGGACCAACGCACACGACCAGCTAGATCCAAAGACCAGCGCGCAAATCATCGCGTCGCACGTCAAGGACGGACTCGAGCTGGCCAGGCGGCACAGTCTCCCCAGCAAGGTTCACGATATCATCGAACAACATCACGGCACGCACATAGTTGCTTATTTCTATCAGCAAGCGTGCCAAAGCGCCGGCGTCGACGCCATCGACCAGCAGGAATTTCGTTATCCTGGCCCTCGGCCCCAGACGCGGGAAGCCGGCATCGTGATGCTGGCCGACAGCGTCGAAGCGGTGATCCGCTCAAGCCGCGATCAGTCGCCAGAGCACATCGCTTATTTGGTCAGGAAGGTGGTTAACGACAGGCTTGCCGATGGTCAGCTCGACGAATGCGACGTGACATTGCGAGACCTCGACCAGGTACGGAACGCGTTCACCACAGTGTTGCAGGGCATCTTCCACCCAAGGATCGAGTATCCTGAAACGGCCACGCTGCTGCCTGATCCTCGATCGACGAGGCAAATCCAGGGGGGCTGGATCGATGGCTGAACGGGAAGCGGAGAAGATCGAGCTTCAACTGGACGTCCAGGTATCCGAGGAATTCGTCGACAGGGTGCCCACCGATTTGTTGCGGAAGTTGATCGAGCGGGCACTGGCAAACGAAGGGATGGGTGGGCGCGTCGAGATGAGCCTCGTCGTCACCGACGACGAGACAGTCCACCGACTCAATCTCACCTACCGCGGCGTCGATCAGACTACCGACGTCCTTTCCTTCCCCCTTCAGCCTGCGCCAGGGAAGAAGGGCAGGCGCTTCCTCTTGCCTCCCGATGAAGTGCTGCATCTGGGCGATGTGGTGATCTCGTTCCCCAGGGCAGTGGAGCAGGCCGTGCAGTATGGCAACTCACTCGAGCGCGAAATGGGCTATTTGACTGTCCACGGCGCGCTGCATCTTCTGGGATACGATCATCGCTTGCGGGCAGAGCGAGAGCAGATGAGGGAGAAAGAGGAAGCCGCCCTGATAGATCTGCCGAGATGAGGGTGACAGCAACGTGATTGGTAACGAAGGAATGATTCAGTATGGCCCTGTTTTCACGCAGTACTACCGACGTTCGCGCGAGGCAATGGAATGTGGATGGATAAGTTGCTTTTCACAGGGATTCTCGCCTTGCTGGTCCTGGTCGTCGCCACGTTCTTCGTCTTCGTCGCCAACATGGATCAGAGCCTGTCGGCAATCGCTCTCGGCTGGATCGTCGCCATCCTTGCCCTGCAGATGGGCAAGGTTATCCGCGGGCATTAGAGGCGGCGCTTAGCTCAGCGCCTTGCGGACCGCGTCGAACTCTGGCGGAAGCAGATTGAGTAGAAGCGGCGAAAAGTCGAGGAGCTTGCCGACGACAACCGAGCGGTGCTTGTCGAAGGTCAGGATAGAGAACTTCGTGAGGACGATCAAAGCCACCTCGATTATGAGCAGCGTCAGAAAGGCTCCAAAGGCCGCGCCAAGCAGCCGATCGAAACAGCCAAACATCATCAAGCCGACCACACGATGAAGGGATTCCCCGACGACGCTGCCCGCACCGGCGATCGCGATAGTTATTATGGCAAAGGAAACTATGTTAACCCAGTTGGAATCCCCGATGAACGACAGAAATGGGGCGATGTCGGTGTAATGCTGGCTGGCGATCACGAAGCCGGCGGAAAAACTTATCAGGGAGATCATCTGCCTCACCAGCCCGTTGCTGAAGCCGGCAAGCGCGCCACCCGCCAATAGTGCGAGAACCGTGTAATCTATCAAGTTCATTCCCGCCCTCCTATTCTAGCCAATGCAGAATCAGGACACCTATTGGGCATTGGCGCCTTGCCACCCCGCCTCCAGAAAGGGAATTCTTTTGGGGGACACCCCCAACAACCCCCTGGCCTGACGCGGCACTAGGGCGCCGCGAACCCACCTCGTGCATACTTGTTCGCGGGATCCCACATCAACCAGCCCGAAGCGCCAGCATCCGCCGCCGCTTTCTTCTGCGCCAGGATTTCTTGCGCGTTGTAAGACTTGCCTGTCGCCCAGGGATAGTCGTCGAAATACTGCAGCCACGGCCTTATTCTGGCTTTCGATCCCTGCAGGCGCTCTACTGCCTTCTTCAGGCTATAGTACACTATCTCGTAGGGATGAGCTACCGCGTCTTTGTAGCCCGGTATGCCATCGGAGAAGGTCGACGGATAGACCATAGGAGAGATGAAGTCCACGTATTTAGCCATCTCCTCCAGCTTCTGCCCGATGCCCATATCGTCGTCGCGCCAGCAAGTGTATCCAAACACGTCGACGGACAGGTTCGCGTTCAGGGGCTTCAGCTCGGAACGCGCTCGAGCCAGGAATTCGCTAATCGCCCGCAATCGATTTTCCTCGGTGTTTGGACGCGCGTATTTCGCGGTAGACACGCTGCCATCCGTGGGGAAACGAATGTAGTCAAACTGAATCTCGTCGAAACCCTTCCTCGCTGCTTCCTTGGCCAGCGCGATGTCGTAGTTCCAGACTTCCTGCTGGAACGGATCGACCCAGGCCAGGTTCTCGCGATCGATCCAGGGCTTTCCGGTGCGAGTATCGATCACCGCCAGGTCAGGACGCGCGGTCGCCAGCGGGTTATCCTTGAAAACGACGATGCGGGCTATGGTATAGATGCCCTTTTTCTTCAACGTCGCCAGCAGGCCGTCGATATCCTTGATGGTTATCGTCTGCTGCGCGCCGATCCTGGCGACCATCGGCACTTCGCTCTTGTAAGCGAGCCAGCCTCTATCCCCTTTTATGTCAATTACTACCGCATTGGCTTCGGTCTTGTCGATTAGACCCAGCGCGTTTGACCGAAGGCCATCGTCGGCGACGCCATAATACGTCAAATAGAGCCCCTTCGCGCTGAAGGGTTTCAGTCTTACGTCTTTAGTGATCACGTCCCCAACTTCGGCGCTGATCCTGTCGTAACCAGGAGCGGTGACCGTCATCGTGAAGGGACTGGGGGGCAGGTTCGCTAGACGATATACGCCGTCTTCGCCCGTCGTCGCCATGACCTCGCCAACAGATGCTCGTGCATCCTTGACAGGTTTTCCCGTCCCCGCGTCGGCTATCAAGCCGCTCAGAGTGTTCGGCCTCAGCGACAAGTCCAGTTCCCCCTCGCCATTATACTTCGCCTCGCCGTTGGCGAAGCCGTCGGCACGCACCGACAGCGAATTTCCCTGCCTGGCGCCGACGAGACGATACCTGCCCTCGGCGTCGGTAACGGTCTTCACGTCCGCCAGGGATACGGCAGCGCCCTCGATGGGAGACCTGGTCCTGCTGTCCCTCACAACACCGCTCAACACGACAGGCTGAAGTTTCAAATCGAAGTTCCCTGACCCTTGAACGGGGAAAGCGAGATTCTCATAGCCATCGGCCGCTACTGCCACCTGCGACACGCGACTCAAGCCCTTGATGGTGAAACTGCCATCGGCTTGCGCAGCCGCGCTGGCTTGATCGCCCTCACTACCCTTTTCGACTACGGTCACGGTTGCGCCGGGGATTGGCATTCCCGTCAGCCCGTCCACAACTGTCCCGCTGACGACGACCTCCCCAAAGGGATTGGATCTGAGAAAACTCGAATCGGAGAAACCGGAGCTGAACAAGCCAAAGTAGAGGACAAGAAACCCGATCAGAACGCCGAGAACCAGGCCGAGCGCGAGCAAGCGGGACATAGCCCTGCGCCGTACTGGTCTGGAGGAAGACACCACCCTCTTGTCCCAGGTGATGGACGTATCGCGGGAGCGGATGCGCATTATTGGATTGTTCTCCAAACAATTAGTACCGGGCAGGTGGGTGGGTGGCATCATTCTATTAGTAGGACGTCAGTTTGTCAAGGAAAAATCGTTCTTGCTACTCGGGCTATTTCGTGCTAACATTTCCCGCGTGCTCGGCGACCGCTTCCGCTCGTTGACGTCGTCGTGCCGTGGAGGGAAGAATTGAAACGGCTCTTGCTCGTCGCGCTGGCAGTTATCTTCTTGCTGCCGTTCGTATCGATAGCCACTCCGGTGAGCGCTGAAGTCCCCAGCAAATACGTTATCCAGGCCAAGCTAAACTTCGAGCGCGCCTTTCTCGACATTCAGGAGACGGTGACGTATACCAACAGGGCGCCGAAAGCGCTCAGTTCCGTCGTTTTTAACGTCACGCCCGCTCATTTTCGCGCCTTTAAGCTGAAATCGGCCACCGTCGACGGAGTGGCTGTGGATCCGCGGCTCGACGGCGTCGTTATGGAGCTACCTCTTCCCAAGCCGTTGGGCCAAAGAGACTCGACCACGATAGAGCTGGAGTTCAGCCTGGACGTGCCGCAGCAAGGCGGCAGGTTCGGCGTCGACAAGGGCGTGTTCAGTTTGGGCAACTGGTATCCAGTGCTGGCAATCTATCGCGACGACTGGGACCGCCATCGCTACAACGCGTTCGGCGACCCGTTTCTTACGGATGTGGCCGATTATGACGTAACGCTGGACATTACATCCGCCGCCAAGGTGGCGTACTCTGGCGAGTTGATCAGCCACGAGGGCAACACCTGGCACATGAAGGGGACGAGGCTGCGCGATTTCGCCCTGGCCGTCAGCGACAAGTGGGAGTCCCGCAGCGTGGATGTCGACGGCGTGACTGTTACGGCGCTATACCTGCCCGAGCACAGACCGGCAGGCAACATGTACATCGAGGCAGGATCGCGCTCTGTGAAGTGGCTC
Source organism: Chloroflexota bacterium (assembly GCA_023480885.1). Classification (GTDB taxonomy): domain Bacteria; phylum Chloroflexota; class UBA6077; order FW602-bin22; family JACPRP01; genus JAMCWX01. The sequence goes on along the minus strand of JAMCWX010000061.1, from coordinate 108,033 downwards.
GACGATAAGCTTGGAACCTATCCGAACAAGACGCTATTCATCGCCGAAACGGTCTCCACAATGTCAGAGATGGTCGGACAGGAATACCCTGGCGTTGTGTTCATCAGTAGCTCGGAGGCTGACAAGGCAGCAGGGTTGACCAGCTACCTGGCGTACCTCGTGGCCCACGAGATAGTCCATCAATGGTTCTACGCGATAGTCGGCAGCGACCAGATGTACGATCCGTGGCTGGACGAAGCTATGGCTACCTATCTCGGTCACCAGATTCTCGGCGGGGCGCCGTTGTCCTTGAGCAGCCCTAGCGTCGCCGCCGCGGGGAACTCGCCAGTGAACCAATCCATCTACGACTTCAAAGATGAGGGAACATACTCGGCGACGGTCTACGGCAAAGGAGCCGTCTTCTTGCAGGACCTCAACGCCGCGATGAAGAGCGACAATTTCTACAAGATGCTGCGCCGATACGTGGAGATATACAAGGACAAGATAGCGACGCCAAGAGATTTCCTGACTCTCGCTCAGGACTTCAGTCCCACAAGCCTGAATGCCCTGATCAGAAAGTTCTTCACGTACCCCGAATTCAAGAGCGATTCCGCGCCCAAGCTCGAAGTCAAATGGCCAGAGCAGTCGACGCTGACCGGCACAGTAGAAATACCTTTCGAGACCAAATCGCAGGTACAGCAGATAACAGTCGACGCGGATGGACGCAACCTGCTCACTCAGGATAAGCCGACTTCACCCATCACAGTCACGCTGTCGTCGCTCGCGGACGACGATTACGTCTTGAGGGTTGCCATCAGGGACGACAAAGGGGCAATCGCGCAACAGGTCCGTCGAGTCTCTATCGCGAACCCACGGCCAACGCCTACCCCTACCAAAGCGCAACAGAGCGCCCAGCCGGCGTCTGTGCCAGGAGAGATCGCCCAACAGGTCGGCGGGCTGACCCAATCGCTGCCTCAGGCAGACTGGCTCAGTTACCTATCCTATTCCATGATCGCCATCGGCGCGTTAGCGCTCCTGGTCCTTCTCGCCGCCATGCTCAAGCATTTCGCAAGGCCCGGGGTCAAACTCGACTACCCACCCAAGCTAAAGCAGAAATATGCGCCGGCCGAGAAATCGCTTCGCACGAAGACTGGCGAGCCGCCAGCAGCAAGCGCCGCCATGACCCCCACGGCAAGCGCCGCCAGGGCGCCGATGGCAAACATCGACGTGGTTCCCATCCCCTTCAAAGGAGACGGCTTCGGCAAGTATGGCGTTGCCGAGCTGGAGGAACTCGAAGCCTGGGGAGACGGGGACGGGCCGGCGCCGAGGCATTCCCGCCCGTCGAGCAAACCGAGGAAAAGCCAGGGCAAGGACGCCAATTCAACACCGCCGCAGACAAACACGAATTGACCCCCGGTCCTCCGAGTGCTATACTAGCTCTAGCCGCACTCGGGGGTCGGAGACTTGGACAACTTCACACTCAATATCGCCTTCGCCGGGCTGGCTGCCCTCGGGACCCTCGCCGGAGGCGCCATCATTCTCGCTTGGCCAAAGGCACATCCGACCTTCTTGCAGTACTTCATCGCGCTGGGCGCCGGCTTTATGCTGGCAGCCGTGTTCCTCGAGATCGTCCCCGAAAGCCAGAAAGAGACCATTAACGCGTTGTCATTCGTGCTCGGCGGCTATCTCCTGACCCACTTTATGGAGCATGTGGTGAGCCAGCACTTCCACTTTGGTGAGGAGACGCACACGGAGGTGATGATAGGCTCCACCGCCAGCATTACCGCGCTGTTAGGCCTGGGAGTGCACGCGTTATTCGACGGTGCGTCTATCGGCGCGGGCTTCGCCATCAATTCTGCGCTCGGTTTTCTTATTTTCATGGCGATCGTGCTGCACAAGATACCAGAAGGATTCACAATCGCTTCGATAATGGTGGCCGCGGGGAGAACGAGAACTGTCGCCTTCGGCGCGGCATCCCTGGTTGGGTTGATAACACTGCTAGGGGCAATCTTGGCCTTCACCACTAGCGCCGCCGCACCTCAGGTGCTTTCGGCGTCGGCAGGCGTCCTCATCTATGTGGCAGCGACAGATCTCATACCAGAGATAAACGTCAATCGCCAGGTAATGATACCTCTGACCGTCTTACTAGGAGTGTTGCTGTTTTACTTCACGCGGTCGCTGGTTCCAGGTTAGAGGGGGTACGACAGAGACGTCCGCCCCTACTTGTGCCACCGCGAACCAACCCTACGCTTCCAGCAGGCCGAATGCCTCTCGCACCTCTGCCACAACGAACAACGAGCCAGTGGCGACGATGAGGTCCTCGAGCCCAGCAGTTGACGTTGCCAGTCGAAGCGCTGCCGGCACGTCCTCGACACTGGAGACGCCGTCAGCGAATTTTCCAGCCTCTTGCGCGAGGACCGATAGCGGAGCCGAGCGAGGATGCTTCGATCTCGTGACGATGACTTGATCTGCGTATGGCGCTATCTCTCTGACAATGCCTGGTACATCCTTGTCGATGGAAGTCCCAAGTATGACTATCAAGCGCCTGTAATGAAAAAGCTCTTGAAGTGACAGTCGCAAGCGGGACATCGAGTCGACGTTGTGCGCCCCGTCGACTATCACGCGGGGCTGCCAGGAAACCGTTTCCAGCCGCCCCGGCCACCGCACCGTGGAAAGCCCCTCTCGAACCTGCTGAGGTGTGAGAACAATATCGTGGAAGCGCAAGCACTCCAGCGCGGCGATGGCTGTGGCCGCGTTGACCACTTGATGCTCGCCCAGTAAAGGCGGGCGCAGGCCGGCGTAACTGTCGAATAGCCCGTGGACGGTAAGGTCTCCGCCCTCGCCACGCTCATTCCAGTCCTCGCGCCACTGCCAGTCCGAGCCGACGACCAGGAGCTGCGCCCCTTTCTCCGCCGCGACCTGGCGAAAGACGTCGAGCGCTTCGCGTCGCTGAGGGGCAGAAACGACGATGCCGCCCTCCTTGATGATCCCTGCTTTCTCCCGCGCCACCTCCGCGATGGTGTTGCCGAGAAGCTGTGTGTGGTCGAGGCTGACGGAAGTCAGCACGGAGACGAGCGGCCTTACCACGTTGGTCGCGTCGAGGCGGCCTCCGAGACCAGCTTCGACGACGGCGAAATCCACTGTCTGCTCGGCGAAGTAGGTGAAGGCCAGCGCCGTCGTGATCTCGAACGTAGTCAGGTGGCCCCATTCGGCCCACCTGGCTTCGGTTTCCTCGACACGTGGAACGAGCTTGCCAACCACAGCCGCCAGGTCGTCTTCGGAAATCATGCCCCCATTTGCCCTGATCCTCTCGCGGAAGGAATGAAGGTGAGGCGAGGAGAAGAAGGCCGTCCTGTAACCAGCGAAGGTGAGAACCGAGGCGACCATCGCCGCGGTCGATCCCTTTCCCTTTGTGCCGGCCACGTGAATGCATTTGAAGCTGTTCTGGGGGTCTCTCAGCCGACGCAGCAGATCGTACACGCGGTCCAGGTTATACTGTACAGGCGCAAGCGCCTGCTGCGGATTCCTCTCGTAGTCAGAGAAGCTCAGGATGTATTGCATTGCTTCCGAATAGTTCACGTTGTCATACTCCATAAATGCGGTGGTTCGATGTCCCGCAGGCCCTCCGAGTATATCACAGCGTGGAAGTGGGAGCAAAAGAAAGGCAGTGGGTCCGCGCAGGCTTCGCCCGCCCCAATCTTATTTGCAAAAGGGGGCGGGCTCGCCGCGCTCCATCCCCTTACAAAAGGAGCGCGGCATCTTGGAAAGGATCTCGGAGAGGAAAACCTGCGGCTACACTATCTTGCGCGCTGCGCGCGCACAATGTAGCCGCAACCATCAGTTTGCGCGCAGCCAATAGCTTCGAGGCGGTTGCTTGACTAATCAAAAGGCTTTTGGTATTTTTGTCTTATAGTCGATAACGACGAGGGGTGAACGAATGACCGATAGAGACGATATCTCGAGCGGCGATAGCTACGACGTCGCCATTCTTGGCGGTGGATCGGGCGGCTACGTGGCCGCCATCAGGGGGGGTCAGCTCGGACTGAAGGTGGCGCTCGTCGAGAGAGATAAGCTAGGCGGTACCTGTCTGAACCGAGGTTGCATCCCCACGAAGTCATTCCTGGAAACGGCTGGGCTGCTGGCTCGCGTGCGGCGAGGTCTCGACTATGGAGTAGCCGTAGAGAACGCCACGCTAGACTATCCTCGCCTGCTCAAGCGCACGGATCAGATCGTCGCCCAGCTCATTCGTGGCATCGAGTTCCTGCTGCAAAAGCAGAAAGTGACGCTGATTCGTGGCGACGGCCGCCTCACCGCGGCCTCGACGATAGCGGTGCGCACTGCGGATGGACAGGAACGAACGATTCGCGCGGCAAACGTGATCGTCGCCACGGGCTCGTTTCCCAAGGAAATCCCGGGGATGCCCTATGACGGCAAGCGGATCATCAACAGCGATCACGCTCTGCGATTAGCGGACGTGCCGCGCAGCGTGATCATCATCGGCGCTGGCGCGGTCGGCGTCGAGTTCGCCTCGATCTTCAAGGATTTTGGCGCCGAGGTGACCATCGTCGAGATGCTACCTGCGCTGGTGCCACTGGAAGACCGCGATATCTCTACCGAGCTTACGAAGGCGTACAACAGACGTGGAATAAAATCGATCACTGGAGCCAAAGCAGGCAACGTGCAGGTGAGCGAGGATGGCGTCTCGGTCGATGTGAGCGCGGAAGGCAAACAGGAGACCCTCCGTGCAGAAGTTCTGCTGGTGGCGGTCGGTCGCGGCACCAACGTCAAAGGCATTGGCCTGGAAGCACTGAACGTGGCGATGGACCGAGCCTTCATCAAGGTCGACAAGCAGCAGCGCACGAACGTGCCAGGCATCTACGCTGTCGGCGACGTCATAGGCGGATTCCAACTCGCCCACAAGGCGATGGTGGAGGGCGTAGTTGCCGTGGAGACAATCGCCGGGGAGCACGTCGAGCCAGTCGAGCCGAATCGCGTGCCGCGCGCCACCTATTCACGTCCCGAGATAGCCAGCGTCGGGCTCACCGAGCAGGAGGCCCGCGATCAGGGCTTTGCCGTGAGGGTCGGAAAGTTCCCGTTCCAGGCCAACGCGCGGGCTTTGATCAATGGGGAGGCTGAGGGCTTCGCGAAAGTGGTCAGCGACGATAAGAGCGGAGAGATTCTGGGCGTGCACCTCATTGGCCCCCACGTTACGGAGATGATAGCCGAACCGACCCTGGCCAAGCTGCTGGAGTCGACGCCGTACGAGATCGGTCTCAGCATCCACGCGCACCCCACGCTGAGCGAGGCGGTTGGCGAAGCATCGCTCGACGTCGACGGTCGGGCCATCCACATCTACAAGCCGCCGGCGGGGGAGAGAGGGAAGTAGACAGCCATTCTGAAGGCCGATTCTGAATCCCCCTATTTCTTAAAGATAGCTGGCAGTAACAGCCACTTCTCGCTTGAGGCCAGCACTGGCGACGGGGTATACATCTGCAGTGCCTCGCTACGCCCCAGAAGCCAGTTACCAACGCTAACACCCCGCGCTGGCTTCCGTAACCCCACCAAGATCGCTCTCACGGCATATCTGCCCGTGAGCGTAGCTGAATACGCGCCACATTGGGGCTCTCACCATTTCCTGTGCGCTTGACGTCTACGCTCTATATGCGGCGTGATGCATGCAATATCATCCACATCGTCTTTCATCTGAATTGAGGCAACAGGCCGGCAAATGAGATTTGGAAATTTGTCGGCGCTCATGGCGAAGTCCTGCCAAATCTGCACCACGGAGAGTTTATCCTTGCCCCGCTTCGCCTGCACCGGAACTACGTATTGTGCACCTCTCTTGTCGACACCTACGTAAATCTCATCCGTCTCGACTTGGCCGATTTCGACAACGGTGGTTCGCAAGTGGCTTTGCAGCGAATAGCAGGTCATACCCAGAAACGTATCAATGAGACGGTTGTATCGGACTTTCGCCAGTAGCCCCTGTTCGTCGCCAAGAGCGTTCTGCATTATTATCCCTGGCGTTGCGTCGGGTATCTTGATCTCGATCATCCCTGGCCTGGGCGAGATCGTTGCGATGTCAGTTGCCTGGAAGCGGTAGCGGGACCTGCCAGATGGAAGGATAATCAGCCACAACACCCTCCTGCCTCCAACGATTCTATCCCGGCCGACGCAGCAACAGCACCTCTTCCCCCATCTGCTGACGGGTAGCAGCCGCGATGCGAGTTCGGAACAGGTCTATTCCCGTCACCTCATAGCCCAATGACTTACTGATGTCGGCCAGGAGCTGTCCTGTCCTGATCATCACTTGCAGATAACTTGCCTGGTCGCCCACGACGTAAGCGAGCCTGGCGCCAGGCCGCAGGACCTCGCGCAATTCCGCCAGGTGCCGAGCCATGCCGCCGAAGTATAGCTTGGCGACGCGGTGATAGAGCCGCTCGAAGCCGCTCGTCTTGCCCAGCTCAATACGGCGTGCCTCGATATTAGCAGCTATGCGTTGGATTTCCGAATGCTCCCAAACCCACTCATCATCAGCGTCTTGTTTGTAGGCGTTGCGAGTGTTTGACCGGATCAGTCCGTTCTTCACGTCGCGCAGATCTGACTTGCTTCGGATGAACCCAAGTAGCACGGACTCGAGTCTTGTGGTCCTGGTGTAGTCCTTCTCGTTCGGGTATGGCGGCGATGTGATCACGACGTCGATGGACCGAGGCGCAAGTATTCCGGCGATTCTACGGGAGTCATCGTTGTACACGCTCGCTGGCGTCCGCGCGCTTGCGCGCACTTGGCGAAGATCCTCGGCGATTGTGCGGATGCCGGCAAGCCAGGACAGCACAACAGGTGCGTCCAATTTCCGCCGCGATGCCGGGGCGCTACCCCTACTTCTGGTCCAAAGTGAAGATTGCAGCAATCACGCACCACAGCCCTGGCGAGGGCGAGTTGCTCGTGACGATGGTAGCGATCATCACGCATGCGCTCCAGGCAGTCGAGGAGAACCAGTGTCTTGTGGAGTACGACATCGCTGATGCTGTCCGTCAGCAACAGATTCTTCGCCTCAGGAGGAAGGGTTCGCAGCCCCCCGCGACGGCGGCAACGCTCCTTTCTGCAGCGGCTGCGACTCGAGTCGCGTGGCTGAGTAAGTCGTCGGGACCAGGCAGCCAATCCACCTTCACGGCGCTGGCGAACGCGGACATCGGATGGGCCTCGATACCGATGCTTGAGATGCCAAGCTTCTTACATTCGACAAGCACGGTTCCTGTCCCACAGAACGGGTCGAGGACGCGGTCTGCCGGGCCAACCCCCAATCGGTCGCAGTAGTCACGAACCAGATGCGGCGGGAAGGACAGCACGAACCTGTACCAATCATGTATAGGCGTGTCATTCTCTACAACCTTGTTCATGTCGCGATTGGCTATGGCCATCGCCCTCCACATCCTCCTGATCCAAGTGTGTCTCTGCATAATGTACACTTACCGGCGGAGAAGGTACAAGCGCCTTTTCACAGGTAAGACAGGCAGCGGCCACCAATTTGAGCATCAAGGGCACTATTTTTGGGAGTTCTATCTCCTATCCCACAAACTCCTTGACACCTCCCCTCCCACGTGGTATATTAAATCCGAGTAATTTACTAGGATTTTGATCGTGAAGCTGTCGACTCGCAGTCATTATGGTCTCAGGGCTATGGCCGAACTGGCATGTTCCTACGGTCGCGGTCCCCTGTCGCTGGCCGATATCGCCGAGACGGAGGGACTGTCTCTCGCCTATCTCGAACAGCTCGTCGCTCTGCTCCGCCGCGCTGGACTCGTGATCGCCACTCGTGGCATTCACGGCGGCTACCAGTTGGCACGTGAGCCTAAGCTGATCTCGGTGGGCGAGATCGTGCGCGTGCTGGAAGGACCGCTAGCTCCCGTCGAGTGCGCCTCGGAGGAGGGGCAATCGTGCTGCGACCGCGAGAGCGCTTGCATCACCAGGGACGTCTGGGTCAAGATGCGCGAGAGCATCGCGCAGGTGCTCGACTCGACCTCCCTGTACGACGTGTGCCAGTCCGTGCAGCGCGACGCTTCATTAATCGAGGAACAGGAGGGTGCTGATGGACACAAAGTTGATATATCTTGACCACGCGGCGACTACCCCGGTTCACCCCAAGGTGCTGGAGGCTATGCTTCCTTACTTCTCGGAGAAGTTCGGAAACCCTTCGAGCATCTATTCGATCGCGCGCGAGACCCGCGCCGGGCTCGACCACGCGCGAGACACGGTGGCCGAGATCCTGGGCGCTAAGGCTAACGAGATCATCTTCACCAGCGGCGGCTCGGAAAGCGATAACCTGGCCATCAAGGGCGTCGCTCTATCCCAGCGCAAGCGCGGCAACCATATCATCACGTCGCCCATCGAGCACCACGCGGTTTCGCACACCTGCGAATACCTGCAGAAGCACTTCGGCTTTGAGATAACTCATGTGTCTGTGGACAAGCACGGCGTCGTCGACCTGGACGCGCTGGCCACGGCCATCAGGCCCACGACGACCCTCATCACGATTATGATGGCGAACAACGAGGTGGGCACCATCGAGCCTATCGAGGAGATCGCCAAAATGATCAAGGGCAAGGGCATCTTCTTCCACACGGACGCCGTACAGGCAACCGGGAGCCTGGATATCAACGTGGACAGACTGGGCGTCGACATGCTAAGCATGAGCGCCCATAAGTTCTACGGTCCGAAAGGCGTCGGCGCTCTTTACGTCAGGCGCGGCACCTCCATCCTCCCACAGCAGCAAGGCGGCGGACAGGAGAGGCATCGGCGAGCGGGCACGGAGAATACGGCGGGCATCGTTGGCATGGCGACGGCTCTCAAGATGTCTTACGACGAGATGGAGAGCAGGAACGAGCACGCGCGGAAGCTACGCGATAAGCTGATCGCCGGAATCACGAAGATCGACCGCACGATTCTCACGGGCCACCCGACGAACCGGCTGCCGAACAATGCCAGCTTCTGCTTCGAGTTCGTCGAAGGCGAATCGATTCTTCTCAACCTGGACATGCTGGGAATCGCGGCCTCCAGCGGCTCGGCGTGCACCTCTGCTTCGCTCGAGCCTTCGCACGTGCTGCGCGCTATGGGCATCCCCGTCGAGATCGCGCACGGCAGCCTCAGGCTGACGACCGGCATGGACAATGACGAGGAGCAAATCGACCGCGTCATCACGGCCCTGCCTGGCATCATCGCCAAGCTGCGGGCGATGTCGCCACTCGCCAGCTCAGCGTCGTAAGACCGAGCCAGCGCGGTTTTCGTGGAGTTGAACGGGCCCTCACCCTAGTCCGCCTTAGGCGGAAGAGGAGAAACACGGGGCACCTCTCCCTCTGGGAGAGGTCGTCCGACTGAAAGGAGGACGGGTGAGGGACCGCCCGCAGGTTGAGTCATACCTCCTGCAGCTCCCTCAAAGCGACCCCATCACCCAGTTCGCCACCCCACCGATTACTCCCGCCAGGGTCACCGTAGCCGCCACTATCAAGGCTGCCCTCTTCCAGCCAAGCTCCTTGCCGAGAACGGCGATCGTGGCCACGCAGGGGATGTAGATCGTGTTGACTAGGGCGTAGACGAATAGCTGCCTGGCGTCCATGAAGAGCAGCAGGTTCTGGGCATCGTGCCCGTATCGCACCAGTGCGAGCGCCACGAGCAACTGGAGGGCGAGCTCCTTGCGCAGCACGGCGAAGATCAGCGTCAGGCCAGCCACGGCGGGCAATCCAAGCCATCCTTCCACTACTGGCGATAGCGGGCCGGTGAGATACCAGATGTAGCCGGTCTCGTAGAGAGCACCCAGAACCAGGCTGCCGCCGAGCACGATGGGCGTGGCGACGAAGACGAAGTCCTTGAACCTGTACCAGGTCTTCTTGATTATCGTCGCCAGGTTTGGGGTGCGGAACGGGAACATCTCCATCACCAGGCCCGTCGGTTGCCCGGGCATCAGCTTGTTCAAGCCGATTCCCACGGCGAAAATCAAGGCGAAGACGATGAGATAGATCGCCATCGCCGGCTGCCATCCCGCATATAGATAGACGGCGCCGAGAATGACGGCCGTGCGGGCGCTGCAAGGCACGAGGACGATCAAGAAGCTGGCGATAACCCTCTCGCGCATCGTCGTGAGCACGCGCGTGCCGATGATCGCGGGCACGTTGCAACCTGCTCCCGCAACCAGAGGAATCGCGGCCCTGCCATGAAGACCCAGATTGTGCATAATGCGGTCGGTGAGAAAGGCCACGGAGTTGAGGTAGCCCGTGTCTTCGAGAAGCGCAAGAATGAAATAAAACGTGAGGACGTAGGGAATGCCCACCGAAAGCGATGCCTGGATGCCCGCGTCAGGTCCCCAGATGAGGATCTTGGAAATCACGCTCTGGCCGAAGACGAAGTAGATGGCTCCGTCGATGATCGGCGAAAGGAGGGCTGCCCACAGGTCGCCGAAGACGGTCGATAGATAGCTCCCAGCGAAGAAGAGGAACCCGAAGATCGACGCCAGCGCGAGCAGCAAGATCGGCATGCCCGTCCACGGCGCCGTGGTGTACTGCCAGAGCCTGTCGACGAGATAGCTGGATGGCTTTCTCTTGATGGTTTCCGCCTGCGCGGTTATCGTTCCGGCCAGACCGTGTCGCTCGCGGGCGATGCGCATCGGCGCGGCCTCGCCATGGTCTCTTTCTATCTCGGCTGCCAACTTACTCGCCGCCGCCAGAGTGTCCTGGCCGTTAGGCTGCGACTCGATCAGGCCAACGAAATCCGGGTCGTTTTCCAGCAGCAGGATAGCGATAGCACGCGCGGAAAGATTGTACGGTCTGTCGGTAATCTTGCTCTCGATTTCTTTGGAGAGAAGCTCGATAGCACGCTCGATGTCCTGCCCATAGCCTGGCGAGCGGATTTCACAGCAGCCGGGGCTTCGCGCCACTCCCACCGCCACGCGGACCAGTTCGTCGAGCCCTTTCCCGTTGATAGCAACCGTCTGCACCACGGGCACGCCCAGAGCCTCGGCCAGCTTGCGGGCATCTGTCTCGATTCCCTGGCGCTTCGCCTGGTCTACTATATTCAAGGCCGCGATGATGGGAAAGCCGAGGTCGAGGAACTGGAGAAGCATGTACAGGTTGCGCGCGAGGTTGGTGGCGTCGAGGATGACGACGACGGCATCGGGCTTGCCTTCGAGGACCGCCTGTCGCGCCACCCATTGGTCCTCGGAGACCGCCCCGAGAGCGTAGGTGCCAGGGAGGTCGACGATGCCGATCTGCAGCCCGTCGAAGGTGGCCGTGGACATGTTTACCTCGACCGTCTTGCCTGGATAGTTCGCGGTGATGACGCCCATGCCGGTGAGCTGATTGAAGATGCTGGACTTGCCGACGTTGGGATTGCCCGCCAGGGCCAGGGTCAGAGCGGTGTCGGTTCTAATCTGTGGCAGGGCCGAATGGCAGGAGATTGGCATCAGTTCACTATCTCCGAAACCTGGATTTTCGAGGCCACTTCTCGGCCCAGGGCATACTTCGCTTTGCCCACCTTCACCAGGAGCGGCCCGCGGAAGGGCGCCACCTCCTCGATCTTGATGCGAATCTTGGGGATGAGGCCCAGCGTCGCTAGGTAATGAAGCATCTCGGGCTCTTCCTCGCTGATGCGCACGATCAGCGCCCTCTGCCCAGCCCCAAGATTGGTCAGCGGCACGGTGTTCTGCTGCGCGTAGACGCCGTCCTTGCTCGGGATCGGATGGCCGTGCGGACAGGTATCGGGGTTCGCCAGCAGCTTCTCCAGGCCCTCTTGCACCTCAGGCGAAGCCACGTGTTCCAGCCGGCAGGCATCGTCGTGAACTTTGTCCCAGGATATTCCCAATACATCGGTCAGAAAACGCTCCCAGAGGCGGTGCTGCCGCACTAGCCCGATGGCAGCTTTCTCTCCCTTTTCTGTCAGCAGTATGCCCATATCGGCCGTTCGCTCGACGAAGCCCTCGCGGCAGAGCTTCTTGAGCATTTCGGCCACGGAAGGGGGAGACACTTTGAGACATTCTGCCAATCTATGTGCGCGCACCGGCCTGTCTATCTGCTCTAGCTTATGAATTGCCTCAAGGTACTCTTCTACCTTTGCTGAAGTCATGCTAACCTCCCCAAATCTGGTACCCGTAGCCAATGAGTTAGGGTACCCGAATTGCAGTATACGACGATTCGGCAATAAAGTCAACAACGAGTTTTGCGGTTTGAGATGGGGGCAGGATTATGAGGAAGCCCTGGAAGTTCAGCCGAGCTTCAGCCAGCAGGCGCCGTTGGCGGGGCAGAGCGCGGCTTGGCGCGGTTCCTACGCCACCGACGGAACAGCAGGTACGTCGGGAGCCAGACAGGGGATAGGACGAGCAGCCAGATCGCCAGCGTCAAGATAAACAGCAGAACGTCGACTAGAGCCTGCGCGGCCTGACGGACGTTGCCCAACAGATTGTACCCGCTCGTTCCAATAGGCTGCGTCGCAGCGCTGGTCGTGATCTCGATGGAGATAGTGGCCATCTCGACGGAACGCTGCAGGTACTGCAGGCGTCCCTGGGTCCGCTCTATCTGATCGCGCACCTCTGTAAGAGACTTCTGCACGGCAAGTGTCTGCTCGATGGTCTGGGCCGATTTCATGATCTCCAGATACTGAGCTTCACTGGCCCTGAGGTTACGCAGCCGGGCGTCCTGGTCAACGTACTCCTCAGTAACATCCTTGGCATTGGTCGTCACCCGTGGAACCTGCTGCGCCAGGCCTTTGATGAGATCGACTGTTTTATCCAGCCTCGCGCTGGGCACGCGCAACGTGGCTCGACCGACCCTGTTGCCGTTGGACTCGGTACTCTCGGAGGAGACGACGTAACCTTGAACGTCAGCAACCACTTTGGTGATATTGGCAAGCACAGCGTCGACGTCAGCCACGACAAGCGACATGGAAACCGTGCGGATAACCATCCGGTCAGATGAAGATTGATCGGGGCTCGGCTGACCAGACTGACCTGCCGAAGCGGATCTGTCCCCTTGTCCTGAAGGGGATGACGCCTGAGGCCCAGATGATTTTCCAGGGACGGGAGCGGACGCACATCCAGTAATCAACAGCGCGAAAAGAAGCGCCGCGAACGTGGGAACCAGGAGATGAATTCTGGGAAAAGGCACACTATGCATCAACACATCCCCTCTCGCCCAACCGCTTCAAGCCCGGGTCGGTGGTTGAGGACGATTATAACAGAGGAGAGGCCGGCTGTCTACCGCGGCAGGCCACGACACTTCACCCTGCCGAGCAGGCAAGAGCAGAAGACAACCGCAACAGTACTATGGCGGGCGAAACGGCCTTGACATTGCCCTACTAGATGCTATAATGAGGACGATTCTGATTGGAGGCGCGCCGATGAACCTTCGACTCGCAATGGTGCTGGGGCTGTTGGTCATCCTCGTCGTGTTGCTTCATCCCCTCACTGTCGGCGCTGAGCCACTGGCCCAGCCAAGGATTCCCCATTCAGTTGAGGGACGAGATAACTGTCTTGCGTGTCACGGGCCAGGCGGATTGAAACCCGTTCCGGCAAGCCACGCGGGCCGGACAGTCGCCACCTGCAGAGGCTGCCACCAGCTCGCCACTGCTGGTTCGCCCGCAGAGCCAACCGCCGCTCCCGTTGCAGTTGCGACACCAACCCAGGTAGTTGTTGCCACGCCGTCCACCACGGCGACTACGCCTCGCCCGGCCGCTGTTACTAGCCCAACTGCCGTGCCAACCAGCACAGCGCCTCTTCCCAAGACTGGAGATGCTGACTTCCTCATCGCTGGAATAGGCGCTCTCGTCCTGATTCTCGTCGGCCTGGTCGCGCGCAGATACGCAGCGATTATTAGTTGACAAAACGGACCTTTGTGCGTACAATGGTCGCGTTGAGGCTAGAGTCCTCATCGTAGCCCGGGGTAGTCAAGTAGAAACGATCCGCGCCGAAGGGGGTCCTCGGTGCGGCTTTGTGTGCCCTACAAGTAACTAGTCCAAGTGTACTACCTCGGACGCTGCGAAGGCGTTCAATGAAGACGCGACCGCTCGGGCACGAGGATACACCGAAGGCTGGCGCTCCCTGCTGGCCACACCAGAAACCCTGATTATGCCCAGCAAAAGCTCGTCGAGGAGGAAGTTGTGCATAGCTCGCTGAATCCGCAATCGCCACCACCTGATTAGATGCTATAATGAGGACGATTCTGATTGGAGGCGCGCCGATGAACCTTCGACTCGCAATGGTGCTGGGGCTGTTGGTCATCCTCGTCGTGTTGCTTCATCCCCTCACTGTCGGCGCTGAGCCACTGGCCCAGCCAAGGATTCCCCATTCAGTTGAGGGACGAGATAACTGTCTTGCGTGTCACGGGCCAGGCGGATTGAAACCCGTTCCGGCAAGCCACGCGGGCCGGACAGTCGCCACCTGCAGAGGCTGCCACCAGCTCGCCACTGCTGGTTCGCCCGCAGAGCCAACCGCCGCTCCCGTTGCAGTTGCGACACCAACCCAGGTAGTTGTTGCCACGCCGTCCACCACGGCGACTACGCCTCGCCCGGCCGCTGTTACTAGCCCAACTGCCGTGCCAACCAGCACAGCGCCTCTTCCCAAGACTGGAGATGCTGACTTCCTCATCGCTGGAATAGGCGCTCTCGTCCTGATTCTCGTCGGCCTGGTCGCGCGCAGATACGCAGCGATTATTAGTTGACAAAACGGACCTTTGTGCGTACAATGGTCGCGTTGAGGCTAGAGTCCTCATCGTAGCCCGGGGTAGTCAAGTAGAAACGATCCGCGCCGAAGGGGGTCCTCGGTGCGGCTTTGTGTGCCCTACAAGTAACTAGTCCAAGTGTACTACCTCGGACGCTGCGAAGGCGTTCAATGAAGACGCGACCGCTCGGGCACGAGGATACACCGAAGGCTGGCGCTCCCTGCTGGCCACACCAGAAACCCTGATTATGCCCAGCAAAAGCTCGTCGAGGAGGAAGTTGTGCATAGCTCGCTGAATCCGCAATCGCCACCACCTGATCCAACCCTCGTATCACGCCGGCGTTTCTTGGGTTTCGGCATTGGAGCGATCGGCGCCTTGATCGCGTCCGCTCTGGGAATCCCGTTGGTAGGTTACGCAATCTCTCCTGCGCTGAAGAAGAAGAAGGAGGATTGGGCCGAGGCGGGGTCCGTGGCAGGTTTCCAACCTCTCCAGCCGAAGAAGATCGAATATAGCGCCTTCAGAAAAGATGGCTGGATAGAAGAGACGGTGAAGAAATCTGCCTGGGTAATCCTGAGAGACGGCGGCGACGTCACAGTGTACGATCCCAGATGCACGCATCTAGGTTGTGCTTACAGATGGGACGAGTCCCGCAAGAGTTTCCTCTGTCCCTGCCACGATGGAGTTTTCGACATCAATGGCAAAGTTGTATCCGGCCCACCGCCACGGCCTCTCGATAGGCTGCAAGCCAAGATCGAGAGCGGCAAACTATTCATAATGGAGGGCTAACCCAGATGCTGGACAGAGCTTATCAGTGGATTGACGACCGTCTCGGCATCGACCCGATAATAAGAGACGTGGTCGACCACCCGGTACCCGAGCACGTGAATCCAGCTATTCATCCGAGATCCATCGTCTACTGTTTCGGAGGACTTACGTTCTTCATCTTCACGTTGCTCATTACTACGGGTATATTCCTGACGATGTACTACGTTCCCACCCCCGACCACGCCTACGATAGCGTGCGCTACATCACCGACGAGCTTACACTGGGCAGTATCGTGCGCGGCATTCATCATTGGTCTGCCAGCGGCATCGTCATCATGGTCGTCTTGCATATGCTGCGAGTGTACGCGCAGGGAGCCTACAAGGCGCCGAGAGAGATGAACTGGATGGTTGGCGTCGGACTTCTGATGGTGGTGATGGGTTTCGGGTTCACTGGTTACCTGCTTCCGTGGGATCAGAAAGCCTACTGGGCGACGACGGTCGGCACAAAGATGGCCTCGCAGGTGCCCGTCGTCGGCCACTACCTGCTGTTGATCCTGCGCGGTGGCGAGGACCTTGGTGCAGTTACTCTGGCGAGATTCTACTCTTTCCACATCTGGTTCCTGCCCGGGGCGGCGGTGACCCTGTTGGGGCTGCATTTCTTGATGGTGCGCCGACAGGGCATTTCGGGACCACTCTAATACCAACCCGCCTCAACGAGGAATGAGGTTTATGCTAAGGAGGTCAGGGTAATTGAAAAAAGATAGCTATAAGATGGGCAAGACTGAGCCATTCTTTCCCGACTTCCTGTTCAAGGAAGCGATCGCTGCATTACTGTTCTTTATCGTGCTATTGCTTATCGTGGTCTTCAGCCACGTGCCGCTTGAGTCACTTGCCGATCCAACCGATGCCACCTATATCCCTCGTCCAGAATGGTATTTCATGTTCCTCTTCCAGATGCTGAAGTACTTTCCTGGCGAGCTCGAGCCAGTCGCTGTCTTCGTTCTGCCGACTATCGGCATTATCGTGCTCCTCCTTCTGCCCTTCCTCGATAGAAGAAGGGAACGAAGACCTTCCAGGCGGCCCGTTGCCTCGGCCGCTGCCTTCTTTGGCCTCGCTGGGATGCTCTACCTGACGACCATGGCCATCGCGACCACGCCGCCACCGGCACCGGCATCAACCGCCAAGCTATCCGCCGCAGCGACCGCGGGCAAGAAGCAATTTCAGGACCTGGGCTGCGGCGCCTGCCATCAGCCAGGTGGAGGGTCCGCGCCCGATCTATCCAAAATCGTGGCCGAGCGCGACGAAGAGTTCATACGGAAATACCTGAAGAACCCTAAGGCATCGAATCCTAACTCTATTATGCCTAGCTTCGACTCGCTCACGGACGAGCAGATGAATCACTTATTGGAGTATCTGCAAACGCTCAAGCAGCAGTGAGGACGGGCTTCTCAAAGAGCTATTCCCTCTTCCAGCGGAGAATCGGGTGGCGCGCCGCGGTCGCCTCGTCGAGCCGGCCAACTGGCGTCGTGTGTGGCGCCTCCTTTATCATTTGAGGCTCGGCAACAGCCTCGCTGGAGATGTCGAGGAGCGCACGCGCAAACGCGTCCAGCGTCTGCCTGGTCTCGGTCTCGGTGGGCTCGATCATCATTGCTTCCTCGACTATCAAAGGGAAGTAGATGGTGGGAGGATGAAAACCGTAATCGATCAGCCTCTTAGCAATATCGAGCGTGCGCACGCCTTCATCCTTCAGATGCTTGCCTGTGAGCACAAATTCGTGCATGCATGGCCGATCGTAGGCCAGCTCGTAAGTGCCCTTTAGCAAGTGCATCAAGTAGTTCGCGTTCAGCACGGCGTTCTCGCTAACGTGTCGCAGTCCATCAGGCCCCAACGACCTGATGTAGGCGTAAGCCCTGACCATCACGCCGAAATTGCCGTAAAAGGACCTCACCCTGCCGATCGACAAGGGACGATCGTAATCGAGAAAGAATGTGTCACCGTCGCCCGTAGACTTCCTGGCCACCACTGGCACAGGCAGGAATGGAGCCAGATTCTCCCGCACAGCTACCGGTCCCGATCCTGGGCCACCTCCACCGTGGGGGGTGCCGAATGTTTTATGTAAATTAAAATGCATGGCATCGCAGCCCAGGTCGCCTAGCTTCACCTGCCCGAGCATCGCGTTCATATTCGCTCCATCACAATAGACCAGAGCGCCGGCCTGGTGAACGATGCTCGATACCTCCAGGATGTTTTCGTCGAACAGGCCCAGGGTGTTGGGAATAGTGAGCATCAGCGCGGCGACTTTTTCGCTCACGAGGCTTCGCAGCGCCTCGACGTCCACGCCTCCACGCTCGTTAGACCTGACGTTCACGACCTGAAGGCCGCACATGGCGCTGGTGGCCGGGTTGGTGCCATGCGCCGAATCAGGCACCAGCACGATTCGACGGTCGTCGTCACCTCGCTGGCGATGGTAAGCTCGAATGACAAGCATGCCGCTAAGCTCGCCGTGCGCTCCAGCTGCAGGTTGGAGAGTGACGGCGCTGAGCCCGCTTATCTCCGCCAGGAACCCCTGCAACTCGTACATAATCCTGAGCGCACCCTGGACTGTCTCTTCAGGCTGTAGAGGATGGATGCGTGTGAAACCTTCCAGCGAGCCAACGTCCTCGTCGATCTTGGGATTATACTTCATCGTACACGAGCCCAAAGGGTAGAAGCCGCCATCGACGCTGTAGTTGAAGCGCGAGAGGCGCGTAAAATGCTGGACGAGTTCCCTTTCCGTTACCTCAGGCAGATCGAGGTCTTCTCTAATAACCCCGGCGGGCAATAGCTTGCTTATGTCGATATCCTTTCCTGGGACGTCTACGTCGTCGACGTAACGCGTGTTCCGCCCCGGAGAGCTAAGCTCGAATATCAGCTTCTCGGTCATAACTCAACCTCCACTCGCCAGGATGTCCACCAGCCGATCGATCTCATCCCGCGTGTTCATTTCGGTCACGCACAGCAGCATATGGTCGGCCAAAGCAGGAAATGCGCCGCTGAGGTCGTAACCGCCGATTATGCGCTGTTTCAGCAACTGGGCATTTATCTCTGCTGGAGGGCGCGGGCAGCGAATCACGAACTCTTTGAAGAAGGGAGAGGGAAACGCCAGCTCGTAACCTGGCACGTCTGCAATTCTGTCAGCCGCGTAGTGGGCTTTGCGAACGCAAGTCTCCGCCACCTGGCGCAGCCCCCGAGGGCCCATCGCGCTGAGATAGACGAGGGCAGCCAGAGCATCTAGCGCCTCGTTGGTGCAGATGTTCGAGGTGGCCTTCTCCCGACGAATGTGCTGCTCGCGAGCCTGCAGCGTGAGCACGAAGCCCCTACGCCCCTCTCGATCAGCGGCCTGGCCGACTATGCGGCCTGGCATTAGGCGAAGGAGCTTCTCCTCGGTCGCGAAGAGCCCCAGGTAAGGTCCCCCAAAGCTCATCGGGTTGCCCAGTGATTGTCCCTCTCCGACGGCCACGTCTGCGCCGTAAGAGCCCGGGGCTCTCAGCATGCCCAGCGATATGGGATCGACAATCACGATCAGCAACGCGCCAGCTTTGTGCACCGCATCGGCTAGAAGCTCGACATCCTCAAGGCAGCCGAAGAAATTGGGATGCTGCACCACCAGGCAGGCAGCGCTATCGTCCACCAGGGCTTGAACTTCGGACAGGTCGGTCTTGCCAGTCCGCGCCCAATTCTCGCTCCAACTGCTCACGACAATGGAGCCGAGCTCGGATGTGTAAGTCTCGATCACCGAGACGTAATCGGGATGCACTGTCGGCGAGACTACGATTTTGTGACGCTGCGTTGCGTGCTGGGCCATAATCGCCGCCTCCGCCACCGCCGTCGCCCCGTCGTACATCGAAGCATTGGCCACGTCCATCCCCGTCAACTGGCAAACTGCGGTCTGGTATTCAAAAATAGTCTGCAGCGTCCCCTGGCTCGCCTCAGCCTGATAGGGGGTGTAAGCGGTGTAGAACTCAGAGCGGCCAGTGACGTGGTGGACCACCGCTGGCACGAAATGGTTGTAAGCGCCTGCCCCCAGGAAAACCGCGAACCTGTCCGCGCCCGCGTTAAGGCCGGCCAGACTGGACATCGTCCTCTTCAGCGCCAGCTCCGAAAGCTCCTGAGGCAGGTTCAGCGAGGGATGGTGTAAATCGCGCGGGATATCCTCAAATAGTTCATCCACGGATGCTGCCCCCACCACCCGGAGCATGGCCGCGCGGTCGGCGTCGGTGTTTGGCACGTAGTTCATAGCTTGGACTTCTCGGCTGTCAGCTTATCGAAGCAACCAGCTCATCATAGTCTGCTGGCGAGAGCAGCACATCCAGCTCCTTCTTGTCTTTCAGTTTGACTTTTATCATCCACGCCTTGTCGTAAGGTGACTCATTGACCAGTTCTGGGTGCTCTTTCAGCGCATCGTTAACCTCGACGACCTTCCCGCTGACAGGGGCGTACAAGTCAGAGGCGGCCTTGACAGATTCTACAGTGCCAAAGCTCTCGAACTGGCTTATCTCAGAGCCAACCGACGGCAGATCCACATAGACTACGTCGCCAAGTTGCTCCTGAGCGTGATCAGTTATGCCGATCACAACAGCGTCGCCAGCAACCCGCACCCATTCGTGCTCCTTCGAGTACTTCAAATCCTTCGGGACTTCAGCCATTAGATTCTCTCCTCCATAATCTGCGCTCTTATTTCCGTCGCTTGTAGAAAGGAATTGGAACGACGCGCGCTTTCACGACACGCTCGCGGACGGCCACTGATAGCTCGCACCCCACCTGCGCCAGCTCGGATGGCACATAACCGAGGGCGATGCTCCTCTCCAGCGTTGGCGAGAAAGTGCCGCTGGAAACGTGCCCCACTCTGTCGCCGTCCTTAAGGACAGGGAAACCAGACCGAGCGATGGTTCTATCGAGTATCTCCAAACCGACCAACTGGCGCCTGGGCCCGATCTGCTTTGCCCGCGCCAGCGCTTCCTTGCCGACGAACCGCGGCTTGTCCAGCTTCACCACCCAGCCGAGTCTCGCTTCAAATGGATTGACAGTGGCATCCAATTCGTGGCCGTAAAGAGGCATCGCCGCTTCGAGGCGCAGGGTATCCCGTGCGCCCAGGCCACACGTTTTTGGAGGATTCGCCACAGACAGCAGCGTATTCCACAGACGCTCCACGTGTTCTGCGGTACAGAATAGCTCGAACCCATCCTCCCCTGTATACCCAGTCCGGGAGATCAGCGTGCGCACGCCGCCGACCGTGGCCCAGCGACAGTGGTAATAAAGCAGGGTCGAGAGGTCCGTGTCGGTCAAGGGTTGCAGGGTAGACCCTGCGAGCGGCCCCTGGAGCGCTATCAGTCCTGTTCTATCGGAAACGTTCTCCAACTCGCAGGAGGGAGTTACGTGCTGGGACATCCACTGGTAATCCTTTTCGATGTTGGCGGCGTTGACCACGAATAGAAAGCTGTCTTGCAGACGGTAGACGAGGACATCGTCGACGACGCCTCCATCCTCGTAGCACAAGAGCGAATACTGGGCCTGACCGTCGGCAAGCCTTGAAGCGTCATTAGTAGTGAGTTTCTGCACGAGTTCCAGCGCCCCAGCGCCGCGAACTTCGATCTCCCCCATGTGAAACAGATCGAAGATTCCAGCAGCTTGGCGAACCGCACGATGTTCTTCGAGGATGCTAGAGTATTGAACTGGCATGAGCCAGCCGCCGAACTCGATCATCCTCGCGCCCAGACGCAGATGTGTCTCATGCAGAGGGGTCTTCTTGAGTGGAGCCTGCAAATCTCTCCTCCTCGGTAATTGTACGCCAACCACCTAAATCATATCACGCAAACAGGCCTGGGGCAACCGCGCTGCGGCTACCTTCGATAGTTCCACTCCCTCGCGCTGTATTTATCCCGCCTCAACTGCTCGGCAAGCAGCCGCTCTTCGTCGGTCAACTCACCAAGCTCGAACGAGATGCCGACGCATTGCTTGAATCCTTCAACTATCGCGCGCACCACGTGCTCGTGACTGACGTCGCGTCCCAACACTTGCCGCAGGCCGACGATCCTTCTAGCGAGAGACTGGACCAGTCGAACATCGGGGACCTCTCGCCTGAGCCGCAGCAACGCGAGCGTCGTCGGCAGGTCGACGTCCAGGAGAATAGAACCATGCTGCAAAAGACCGCCGTGCTTGCGCGCCTGGGCGCTGCCAACCAGCTTGCGTCCCTCGACTGTGATCTCGTAGTCAGACGGGACGTCGAAACAAGCTGGAGTCCTGCCCCGACGGACCTCGCCTTCCTGCTCATCATGCAACCCGCGAACAAGCCTGGGGGCCATTTGCGCCTCGATTCCCATCGAGCGCAGCCCTGTGCTGAGCACGCTGCCAATCTTGCGATGTGACTCAGGGATGCTACCGCATCCAAGTGGATGGTTTTCACCCATCGCGACGCTGTAAGTCACCTCGGCGTCATGCAACACGGCCCTGCCGCCAGTCGGACGGCGCACCACATCGACGCCTCGACGGCAGCACTCCTCGACATCGACCTCCCGCTCGATGCTTTGAAAGAATCCCACCGAAAGGCAAGTCGGCTTCCAGCGATAGAATCTAAGCGTCGGCGGCGTCAGTCCGCGCGCGCAGGAGAGCAGAATTGCTTCGTCGATGGCCATGTTCGTGTAGCCATCGGCGCAGCCAGTATCGAGCAATCGCCAGGTTTCTGTGGTCACGAGTGAGCCTGCTTCAGCGCTGTCATCGATAACATGTTAGCTGACGGTGGCCAGAAGTCAACAAATAGCTCGGTGCTAAAGTTTGCCGCGTCCTTTTGGCGATGTTATAATTATGCCACCCCTTGGTTAAGGTTATCAGCAACAATGCTTTCTTTCGAAGACGATTTCTTTCTGCTTCCCGATGAAGTTGTCGAACGCGTGCTGGTGATCGGCGGCGGCATTGCCGGCATCCAGGCGGCTCTGGACGTTGCCGATGCCGGATGCGACGTTATCCTGGTCGAGAGAGAGCCCAGCCTGGGCGGCAGGATGGCACAGCTCGAAAGTATGTTCCCGACGTTGGACCACGCCGTTTGCGCCTTGAGGGCGAAGATGGTCGAGGTCATCACCCATCCCCGAATAACGGCGCTGACCTATTCTAGCATCGAGGCTTTCCAGGGGCTAGGCGGGGAATTCGAGGTCGGGATCAAGAAGAGGACGAGAAAGGTCACAGATGCCTGCACTGGCTGCGGCATCTGTTGGAGTAAGTGCCCACGTGAAGTATCGTCAGAGTTCGATCTCGGACTGGGCAGGCGCAAGACGATCTTCATCCCCTTCGCTCAAGCCATCCCACGTATTCCGTCCATCGACGTGAATAACTGTTACCATTTCGCGCAGGATTGTCAGATTTGCTCCAATGCCTGCCCTGTTGGCTGCATCGACTTCGATCAGCAGGACCAGCATGTGACGCAGAAAGTCGGCGCCGTGATAGTAGCGACGGGATTCAAACCTTTCGACCCTGTGGGACTTCCTGAATACGGTTTCGGCAAGTATCCCGATGTCATCACAAGCCTTCAATTGGAGCGGCTCTTGAGCGGCGCAGGGCCGACAAAAGGAGAAGTCTACCGGCCATCTGATGGCAACACTCCCAGGTCCGTCGTCTTCGTCTCCTGCGTCGGTCCGCGCGATGGGCTGTTGGATCAACCAAACTGCTCCAGGATTGGCTGCATCAACACGGCCAAGCAAGCCGTCGCGCTCGCGAAGCTCTACAACGGCATCAAGATCGGCGTGTTCTACCCTGGCCCTCTCCCAACGGAAAGAGGAAGCGGCGAACTGCTGCGCCGGGCTAGAGACGAGTTCAACGTAGAATACCTGGACGGCAAGGTGACGAAAATAGAACAAAAGGAGAAAGCGCTGGCTGTAGTTGGGCACGCGGCCACAGAAGGGGGCACAGTCGAGCGGGAGGCCGAACTCGTCGTGCTGGCCGTCGAGATGGAGGCCAGCACGGGAATCGAGGAACTGGCGGCAGAGATCGGGATACTTTGCGACAGAGACGGCTATTTGATGCGAGCAGACGTGAAGCTCCAACCTGTCGAAACGACCGTGCCAGGCATCTTTGTCGCCGGAGCGGCCGCAGGCCCTTGCGATATCGGCGAAAGCGTCGTTCGGGGCAGCGCGGCAGCCACCAGAGCCATAATCTATCTTAACAAGCTTCGCCAACGTCTGGAAAAGAGAAGCTCAGAAAACCTTGACTAACGGCACGTCGTCGTGCTAAGCTGACCGTAACGGTCATATTTGACCAGCTCAATGCGAAAGGCGCGGCCATGCAGATCAGCAGACGGGGCGATTACAGCGTGCGTGCAATGATTGACATCGCCTCACGGCCAGAGGGCGAGATGGCTCTGACCCACGAGGTCGCCCAACGGCAGGGAATTCCTCGTTCCTTCCTCGTGAAGATCATCGGACAACTGGCCAAGGCAGGACTCTTGCGAGCATTTCGCGGCGCGACGGGAGGGGTGTACCTGGCCAGGCCAGCAGACCAGATCAGCTTGCGCCAGATCATCGAGGCCGTCGAGGGGCCGATCCATCTCAACCGCTGCCTGATTCGCCCCGGCGAATGCAATCTTGATACGACCTGCCCGGTACACGCAGTCTGGGAGGAAGCGCAGAATCACTTTCTACAGTTATTTGATAGCAAGACGCTGGCAGACCTGTTGGAAGACAGCACAATTCTGGATGGTTCCATCACCGCGTAACGCTACGCTGCCCTCTTCTTGCGGATTGTCGGCTCTTTGGCAACCCGGCGAGCAGCGATGGGGGCAGGGGCGCGCCGCTCCTGGAGATATGCGTATGCCTGCAAAGCCGCGGTCGCCCCATCCGCAGCAGCGTTAATGATCTGTCTGGTCGTCGCCGCGCGCACATCGCCAGCAGCAAAGATGCCTGGCGCCGAGGTCCGCATCCGCGAATCGGAAATTATGTAGCCCCGTTCGTCCATTTGGACCTTGCCCTTGAGCAATTCGGTGTTGGGCTCGAAGCCAATGTAAATAAAGACCGCCCCGACGTCGAGCTTGCTAACAGAGCCGTCCTTAACGTTCCTGAGCCTCACCCATTCGACCCGACCGACGCCGCCTATCTCCTCGACCACGTTATTGAATCGCACTTCCATCCTTGGATGCGCAAACACAAGTTCCTGCAACAAGGGTGACGCTTCCAGCTTGTTGTCGTTGTCCAGGATGTACACCTTCCGGCCAAAACGAGCGAGGTAGATGCCCTCCTCGGCTGCCGAATCCCCACCACCGACGACGGCGATCACCTGATCTCGAAATAGCGGCCCGTCGCAAATTGCGCAATATGAGACGCCACGCGCCGTCAGTTCCTTCTCGCCTGGCACGCCCAGTTTCCTGGGTGTCCCGCCAGGGCAGTATACCACTGTTTGCGTCCGATACTCGGCACCCGATTCCGTACGAACCAGCCAGTCCGCGTCCACGGGGCTGATCCCAGTGACAGTGTCGCTCTGAATCTCGGCACCAAAGTCCTTTATCTGCTCTTCCATCAACCTGGCCAGATCACGGCCAATAATGCTGCGAAAACCTGGATAATCCTCGATGACATCAGTGCTAAGGAGCTGCCCACCAGGCAGGAGCTTTTCGATCAGCACGGTCTTCAAGCGAGCGCGGCCTGCATAAATCGCCGCCGACATACCTGCCGGCCCGCCGCCAACGATCGCGACATCGTAGTTCCGCTCTTTCATCAACTGCATTCCCCCCAAGAATTGCTAATTAGTTTGTGGCGCGAAATGCTCGTCGCCTCCCACCCTCGCCCCCCCTGGCGGCCAGCATTTGCCCCAACAGCGCGGCTCCGCCGCAATGACGCAAATACCTGGGACGGCCGCCAATACCGGATATATTTCGCACAAAGAACTAATTACGTCCTCTTTGCCAAGGTGGCAATAAACGTACCAGCCCATAGTTCTAGCCTGCCATCAGAGTCATTTGTTATACTTGTTGCACCACGTAAACTCCACAATACAGGCTTGAGAGGGTTCTCGATGGACACAACTGACAATAACATCCGCATTCTCGCAATCGACGTAGGAGCTGGCACGCAGGATATCTTGCTGTATGATAGTGGCCAGCCAATGGAGAACTGCGTCAAGCTGGTAGTTCCTTGCCAGACCGTTATCGTGGCTCGCAGGATCGCCAGGGCGACGGAGCGAGGCGAGCACATATTCCTCGCGGGCAACTTGATGGGAGGTGGCGCCTGCGTCCGAGCAGTGACAAGGCATATCGAGTCGGGATTGAGGGTTTACGCCACTGAACTCGCGGCAAAGACGCTGAACGACAACCTGGACAAGGTGCGCCATACGGGCGTGGAAATAGTCGATGCGCCACCAACAGATGCCGCCGAGATCGACACGCGAGATATCGATCTGGGCTCTCTGCGCCAGGCGCTCGGCATTTTCGAAACCGAGCTACCGGACAGGTTTGCCGTTGCGGTGCAGGATCACGGCGAGAGCGTGCGCATCAGCAACCGTGAGTTTCGCTTCGAACACTTTCGGCGAATCGTCAAGGCAGGTGGAGAGCTTCGACACCTGGCATTTCGAAGCGCTCCGGAGTATTTGACGCGAATGGTAGCGGTCCAGAGGGATGTCCCGAACTGCATCGTCATGGATACAGGACCGGCCGCCATTTGGGGATCACTTTACGACCCGATTGTGGCAGAACGAAACGAAGGCGGCATCATAATGGTCAATATCGGCAACGCACACACCTTCGGCGCGCTGGTGCGAGACAGACGCATCTGGGGACTTTTCGAGCATCACACCGGGGGTATGACGCCCGATAAGCTGGCCAATTATGTTAAGCGCCTGCGCCAGGCAGACCTGCCTCACGAAGAGGTCTTCGCCGATGGCGGGCACGGGTCCTACGTTCACCCCGACTTCGACGCGGGAAGCGGCTTCGGTTTTGTGAGCGTCACGGGGCCAAACAGAGGGATGGCGAACGGACTGGGTTATCACTTCGCCGCGCCATTTGGGGATATGATGCTGACAGGCTGCTTCGGGCTAGTGGGAGCCGCCATCGAACTGGAAGGCATTTAGTACTCGCCGAAGCGTTCCTCCATTATTCGGCGATGGCCGTTGGTGGAATCGTCGGCAGCCATTCGAGGAATGAAAATCGAGCGATCGAGGAACTTGTTGTAGGAAGTCCACGACGAGTCGAGTTCCTGGTTCGCCTTGATTGACGCCACGAAAATGGCAACCTGTCCGCTGAAATAGTCGGCCAGATGCAAAACGCAAGCTTCGATAGTCTTCGGTCGCTTGGGAGATTGCCACTCGTATTGCCCATGATGGCTGAGAATCATGTGTCGAAGCTGAACGAGAAGATCTTCGGGAAAGCCGTCTATGCACCTGGCCTCTTGCACGAGCATCTGCTCTCCCAGCGCGATGTGGCCCAATAAGCGCCCTTCGTCGCTAAACTCGATGGTGCGACGATAGACGTATTCCCTGACCTTGCCCACGTCGTGAAGAATAGCCCCAGTCAACAGAAGATCGCGATCGAGCATCGGATAGAGACCCAGGCTCTCCTCACAGAGCTTCACGACCTCCAGCGTGTGCTCCAGCAAACCTCCCAGGTAGGCGTGATGAACCATTTTTGCCGCCGGCGCTGTGGCGAAATCGCGACACCCGTCTTCGTCGAAGAAACGGTCAAGTAGCAGTCTGAGAAACCTATTTTCCACTCGTCCGATAACTCGCCGTAGCGTCGCCAACATCTGGTCGACATCTTGCTCAGTCGACGGGAGGAAATCCTCAAGTTGATACTCCTCGTCGTTCGCAAGCCGCAGGCGACTGATTTGCAGTTCGAGCGTGCCATTGAATATCTGGGTTTTGCCTGACACTTTGACCACGTCCGTATCCTTGATCTTTCTATACCAGTTCTCGCCGTTTTCCCACAGCTTCGCATCGATCTCGCCACTGCAATCGCAGAGCCGCAGGACAAGAAACGAGCCCGACTTATCGCGGAACGAGCGAAGCTGCCGGTTTTTGACCATAAAAAAACTGGCGATCTCCTGGCCATCACGTAAAGACGATACCAGAACCTTCGTCACGGTATTCTCCGAAGCGTTCTTTAGCAGCAACTACAGGTCACCCGAAGATTCAGGAAAGCAGGAATGGGGTTGGCTGCGAATGAGATAGTAAGCTTTCCAGGGCGAAAAGTCAAGAGGAAGCTAAGTCGGCCATTTGGCAATGACAAACTTGTGCAGCCGACTGTCGCCGCAGGTAGTTCGCCCTCGTGCCCTGTTTCGCGGGGATTCGTTTTTCATTTGCTGACGGACATGTTCTGCGTCGAGATACGTCAGTGTATCACGATTTGTGTCACCGAATAGAAGATGCCGAGAACGAAAGCCCCGGCGAAGATAGCAGCGGCGACGCTGTTCTCGCCAAATATCTCAGAGAACAGCTTGTACCTCTTATCCAGAATCTCGAAAAGGATCACGGTGATTACGATGGCGACGACGCTCCAGAGGACGACGCTGCCCAGACTGATGAAGAAACGCTCGAAGTCAAAGACCATCCCACTCAACCTCCTTCGCCGATTTGCTGCGTTATTTGCCGTAGATGCCCTTGATATCAGAATCTGCTAATGACTTCCCGGTTGAAAACGCGATGTGTGTGGTCCACGTCCCCAGGGCCTCCTCACCACTGCTCGATTGCATTTTGAAATAGACGTTGTCGCTCTCGTTTGCGCTAAGGTCTGCCCAGACATCGGTCTGCAAAGGCTTTCCCTTGACATTGGCCGCGAATGTGCCGGTGCTCCTGATTGCGTAGCGTGTACCATCGTAGGTGAACGCAACGGGCTGCGAAGCTACGGAACCATCGCGTACCCTGTCTTCGAAAGTCTTGAGAGCGCCTCCTTGATCTACTTCGGCAGTCAGCTCGGCAAAGGGCGCCGATCCCTGGTAGAAGACCTCGGGAGGCGAATACATCTTGCGTCTCGTGCCCGAGACCTCGATGAGCCTGCCATCGGACAGGAAGACCCAGCGCCATTGAGTTGCCCGTTCACCCACGTGTTCCTGACATTCGAGCACGGTTTCAATAAGACTGTCGCTGTCGTCCCAGAAAATAATTGCGTCGCCAGGCTCGACGTTCTCCAACGTCACTTCTCGACGAGCCGACCGAAAATCGTCGGCAGACTTCTTTCCATTTTGAGTGCTCGAGCGAGAGCGAAGCAGCAACACCCCCCCCACGACTATGATAGCCAGGACGGCAATAGCCAGCGTAGTCCCGAAAACCACCATTTATATCCTCCTACCTCCTCATCTGCTTTGGTGTCGCAGCCAGTGCCACCCGACACGCCGCTGGACACACAGGTTAAGCTTGGGGAGTTGGCGACAAATCGCGCTAACAGCATAGCACCAAGAACGGTTCTACGTCAAGCATAGCGGCCGACCCTCACAGTGCCTACGCGTTCTCGAGGCATCGACTTGTAGCCGCCGGCAAGAAGCCTGCTCGTAGCCATGGGCAACCCCAGCTACGCAAAGGGTTTTGAAGTGACTCTTCACCACGATGTGCTTGATCTTCCTCTCAAGTGGCGGCAGCCTCGACGAATTTTCGTGAACAGCATGTCTGAAAGAGCAGCCCTGCAATTCCCGTCTTGAATTTGTTAACTGTGTTGGACACTGGAAAGAGAGCGTTGCACAATGGATCACAGGATTAGCGACATGCCTGATTGTCAGGGTCGTAGCCGTGGAGGTTTTCGATCGTCTTATGGCCAAATAGTATTTGGCTTCCACAAGCCAGGTACAGCCTCGGTTAGCGTTTCGCCCAGAATCGGCCGCCGGCCTCCTCTTCGTCCGCAACTCAGTAGATCACGGCACCGACTTCGACATCGCTGCCAAAGGCGTTGCCAGCGCAATCAGCGCGGAAGAGGCCACCAAGGCCGCGGGCGAACATGCCCTGCTGTTCACCCCAACAGACCACTAACCACCTCGCCCAGGTAAGCCATCCCCACATACTTGATCGAGTTGCCCACGGCGCAGGCCACCCAGAAACGGCGCATCGGATAACTGACCGATCCTGCCAGCAGCCCGACGATATCGAATATCGGGTTGGGAACCAACGCCGTGATCAAGATGGTGAGAAATCCGTGGCGCGCCAGCCACGACTGCAGTACCCGCCACAGGTGCACGCGCTTGCGCCCCGCGAGAGCCTCGGCGCCCGCCCGGCCAGCGGCGTAACCGAAAAGCTCACCGGTGGAATTGCCCAGCCCCGCCGCCAGGCCGACCAGAAGGGGATTCCACAGCGCCCCCGCGGCCAGGATCGTCGCCTGGCCGGGGAACGGCATGAATGTGCCAGCACCGGAGATGAGCATGGTCAGGAAGACGCCCGGATACCCCAGCGCCGCCAGGCTCTCAGGCCTGATGCCTTTCCACCACCCGTAAAGGCCGACGCCCACAACGAGCATCAGGATCACGACCGTCGCCGCCATCCAGCGGCCCGCGAACACGTCGACCCCGGCACTCACGAACCTGTTCTGCCTGTCCGCTCGCTGTGAAGCAATTCTCTCCATCGCCCATCCCGTTCGCTAGACTGATGGAGACCCCGTCGTCCTCATCGCCAGCGACACGCTCAAACCGCTAATCGAGTTAACATGGTACCATGCCCTTGCTTCAATGTAAAGGCGGCGCTCGGTAACATTTTCATTTGATTTGACTGGGGCGCCCTCCGGCAACATCGGGCAGTTTCACTATCTCAAAACGTCTGCGGCCCTCACTTCGTATGTACCATCCTTCACCACTACTTCCACCGTTCCATCCAGGTCGGTTCGCAGCATATGAGTACCTGCCAGCTTTGCCAACGTCTCTTCGGACGGATGGCCGAACTGATTGTCCTTTCCCACCGAAATCACGGCGACCTGTGGATTCACGGCCTTCAGAAAGCCGTCGTCCAGCGCATCTCGCGCGCCGTGATGTGGAACTTTGAGCACAGTGCTGGCCAGTTCCATCCCCGAGAGCAACATCTCTCGCTGCGATTCGCGATCGACATCTCCCGTCAGCAGAAACGATACGCCGCCGACCACCAGTCGCAAGACCACCGAGTCTGCGTTGGAACTGTTCCCAGATGGGCGCGCTATCTGAAGGGCACGGTCGTCTACACGAGTGGGGTGTAGCACCATCGCCTTCATTCCATCCCCAAAGCTGATCTCCTGTCCTGCCCGCGCAACCGTCTTCCTTACACCCCTTTCTTTCAGCAACCCTTCCCATCTGCGATAGCCTGCCGTAAGCGCGCGCGTGCCAGGATCGAGAACCTGCTTGACGTCGAGCTTGTTCAGGATATCGAGCAGACCAGCCAGGTGATCGTCGTTTGGATGCGTTAGCACCACGACGTCGACAGACTTATCCCAGAAGGGCATCCTTCTCCCCAGCGCTTCCATCGCCGTCGACGGGCTCGGACCTCCGTCAACCAGCATCCTTCGGCCCGACGGCGTCTCGACGAGGATCGCATCGCCCTGCCCCACGTCGAGGAATGAAACCCGAAGCGACTCATCAGGCGCGCTGAGAACCGCACTCCAAACGAGGACGCCGACGGTGGTGAGCAGTCCCAGTGCTATCTTGGTCGAGAGCGATATTACAGTGGTGGAATTGGTGGGCACGGTGGTCTGCCTCTGTGGAGCCAGAAAAATCAAGAAGACGAACGCGTAATAAGGTATCGCCACGAGAGGAAGAAGCTTCCCAATATGGACAGATGCCCACGGCATTGAGGCGGTGTACTCGATGGCCCGCACGAGATACGTTAAGAACACCCAATCGAGCCAACCTGCTACCTGGGCCAGGGGCATCCAGAGCAGCCCAAGAAGCGCCGCGAGCGCAGAGAACAGCATTATGGGCAGCAAGGCTGGCTCGATAAGCAGATTGCTGACCGTCGTGATCGTGGATAGCTGCCCGAAGTTCACCGCGCCGATAGGCAGCGTAGATAATTGCGCCGCGAAGGTCGTGGCAAGGGAATAGCTCAGCCAGCGCGGCTGAAACGCGAGTATCCCGTGAAAACGCGGCGCCAGAAGAGCGATGCCGGCCGTCGCGGCGAAAGACAGTTGAAAGCTCAGGTCCCACAGCAGAAATGGATCCAACGCGGTCATTACACCTGCCGCGACGAGCAGGCTAACCACGGAATCGCCAGGCCTGCCAAAGTAACTGCCGCAAATGAGAATCCCGCCCATGATGGCGGCGCGAAGTACCGACGCCTGCGGCCCGATCAAGATAGTGTAGAAGCCAATTCCGCTAAGGAGAAACAGCGTCAGCAGCAGCCTGCGGCGGCCGAAGATACGCCCGCCAAAGAACGTGAGCAAGCCCGCGACTAGCGTGATGTTCCAGCCGGAAACCGCCAAAATGTGGGACGTATTCGTACGAGAAAAGGCGTCAGTCAGGCTATGAGGCATGCCCGTGCGCATCCCCAGCAGGATGCCTTCCGCCACAGATGCCTGAGGCTCTGGCAGCGCTAGCTCAAGGCGCCGAGCCAGCCGAAGCTTCAAGGCAGACAGCCAACTCAACCAATCTAGCGTGTGATTTCGCTCTATGTGAGTTATCTTTGGATAGCGCATTTGAGCGTAGATGCCTTGCCTGGCGAGATAGGCTTTGTAGTCCAGAGACCCCGTGGTCCTGGGCTCTGACAGCTTCCCTATCAGTTCAACGCGGTCGCCCTGGCTCAGTTCGACGAATCTCGGCGCCTGCACGAGGATGCTGCCGGGGACACGTTCCCAGCCCCCCTGGATTAACACGTCTTTAACTCTGACCGTGAGGCTGGTGTACCTGTCGCGTACGTCCGGCTCGGACGAGATCGTGCCACGCAGCGTGACCGCGTCTTTGCCATTGAAAGCTCTAAGCAAGGCCGATTCCTCCGACGGCACGGCGAGGGCATGACGCGCGAACCCTGCAAGGAGGATCAGCAGGCAAAGCCCCAGGATGCGAATGGGCCGTCCTGGCGTCAGGATGAGCACGGCTAAAATGAGGCCTGACAGGACAAGGACGAGCTCAAGATGAAATGAGAAGAAAGAACCGAGGAAGATACCAGCCAACCAGGAGGAGCCAACATAGATAGAGGTCACGGTCAGCCCTCGCAGCAGTTGCCTATTCTATGCCGGGTTATCGGCTTTAGATTCGCAGGTCTTGTAGCCTGACGGAGGTAACTTCGAACTTCGGCAGCGTACCGCGTTCGGCGATAACGACATTGAAGCGCAGACCCTCGTGAGCTTCTGCGAGATCGGACGCCACGTCCAGGGAGAGAAAATCGAGGCGCTCCTCTGGGACATCCGACCGTGGCTCGATCTGCACCGTGATCTCGTCGGAATAGCCTTCTCGGGTAAGCACGATCTGGAACTCGCCGATCTCCTTGTATTCCCTCACGATATTCTCGACAGCGCTGGGGTAAACATTCGTGCCGCGAATCAGCTTCATGTCGTCAGTGCGCCCGAGAACTCCCCCTTTGTAAAGATCGAACGTACGGCCGCACGAGCAGTAGCCCGCCTCAACTTTCTCCACGAGATCGCCAGTTCGGAAACGCAGGACAGGCATCATTCCCCTACCGAAGGAGGTCATCACGCGCTCGCCCTTCTGGCCATAGCCCAAGGGCTTCAAGGTTTTGGGGTCGATAACCTCCTCGTAGTAATGGTCTTCAACAATGTGCGCCGCACCGCACTGCTCGCTGCACTCGTAGGCCACGATGGTTCCCGCTTCGGTCATGCCGACGAAGTCCCCGACGCGAGCGCCCCACACCTCCTCAAGCATACGTTTGGTGGATGGTATGTTCGCGCCCGGCTCGGACGTAAGAATGAGCATCTTGACCTTGGAATCGTGAGCGAGATGTATCCCGAGATCTTCGGCGTACTGCGCCAGCCGAAAAGCGTAAGTGGGTGTCGTGGCCACAACTGTCGCCCCCAGTTCGACGAGTTGCTTCAGGCGCGACTCGCTCGACTGAGAGCCGCCGGGGATCACCATCGCCCCGATCTTCTCGGCGCCGTAATGCACGCCCCAGAACCCGATAAAGACGTTGTAGGAAAAAGGAAGGTAGCAGATATCCTTCGGTCTCACGCCAAAGGCGTACAGCCCATAAGCCCACATCTCCGACTGCCACTCCCAGTCCTTGCGACCGTCGAGCGCACGAAGAGGAACGCGGCTCGACGTGCCAGAGGTCTGATGATAGCAGACAGCAAGCTCTGATGGAGCCGCCAGGGTATCGCCAAAAGGCGGGGAACTCGTCTGAGCGTTGAGGAACTCTTCTTTGGTCAAGAAGGGGATAAGCTGGATGTCGTCTAGCGAGCGTATATCCTGCGGCTCAAGCCCAACCTGATCGAACTTTCTCTGCCAAAGCTTGGAGTTGTCATAGGCCCATCTGACCATTGCCTGAAGTTTTCGCAGTTGCAACATCTGCAACTGCTCTCTCGGCATCGTCTCCGTTTTGGGATTCCAGTAACCGATGGCCGGTTTCTGGGCCGGTTTCTGGAAAGCACGCATCAGTTCCTCCTGCTTACCCTACCGAACACGACAATTTCATGACAATCGCCCCTCACCAGTGCTGACGGCATGAAACTCTCGATTCGTGAGACTGCTGAAATCCGACATCTATATGGTGGTTTCGCGAATCCTTCTAGCGTGAGGTGATGAGCATCGCCACGCTCGATATGCGATAAGCATTTCGGTCTTTATGCAGGGTCCAGCCGCCCAGAGAGTATAGCCATTCCGCAACGCATTGTCAAGCTCGTCAGCGCCCTCGCCCATGCCCATGGTCCCCACAGGCACAGTCGTGTCCACCATCGTGAGCCCCTGCAGCGTGCTTCAGGCTGCTGTGTTCAGGTTTCGCCTGCTGACCTTTGGCGACGTCAGCGCCACCGTAGCCGAGCAACTGCATGCCGTTCAAGGTCACCAATAGCGAGGCGCCAGTGTCTGCCACAATGGCCAGCCACAGCGTCACCAAGCCAGGGAAGGTCAGCGCCAGGAACGCTGCTTTGATCACCAGGGCGAAGGCGATGTTTTGCCGAATGGTCGCCAGCGCACGACGTGAAAGACCTATCGTGTACGCTACTTTACCCAGATCATCAGCCATCAGCGCCACATCCGCAGTCTCAAGAGCGGCGTCCGTACCCGCGACTCCCATAGCGATCCCCACAGTTGAGGCTGCCAGCGCAGGAGCATCGTTAACGCCATCGCCAACCATGGCAACCTTACCATATTCAGCCCTAAGCTGCTTCACGGCGGCCACTTTATCCTCGGGCAGCAGCCCCGCCCGGTACTCGTCGGCTCCCACGGCGCGAGCGATAGCGCGAGCAGTCTCCTCGTGATCCCCTGTGAGCAGGACTATGCGCTCGACATTAGCTCGACGCAAAGCTGCCACAGCAGCTTCAGCTCCAGGCCGCAACCGGTCGGCCACGGCGATCATTCCCACCAGCTCGCGTTCTGTCCCCACAAGCAGAACCGTCTTCCCGTCCTCTCGCAACACCCGCAGCTTATCCTCGATGGTACCGGGCGACAGTCCCATCTCCTCGAAAAGTCGAGGGCTGCCCGCATAGTAGGTATCACCATCGACTTTGGCCCGCACGCCCTTGCCCATCACGGCCTCGAAGTCTGCCACCTCGTGAGCCCGCTCCTCCGCGTAGCTTAAGTGGCCATTGCGGACATCGTCGTCGACCCGACGCAGCACCGCCGCCGCTAGAGGATGCTCAGAACGCGCCTCTATGGCCGCCGCCAGCTTCAGCAGTTCGCCAGGCGAAAGCTCTCGACCTGTGCCGCCATCGCGGCGAAGCGGGATAACGTCAGTAACCTCTGGCCTGCCCACCGTGAGCGTGCCAGTCTTGTCGAAGGCTACAACACGGAGACTGCCTGATTCCTCGAGATATGTACCGCCTTTGAGAAGCACGCCGAGGCGTGCGGCCCGTGCAATGCCTGAAACAATAGACACGGGCGTCGAGATTACTAAGGCACAGGGGCAGGCGATGACCAGGAGAACCAACGCACGATAGAACCAGGCATCGAAAGGCTGTCCGAGTAGCAGCCAGGGCAACACGGCAGTCGCCACGGCCACCGCGATGACCGCGGGAGTGTAATAGTGAGAGAAACGGTCCACGAAGCGCTGCGAGGGCGCTCGTTGCGCCTGTGCGTCCTCCACCATATGGATGATCTTGGCAATGGTGTTCTCGGCATAGGGCTTGCTCACCTCGACCACCAGATAGCCTAGCTCGTTGATAGCACCGGCGAAGACTTCGTCGCCTGTCGTTTTCTCCACTGGCACGGACTCGCCGGTAATAGGCGCCTCGTTGACGCTCGAAGAGCCAGAAACTACCCGCCCATCCAAGGGTATTTTCTCTCCTGGACGAACGACCACTATGTCGCCAACCTGAACTTCCTCCACGGGCAAGCTCAACTCGGAAGAACCACGCTTGACTCGCGCCTGGTTCGGCGCAAGTTCCATCAAGGCACGGATCGCGCCGCGAGCGCGGTCCATAGTATAGCCCTCCAGGGCGTTGCCTAGAGCAAAGAGGAAGACCACAGTAGCTCCCTCGGCCCACTGGCCGATCGCCGCTGCGCCCAGGACCGCTGTGGTCATCAGCACGTTCATATCCAGCGTACGGCTGCGGACTAACCCGTAGAGGCCGCTGCGGGCTATGTGGTAGCCGCCCAGGAGCATGGCCAGAGCGAAGAAAACCTGGGGATAGGGCGAAGGCTGCCCGAACACTTCCAGGGCAAAGCCTGCGAGCAGCGCGAGACCAGAGGCGGCAGTCAAGAGCGCCCGACGATTTCGCACCAAGTAGGGGCGCTGTGTAGCAGCCGTTTTCCCTTCTGCCAGAGGCATGGCGCTGTAGCCACTCTGCTCGACAACACGGGACACCTCATTTGAGCCTACAGAAGGTTGGTGCGTAACAACTAGTTTGGCCGTGCTATAGTCAACGCGGGCTTCGGTCACTCCGTCGAGGGCCACCAGGTTTTTCTCCAGCGACACTGCGCAGTCGGCGCAGTTGAGCCCAGAAAGACGGAATTCTGAGACGACTGGGCCTTCGTGGCGAACCGGCTCGGCCACATCGTAGCCCAAACCTCGAATGCGGGCAATAATGTCAGCGCGACTTACACGCTCGACCTCGTATTCCAGGCGCATCGTTCCAGCCGCGAAATTGACCGCCACGAAAACCACGCCAGGAATGCGCCCAACAGACGTCTCCAGCTTGGCTGCACAGTCAGCACAGTCCAGATCCGTGATGGTCAGCGTCTCGTGCGCAAAGCGTTGCGAAATCCCTGCCCCAAGGTCTTTGGCCAGGTCCTGGAGCCTGCTCAGCGACGCTAACTCGGGGTTGTAGGCCAGTGACAGAACGCAGCGATCCGGGTGGATTTCTGCCCGATCAACCCCTTTGATCAGGCTTATAGAGTCGAGCAGTCGTCCTAGACAGCGCTCGCATTCGCCATTATCGGGCAACGTCACAGTGATCTCTGCCTTGTTCACCCCTCACACTCCTCTCACTGCACAGATTCCGAGATCGCCAAGCCATCGGTCCTCACCATTTCGAAACGACCAAGGCGCCGATCACTCGTGGATGTGCGGCTCCGCCATTTCCTCTTCCTCGAGCTGGATGGTCACGTGCTCGATGCTAAAACGTTCCCGCAGCAATTGGCGCAGGTTCTCCAGAAGCTGATGCCCGTCGACCTGGCCATCTAGCCGGACATGTCCACTCATGGCCTCGAAACCCGAGGTAATGCTCCAGACGTGCAGATCGTGCACGTCGCGCACTCCCTTCAATGCTAGCATTTCCTGCCGCATCTCCGCCAAGCTGATGTGCGACGGCGTTCCTTCCAGGAGCACGTGTAAAGCACGGTTCAATAGCCCCCACGTACGCGGCAAGATGAAAAGCCCGATCAGCACGCTGAAAATCGTGTCGACGAGAAAGAAGCCTGTGACAAACATAATCAAGCCTGCCACGATCACTCCGAGCGAGCCCAGGGCATCGCTCACGACTTCCAGGAAAGCGCCGTGTACATTCAGGCTCTCCTCCGCTTCACGATGAAGCAGCCATATCCCTGCCAGATTAACTATCAAACCGACGCCAGCCACGAGGATCATCGGCACAGTCCGCACCTCAGGCGGCGCCTTGAAGCGGCTGTAAGCCTCGTAGAAGATGAAACCAGAGACGAGCAAGAGCACCACAGAATTGGCCAGCGCGGCCAGTATCTCGCCGCGATAATAGCCATAAGTCTTCTCTGGCGTCGCCGGCCGCTGCCCCAACCAGATGGCGAATATGGCCAGGCTCAAACCGGCAACGTCCGTTAGCATGTGCCCCGCGTTCGCCACGAGCGCCAGGCTCCCAGTGAAATACGCGCCAGCCGATTCGACGAAGACAAAGCTCGTCGTGAGCCCCAGGACGATCACCAGGTGGCGTGTTTGTCTCGCGGCGGGTGATATCGCTGTCAAAGTCCACGCCTCCGCGTCGTTACGCTATCCATCGACGCTTAGACCATCCGATCGATCGTCTGCTGCATCCACTGACCCGAGCATTCCTTCGGCGGGCTCTGGAATGCGTCCGTGCTCGAAATGGTTCAGGGCGACAGAGAGGAGGGTGCGCACGTGACCATCGTCAAGGGAGTAGTAGACCAGCTTACCCTCCCGTCGACTCTTGACTACCCGTAAATGGCGCAGCATCCGGAGATGCTGCGATACACCGGCCTCTGACAGGCCGACGATGGCCGCAAGATCGCAGGTACATAGCTCCTGATGCAGGAGGCTATACACGATCTTGGCCCTCGTGGCATCCGCCAGCGTGCGAAACGTCTCGGCCAGATGAAAGTAGAGCTCGTCGTCCAGGAGTAATTCCTTGCCACGAGCAACCTTGACTTGATCTGTGCCGTGCTCTCGACAACGCTCCCCCTCGATTTCAAAGCTACTCTGCCCTGCTATCATGGCTTACGCCCTCTTCGATTAAATGATAAAGCAACTACTTAATCGATTCACTTGCATTATACGGCATTCGAGAGACGATTGCAATGCTGCTGGACGTGAGGGGAGTCGAGCAGCCCGTTGCAAACGATCGGATACAGCGGGCGCTTGGGGGCTTACTCTTCGATCCAAAACTCACGGACGCAGGCGTCGTCGCCGGCAGGGATAGCCGTGGTCGTCTTCACCCGAATCCTGGGCGACAGCCTCGCCGCTATAGTTTGAAACCAGGTATCGCATCCGCCCTGGCAAGTTTCAGGCAAGTCGAACCGCCGATAGTTCTCGGGCCAGGGGCAATGGTGGTGAAGGAGATAGGCGCGGTCGCCCTCTGCCCTGGCTTCAGCGTCCTCTCCCATTATCTCACTGCTGCGAGCAATGCTCTTCACGAGGCCCGCCAGGTCCTCGGGCTGCAGTTTGCCCAGTTCCACGTACATCCGCGCGGTGTCTTCACCTGTTAACTCCCAGAACCGCCGAATGAACCTATCCACTGCGTCCGGGCCCATAATTTCTTCCGCAGCTTTTCGGCCATATATATAGAACTGGTGGGAGACTGGGATCATGTAGCGCCATTTTCTTTCCGCATCCAACCTTGGCTTATTATCGTTTGCCATTACAGACCTCCTGAGAAGGATTACTCTTGCCAGCACGCTAGCGTTTTCTCGTTTTGCCATTGGCGGCATTCTACAGTAGGAATCGACTGGCGTCAACAAAAAGGTAGCGGAAATAAAAAACCTATGAGTTTCACCCTTCGACTTGTTCACTAACTTGTAAACTTCCCCTGATAAAGTGGCGCTATCGAAGCGTAGCCAGGAGGGTGAAAGCATAAAAATAGCAACAGCAAGACGTCTGCACACCACTATCAAGCCAACGCGTGCTTTCCTGTTCCTGATCGTCCTGGCGAGCGCGCTGGCAGGCATGATTATGCGGACCGTCGATATCGCAACCATCCCGGAATTCTTCACGGACGAGGGGTTCTGGGCAATGCCGCCGCGCGACTTCGTGCTGTTCTCGCGTTGGACGCTGGGGTCCTATTACCATCACTACTTGAGTCCGCTATTCTCAGCTCTGCTCGCGCTTGAGTTCTCACTGATTGGTCCAGGCATCGTCCAGGCGAGGCTTCTCAGCGCCATTGCTGGCACTCTCACCATTCTCGGCGTGGCCTGGCTGGGAAAGAGGCTTGGCTCTCCAACCGCTGGCACTTTGGCAGCAATTGCTCTCGCGTTCGACGGCCCGTCAATCATCACGAGCAGGTCCGCCATACTCGAAAGTCTCCAATGCTTCCTGCTAGTCATGATTGCCTGCCAGGTAGTGGGCGAGGGACGCGCACGCCGAGCCTTCATGGGATTGTTGATATGCCTGGCTGTGTTGACCAAGCTTCTCTCGCTACACGCCGTGCCAGCCGTTGTGCTGTATAGCTGGTGGAAGCGAGGTTGGAGGGAGGCGATTCTCGACGCGGCATCGCTTCTGGCCGGGCTGCTTCTCGCAGGCCTGGTTTTCGGAGCAATCGCTGTTCACGATTGGGATAACTTCACCCTGACGTGGGGCTGGGAGCTCACGACGAGGACCGTGGGACGGGCCACAATGCCCGCAGGCGAGGAGGGCTCCCTGCTATCAACGGCCCGGTATTTCCTCAGCCGTTCACCCATAGCAGGGGTGGCGTTCCTGAGCATCCTCGCGTGGATCCTGGCGTGGCGCAAATTCAGTAGCGCCACTCTCTTCCTCGGGTTATGGATCGCTTTCGGCGTCATCGTGATGAGCACACAGGGATACTCGCCACAGCGATACTATATTCCGTTGATTCCTTTCATCTGGATTTGGGTATTCCTAACCCTTAGAGAGGTAAAGTTGAGCACCTCGATCGGAGCCTGGGCATCCCGAATAGCTTCTATCCTTGTGATAGCCCAGGTGCTGTTCAGCGTGGCATCTTTCGCCGGCTACTACTATATCCTGGATCACCGCAACGAGGACCCCGTAATGTTGGCGCGGTGGGTCGATGAAAACGTAGGCCCTGGCCAGCGAGTTCTAGGGCCTTTCAGACTCCTGGTTTCCACAAAGGCACAGGGGCTAGGCTTTGAGAGCGTTGCCGCACCTGCCCAACCCACTTCAGCAGACCTGGATGCCCTGGGAATCGATTTCGTCGTCACGGCTCCAGACACAAGGCTCGGACCGCCCCTCAAGAACTTATGGTTTGTCGAATCCGACGGCGAAAAGTACAGCCTGGTAGCTCAATTCCGCGAGATTAAGGTTTACCGGGTTGCACGATGACCGCAACACCCCCACCAGATGATACCACGTTGGCCAGAAAGTACTATTGCATTGGCAAAACCATACCGTTATGCTGAGGCCGTCTGAAACGCTTTAGTACAAGCTAAAGCTTGGTATCTAGCTTGCATAATCTTGGACGTCAACTTGCGCATCTGCATTCGGATCGGCTAGAAAGGCAGGAACCGAGTAGGTCTTACGAAAAACAGGCTGATTTGGGCAGTGCCGAAACGGCTAACCCGCCGAAAGGCGGGGACGCAAAGCCATGGATCTAAAGTTTGCTAGTCTCGTAGCAGACAATGATGGCCAGGCTACCGAAGAACCGCCAACAAAAACGCCGCGGATTTTCGTGCGCCTGCCAAAAACGGGCGCCTCTTTTTGTGTGCATCGAAGTCAGTTACACGGTTCCCCACACTAAGTAATCCTTGAGGCGACCAGCAATTACGTGGTTGTGGAGGTTGGGAAGTGGTTGGAAGATTGCTGGCGATAGTTATAGCGATTCCTTTACTCGCATTCGCCGCTTTGCCAGATACATTCACGCAAATGCTCGGAGGCGGAGTTCTCTCTCCGCTGGCTAGACTCGAAGTTCCAGTGGCTCAATCTGCGGGCGGCTACCAGCCAGGTGTTTACGCCTATGACGATTACGGCTTCGAAGATCCTAGCGTCTACACCTTTCTGAATGGAGGCACATTCAACCGCAGTTGGAGATCAGCCCAGGATGGCAAATGGGGCTACACCGACCCTGCTGTTACTCCCCCTTTCGGCTCCTTTGAATACTACGTGCGTCGGATTGCGGGCAGCAAGGATGGCACTGGCGGCCAGACCAGGCCTGATGGTAAGAAGATGAAGATGAT
This sequence comes from Chloroflexota bacterium, assembly GCA_023480885.1. Taxonomy (GTDB): domain Bacteria; phylum Chloroflexota; class UBA6077; order FW602-bin22; family JACPRP01; genus JAMCWX01. The sequence continues at coordinate 66,530 of JAMCWX010000061.1, read as the reverse complement.
GCTGGCCATCAGTCAACATGATCTCACCGCTCAGCACGTCGACCAGTGGGGCAACGTGCAAGGTGATGAAACTCCTGACTGGGTATATGCACAGTACGGCGTGCCCAAGATAATCTTTACCACGACCAGCGATGGGAAACAGTGGCAGTTTCCAAAGTGGACGGACGGCATCGACGCCAATGGCAACATCGTCGGCCCCACGACGTACCTAAGCGCAGTCGAGCGAATGGTCCAGGATTTCGCCAAAGACTACAACGGAGACCCGCGCATAGAGGGCATATGGGTCGGCATCGGTGGACACGGAGAGGGCTGGCCGTATCCCTGGATCATCGACCAGCAGATGACGAACTATGGCACGCAGGTGGGCCAGATGTTCATCGATCAGGGAGTGACTCCTAAGGCATGGGCGACGTTCGTCAGTCGCACTATTGCTATCTACAAGAAGTACTTCACGCAAACCCAGTTGTTCTACAGTGGAGCGAAGCATCCTCGCAGCGACTGGGGAACGTACAGGGCGATGAATGACGATGCGGTGAAGCAGGGGATGAACCTTGCCGCCCACTATCTTTCCGCCAGCCCTGAAAGCGCGTACTTCGCCTATCCTGGATTCTCGGGATGGTTCGAGCGGTGGAGCCACGTGCGAGACTACGTGCAGGATGCGGTGGGGATACCCGAGCCAAAGAAACTGTGGTCTGAATCAGGAGCGAACGGAAACATTTTCAACCCGGCCACATCCGAGAGGTACTCGTACTGGGAAGCGCTAATGGCGCTTGACAAGCGGGTGACATATCTGGGGTTGTACAACGTGCAGAGCCAGAACCCGAACCTGGCGCCAGTATACAATATGGTCGATGAGTATGCAGGCAAGACGTTGAGCAACACGCCAGGCGTGTGGGTAGCGTTCCGCAAAGAGAATCCGGGGATGTACGACCCACAGGCGGATGGGACATATCAGATAACGATCAACTCGCCTGCCGGGTCGAACACCAGGACGGTGACGATCTATGCCAACTACGGGGAGTGGTTGACGCAGTACAATCCTGACGGAACGACGGTGCCGTTGTGGGACATAGGTGGCAAGGAAGGGATGTTCGCGCGCAGGACAGACCTGGCCAGTGGCAAGGATAGCTTCTACCTCAACGTCGACGACGGCTATATCGGCCCGACCGTAGGAGCCAGGTTCAACACATCTGCGAGCGGGCAGCCCACCAGAATCAAGATCACGTATCTTGATTCTGGCACGAGCAGATTCGAGGTGCGCTACGACGCCTTCGGCAATGCCAACAAGCTGGCCGGCACGGTGACCAAGGCCAACACAGGAGCCTGGAAGACAGCGACGTTCGATGTGAACGACGCCTATTTCGGCGGCAGAATGTTGGGCGGCTCTGACATTCGCATTCTGGCAGTTAGCGGAGATGTGACGCTGCACATGGTCGAGATAAGGACACTCTCCGCTGGTAGCGCCGTGACCCCTACACCAACGCCCGTGCATAGCGCGACGGCCACGCCGACGCAGATTCCAGCGACGCCTACGCCGAAGCAGATTCCACCAACGGCCACGCCGACGCAGTTGCCGACGTCGACACCTGTGCCGACCAGCGTTCCGACGGCCACGCCCACGCCCGCGGCTAATCCAGCTTCGCCGACGTGGAAAGGCGAGTATTACGCTAATGCCACGCTTTCAGGCACGCCGGCGCTGGTGCGCAACGATGCCGCCATTAATTTCGACTGGGGCAACGGCCCTGCTGCCCCAGGCTTGCCGGCCGACAACTTCTCGGCGCGCTGGACCTCGACCCAGCAATTCAACGCCGGCCTCTACCGCTTCCACACTATGGCCGACGACGGCATCCGTCTCTGGGTAGATGGCAAGCTCGTCGTCGACGACTGGTCCAACCACAGCGCCAGAGAACGCACGGGCGATATCACCTTGGCCGCTGGCGCTCATAGTATCAAAGTCGAGTATTACGACTGGGTCATCGCCGCCGTCGCCAAGACCTGGTGGGAGAAACTCCAGTAAGATAGCAGCACAGAGGCCTCCGATTCTTCTGTCGTGACTGATGATTGTCCACGCGATTGCGGGGACAATCATTTAATTTAAAAAGTGTTACCATTGGTCTTCAATCTTTTTATGCTGTCTTTTCGCTTGAAGAATTATCATGTCTTCCAGTGCGAATCCCATTTACGGGAAACGCAAAGCTGCGCCAGCAGGTATGTCTAGACGCGAGGCTAATGCTACAAGGACAAGACATGTTCTCCTGCCAGGATATACGGCGACGAAAGAGGGTTTGCATCGTCAGGCACTCCTACTATCCATCTGATCCGCGGGTACGGCGGGAAGTCGAAGCGCTGGCAGAAGCTGGCTATGCAGTCGACGTTATCTGTCTACGCAAGGAAAGAGAGAAACCAGAAGATATCGTTAGCGGAGCGCACGTCTACCGCCTGCCGATCCAGCATCGAAGAGGCAACCCAATCAGCTACCTCTACGAGTACTTCGGCTTCTTTACTCTGGCCCTCGCCAAACTCACTGGCCTTCACCTGCGGAATCGCTATGCAGTCGTCCAGGCCAACAACATGCCCGATTTTCTGGTGTTCACCGCCATTGTGCCGAAATTGTGGGGGGCCAGAATCATCCTGGACATTCACGACCTGATGCCTGAGCTATTCGCCAGCAAGTTTCACGTGTCCAGGAACAGCATAGCGCCGAAGGCTCTAGCGGCTATCGAGAGATTGGCCTGCAACTTCGCGGATCACACGATAACGGTCACTGACCTGTGGAGAGAGCGGATTTGTTCGCGATCGACATCTGTCGACCGCTGCACCGTTTTGATGAACGTCGCCGACGAGAAGATATTTCGCCGGCGCTCGGCCTGGGCCAGACGCAACGGCGCACACTATCGCAACGGTAAGTGCGAGCTGATCTATCACGGGGCGCTTGTAAGAAGATACGGTGTCGACGTTGCCATCAAGGCCGTTAAGATCGCCCGAGAAGCCGTTCCAGGCTGCCACTTGCTCGTGCTGGGGGAAGGGGAGCAACTTGAGGAACTGCGCCACCTCGTTCGCGAACTGGACCTGGCGGATGCTGTGACGATCGGCGGGGAGTCTCTGCCCGCGGAGGTCGTCGCCAGAAGGATAGCCGAGGCCGACTTCGGAATCGTGCCTCACAGAGGCGACGACTTCACCACGGAGATCCTGCCCAACAAGCTTCTTGAATACGTGCGAGTTGGCACACCAGTGATCGCTTCCAGGACACGTGCCCTCCAGAGCTACTTTGACAGCTCAATGCTAATGTACTTTGAACCTGACGACGCAAGCGATCTGGCCCGATGCATTGTCCAGTTGCATCGCCAGCGTTCAGATGCCCACCGCCTGGCGACACAGGCAGACGTGTTTAACGACACCCACGACTGGCGAGTGATCAGGGACAGATACGTGCAATTGGTAGATAGCCTCTGTGGCATTGCGACCTCGCGGGAATCTGTGGAGAGCACAGAAAGCTGCACTTAACAAAACTGTGATGCGCTGCCAAGTTTGCTTTCATAATGTTTTTACCACGATGACATAAACTTACTACTGAACCCCGAAGCAAGGAAACGAATCCTTAAGCGGCTAGCCCGTATCGGGCGGGCGGCCTGATTAGGGAGGCCGCTTTGTCTACAAGTATTTCGCCCTGGGACAAGCAAACACAAGTTACAGTCTGGCGCCTCAAGCAGCCGGACAAACGTTATCTGTGGTCGAAAAGGGCTATCGACGTCATCGTCGCTCTAGTAGCTCTGGTCCTGCTTTCGCCATTGCTTGTCGTCATCGCCTGTTCGATCAAACTAGACTCCCCAGGTCCGATCATCTTCCAACAAAGGAGGATTGGGGTCAACCGCAGGAGAACGGGGGACACAGCGCCGCCAGGCGTCCGCCATCGGTCCAACAACGGAAACAGGCCATTCAGAGAAAGGAGACGACACGACCTCTGCGGTCGCCCCTTCACGATGTATAAATACCGATCGATGGACGCGAATTCCGACGATACAGCGCATCGTCAATTCGTGGAGAAGTACATCAACGGCTTTCTCGACCCAACAAATGCGCCATCTGCGAGGACTCCTTTCAAGATCGCCTCTGACAATCGGGTTACGCGCGTGGGACGGATCTTGCGATCCACCAGTCTCGACGAGCTACCGCAACTTGTCAACGTGCTCAAAGGAGACATGAGCCTGGTCGGGCCGAGGCCGCCACTGCAATACGAAACCGAGATGTACAGCGAACTGCACAAGAGGCGGCTGGAAGTGACGCCAGGCATCACTGGGCTGTGGCAGGTCAACGGTAGGAGCAATGTGCCATTCGCCAAGATGGTTGATCTCGACATCGAATACATCGAAAACCGTTCCCTGCGGCTCGACCTCACGGTTATACTGGCTACTTTCCCGACAGTCATTTCCAGAAAGGGAGCGGAATGATGCATCCAGGCACGTCGAGCACGATCAATGTCGGTGTAATTGGATGCGGCTATTGGGGGCCCAATCTTATCCGCAATTTCCACGAAATACCTGGCGCAAGAGTACCTGTCGTCGCCGATTTGCGCGAGGATCGATTGGCTCACATCAAGACTATGTATCCAGAAGTGGCGATCACCAGCGACTATCGCGAGCTGTTGTCTCCGTCTGTCGACGCCGTCATCGTCGCCACTGGTGTCTCAAGCCACTACGAGTTGGCCAGGGCCTGTCTGTTGCATGGCAAGCACGTGCTCGTGGAGAAACCACTCACTACGCGTTCAAGGGAAGCGGCGGAACTCGTAGAGCTTGCAGAGCGCCAGTCGCGCATCCTCATGGTTGGCCACACTTTCGAATACAACCCAGCGGTCGAGTTACTACGCGATCTAGTTCAAAGTGGGGAGATTGGCGATGTGTACTACGTCAATGCCAGCCGATTGAACCTCGGGATATTTCAGAAAGACATCAACGTTGTGTGGGACCTCGCACCTCACGATATCTCGATTCTACTCTACGTGCTGGGGAGACAACCGATGAGCGTGAGTGCGAGAGGCAGCCACTTCGTTCAGCCGGGAATCCACGATGTCGCTTACCTGACCCTGCACTTTCCTGACCACATATTCGCCCACGTGCACGTGAGCTGGCTAGATCCTTGCAAAATGCGGCGCATAACGGTGGTGGGCAGCAAGAAGATGGTAGTTTACGATGACGTCGAGAGCCTGGAGAAGATTCGCATCTACGACAAAGGGGTCAACGTCCTGCCTCACACGGACACCTTCGGCGACTTCCAACTCTCGTATCGCTATGGCGACATCAGCGTTCCTTATATCCCCTTGACCGAGCCGCTGAAAATCGAGTGCACCCATTTTGTGGAATGCATTCGAGAGGGGAAGAGGCCCAGAAGCGATGGCGTGGCTGGGTTTAACGTCGTGAGGATTCTCGAAGTGGCCGAGAAATCCCTCCTGAATGGTGGCATGGCCGAGCTCCTGAACGGCCATGCTCGCGTCGAACTCTAGCGCCTGCAGGATGTAGTGAACGGCGCCGCCGAAAACGTATCTCGGCCTCTTCTCAGTCAAGCATCTCCTTACTCATTCCTGGATTTTCCACTGGTCGCTTCTGTAACTGCGAGGCAAATGGCCTCTCAGCGCCCAACAATTGAAGCAATTCGTCCAGGGAAGCGGCAAAGAGACTCATCTTGCAACATGCCCGCGAGTTTCGGCGAATAGAGAGCGAGCATGTTTAAAGGATTGCAAGCAACTTTGCCGACTTTCTTTATCCTGATTTTAGGTTCCGCTGTTACATTGGCTCGGTGGAGATGGCGATACTTGAATTCTGCCTGGGAGGTAAAACGTCATTATGAGCATAGCCACGATTGTCAGGAGGGGACGGCCCGCAAGGAAGGGTTCGTGGAGAGTGCTGCTGGGGGTAACGATCCTTGGTGCGGCCCTGGCGCTGCTGCCGCTGATGCCTGCCTACATGACCACTGTTTCAGGAACGCAGGCGGGCGACGCTGGAGATCTAGACCCGACCACGTTCACCTTCAAGAACGACAGCAGCACGGTGCAGATGACAAAGCTGAACGAGACGGCTATAGACACTAGTGAGGTAGGAACCATTTATAGTAAGCCAGACGGAATGACGATCTTCGTCGATGGTGTAGACGTGGCATCCGACGCCTACGCTGGACCAGGCGGGAAAAAGACTGCCGTCAGCGCCGATCTCAACTCGCCTGGATGGCAGAATGCCTACGTGGAGCCAGGCCAGGTCGCCATCGATCCTGTCTCCGGAAGGTTCAAGTTTAACACCAATGCCCCGCGTGAGACCTACCAGATGTACATGGGAGCCAGCATCCAGGTTAACGGCGTTGCCGTCGCCGGCGGCTACGCTTATCTAGCTGCTGGCACCGCTGGCCTGTACATCGTGAACGTGAGCAATCCTTCAAGCCCGTCTGTAGTGGGCTCTGTCACGATGCCCGGTAACCGATCAGCGCAAAAAGTCGCGATCGCAGACCACTACGCTTACGTTGCGGTGGACGGTCTGGGGCTCAAGGTATTCGACGTGAAGGATCCCGCGGCGCCAGCGGCCATCCTCAATGGAGAGTGGCAGCGCACGTCTGGCGGGAGTACCACCGGCGTTCAGGTCGTCGGCCAGTACGCCTACGTGATCGGCGCCTCGCCGAGCCTTCAGATACTTGACGTCAAAGAGCCGTGGAATATGAAGACGAAGGGCTCCCACACCGTTTCGGATCCTGGTGCGGTGGCAACGGGGATTCACGTCCAGGGCAACTTTGCCTACATCGCGCTCGGCGCCACGGGGCTGAAGGTTCTCGACATCTCCGACCCTAACAATCCTCACGAGTATGGCAATGGTTGGGACAGCCCGAGCCTTGTCATGAGCGTCTTCGTCTCCGGGAACTACGCCTTCCTCGCCGATTATGAGATGGGTCTCCAGATCCTCGACGTTTCGGATCCCTGGACCCCCACGTGGGTTGGCGGCCTCCGCACCTGGGCGCTCGCATACGACGTCGTCGTCGCGGGTAAATACGCTTACCTCGCCGACCACTGGAAAGGGCTGGAAACCATCGACGTGTCCGATCCCAGCCACCCGTACCAGTTAGCTAATACGCCTGGTTTGAATGCCATTAACCTGACCGTGGAAGGCAACTTCGCCTACGTCGCAGCAGAAGGTTGGGGCTTCAGGATATTCCAGCTTGCGGCCCCATTATCCAACATGCCTGTAGTCGGCACCCGGACCTTGTCGCAGCCAGCCAACAAGGCCCGCGTCGTCGGTTCCTACGCCTACGTTGCCGACGGAACCTCGGGTCTACAGGTGCTCAGCGTCCTCGATCCAGCCAATATCGCTCAGGTTGGATCCGCCCCCATACCGCAATCGGCGAATGATGTGGCCATCGAAGGCGGTTTCGCTTACGTAGCCTATGGCAGCGACGACACGAATTCGGGCATCGCCGTGGTGAACGTGGCCAATCCGTCGGCGCCATCAGTCGTCTCGACGACACCAATCTCTGGCACCGCCCGGGGCATCTTCGTCAGTCGCCATCTGGCTTTCGTGGCCGCAGGCTCCGCCGGCCTCAAAGTATACGACGTTTCCAATCCAGCAGCGCCCACTCACATCGCCACGTCTACAGAGGCCAAGGATGCGTGGAGCGTATACGTCGCCGGTGTATACGCCTACGTGGCAGATGGAGCCAACGGCCTCCGCGTCTTCAGATTCGACGATCCCTGGGCGCCTATCCTCGCGGGCACGGCGCCTACAAACTTCGCTTTGGCTGTGCACGTCTCGGGCAACTACGCCTACGTTGCCGATCACAGCGATTCAGATTGGCAATACCCTGGCCGGCTCGAAATCATCGACGTTACCACTCCAGCTTCACCAAGCCATGTAGGTCTAGGACGTCTGCCTGGCATTGCCTACGACGTTTTCGTCGCCGGCCCGTACGCCTACGTCGCAGGCCATTGGCAAGGCGTTTCCGTGCTCGATGTTTCCGATCCCGCCGCCCCGCTGAAGAAATTCACTATCTCGGCAGGCACTGTCACTGGCATCTGGTCGGCGGGCAAGTACCTGTATGCCGCCACCACTGAAGGCCCTGAAGGCGCTCGCTATGGCACCGTGCGCGCGCTGGAGTTACCATCGGAAGCGCCGACAGGCCAGGTGACAGTCAACTACAACTATGACCACACGCCACCGACGACATCGATGGCGCCGCTGCCGTCCGAGCAAAACATCACCTCTTTCCAGGTCTCGTGGTCAGGCTCGGATGGCGGCCTTGGCATCAAGAGCTACGATATCCAGTACAAGGTGGAGTCCTCGGGTACATGGACGGATTGGATGACCAACACGACCGCGACCTCTGCCTGGTTTGGCCCGACGAGCCCGGCAACGGTCCAGGCAGGGAAGACCTATTACTTCCGCGTCCATGCTCGAGACAACGCCGACAACGTCAGTCCCTATCGCTCAGGCGACGGCGATACGTACACCCACATAAGTGCATCGCCCACGCCTGGTCCGACAGCCACGCCGAGCCCGTCCGTTACACCTGGTCCAACGTTCACGCCAGCGGCTAAGATTTATCTACCAGCAATTCAGATGAACGCGACGCACTAAACCTATCTCCCAGATTCGATCGAGAGGCTGGCTGGGCCGACCGCCCGGCCAGCCAACACAGGTAAGAAACTATGAAGGGAAAAAGTGTCGGAGCCAACCCAACGAATGAAGTCAACGTGTCTCACCTCGACAGGCGCACGCTTGCGGGTCAGATCGAAACGGGGGTGCACGTCGTCGGATTGATCGCCTACGATCCGCGACGTGATACGTATCATCTTCTGCGCGGCGAATCGCTAACTCGCGGCTCTTCGGCCCCAAAGCCAGGTAGGAAGCGATGCGGACAACTCAGTCCAAGGGAATTACAGATCCTGCAGTTAGTCGCAGGAGGCCTGAGCAACGAGGCAATAGGCAAGAAGCTAGGCATCGCTCTGAACACTGTGAAAAGGCATCTTCAAAGCATTTTCGCTCGCCTTGACGCCACAACACGATCCGAGGCGGTAATCAAGGCGCTCCACAACGGCTGGCTGAATTTCGCGTGATACAGACCAGGATGATGTAAAGGAGAGTGCGTATATGGGAGACGCGGCGCCATCGGCGAGCGAGATTTCCAACGATCTAGGGGATGGGCGACGCTGCCTTCGCGCGGACAACTATCGCGAGGGAACGTCGTCGCCTCAAACGCTTCTTCGAAATGGCTCGACCCTGCCCAATACCGTGCGCCAGGGGGATGGACTGCTTCTCGTTGGCATCCTCACCTTTGATTCGGTCACAGAGCGTTACGGCCTGGTCTTGACCGAACACCATTCCTCGACCGCAGAAACGCGACGGGGGCGACAAAGGCATCCCCTCGGCGAAGTCGACACGCTCGTCTTAGCAATGGTGGCCAGTGGCGCAGGGAACAAGCAGATAGCTCGAGCGCTATCGGCCAGCCACAGCTACGCAGCGCGCCAGGTGCGCAAGACACTGCAAAAGCTCGGCGTCCGCTCTCGCGCGGCTGCCGTCGTCTGCGCCGCACGAGAAGGCTGGTTGGAGCAACCGTCTGACGTAAGGCAATGAAGGCATCGGCGGCAAGAGCGGCTTTCTTTGCACTCGTCCTCATTTGCGTGCTCATCAGGGTAGTTGTTCACTTCAACTACATGCCTGTCCAGTATCCCGACTCTTCTGGCTACATAAATCTTGCTTCTCAGATCAGAAGCCTCGACTTCGGCAACTGCGATGGAAGTAGAACACCGATATACCCCCTGATGCTTCTTTCCTTTGGACTCGACTATGGCCTGGTCTGGTATGCGCAGATGGCAATGGGCATTTCGATCTCCTTGATGTTGTACTGGTTTGCGCTGAATCGAACACAGAGCGCTATCTTTGCATTCCTGGTGGGGCTCTCGCACAGTTTGAGCCTCAATCAACTATTTGCCGAAGCTAACATCCTTAGCGAAACCCTCAGCACGTTTCTTCTCGTTTGCTCCTTGCTGCTGGTCGCACCGGCTTCACACAGGACCAGGCATTACCTTCCACATCTCGCGTGCACAGGAATCGTGGTCGGGTTGGCAGGACTAACACGTCCAATTCTACTGTTGCTGGCACCACTCTATTGTCTGTTCTTTGCGCTCCAATGGTCGCATCAAGGTCGCGCAATTGTCCCGACAACGGCGCGAGCCAGTCATCTGTTAAGCTTCGCTAGCCCCATCATAGTTATGGTCCTCGGCTGGAGCGTTTTCAATAGCGTCACCACAAACTACTTCGGGCCCACGACGCTCGTAGGCTACAACCTGAGCCAGCACGCTGGAGCTTTCATTGAGTTGGCCCCCGATGAATACGCGGAAATCAGGGATTTGTACCTGCGCTACAGGCAGGCACAAATAGCGAATACAGGCTCCCATTCGATGACGATATGGAATGCCTACCCTGAAATGCAAAAGGTAACGGGGACGTCATTCGGCGACTTGTCGAGGCGCCTGACGACGCTGTCAGTCACTTTGTTCGTTGAGCACCCCACGCTGTATCTCAAGAGCGCTTCGCGGGCCTGGATCGAATTCTGGAGGGTATCGAACTACTGGCAATTGGAGCAAGTGAAATTGCCCTTCCTGGCAAGGGCATTGGAATCGACATGGTGGATCGAGAAGCGCCTGCTGGTTCTGGTCAATTTGATGTTCTTGAGCATCACAGCATATTCTTTATGCAGATCTCTTATTCGCAGACAACTCTTCCCGTCGGCTCTCGATGTCCTGGTTATAGCCGTCGTCCTTTCGGCGTCAGTGGTTCAGGCCCTGACGGAGTATGGAGAAAACGCCAGGTACTCGATACCGATACAGTCCCTGGTAGTCTATCTAGTATCGCTGTCAGCGTGGAGCTATATTGTCAAATCCAGACAGTTGCGAAGGGGAAGCGCAAGCCACTGACGTTTCAAGCCGACCACCTCAGTCGACACTTATGAGTTGATAGTTCAGCACAGCCTCGTAGACCGCTTCAACTTCCCGCGCCATTCGCGCTGTCGTGAACCTCTCCTGTACACGAGATCGTGCCGCCAGGCCAATTCGCCTGGCGAACAACCTGTCTGAGGCGATAGCCATTAGCGCTTCTGCCAGCGCCTGTGGATCCCCAGGAGCTACGAGAAGGCCATTGACACCGTGGTCGATGATCTCGGGAACTCCACCAGCATTTGTGGCGATGACAGGCAGACATGCGGCCATACCCTCAATCACCACGAGGCCGAACGGCTCAGGGGAAGTCGACGTGTGTGCCAGGACGTCGGTGGATGCAAGGATCCGACCGATATCTGAACGATGTCCGAGAAACCGAACAACCGACGCAAGTCCGAGTGAGTCGCGAAGCCGCAGCAATTCGCTCTCATATTGAACCTCCGGCTCTGAAGTTGGTGCTCCAACAACCACGCAAGCCAGGTTGGGAATCTTCTCCCGCGCCAGAGCGAGCGCACGAAGAAGAACGCGGTGCCCTTTCCACTCTGTCAGCCTGCCAACGCTAGCCACGACAAAGTCGCCGCCCCCTAGCGCAAGTTCGTGCCTGATTGCGGCGGCGTCCTGGACGGCAGCAAAATCGCTCAAGTCAAGGCCGTTATGAATCACACGATGGCGCCGAAACGGAAGTCGCTCCTGCCAGTACTGCTGCATTGCCCGAGATATGTATATCGCGTAGTCGACACGTCTGCTGATTAAGCGGTCAAAGATGTTAGGATAGCCAAACTGATGTATGTGGCTGACGCAGGGAATGCGGGCCAAATAGCAGGCGACAATCGCTTCCCTATTGCCCACAGGCTCATCGTTCAAATGCACGAGGTCCACTCGCTCACGCGCCATGATTCTTCTGAGCCGCAGCGCCACTGGCAGTTCGTGTCTGCAAAACAGCGAAAGGAATCTTGCGAAATGAACAGCGGCCTTCAAAGGTGGCACAGCGGCGAGCCCACGTCGCAGAATGGTTTTCTTCTTGGGCAGACGCCAGGCTGTCTTCCCACCATCCCACGCGTCTATGACGAGCACCCTGGCGCCGGTTTTCTCTAACTCTGGCACCAACTGATTGTGGCGATAGAAAAGGACAATCGGCTCGAACCGATTGCGATCGAGGTCTTTCAGCAAATTGCGAATAACGATGGACGAACCGCCGAAGCCCGCGGCACATTCCACAAACAGCACGCGCTTTCGGGCCGAACGCTTTAATACTTCACCCTTTCCCACTGAAGATCGAATCTCGCTCTTCACTAGCGTTCGCGCTTCTTTCGTTCGATAGCTGCAGCCAGAATTTCGGACAGCGTATTGGCAACTCGTTCCCAGGTATTTCGCTCGGCGACTTCCTGGCGAAGCCGCACAGCCGCGTTGTCCCCCTTGTTTTCCAACGCACGTTCTACGAGAGTCACGAAGCTGTCTCTGTGTTCAGCAATATCTACTACATCGGCGAACTCACGCGCCGACAGGATGTTCGCCGAAACGACTGGCTTCCCGCAGGCCAGATATTCCAACAGCTTCAGTGGATTGGCATGGCACGCTTCTTCATCCTGGCGATAGGGGATTATACCCACATCAAACGCTCGGACGTAGTAGGGAACGGATTTCACATCCTTCCTTCCGAGAAAATAAACGTTCGGGGAACGTTCGAGCCGGCGGAGTGGCTCCTCGCACCCGACCGCGTTGGTTTCTCCGACGAAGACGAGCGACCAATCGGGATGAGAAACGGCAATCTCGGCCAGAAGCGGAAGGTCGAGTCGCGCTCCAACAAGTCCGATGTAACCCACTATGGGTCGGGGAACAACCGCGATGTCCGCGGGAAGAGGACGCGAATCGGCCATCGCGATGGCAAAACGGCTATGGTCTACGCCGTGAGGAACGAGGTACGTGTTCGGATTCAGTTGGCTCTTGCTTGCCAGCAGCGAGCGCGAAGCGACGAGTACGAGGTCGGCTCTGTCCATTAGCCATCGTTCCTGCTCGCGCGTGAGTGCCCTAGCTTCGGGTGTCAGCCCCTGATACGCGGAATACTCGTCGACAACCCGGTACACGAGGAGCTTCTCGCCGAATCTTCCCGCCTCGTCCCACGTGTCTGGCCGTTCGATCCAGACAATGGGATTGTCGATGCGCAGATTCTTCATAGCTCGCTTGATGATGGACCTTCGGATAAAAGCTGTTGCGGCGCCAATCAGGAAATTGCCGCTTACGGGCGCGAGGGCCGGTTGCCTAAGAACGTATAAATGATCACCGACGTGGCTTAGCTTCCAGCGGCCGCTCTGGTTGAGGCTCAACCTCCTTAGCGAGATCTGCTTGATCACTGGCTTCAGGTAAGCGCGTGGCTCTACGAAGAGCACCATGTTGCGGCGAGCCAGGACAGACATAATGTGCTGACGGCTTCGCCATAGGCCATCCCAGCATTCTGGAGCGAAACAGAGAACTCCCTCACCTTCCAGCATGTGGCGTTCCTCTATTGATACGCTCGTGTTCCCTTTTCCTGACGATCACGACGACGTAATTGCCGACATGTGCCAGGACGTGAGGCAGAAGGTCCTCGATACGACTGGCCAGCCTCAGAAAAGCCGACCAGAAAGCTGAGTTGTCTCTTACCCAACGACGTGTGAAACCGTGGCTGAAATACCTCAAGCAGCGAACCTCCACCCCCCTTGGAGGGAAAAGGCTCTTAACCCAGCCAACGGGATAAGCGCGCAAGTACAGAGATTCCCCAGTTTCTTTCACAGGCGCGTAGTACGCACTATCGTCTTCGTCGGCTTGCTTTCTCCCCACAAGCCGCGTAAAACTCCTTTTGGCGAGTCTCAAGAGACTCATGCTCAGATGAACGAAGTCCTGCCCCAAATCCAAGTACAGGTGATTTGGATTTACGTAAAGAATCGCACTCGTTCTTCCCCGTGCCAGCGCACGGTACATCTCACGAAAGGCGGCTTGCTGCTTCTCTCGACCTGGAATGTGGTAAATGACGTGCGCGCAAACTCCGCCATCGAAAACGCCGTCGGCGAAGGGCAGACGCGTCACGTCGGCCATCACGTACAGCCCTCGATCCCCGAGCCGCTCCCGCGCCTTGAGGAGGCCTTCGATGGAGAAGCTGCACTTTATTCAACATCTAGCTGCTCCGATCGCGATGGGTAACTTGCATTGCTGTCAGGCTGCAGTGAGCCTTATTTGGAAATCATGTAAACTCTTATGGTCGGACCTGGAGCGTGCAATGGGATGGGTCGAAACTCCTGTAGTTGCTCGATCCCCTGGTCCAATGACTTGTAAAACTGATAGTATGTCGGCCACTTTTGCCTGCCTTCCTCAGACATATAGTATGCACGGCTCTCGCCAGTCACCACCACATAGTCAAAACCTAGCTCCCTTAGCTCCTCGATTGAGAAAAGCTTCCTCTTGAAATTGCCGAAGACTGGGTAAACGGCGAGGTCTTCCGCGTTCTCTTGCGGCTTCCACCATTCGTGAAAGACATAATCCACGTAATAAGTCTTGCCGCCATAGCGATTTAGAGCTTCAAGGCTGTAACGCTCATACTTGGCAAACGTTTGTCGCACTTCTGCGGGAGCCTGCGACAACGACTTGTCTTCAGCTTTGTCGTTGAAGTACTTCTCAAGGCTTGCCCTGTTGGCGCGAAGCTGCGGCCCGGCGCCAGGTGAATCGATTAGAACCTTCGAATCCGCATCAATGTTATTCTCGATCCATTCCTTGGCAATAGTCCGCGTATCTTTTTGCGACATCTCGTAATCGAGGAATATCGAGTTTCGTACAGGTGCATAGACCAATGCCAAGATGACGATGGAAGCCGCTAACTTCATTCCCCATCCGATAGGACTTATCTTGCCTAGCAAAGTTGAGATCAGCACTGCCGCATAAAGCGAGAAAAAGGGCACCGTTGGCAGCATCCAGTTTGGCTGATGTCGCCCCTGGGTGGCCATAGCGACCAGGAAAAACGCCGGAAGCGAAAGCAGCAACAAATCGACGGCTTTGTGGCGGATGAGGAGAAAAACGAAGCCAGCGAGTGAAATCACCCCAAGGGAGTCGCTGATAACGTCATTCCCAATCACTACTTGAAGATAAAACGAAAGGATGTCGAGGAACGATTGCCCGGCCTCGCGGTTCATTCCTTGCTGGAACACGAACAACTCGCGGTAGAACGCTCCGAAGTCAATCAACGTGTACGGCGCCGCTACAGAAAAGGCAACCACAACCGCCACGGCGCCAACCATTTCTGACTTCAGCAATTGCCCTAATGGCCATCTCTTGCTCAAAGTAACGATCCCAGCAGAAAGGACAAGCGGGAGCGTTACGAGAATGCCTGTATACTTCATCGCGCCAGCGACACCACACGTGACGGCGGCAAGGAGGAAATCTCTGGTTCTGGCTGTGTTGTGGAAGCGCGAGATTCCCAGCATCGCCAAAGCAACCGTAAACGTCATTGGAATATCTGTAACGCTGTAGTGCGAATGAACTACGTGGAGCGGGGTCACCGCTAGAAATAGCGCGGCCAGCAACCCCGTCAAATGGTCGTAGTTCCATCGCCCTATGAGGTAGATGACCCCGACCGTGGCGGTTCCGAATATTGCGACGATAAGACGGGCAATGAGATAGAACCAGGTCGGATCGCCGATGAATGTGATGGCAAAATCATCCAGGGTATGGAATTGTCCAAGAGCGAATCCAAGCACATAGTAGACACCGTAAAATGGAAAAAGCAGGTAGGAGTAAAGAGCGGGATAAACGAAGCTATAGGGTCGCAAGCTACCATCGCCCACCTGCAACGCTGTGCGGACGACAATCGACTCATCGGGTTGATACAGATATGGTAGACCGAAGTTCGCTCCCCAGGCTCTCAGCGCGAAGGCCAACGACAGTATCAGGGCCACCGGGACCACTCTTCGCATATGCAGCCTTTCTAGTTAACCTGCAAATTGGAACAAGTCATCGGTTGAGCAAATCGCTCGACCTGGCCCGCCTGAACTGGTCCCATCTCGCTCGTTTGCTTTCGATTACCTCGCCGTAGATTTGGATCATCTTGTCGGCAAGCTGGTCGATCTGCAGATGCGCAACCGCGGTCCTGCCGTCGGTACGACATCCGCGATCGAGCGCAGCCATCAGCTTCTCAGCAACGTCCGACGGAGTGCGCTGGCAGATGTAGCATCCGTCTGTCTGCCCGATTACCTCTGCGACGTCGCCCACATCCGCTGCCACAATGGGCAGATTACACGCCATCGCTTCCTTTATCACTACTGGCGAGCCCTCGTACTCGGACGGGAGAACCAGCGCGTCGCAGGCATTCATATACTTTGGCACCACAGAATGTGGCTTTCCGGTGACCGTGACCAACTCCACATCCTCGCCACCCGCCTTGAGCAAGGACACCGCGTCTCTCGCGATATCGTATCTTTTCTCTGGTCGCATATCGGCAGCGAACAATACTAGCTTCTTGTCCGCAGGCAAGCCTAACTCCAGTCTCACGGCTGCCTGTGGCATTGGCTTGAACACTGCGAAGTCAACTCCGCAGGGGACGATATGAGCTCCTTCGTTGCCAAGCTGTGACTTATGCCGCTGGGAAGTCACCGTCATACCATCGACAAACGGCGAGAGGATCTTGCAAAGCTGCCCTTGCCATCCTTCCATCTCTCCCGCGCCATGAAAGCTGACAAGCACAGGGTACTTGAATTGAAGTCGCGCCAGAACACCTGAGAACACGTAGTGCGCGTGAACGAGATCGTACCGCGAAGTAGACACGGCGCAGAGGACCTTCGTCACGCCCTTCAAGTATTTTACTTTGTCCTTTTTCTTGCCAATAATCGGCAGCACGACGATTTCGACACCCTTCCTCCGCAACGCCTCGACCTGATCCCGCACGAAGGTCCCCAGGGCTGGAAATTGCTCGGTAGGATACATGTTCGTGACTACCAAAACGCGCATTTGTCAGGGCCCCCTCCGCTAGAATCACGAAGATCTGGCCATGCAAGATACCAGGCAAAATGCTGCCTACCCTGAATCTACACCACTGCCATTGGCTCTTCGCCTGGCCACGGGTTCTGGCGCTACCCATATCTTCTCAGACGTCCCGATCACAGCCGCCACCAGAGCGAAGAAAAGAACCGCGGCATAATAATGGAAGATCAAATCCTCCGTCATCCCTGTTCCGAAGTATGCGGCCAGCGTGCCCCAGAGGCTCACGATCAGGCTGCGTTCCTTGATCGTTCTCGCCTTTCTGAACCGAAGAACGCTCACGACAAGAATGCCCAGGAACAGGGAGATGTACGGCACAGCGCCAACTAACCCTGAAGATACGAGTATGTAGATTACCGTGTTATGGGGATTGCCAGCGCCCCACGCAAACACGTCGGAGATACTGCCCAAAGGCATCAAATAGCGCATATAGACTCTTGCGAAATTGTCAAGACCGTGGCCCGTGAGTGGGTTCTCGGATATCATAGTCCAGGCAGCTTGATAAAGAACTAAGCGACTGAAGATCGGCCCAACTGACATCACCCTCTCACTAACCACGTGGCTATCGCTGAAAAGCCGCAGTACGGTGTTGATGTTATACACGATCCAGGCTGACGACACTGCGAGCGCGAACAGGACCGTCCATCGAATCCTCGCCTGAACCAACGGATGCAAGAAGACGATGATAAGGATACCGATGAGGGTGACTAACCAGCTTGTTCTCACCACCAGCAAAAGGATGCCTGCCAGCGAGATCAGGGATATCAGCGCCATAAGCTTTCTCTGTTCCCGCCAGTGAAAGATCGCGTACCCATACATAAACGGCACGACCAGCGTGAGATTGGTGGCAAGCGTGGCAGGATTGCCGTAAATGCTATTTACACGTCTGACGTGTTCGCTGTACATGTCCAGAACGCCGACCTCGTCCGCCCTGAAAATGTATAAGCCAAAGACCTGATCGCCAATGGTGATCAGGGCGGAATAGATGACCATAATGAACGCGGCCCAGAGTATTCGGTCGACATCCGCAGGTTTGCGCACCAACGTCCTGACGAGATAGTAAGTGAAGAACGGTATGATGAGCGAGTCGACATACAGTTGAAAAGCATTCACCTGGTTGCCGGCGGCTGGGACCGAGATGCCAATGCCGACGGCTGTCAAAATCAGAAGGAAGTCCAGTGTCTCGATTCTCGGCAGCGTCCCCTTCTTTCTAGCAACGTTCGCTACGACAACAGCAAGCATCATTACTGCACAGAGGCGATTGAGGGTCAGGTCGGGCACGTGCGCACCCATGTCGATGTTGAGAAACAGGT
The DNA here is from genome assembly GCA_023480885.1 of Chloroflexota bacterium. GTDB lineage: Bacteria > Chloroflexota > UBA6077 > FW602-bin22 > JACPRP01 > JAMCWX01. Next base: position 48,254 of record JAMCWX010000061.1, on the reverse strand, counting down.
ACTTGGTGAGAGGCGCGGTGGCCAACCACGCCAGAAGGCCAGCGAATGGGTCTGCTACAATGAGCAACACGAAGACGCTCATCGTCAAGAGCGATGTGACTAGATCCCCTTTCGGAGAGGGAAGGACTTCGCCCAACGCGTATCCCATTCCAACGGCTGCGATGGCCAGCAGCAACGCGAGAACGAGCCCGTACTCGCGTCTCCTAGCCAGCGCCGCCTCCGCTTCCCTCTGCCCAGGTTTTCCTATCCCCCTCATATGCCCCACAAGCCATCGAGAGAAAACCAATGCCCTCTGCGTTAGCATTTAGCCTCCGGCGCATTGTCAGCGCCAAGCACGGTTCGGTAGGTCTCTCTGTAAGCCCTGGCAACCTGCTCTAGCTTGAACCTCTGAGAAGCCTTCAGGCGACCCTTTTCACCCATATTCTGCCGCAGCGCATCGTCTTCGAGCAATTGGACGATCTTCTCTGCCAGAGCCTCGAAATCGCCCCGCTCGACCATGAATCCCGTCTGGCCGTCATCCACCAGGTCGGGCACACCCCCTCCTCTCGTCGCCACGACAGGTTTCCCTGATGCCATAGCCTCGATAACCACGTTAGGGGAATTCTCCTGTCTCGACGAGAGCACCAGGAGAGCGCATTCAGCATATTCGTGGAGAAGCCTTGGCACATCCAGTAGTCCCAGGAGACTTACTTTGTCCTCAAGGCGATTCTCACGAATGTAGTCGACAGTTTTCTTATAATAACCAGGGCTCGTGGCCGCGCCAGCCACGTGCAGGCGGGCCCTGGGATTCGAGTTAGCTACTATCTTGAATGCCTTAAGTAACGTGATGATATCCTTGTCCTCGTTGATACAACCGGCGTACAGCAGGCGTCCTGGTTTCTCTTCGTTCTTCACGCTGAAGAAGTCATCCGACACAGGAAGATCGATACGATGGAAGCGAGCCTTAGTCCTGTGGCGGTATTGTGATATAACGTAATTACTGATAGCGATGATGTCGCTCACGTCGCGCACCACCCGCCCGTCGTAATAGGCTTCGAGCATCAGGGCCAGGCGATCGAACAATCCTCGCGGCACGCGCAGGGCTTCGTGACTAACGCCGTGAATCGTATAAACCGTTGGAAAGCCAGCCTTCAATCCCGCCAAGGCGAAATGTGGCGTATGGGCGTTCACCAGATCTGGCCGCAGGTCCCGAAGCGCCGCGGCAACCCTGTACAAGCCTGTTATCAAATTGGGAACTATTCGACGACGACTTCGTGCAAAGTAATGCACAGTCAGATTTCCATCGCGAACAACATAGTCTCTATCCACATCCCAGTGGCAGTGAATTACGTGAATATCGAGATCGGAGTATTCGCGCAAGGCACCTACCAGCCTGTAAGAGAAAGTTCTTATTCCTCCCAGCATCCCGCCAGAATCCGTTGGATAGCTGCTAACGAACGCGACTCTCAATTTGTGCCCTCAAACTCAGTCGAAGCGCTCAGCGCAAAGCGCCGTGATTTGCCTATTTTCTCGTAAATCTCGAGCGTTTTCCGGGCGATCACATCCGCCCTGAATCTTTGGGCCAGATGCTTTGCCCTCGCGGCCATTTCTTTCCTCTTTTTCGAGTCGGCCAGCAAGTCTGCGACTGCTTCCGCAATTCCGAGTACATCTCCATAATCGACAAGCAGACCGGTTCCGCCGTGCTCTACGAGATACGGATTGCCGCACACCCTGGTCGCCACTACTGGCTTGCCGACTGCCATAGCTTGCTGAATCACCGCTGGGGCCGTCTCTTGCATCGAAGTAAGAGCCAGGATTGACGCGCTGCCCAGCTCATGCTGGAACCGCGCCTCATCTAAATTGCCCAGGAAACGGACATTGCCATCCAGCCCATTGATTCCAACGTACTCGTTTATCTCGGCGACACAGTCAGGTTCTGAATCTGTTTCCCCAGCAATCCGAAGTTCCACGCCAGGAACCTGCCATCTCACCTTTTCGATTGCTCTCACGAGGTCCAGCACGCCCTTCCGCCGGATTACCCTGCCAGCATAGAGCACTCTGCCAGGCTTTTCGCAATTCCGTATTCGGTAGTAACGCTCGTGAACTGGATTCTCCAGGTTGTGTACGCTTCCTCTGATTAAGCCACCGAATTCCTTCAGGATGTATGGACTTATGGCTATGATGTCGGAAGCAGACCTGATACACGCCGACTCGAACAAAGCGAGTAGCTTGCTCTTCAGAAAACGTCTTACTCCAGAGCTTACGCTTATGTCCTTGGAAAAAATGCCGTGCACTGTTATGACAGCAGGATATCCAGAAGCTAGCGCGCCACTGGTGTATGCCGTCGTAGTTTGAGCGTGAACCACATCCGGCTTGATCTCCCTGATCTTCTTGCGCAATCTCAGGGTATCCCGAGAGCTGAAGGTCAAAGCCACGAGTCGCGTGGCACACGGGAGACGATATATGGTCAAATCTTCTTCACGGACGATGCTGTCCTGGTTGATAGATGGGGAGAAGGTGACGACGTGCAGGTCCAGGCCGCCGATCTTACGGAACTCGTCCAGCAGACACTTCGCCACCTTCTCGGGGCCATTGGGAATTTGTCCTTTTTCCACGGGATAAGGTGATGCCAAAACTATTCTCAAGTCGCACCTTCCACCCAATTCGCGCGTCAAGACGCCACAGGAACGGCCATAGTTGAACGTTTGCAACCTCTAGCCGCAGAAGTGTGTTATACCCTGGTTCTACCAAGCCACTCCAGCGCTTCTTTTTCGTCCGGTGACTTTTCCTCGCCAGTTTTCGCGCGGCTGCCGCCAAAATACTCTAATAGGAACGAAATGAGGATCCCGGCTGCAATGCTCGCCAGAGCCCCCATCATTAGAAGATTCGTCGTGCGTGGCGGGGTTGGCGCAGCCGGCGTGCGCGCTGGCTCGACGATTTGAATGAAGCCAACATTGCTTGCCTGGTTCTCTTTGAGCTTGGCCTCTGTCTCCTTGTTGAGCAGCAAGCCGTATGCCTCTTGGGCCTGGTTAATAGCGGCAGTCAGATTAGAGTACTGCGAGCTCAATCCAACCATTGCCTGCAATTCTGACTCCCTCTTGGCAATCAATGCATCTAGCCGCGCCGCTTCATCCATCTGGCCTTTTCCAAGAGCAGTGTCACGTCCGATGCGAAGCTGAGTGATCACAGACTGAAAAGACTCTATCTCGCGGTCCAATGAGCCAACGTTCGAATCCATTCTGAACTTCTTCAGGGCCTCGTTAGCGTCGTTCAGATCCTTCTTTGCCAGCGCAAGTTGCTGTTCGAGAAACTCCCGCGTAGCCTTGGCCGGCTTGGCTCGCAACGAGCCCAGATATCGCAACGCCGCATCCACGTGTGTGTTAGCGATGGCCTTAGCTAGCTCAGCGTCATCGGCTGTCACTGTTACCACTACAAAATCGGCGTTAGAAGCCATTTGAACGGATATCATCCGCAAGATCTCGTCCGAGGTCATATTGAGGTTGAGAGCCTCGATCGTACGCCAGGCCACTGTATTGCTCATCAGAATCTCGTTAAAGCCGTACTTCGTGAAGGCGATTTCATCTCGCACACCAGGGCGAGCATACCCTCCGTAGAGACTGACTTCGGCCGGCTCAGGAGCCGACACTTGCATTCGTACAGCCGCCACGTAAACAGGAGAAGCGGTCAGCGAGCGGTAGGCGATAAATCCCAACGTCACCGCCGTAATTATTACAAACAACCACCAGCGTTTCAGAATGATTCTTAGATATGTGCTGAGTCCCTCGTCTGTTGCCACATCACACCTCCGATGCTGACTCTGTACGCAACTGCGTGCCGCTGGCCGATTTCAGCCCAATCGAAACTTCTCGCCAGGGAAAGAGCTTCACTCTTTGCCCTCCCTAAGTCGAGTTTTCTGGCTTTGACCAGCGCATCTGAGAGCGCCGCCTCGCCAGTTGGGCTGTACAGGATCCCACAGCTTCCGCGCACCAGGTCCAGGAAACAACCGATACCTGGCGCGACAATCGGTCTTCCAAACGAGAAGGCCAGTATAGCCGCTCCAGAAGTAGTTACGCTGCGGTACGGCAGCACGCAAACGTCACAGGCATTCATAAAATATTGAACTTCAATCGCTTCGACGAATTTGCGGTGCAAGGTTATTCGAGGATCGTCCATAGCCAGCGCCGCGACCTTGTCGCCGTAGCGGGGTTCAGGCGCCCAGCCAGCGATCAATAGCGCCGCGTTTGAATCAGCCAGTTTCGTGAAAGCGGCGATCAGGTGATCGATGCCTTTGTTGGGTCTGAGCTGCCCTAGAAATAGATAAACGAAGGCGTCGCCAGCAATGCCGAACTTCTCTCTTGCCTCATTTCGCGTGCAATTGTTGGGATAAGCTGTTATGTAGTTGCCGTGAGGGACGACGTATAGACGCGTCCTTTTCGGCAGAAACGGCGAAATCATCTCTCGGCCGCGCGTGTCGTGGACATGAACCGCGTTTGCTAGGTTGCAAACTAGCCAGTGTGCGAATAGGTTCAGACGGGGATACCGAGGGCTGTGTGGAGCCAGGTTGTGAATGGTGTACACCACCAGAATACGAACTACCCTGGCAAATACAAGGAATCCAATCAGCGAGAGGAGATTGCGCACCGTTCGCAGCGTCGAGTCTGACACGTAAATATGCTCCAGCCAGTGTAAATGCAGCACGTCTATCGAGCGCCAATTGCTCGCAAACCAGCGCAGGGAGAACCACTGCTGAACTGTGCAGGCTACTCCTGCGCCCGCGAGCCCCGCTTTGAAAAGGTCGATATACGGATTCAATCGAGAATCGACAGGCGCCAACACCACCACCCTCAACCGATCATTCACGCTCATGGGCTTGCGGGTCCTTCCACGTGTTTATCGCCGAAATGGATTGCATTCAACCAGGATTTGATCGTTCTTCGTATTATTGCTCTCTTGCCCCTCACCGCTCGGCGGTACCAAGGTAGTTCCTCGCCCAATCCAACCATCCACTGGAAATGATCGAGGGTGTATTGTCGAAAAACAGCCAGTCTCCTCAAGGCAAACATATCGTCGCTGCAATCGCTCAGGCCCCAGATTGCCGAACAAGCACCTTCATATCCGGCCTGCACTACCAGGCGGCGAACGGAGTCGTCGAACTCTGCGTACGGATACGCGAAAAACCTGACCGGTCTGCGGGTCTTATCCTCGACGATTTCTTTGGACCGCTTGATCTCTCGCCAGGCTCTCTGCACGCCGACCTCGGTCAGATGAGCGTGGCTGCAACTGTGCGATTCAAAGGAAACGCCGTGCTTGCTCATTTCTTCGACCTGGCTCCAATCCATCAATGGCCCGGCAGGCGTACCGCAGGCAGAATCCCAATAAGCTGCCTTGCCCACCATCTCTGCCACGAGGAACACGGTAGCTGTGAACCCGTGCTGCGCAAGCACTGGCATGGCGTTGACGTAGTTATCAAGGTAGCCGTCGTCGAAGGTAATCGCCACCGGCCGGCGGGGCAGAGGCTGGCCGCTGGCGAAATGTCCGGTTGCGTCCGCGAGCGAAACTGTCTCATAGCCTCTCTTGGCAAGATATGCCATTTGCTTCGCGAAGGCCGCCGGCGATACACAGTATTGCTCCAGAGCCTGTACCGGCTCGCAGGAGACACGGTGGTAGAGAAGAATCGGGACTTTAGCCCTTCGCAACTCTCAAGCTCCCCACTCTTTGTTGCACCACGGCGAAAAGGTATTGCCTGTCTCTATTCGATACGCCAATAGCCAGGAAAACCGCGGCGTACGCAGTGCCACCAGCGGCCCCCTGCCACAAAAGCGATACCCAATCAGACGGATAAGTCCAATTCGAGAGTCCCCATAGAATCAAGAAACTGGGGACAGAAGGAAGAAGCGCCGGCAATAATGAAGCGTTCCAGAAGTCTCTCAGCGGCAGTTTCAACGAACGACAGGCGAGAACGACGTTGAACGAAGCAACCAACAGGAATGGTATTGCTGTGCCAAGCGCCACTCCCACGATGCCCAGCGTCTGAACCAGCAGAAGGCTTAGGCCGAGGTTAGTGGCGGAATCGATCACCGACACGCCTGCCACAACTCTCTGTTTGTTCGTGACCATAAGCACCTTGGCTGCCGTGTCCTGTCCGATCGCGGCCACGGCGACGATTGTCAGGACTACCAGCGCAACGTAGCCATCGAGAAACTGGGCGCCCACCCAGAGCCGCAGAAACGGTGGGCTCAACACGATCAACTCGACGGCCAGGCCAACAATCAGCGCCAGGCTCAGCCTGGTTCCCTCCATCAGCACCTGCTGCAACCGGGTCGTATCCGCCAACGCGTGCAAGCCCGCGGCGACAGGCAGAAGAACGTAGCTCAACTGGCCGGCGAGATTACGGCTCGTCTCCACCAGGCGTAAGTTGACTCCATAGATAGCGACCGCTGTGGTCGGCAGAAACAGGCCTATCACGATCTGATCGCTGCCGTGACAGATCAAGACGGCAGTGCTCACTATAAAAAAGTAAACACTGTAGGTTGTGATCTCCCTTATCTTCTCTCGTCGGAAATGGTGCAGCCGAATCTCCAGTCCCGAGTCAACCCATCTCGCCATAAAGACCCTCGCCAGGCCTGACATTATGCCGGTGGCAGCCGCCACAATAACCAGCGCGATCAAGCCCAGATGCAAGCCGAGAACGACGAGCGTCAACACTGTGTTCGCGAGCATTGATACCCAGTCCGTCGCATTGGCCAAATCGTAACGCTGAAAGCCTAGCAGCCATCCTCCGAAAAGACTCATCGGGAAATTGATCGCGGCCGCAAAGCCGGTGATCAACAGGGCTATCTGGCCGGCCGAAGCCTGGCTTTCGGCTATGTGGAATATGCGCGGAAGAAATAGTCCCAGAACCACGGTCAGAACTGCGATCAAGAGGCCGATGCCGAGATACACGACGATGAAGGTGCTGGCCAGTTGGTTGAGATGCTCTCGACCACCGGTGGCCTGTTTCATAGCCACATACCGCGTTATCGCCTGGCCGAAACCGAAATCCATCAAGTTGAAATAGCCCGTCACCGACAACACCAGTAGCCAGAGGCCATAGTCAGCCACACCCAGTTGCCCGATTATAAATGGCGTGAGCAAGAACGATATGACTACCCTCGTGACGAATACCGTGTAGCCACTGAAGGTGTTTCTAAGAATTGTCCCTGACAAGACGCTGCTCAATTGGACTGCCTACCGTTTCGCCTTTTCTTGCATATCAGGATGAAATCTCTCGCCAGAATAGACGGCATCTTATGAGTTGCCCACGTGTAAACGTTTTGAGCCACGCGGCGCCGCAGGAAAGACGGATAAAACCCCCTCACCCAAAGACTGGCGCTGCCATCGACAGACTCGACTCGCACTCCCAGGCTCTCACACATTCTCTTGGCTTCGTACAATGTAAAAAAACGCAGGTGTGTCTCGTCCGTCGGCGAGTCCTTGATATAGGGGAACCGACCGAACAGGAGCCAGATACGGTAGCGCCAATGGCCGATATTGGGCAAATTCAGAATGAACCTGCCATCAGGCTTGAGTACCCTGATACACTCTGCTACCGCCTTCTGTGAGAAGAACAAATGCTCGACGCCAGAATCCGAGATCACAGCGTCGAAGGTGTCGTCGGCAAACGGTAAAGTGTCAGTGTCAAGGTCGACCTGCACGGCCTGCACGCCTTTCTTGCGAGTTCTCTCAACCGCCACGTTGGAGATATCGGTTCCGGCGACCTCAGCGCCGTTATCCTGCATCATCTTCGCCAGCACGCCCGTCGAGCAGTCGACTTCGAGCACCTTCTCGTTTGGCTTGACGTGCCGCGCTATTAAGGCGAGGCGATTTACGTCGATACTGTCGTCTTTGTCGCTCCAGTAGTCGTCGTAGTACGTTACGAGTTCCAAAGGTTCCTCCCAGCGGAAAACGTTCGAGCTGCTGGCTGCGAAGAATGTCGTGGCTGGACGTAACCATTGTCTCTGAACCATTGAACCGCTTTTGCCAGCGAGAACCTTATTGGCGTTGGTGATAGGCTCAGCTCGCGTATCGCCTTCGAGCAATCGCACGTCAACGAGTGAAGGTGAGGCTGAGAGCTGTGTGCCGTGCTCTTCAAGATTCTCCTGGCCAGTTGCCGCAGCGGATTGTCGTCGCCGCCATTTGGCGCCTTCTGGCCCGAAACCTCCCTCATCAGTTGCAGGAACTGCTTCAACGACAGGTTCACGTTCCCGAGGATGTAGCGCTCTCCAACGGTGCCGTTTCTGGCCGCCAGTATGTGACCTCTAGCTACATCTTCGACGTCGATGAAGTTGATTCCGCCTTCCAGGAATGAGGGCATCCTCCCCTCCAGATAATCCACTACTCTTCGCCCTGTCGAGCTGGGCTTGATGTCATACTTGCCAACGGGAGCGCAGGGGTTTACGACGACCACAGGCAAGCCCATATGTGCCATCTCCAGAGCTATCCTCTCTCCTATGTACTTCGACCTGGCATAATGGCTGCTCGTAGCCCAGAGATTGAACTCGACGCTCTCATCGGCATTTTCCCCGTTCGCAGGTCTGCCGATGGTCCCGATAGTGCTCGTATGCACCACCCTGCTTACGCCTGCTGTCTGCGCCGCCCGCAGAATATTGCGCGTCCCTTCGGCGTTGATGGCGTACATTAACCTGGCTGCCGCCTCTCCTTCGCCATACAGAGCTGCTACGTGATAAAGAACGTCGCAGCCCCGCAGCAAGGGCGCCAGGCTGCCAGCATCCGTGAGATCGCCCGTGGCGATTTCTACGTCAAGGTCGGCCAGATTACGAAGGTCCCCGTTCTTTCTCACCATCGCTCTGACTTCGACGCCGTCCCTGAGAAGTTCTCGCACAAGATTTGCTCCCACAAAACCAGCTGCCCCCGTAACCAACGCTCTCACTGCGCGCAGCCTCCTGACATCAACGATTGTCCTGAACAATGGCAGGCAAGAACACACGATGATTAAGGGAAGGACCTGCAGTAGGAGTCGGAGTAACCGTAGGGGTTGGTCCTACGGTAGATGTGGGCGTAGGCGTTGGCGTCGACGTGGAGGTCGGCGTAGGCACTGGCGTGCCAGCGTAAATCGTTAGCTCGTGAAGCCAGTTACCTGTGCTTACAGTAAGCGTGTTGGATACTGGCGAAGTTGTGTATCGATTTGTGGTTCCGCGCAAGATGTCTCTATCACTTATCGTGTACGTGGGGACTGAGCCGAGGCCCATCGTGTTCAGATCGAAACTCAGGCCTACGCTATTGGTATCGCTGACCACGGCAGCTATTGTCTTTGTCACCGGGAAAAAGGACGCGCGAACCTCAGTCCAGTGGTCGCCTCCCGTCTGGCTCACGCCCAGCCAGTAGTAAGGTTTCGATTCATCAGTCTTGATGGATATGCCAGTTGGATTCGAGTTCAGCGTAGACTGCGAAAGCCAATCGGCTGCCCAATCGGTGGTAAATGGATCCTCAGGGTCGCCGTGGTTGCCGACATACCAGGCTATTGGCGCAATGTTGTCAGGCCCATAGGTGGCGATCGCGTTCCAGAGATCTTCCGCGTGGTGAGGCAAAACCATCGTATCCTGAGTGCCGTGGACGATGGCGAAGGGAACGTGCAGGAGATTTCGCCCCATCTGTACGGCAGAGCGGCGCTCGTAGCCAAAAGGATTGGTCAAGGGCGTGCCTCCAACCTCCTGCTCGATGTAGAATGTGCGCCAGGCTTCCGACTCGCTGGCTTTCGAGTCGTTGTACCATGCGATCAGGTCGCTTGGGCCCTTGTACTCCACGGCAGCCGCGAAGATGTCAGGGTATTTCTCAGCCGTGACCGCGGCCTGCATACCGCCCATCGATACCCCAGTGATGTAGATGCGCGAGGAGTCGACGTTGTAATTGGACTTCATGTAGTTAATAAGGTCAATCGTGTCATACTGCGAAACGCGAGAAGCAAGCGCTGTTCCCCCGCCTACCGTGTTCTCACCCCGCAGGTCCGGCGAGGCGACGAGCCAGTTCCTCTTGTTCGCCGCCGGCCCAAACCAGGTCAAGCCATCCCACAGGTTGCCACCCCACCAGTGTAGCGCTATAACAAGCGGTGCAGGAACATCGGGATTATAGGCACCTGGCACCGAGATTGCGGCGGTTTGAGAAGTGCTATCGTAGCTGCTCTCAAACCAGATATCGTCGATGAAGGCACCATTCACGCCCGAGCCGGAGCCAACAATCAGCAGGTTGGCAGCGCTCCAGTCGTTCTGGCCAGCATCGTTAGTTATCTTGATCGTGTTGGCTCCTTGAACCAGGAAGGATGGGTCGAACCAAATCTCGACTGGGTTGGGCGACCCTAGAATCTGACACTCGGCGCCGTATGGAATGATGGGGACCGTTCCGATGTAATGGTCGTTGATGTAAACGCTGTGCTCGTAGTGGGTGTTGGCGATGTACATTTCCAGTCTTGCGCTGGTCACCGTGCCGGTCCAAAGCATATACGCATTGAGGCTATCGCTGGTCTTGCCGCCACCCCAGGAGCTACCAACCGCGACGCATGTGTGATAGCTGTCAAGCGCCGAATGGACTTCTCCAACTGTTTGCGGCCCAGACACTCCTGCAAGCGAAGATGCCACGAATCCGACGGCTTTCACCGCCTGTGGCAAACTAAGAGCATCCAAAGGAGTCCCCGACACCGAATTCGTTTGCCCTAACGCAGGGCTAGTCCAAAGAACGGCTGACAGGACGAGTATACTGGCGAAAGCGATTGCAACTGTGCGCGATACGCCTGACTTCACCACTTGCTTTCCGTCCTTCTGCCGCACACCTTCTCCTCGCCCCGCGCCCTAATCACCCGCGCTGGAACTCCCGCAGCTATGCTAAATGGTGGAATATCTTTGCTCACTACAGCCCCGGCTCCGATGACTCCTCCTCGCCCGATGCGGACGCCCGCCAGGACCTTTACGCCCGCTCCAAGCCAGACGTCGTCTTCGACGACAGTAGGGCCTTTACCGACCAGCCCTTGCAGGGCAATCGGCTTGGTAAGATCGTCGAAAGCGTGGTTGTAGGAACTAAGAGCGCAGTAAGGGGCCAACTGGACATGTGAGCCGATTATCAGGTCCTGAGAGAACGCTTTCAGATCGCTGGGGCCCTGAATATGAGTGTCCTGGCCAATGCTGATGCAAGCGCCGTCGCCCAGCTCCATATTCGTGCCTCTATAAAGGTGGACGCCCTTCCCCAATCGTACGGTGCCGCTGCCAGGCTGGGAATAGATCGTCACGAAGTCGTCGATGAAGCAGTTTGGACCGATCTCTACGCCGTCACAACTAATGATGGCGCTCGGCGATACATAGGGCTTATCGGTTATATATGCAAGCGCTCGCTTCCCCTTGTAAGGGGCAAACCCAAGCCCTGCAAGACGCGTGAATAGCGGCCCTATTTTGGGAGAATCTGAGTATTGCATAAGCATCTTCAATAGGAACCACTTGATCGACATTTATCTACCCACTCTAGCGACCAGCCAACCTTAATCCGAGAGATTCTATGCGCCGCTTCAACCCTCGGCGGCTCAGGATGCCAGGTCTGCTGATTCGATTTGCCAGCGACTCCCGCTGCTCGATCCCTTCTCTCAGTTGGTAAAGCCTCTCGCCCGAATCCTCCTGGCCACTTGGAAATGCCGCCAGCCTGATGCCTGGATAAGCCTCAAATGACTTGACGTTGAGTGCCCTCGGCCGTATTTCTTCGATAAAAGATGCGGTCAAGTCGACGCTGTCGCAGGTTTGTCCTGGCAATCCGACCATCGCGAATACTCGGCAGCGAAGACCGACAAGCCGGCAAGATTCCACCACCTTCGCCGTTTTTTCGGCGTGCACTCTTGCCGACGTCTCGTCTCGAACCCTTTCCACTTTCACGAGAATGCCTTCGTCCGCGGTTTCCAGGCCGATCTTGATCTCCTGGCACCCTGCCCGCTTCATTAGAGCGATCATTTCGTGATCGAAATGTTCGGGTCTCGACTCGCACTCCCACCTGAATATGAGACCGCTCCGCAATATCTGCTCGCAGAGCATCATTACGCTCTCCCTTGAAGCAGCAAATGCCGGATCGCGGAAGACAAGGTATCTAGTGTCCAGCGCTCGTATCAGGTACTGGAGTTCTTCCATGATGCTCTCGGTAGGACGCGTTCGGATCCTCGGCCCCTGAGCAGCAACGTAGGGGCAGTAGGAGCATTTTTCAGCACATCCTCTGCTCGCCGAGAGCGAAAGCCGCCAAAGCTTGCTTCGATCAACTAGGTCCCAGGCGGGAAAAGGAAGCTCTTCGATCTGTTCGACGAAACCCTCCCTATCGCCAAGAACTCTCGATTGCGAGCCCACTTCATCCCATTCCTCGACGCTCCGCTTCGCAAGCAAATCGTCACACGCCTGTGGGAAATAACCTTCAGCCTCGCCCAACAACACCACATCGGCGAGAGACTCCTGCGCCAATTCCTCAGTCCTGAAGCGCGTGACGGGGCCGAAGACTATGATTCGCGACTCTGGTAGCCTGGCTTTCAAAACGTTCACGAACGCTACGTCTGCGTCGAACGTAGCGTGAGACACGAAAACCCCAATGACATCAGGCTCCAGCGCTTCCAGATGGTGAACTATCATCGACAAAGTGTAATTCGACAAAACCGCGTCCATGACTTGAACCCTGTAGCCGTGATTCCTGGCCGCGGCTGCAACATAAGCAATCGTCTGCGGGGGATATGGGACGCCTTGCCGCAAGGGATAGATATTCCCGAGCCCGGCCGCCCCTTCGCGATTCGCAACCGTCCCTAAGCTGCTCGGCGGGTTCACAAGGGCCACGAGATCAGTTTTCATCTATGCTGTCGCCTTCTTTGAAGCGCCTGTTTTCTGCATTGGCGAATTACCGTGCGATTGAAAGACGCTCGGCCGCCACCAACTCCACTCCACGCAACCGCGACACGAAGGTACGTCTTCCAGCTGATTGCAGACGTGCTTTCGCCGCAACTCGACCATCGTGGGGCCGTTCCACGCCTTCATCACGCCGTCCGACACGTTGCCTAACGGATAAAGGGCATCGAAGTCGCGATCGCAACACACGAGGGTGCCGTCCCAGTAAATGTGGACGTGGTACCATAAGTTAGGGCAGGGACACCGCGTGGTTGGCACGTCGGGCTCGTCAGGCCTCAGACCATTGATGGCGTCAATCTGGTTTGCCCACGAATCGAAAGCCTTAACGTTGACGTTATCGACGCCCGGAACCGACCACATTCGTTTGAACTGGTCGACCTCATCCACTGTCGGCTGCATCTCGATGATTTGCAGGTTAACGTACGGCTCCTTCAGCCCTGCTTCCACTTTCTTCCTCAAGAAGCCCTGAATGTTTGCCCTGGTGCTCTCGAAATCGGCTCTGCGTCGGATAGCCTCATAGGTTTCTTTCCTGACGCCGTCCAGACAGAGATAGATACCACCAGCCCCGGCCGCGAGTAGCTGCTCGCTCTTCTCTTCGTCGAGCAACGTGGCATTGGTGGATATCTCGCTGCGAAGGCCCGCTTTGCGGCTGTAAGCAATCATGTCGAAGATTCTGGGGTGGAGAAGTGGTTCTCCCCAGACATGCAAGGTCGTGACCTGGACGTGAGGTGCCATCTCGTCGACTATGCGTTTGAAGAGGTCGAACTCGATAAAACCCTTCTTGCGCCGCATCTCCTGGCGTCCCGATGGACACATTATGCAATTCAGGTTGCAGAAGTTCGTCGATTCGATGTACATCCTGTCAGGATACGGCAAACGGCTGGTCTGGCCGGCCATGTACGATGCCCATCTTATCGACGATTTCAGCTTCCTTTGCCAGGACCTGGCTCTCCCTATTGCTCGCATGACCATTGCCTCTCTAACTGCACGCGCGATCGCAGGCTTCTCCTGCGCGAGCCCAGAATCGGCAGCCGCTTCCCTATCGCTCTGAAAACTCCGATCCGCGCGAGCTGCCAGAAAACGGGGCCAAGGAGAGCACCAAACGTCGACTTATATCTTCTCTTGATTTGCTGGTCAGAGATTGTCTTCACTGCTAGCCTTGCCAGGTCCAGCAGTTTCTTATCGGAGATCTCTGAGACATTGAGAAATACACCGACGTTATCAGAGTTGACGTTGAAGTAGTAAGCCCTGGCAAAGTTCTGGTCGAATTCCACCTGCGGCCGTCTGCGACTCAGTTCTTGCCAGAGCCTCGTTCCGGGGAATGGCGTCGTGACGCTGAACATGGCATCGTCCAGATCAAGATCGAGGGCGAACTCGATCGTTTGTCGTATGGTCTCCTCGGTATCACCTGGCAGGCCAACCATGAAGTAGCCCTTGGTCATTATGCCAGCCTGTTTCGTCCAGGAGATTGCTTGCCTGACGGTGTCGAGAGAAATGCCCTTGTTGATACCCTGCAGAATGCTCTGGTTTCCAGACTCGACACCGTAGTGAATCTCGCGACATCCAGCCAGGTACATCTGTTCAAGCAGCGCCGGACTCACGCGATCGACGCGAGCGAGGCACTGCCAGCGCACGGGCAAATTCTCGGCGACTAAGGAATCTACAAAGCGCGTGAGCCATTTCACATCTGTGGTAAACAGGTCGTCGATGAAGTAGAAGTTCTTGATGCCGTAGGTGTCGACAATCGTCTTCAGCTCGGCGATGACGTTTTCGCAGCTTCGACGTCGATAAGTTCTGCCAAACAATCCTTTGAAGCAGTAGCTGCAGTCATATGGGCACCCTCTGCTAGTGATGACCGTGACCATCATGTCGCCGTTCTGTGCGCGCAGTGGGAATCTGTCCAACTGCAGCAGATGGCGTGCGGGGAAGGGAAGGGCGTCGAGGTTATCGAGCAAGGCCCGTGGCTGATTCTTGACGACCTCTCCACGTTTCTTGAAGCAGAGGCCACGAATGTTGTCCAGGGAATCGCCGGTCTCGATTGCCTCGACCAGTTCGACCATCGCCTCCTCGCCCTCGCCGAAGACCACGAAGTCCACATCTGGCTCTTGCACCGTTCTCTCGGGAAGTACCGAAGCGTGAGGACCTCCTATAATCACCGGACACCCTATTTTCTCTTTGACTAGTCGCGCTGTCTGCATCGCGCTAAAGTAGACGTTCGTCATCGACGAGATGCCGACTACGTCTGGTGAGAACTGGCAGACTTCGTCCACATCATTCGCTAGCGGGGAAGTGGGATCGAGAGAAAAGACGTGAATCCGCACCTCGTGTCCCTTACGTTCGAGCATCGCCGCCACATAGGCGAGGCCCAGGGGCGGGTAAGTCAGGACCATTTTGTCCCATTTTGGGGAAATTAGCGAAATCCTCAACGCTCGTACTCCTATGACCGGATGGCTTAGCGTTCTTCGGGAGGCGCCGAGTAAAGCGCAACCCGCTCGATCCCTCGAAACCGAGCAGCGCTCTCCAGCTTGAAATGCGCATCAAGATAGCGCGTTATCTCGCCGTTCGAATCAGATGCTGGCGTTGTTCTTATCAACCAGATTCTCTTTCGGTCTTTGGCAGCTCGCGAGACTTCCTGCTCTACATTTTGCGCTGTAATAACACCCGGCAGATCTTTGTAAACATCCACTTCGTTCTCGGCATAGTAATCGAAGGGCTGATAATTCCAGGCAGGGTTGAACACCACGACATCGCCCGACCGAGAATTCGCGGTAACGTAGGCTGCCACAGATCGCCAGTCGTCCTTTTGTTGATTCGTGTAGTCGAAGGCCAGTGAGTTTGCCGAGAGCAGAACTACCGCAACTATGGCGATGACCTTGAGATCGAGCCGCGGAAGCCGGTTGATGCCGACGGCCAGGAGCAGCAGGTAGCCCGGAAGAAATGGCGTGAGATAGCGCAGGATGTATACCGATCGCACTTGAGATATGACAAATAGTGTAAGAATCGGCACCGCAATATAGGACAAGGAGAGCGCTACTCCTGAGAAGATAGATGGAGAAGCGCACGGGTCACGTCGCGACCTTGCTGCGAGCAGGGCAGAACCGACGCTCGCAAGAAAAACGCCGAAGCTAGCGTATCTCATTACTGGATCTTCCATAGCGCCGCCAACGCCAAAGTACCACAATGTGACGAGAATCAGCTTAGCCGATGGTGGAGAAGCCAGATCCCCTGGCTGCGCACCACCCGAAGACAGCAGAAACGGCAGCGCGACGACGAGCAGCGGCACAAACGCTCCGAACACGGCGGCGGTGACGGCGCCCCAAGTTCTAATAGCTTGCGCCGCTTCTGCGTCGTTCAACCACGAGTACGCCAGGAACGCCAGATGGGCAGGAATAAGCAGCACGAAAAAATAGTGAGTGTAGAGCCCCGCAAGCATCGTGATGGCGTAACAGACCCAGTTCACAGTCCGCCCCTGGCGCACAGAGACAACCAGAAAGTAACTTGAGACGATCGTCCACAGCGAGACGAGCACGTAAGAGCGGACTTCTTGAGAGTACCAGACGTGCACTGACGAAATCGCCAGCAGCAGCGCGGCCATCAACGCCGACACGCCGTCGAACAAGGTTCGCGCCAGCGCGTATATCGCGAAGATTCCCATCGTGCCGATTATGGCAGATGGCAAACGGAGCCAGAACTCGGAAGCGCCGAATCGCTGCCAGAAATGCAGCAGCAGGAAATAAAGTGGTGGGTGGTCGCTATTGGCGAGCCAGGCAAGCTGGCTGTCCAGCGACATTCTTGCTATTGTCAGGCTATGCGCTTCGTCGAGCCAAAGGCTCTCCTGGGCAAGGTTATAAACTCTGAAGAAGAACCCCAGGCCAACGATCCCTGCGAGAACCACAACCTCAAGTCTTGCCCCGTGAATGGAAGTCCGAAGTCCGTACGCCGCTTGCACCACTATAGCCTGGTGTGTAATCCTTCCTGACATCATCGATCTTCCATCCCCGGCGGAAATAGGCTAAGGAAGCGCCGTTTTGGCCTGCAGCCGCACGCGAAGTTATCATATATCAGCAGTTTGAAACCTCGTTGAAAACTCTTTGGCGAAAGAATTACAGAATGTTCATCGTCGCAGGGCGCAGAAGGAGTCCGACCAGCCTATGGAGCAGGCATGCTCGAAAGGGCTACTTATGTCGTCGGTGCAAGAAGAGTCGCGCACCGAACGACACAATTAAGGTGCAATTGGAAAGGCAGTACAAAAAGGTCGGCAGGCAGAGATTACAAATCTCGGCCGACTCCCAGGACGCGACGGTTCTTGACAAAGACGTAGGCGCTGCCGAGCCTGCCCTTGGTCAGCCCACGAACCTCTTTGGCTTCAGCGATGATGTCGACCAGCGAATCACGCTGGGTGTCCCCTCGCGTAGCAATGCCAATCGACACGGTAAGCAAAGGCACAGAACGCTCTCTAGCAACGCTGCGCGCCGATTCGGTGGCACGCTGATAGTCCCCCGCAGGATAAACATCAGGTAGCGCCCTATCGAAGGCGGTTATGATTTCGCTGGCGATGGCCTCCGCGTGAGCAACAGTGGTGGTCACGGTGAAGTCCTCGCTGCCCAGGTAGGCAACCACATCCTCGGGCTCTCCGTGATGAGCCACGGATTCCCCTACGATGCCTTCGAGAGTGTCGATCACCTGATCGCCGCAAGACGATCCGTAACGATGGTTGAAGGTGCGAAGGTTGTTGAGTTCGACGTAAAGCACAGCCCAGTTAGAAGGGTCTGAGAGGCGATTCTCGATCTTGGCGAGAGTGGCGCTACTGATTGGCAAGCCTGTCGTCTGCTGCTGGCAAAGCCCGTGACTTTTGCGACAGCCCACCAGGTTTCTGGCACGCATGACCAGCTCGGTAAAATCGAACGGACTGGCGATGAAATCATCCGCTCCAGCTTGCAAGCCGATGAGCCGTTGCCGGTAGTTCGCCTCGGAGCCGATCATCATCACGGCCAGATCGCGCAACTGGGACCTTCTTCGCAGGGCGCGGCAGAGATCGTTGCAGTCGGCTTCTGCCAAAGAGCTGTCGAGGATTACTAACGAAGGCGCGGCCTCGGCGATGGTTTCGATGCCGGGCCAGCCGCCTCTCGCGTAGAGGACCTCGAATCCCTCTTCCTGGAGAATATGCGACACGAGCTTTCGAGTGCCCTCGTTGTCGATTACTAACACTACGGTATGCCTATGGGAATGCTTTGCAGTTCTCACATCGATCAACGCACACCGATCAATCGAACCACGGCGAAAACTCGTACGCTCATTGCGTACAACTGCATCTTAACTCGGAGAAATGAAAAGCAGACGCACGGAGCAAAACAAGCGGCTAACAAACTCTTTAAGAAAGACCACGGAGAGACAATTCGAGGGGAATGTAGGCTACAGCATAGCTACAATTAACCGAACATATCCCTGACAACGACGCGCTCGGCCTCAAGGGGAAGCGAGAAGCAGAACTTGCTGCCGCGACTCGGATCGCTCTCGACCCATATTCTGCCGCCGTGCTGCTCGACGATGAGCTTGGCAGTTGCCAGGCCGAGCCCTACGCCGCGGGTGGTATTCCTCAGACCGTTGCTGGCCCTGTAGAAGCTCTCGAATACCTTGGATTGCTCCTCCAGGGGTATGCCGATGCCACTGTCCTCCACGCACACGTGCACCTCGTCGCCGGCGTTGCTGGCCGTTACAACCACCCGGCCGCCCTGTGGCGTGAACTTAATGGCATTACCCATCAAGTTCATAACCACCTGTTCCAATCTTCGACTGTCCGCAGCGACCAGAGGCAGGTTGTCGTCGACGTCGTTGACGAGAGTGAGGCCAGCCTCCGTCGCCAGCGGTCCCAGTTGCACAATGGCCACTTCCACTACCGAGGACAGCCGCACAGGCTCGTAGTTCATTTTGAACTGTCCCACCTCCGCGGAGTAGAGCGCAAGGATATCCTCTGCCAGCCTGCGCAGGCGCTTGGCGCTGATCTGAACCGAGGTGAGAAACTCCCTTTGCAGGGGCTTCAGGACGCCCATTCGACCAGTCAGGATCAAATCCGTCGACGCCGTGATTGCGCTCAAGGGGGTGCGCAACTCGTGAGAGATCATTGCCAGCACGTCCAGTCGGCCAGCGTCTGTTTTCTTGAATTGATCTAGCTCACGCACGAAGAGTATTGAACCGTTGTCTCGATCCCCTGCGGTGGAAACTGCTTGCAACGACACGCGCTTCTCGATGCCGCCGACGGCGACGATTGTGGCCTCTGCGTAAGGCATGCTCAGCGAATCTCGACCTCTCGGAAGCAAAGGACAATCTGTCGAAACAGACGGCTGCCTGCAATTGCAGCTTTTCAGAACTTCGTGACACTGCAGACCTCGAATCCGTTCCCGCTCCGATTCCGCCAGTGTCTCAAACGATCGATTCAAGTCGACCACCCGCCGATTGCTGTCGAGAACAAGTACGCCGTCGGAACTATAGGCTACAAATCGATCGAGCAACGCCGAGAGTCCTCGCGTCATTTCAGCGCGGCGATTCTCGATAATACAGGTCGACGCCTGACGAGCAAAACTACGCAGTAACTCCAGCTTGGCTTTGCCGAACGCACGGCGCCGAGGACTCACGGCCGTGATACAGCCAAGTACATCGCCATCGTGGACGATGGGAGCGCAAATCAGTGAGGAGATTCGTCTTTTGCCAAGGCGGACGAATTCGCTTCGTTCGGTCACATCCCCAATGCGCACTGGTTCGCTCGTGCGCACGACGTGCCCCGCAATGCCCTCTCCCAACTCGAACTGCGTCCGGCGAAGTTCCTGAGCAGGTACGTGAGAAGAGACGAAGTTGACAACCTTGTCGGTAGAATCATTCATCAATGAAATGCAGCAGCGGCTACGGCCGAGCGCCAGGCTTGCCGTGTGAAGGAGCTGTTGCAATTGGCCAGTCAGTTCATCAGAGACGATCAGATCGGCTGGAGGGAAGATGCTTGTCTCGGCTATCTGGTCTCTTACTGAAGATAACACTCAGACACCTTTCGAATTTGCTTACCTGGCTTTGAACCTGTAGCCGATGCCCCGAACCACCTGAATATACTCAGGGCTAGAGGGGCTCTTCTCGATCTTCTTGCGTAGTCGACTTATGTAGACCGCGATCTCGCTTCGCGCGCCGTCGTGATCCCAGGCCCAGATGTTATCTACGAGGCTATCGCGGGACACCACGTGGCCAGCGTTCTCCATCAGGCAGTGGAGAATCTTCATCTCAGTTGGAGTGAGATCGACCGTTTTCTTACCAGGAAGCGTCACCTTGAGCTCACTGGTGTTCAGCTCCAGGTTCCCGGCCTTCAGATTCGTGCGGGGAGCCAGGGCGCCAGAGGCTTTGAAACGGCGGAGCACAGCTCTCACGCGAGCCAGCAGTTCGGCAGGTTCGAAGGGTTTGACAATGTAGTCGTCTGCTCCCAGTTCCAGGCCGTAAAGCTTGGTGCTAATCTCGCCTCGGCCGGTCAGGAAGATCACAGGCATCTTATAGGTATCCTGCCGCAGTCGCTCGCAGAACTCGAATCCACTCCCGTCCGGCATACGTACGTCAAGTATGACCAATTCGGGGTCCTGCTCTTGCACGATTGACCACGCGGCTTGTATTGTTGCGGCGGTCGACACCGAATAACCTGCGTCAGTGAGAATGAACTTGGCCACCTTGCAGATCATTGGATCATCGTCGACTATCAATATGTGCATCGGCTACCTCCACCACTCAAGCCTTACGGCGATCATCGCCTTCGATGCCACCACCGCATCATCGAGCTAGGATCAGCTCTGCATCATCATCCCGAAGGCTGTCAACAAGGTTCTCGTCGATCGGGAGTTTCTTTAGCCCCAAAAGCCGACTCAGGTCAGAACGCAGCCCAAACCTGCACCTGGTCTAACGCACAGATTCGCTCTTTCACGCCACGACAGCTCAGGCTGTCGTCATTGTAATGCTGAACGATGAAACTAGCGTGAAGGAATCGTTCCGATTGCTTACAAAGTTTTTATTACTGGAATCTCGTTCACTTAGGACGTACACGATCAGCAAACAGGGTGACCGCAGCGCGTCCTGCTGGACAGTTTTCCGCGCTCGATTCGCTCGCCTCGTTCCGTCGAGGAGCCACCAGATGACGTTAAATAGATGAACCAGGCAAATTCAGCCGGTATCCTGAGCCTCGAACTGCCTCAATGTACTTGATGCCCTGACTCCGTTCCAGCTTGCTCCGCACACGGCTGATGCAAACACGAATGTAGTTATCCTCGCTGAAACCTACTCCCCAAACCGCCTCCATCAGGCTCTCTCTCGATACAACCTGGCCGGGCTTGGACATAAGACACCTGAGCACTTTCATCTCCGTGGGGGAGAGATACACCTTCTTCTTATTGGACAGCGTCACCGTCAGGGCCGCAACATCCAGTTCCAGACCACCAACCTTCAGGACGATTTGATCGGCCAGGCCGTTGAGATGCCTGGAGCGACGCAGAATAGCGCGGACGCGCGCGACGAATTCGGTGAACGAAAACGGCTTGATGATATAGTCCTCTACCACACCCAGGCCGGCTCCATCCCCATCGTCGTCTTGCTTGGCCCTCAAGACAACTGTGGGAGCGCTGCACTGAGCGTAGAGCTTTCGCGCCGCCTCGGGACTCGACATCAATGAGGGAGAGGTCTCATCCAGGAGCATCAAAGCAATCTCGCGCTTCGCAAGGACGGCGAGGGCTGCCTGTACATTGTCAACCGTATAGATGTCGAACCCTTCCTCTGAGAGTATAAAGCTGATCAGTTTGCAAGTCAGCGGCTCATCGGAGAATACCAGTATCCTTGGATTGTTATCTTGCTGTATCATTTGCCCATCCTCACAGCCTCTAACCATCACCATCTGTGGGACTCTCCCTTGCATCTTCGCCCGCTCATCACGCCGTTGTCCCTTTGGCAGGCTCAGCTCGCATCACCGAATTGCCAGTCGCGCCAAACAAAAATGGGAAGAAGCATACTGCCGCCCGACGCTATGACCTCTCCGGGTCACAGCGCAGCCGCTGTGCCTCTCCCCACTTCTAATTGCCAGCCAATGGGTGCCGTTCGCCATCAACTTCGGCGAACATTTGCTTGCCGAGGATATCTTTCATAACGTTTGAACCCAGCCAGTTGCGCCATGTCCTCGGCCAAGCCACCGTTAGCATCTACATTATAACACCAAGTATTTCAATTTGTCAATTTACCACTTGCTTGTTAACTTATTCTTTATGCTTGCGCTATCTAACCTGTCCGCCCTATAATACCCTTTGAGCCTGGCTTCACCTCTTGCGAGCAATGGAGCCAAATAGACCGGCTTCATCGTTGCTAATTGCCCGCCTGGCAGGGACAGGTTTCGCGCCGGATTATTTTGCCAGGAGCTATACAATATTCAGCGTTAATTGGAGAGCAGTATGACCACCACGGCGCGCGAGAGAGAGCTCCTCGCATTTGTCGAAAGAATAAGAGAGCAGCTAGCCGAGGTCGATCCCTCGACGATGGCCAAGAATACAGGAACCACGTTTGACACCGAGATTCCAGGGTTCGACCTGACCGTGCTTGGACGCCATTTCGTCGTTCCCTACCCTAGCTTTGTCGTGCGTGAGGCTGCCGTCGACCACCACGAGGGTTCGCTCTGGATGCAGGCGCTTGTCGCGCATTACTTCCGCATAGCAAATGGACGGCCGATAGCCAACAAATGGATCGCTCTGAGAGACCTGCCCAACGGAATGCTATACGAGAAGGCATTTCAGGGTTATTCAGGGGACAAGCTGGCTAAAGCTTTTGGCGACGACTTTGAGGCTCTCTCCATCGCCTGTCGGAAGCTGCGAGGTTCGCCAGAAAGCATGGGCGACCTGAGCTATCGTTTCCTGGCCTTGCCTTACGTGCCCCTCGCCATGGTCTATTGGTCTGGAGATGAGGATTTCCCGGCGGCGGCCAAAGTGCTTTTCGACGAGTCCGCAAGCCACTACCTTCCCACGGACGCTCTGGCAACCCTTGGAGGAAGGTTGTGCAATATGATTTTGTACGCTGCAGGCCTTCTAACCCAGGACCCCCAGCACGAGCATCACGATCATCACGACCACGATCACTAGGCCGAAGGCAGGCTTCGTAAATGGCAAGTGTCGTTGACCAGCGACACACTGAAACCCATTTTCGGATTGTAGTCGAAGACGCTGATGGCCGTGTTGTCCTGTTCGATTTGCCAGAAGTGCGAGTTGTCGAGACCGAGAACGGCGCAGAGCAAAACCTTGCAGACGACCTTGTGGGATGACAGAAGCAGGGGGCGCTCAGGATGGGGGGACGCAAGATCATAGACAGCCGCCAGAACCCGGTTCCTCACATCATCCAGACTCTCCCCCGAAGGAATCCGCGCCTGTTCGGGATGCTTGAGCCACAAATCAAGCGGTGAAGAGTACTCTTGCGCTACCTCATCTGGCGTCAATCCTTGCCACTCGCCATAGTCCATATCCACGAGACCATCTAGCTTCTCCACTGGCAATCCCAGCCTCGCGCCGATGATTTCCGCCGTCTTCAGCGCGCGGCCGAGTGGGCTGCTGAATATCGCCGAAATGCCTTTACCGACAAGGCTTTCCGCAGCCGCCTGCGCCTGCGCCACGCCTGTCGCATTCAGTGGGATATCTACTCTTCCGCGGAATCGCTCGATGCGGTTCCATTCCGTTTGACCGTGCCGAACAAGGTAGAACCTAGTCAATCCACTCCTCCGCATACCTAACATATTGTACTGCACATTAGCAAAAAGTCAAACGCAGTTGACCCTGGTCAGCATCTTGCTGTATAGTCGAGTGACCTTCAACTTGGAGAACCTAACGTGGCCGAAAGGGTAGTCGTGGCGATGAGCGGTGGGGTGGACAGCTCCGTCGCGGCGGCGCTGCTCAAGGAACAAGGATACGAGGTTATCGGCATAACCTTGAACATTTGGCCGAAGCTGACGTCTGAAGAGGCATTAGAGCGACCTGATGCCTGCTGCTCGCTGTCTGCCGTCGAGGACGCTCGCCGCGTAGCCGACAGGCTGGAAATACCTCATTATGTGCTGAACTTCCGCGAAATCTTCGAGAAGGCCGTCATAGAGGACTTCGCCAGAGAATATCTGGTAGGCCGCACGCCGAACCCGTGCATTCGCTGCAACGAGTTCGTAAAATTCGACGCTCTGCTCAGAAAAGCGCTCGGACTCGGCGCGAAATACATCGCGACCGGCCATTACGCCAGGGTGCAGCACGATCCCCAGCGAGGGCGTTATGTCCTACGCAAGGCTCGCGACCTCACCAAGGACCAGACCTACGTCCTTTACGTGCTCAAGCAGGAGCAGTTGCGGCATACCTTGCTGCCGCTAGGAGATTACTTAAAGACCCAGGCGCGTCAGATGGCCCTGGAGCGAGGCCTGCCCGTGGCCTTTAAGGCCGAAAGCCAGGAAATCTGCTTCGTCACCCAGAGGGACTACGGCATCTTCCTGACGGGCTACGTTCCCGATGCTGCCAAGCCAGGTCCTATCATCGATATCCACGGCCATGAACTTGGCCAGCACCGGGGGATCATTTTCTACACGATTGGCCAGAGGAGAGGTCTCGGCATCGCCTCGCCGGAGCCGCTTTACGTGGTCGAGATCGACGCGCAGAGGAACGCGATCATCGTGGGCCCCGAGAGCGCCCTCTATCGAGAAACCCTGGTTGCCAATCGCCTCAACCTCGTCAGCGAGGAGAGCATTCCCGAACCGCTCGAGGTTAAAGCCAAAGTGCGGTACAAAATGCCGGAAGAAGACGCGGTGGTGTGGCAAACAGACGCCGACACTATCAGCTTGCGCTTCCGCGAGCCTCAGCGAGCCATAACGCCAGGGCAGGCAGTCGTCTTCTATCGAGGGGATATCCTGGTCGGAGGAGCAACCATTGTGTCATTCTCCGACGCTGCCGTTTGCACACCTCCCAACCTGACGTTATAATAGGTTCAGAGGTGGATTTCATGAAAGTTTCCGACATAATGACAAGAGAAGTGATTGCGGTCACGCCCGATACCAGCGTGAGTGAGATCGCAAAGCTGATGGTCGGCAAAGACATAAGCGGCGTGCCAGTCGTCGTCGACGGTCGCGTCGTGGGCATTATCACTGAGACCGACCTGGTGGCGCGCAACGCCTATCTGCACTTCCCCACGTTCGTACAGATACTCGACGCTCGCATCTATTTGCAGAGCCCCCGCCACTTCGAGGAAGAACTGCGGCGGATGCTCGGCACGACGGCTGCCGATGTAATGACGAAGGAAGTGAAAACCGTTAAGCCAGACGCAGACGTGGCCGAAGTTGCCACGCTGATGTTCGAAAAGCACGTCAACCCTGTGCCAGTCGTCAAGAATGGCAAGCTCGTGGGCATAGTAAGTCGCGCAGACGTGATCCGCTTGCTGGTGCAGCAGGAGACTGGATAGATTCGCTAAGCGAATCAGCAGTAGCCAGGAGACAAGAATGTGGCGAGGCAGGCCAACCTGGGCAGAGATAGACCTCGACGCCGTGGCCCACAACGTACGGGAGTTGAAGCAGCTTATCGGCAGCGCTGAACTTCTGGCAGTAGTGAAGGCTAACGCCTACGGGCACGGCGCTGTGATGGTTGCCAAAACCGCGCTGGAAAACGGCGCGAAGTGGCTTGGCGTCGCTTGCACCGACGAGGGTGTTCAGCTGCGCCAAGCAGGATTTGCTTGCCCGATTCTCGTCTTTGGCTACGTGCCGCCATGGGAGGCAGAGACAATCGTCTCCCACCGTTTGACCCCCACTGTCAACACCCGTCAACTCGCGCTTGCTCTCTCGGCCATCTCTTCGGCTCAAGGCGTCGTCACCCCCGTGCATGTCAAGGTGGACACGGGGTTAACCCGTTATGGACTGCTGCCTCACGAAATCCTGGATTTTGCCAGAGGGCTCCTGACGCTTCCTAACCTGCGGCTTGAAGGCCTGTACACCCACTTTGCCACCGCGGATGAGACGGACAAGAGCTACGTTCATCAGCAGCTAAGAGCGTACCGGGACACGTTGAAACGTTTTGAGGATGAAGGGATTCGCATCTCGCTGCGCCACGCCGCAAACAGCGGAGCTACACTGGACTTACCTGAAAGCTGGATGGATATGGTGCGCTGCGGCATCAGCATTTACGGCCTGTATCCTTCCGAGCACGTGAACCGAAGGGTGAAACTACGTCCCGTTATGTCGTTGAAGACTCAGGTGAGCCGCGTCCGCCAAATTCCCGAAGGAGTGAGCGTTAGTTACGGGCGCACTTACACCACTCGGTCACACAGCACCCTCGCTGCCATCTCTATCGGCTACGCGGACGGCCTGTCACGCGCGCATTCCAACGAAGGAAGCGTCCTTGTGAGAGGCCATCGCGTGCCCATTGTCGGCCGAGTCTGCATGGACCAGTGTGTCGTCGATGTCAGCAGCGTTCCAAACGTTCAGCAGGGTGACGAAGTCGTCGTCATCGGAAGACAGGGCGATGGTGAGATAACGGCCGACGAGATCGCAAGGCAGCTAGGCACAATCAACTACGAGATCACGTGCGCGGTTAGCGCGCGAGTTCCCCGTGCCTACGTCAGGCACGGCAAGATCATCGCCGCCGAAACCCTGACGGACTCATCTCCCCTTTTGTGAAGGATCTCGTGGTGTTGCGCGACGACAACGGCCAGGAATACCCTGCCGTGGAATGAAAGGCCAATGGTCTGATCTGACGATAGGAGGAAGGGATGGCAGCGAAAGCCGTGGCTAACGTCGGTATTCTCACCGGTGGTGGTGATTGTCCAGGGTTGAACGCCGTGATTCGGGCCGTGGTCAAGACCGCGGTCGGCGAGTACGGCTGGCGTGTCATTGGCATCGAGGACGGGTTCGACGGGCTGCTCGAACAAGACAAAGTTTGCCCTCTTGGGATCGACGATGTGCGCGGCATTCTGCCTAGGGGCGGCACAATCTTAGGCACTGCCAATCACGGCAATCCCTTCGCTCGTTGCGCGCAGCGCAACGGTGAGACCGTGATTTACGACGCCTCGGACGAAGTGCTGAACGCCATCAAGGACCTGAGGTTAGACGCTTTGGTCGTCGTAGGCGGCGACGGCACGCTGGGGGCAGCGAAGGACCTGGCCGACCTGGGCGCACCCATCGTCGGCGTGCCAAAGACCATCGACAACGATATCTCCGCCACTGACGTCACTTTCGGCTTTGACACCGCGCTGGTGACGGCAACCGAAGCCATTGATAAGCTGCACACAACCGCCGAGAGCCACCATCGAGTGATGATCGTCGAGGTAATGGGGCGAAACGCCGGGTGGATTGCGCTCCACGCAGGCATAGCAGGTGGCGCTGACGTCATTCTCATTCCAGAACTGCCCTTCGACATCAACAGCGTCTGCGAGAAGATTCGAGAGAGAGATCGCACTGGTCGCAAGTTCAGCATAATTGTTGCCGCCGAAGGAGCCGCACCACGGGGCGGGCAGCCCGTGTATCAGGATAAGGGAGACGCGTTGAGGCAATCTCACCTTGGGGGAATAGGCAACGCGGTTGCCAGACAAATCGCGGAGCTTTGCGGCGCAGAAGCGCGATGCACGGTGCTCGGACACCTCCAGCGTGGAGGATCGCCTACACCGTTCGATCGCATCCTGGGGACCAGATTCGGAGTGGCGGCCGTGCGTGCCGTCGCTGAAGGAAATCTGGGCGTTATGGTAGCCCTGCGCGGAGCACAAATCACGACGGTCACGCTTGCCGACGCCGTGAGACAGACGAAGCGCGTAGATACTGACGGCGAACTGGTCAGAACGGCTAAGGGGCTGGGAGTGGTTCTGGGCTAGGCCCTCACTTCGTCCACGAAAGAACCCTTTCATTTGCCCACTCGTAGGAAACCCGCGTGTCGCCAAGCTTCCGCTGGTTGCGGCCATCCGCGTCCATCAGGTATAGCTTCCAGCTACCATCTCTGTCTGAGACAAAGGCTATCTTGCTCCCATCAGGCGACCACGCCGGCGCGACGTTATTAGCTGGCGTAGTGAATGGCGGGCTGCTCGTGAGCAGTTTGAAGCCAGCGCCCCGCGGACTGATGACGCCTATCTCCCAGTGATCGTGCTCCTTGTACATGAAGGCAATCAACTGCCCATCGGGCGACCACGCCGGAGAAGCAAAACGAGTATCCGTGTTAGGGATGAGCTCGACATCTCCGCCGTCTGACGTTATGTATAGTCCCCCTACACCGTGGAAAACAACTTGCTTGCTATCGGGGGCCCACGATGGGGAGAAACTTTGAGGCTGAGGCGATTGCTGAGCCGAATCCAGGAACGGCAGGTCTGTGACCTTGCCGTCGGCCAGGTTCAGCACCTTGATTCCCCAGTAGTCCTGAGGGACTGTGTCGGTCCCTCTGCCCACGCGTCTTGTAAACCAACCTTTGAAAGGCTGGACAAAGGCGATCTTGCTACCATCCGGCGACCAGGCCGGCGCCCTGGCTCCCTGTGCGGCGTAAAGAAGCCCCTTCTCGCTGCCATCCTCGTTCATAACGTAGATTCCGGCTGGATAGTCCCACTGGGCATAGGCAACGCGGGTTCCATCGGGTGACCAGGCCGGATCTATGCCCGTGCCGATGACCGTGGGCGCGCCGCCGTTGGCGTTCGTCAATTGAATAGCCCCACCACTGGCCGTCTGGAAGACGATGGTTCCCGCGCTGTTAGTCGCCGCGGAGGCAGAGGTCGAGTTTGCTGCCGCATTGGAGACGCTGGCTGTTGGGGGCGATGTTGCCTCAGCGCTCCCAGCGTCCGGCTTGATTCCATTGGCCGCTATGTAGGCATCGCCTAGAAGCCCAAGCTGAATCTGATAGGGCGCGGGATTCTCAGGATGCCATTCAAGGCGGGCGCGCTGGAAGTACTGGACGGTAAGACCGCTTTCGGTTATTTGCTCTGAAATGGGATAGCCGAAGACATCCAGGCCTCCGTGGCGCTCCCAGAAATTCTTGAAGGGAGGAGCAAGCGTATGCCGGGTCTCGGGAAAGTACCGCGCATCCGCGGGGAGGCTAGCTGGCTGCACTTCGAGCCCTGGCTGTCCTTTACCCAGCGCGACGCCGAGCAATCCCAGTTGCACCCGGTAGGGCCAGGGATTCTCCGGCCAGAGCTCCATCCTCGCGCGCTGAAAGTATTGCACGGTGCGGCCGCCCTCGACGATCTCGTCGGTCACGGGATAGCCGAAGATATCCAGCCCGCCGTGGCTGTCGAAGAATGCCAGGAAATCATCGCTCACCGCGTGATTGGTTTCGGGAAAAGTGCGACGCGGAGCCGCGCTGGCCTGCAATGGCGTGAGCGCAAACAAACCTAACAGCATCGCCCAGATCACAAGCTTGGCTGAGAGTTTCAACGTTCTCCTCCCCGAGCTCAATAGCCACAAAAGCCACAAGACTACTCTTCGCAACTATCTTGCCAGCCCCTACTGGCGCCGTTCTCTCATCGACGCGCCCGGAGGCGTGATATCGATATTCGTAGCGACCACTACGCCGTCAGCACCTCGTGGGCCTCTGACCACGACACCCTCACCCGCCTTTATGTCCTGGAAGGTGCCGTCTACAGTCTTAGCGATGCTGGTCTTGTCGGAAATAACAACTTTCTGGGGCGAGGTCTGTGACGAAGCCTGCCCCATCATGCCTGCCAGTGGCGTGACCGTGATCGTGTTGCCGTCGACGCTATCAACTGTAGCCATCATAAAGTTGCCGGCCTGGGCGCCGCCGGAATTGGCGCCACCTTTGGGTGAGCCGCCTTGTCGACGCTGGCCGGCACCTCCTGCCGGGCCGCCCTGCCGCTGCTGCTCGCTCCCCGCTTGAGACATGGCGTTGCCAGCATCGGCAGGCATTATCTGAATGTTCGACGCATTCAGAGCACCATCCTGTCCAGAGTCACCGCGTACGACTATTCTGTCACCTTTCTTGATATCGGCGACGCTGCCTTCAGCCTGCTTCCTGATACTGGTCTGGTCATTTACCCGTATCGTCACCGCCGTCGAGCCTGCCTCCTCTTTCAATGTGAAGTCCTGTGTCCCGACCTTGTCAACAGCGCCCATTACAGGTCGGCCCATTGTCTGTTGAGATGAGCCTGATTGGAACGAGGCGGCGCGAGCACCGTTTGCTGCGGATGCGGCAGCGGCTACCGAGTTGCTGGAAGTCGCTTGAAAGTATCCTGCCCCTACACCGGCGGCCAGACCGACAATTATCACTCCGATTAGCATTACTGTGAAGCTTATTCTCATTGCTGCGTCCTTCCCGTACGGAATCGAGTCTTCTCCTGTGGACCAGGCTATTCGTAGCGCAAAGCCTCGATTGGGTTCAAGCTGGCGGCTTTGGTTGCCGGGTAGATGCCGAAGAAAATGCCGATTGCTGCCGAAACCCCAACGGCAAGCGCCACCGCATCGCCTGAGACCACAGTGTTGATTGCCTGACCACCCATATTGATCCTGCTGATCAGAGCGGACAGGCCCGTCCCCAACAGGATACCCACGATGCCTCCGACCACGCTGACCACTACAGCCTCAATCATGAATTGCACCAGCACGTCCCGCCGTTTAGCGCCCACGGCTTTACGAATTCCTATCTCCCGCGTACGCTCGGTGACGGAGACGAGCATAATGTTCATGATCCCTATGCCACCGACGACGAGCGAGATGCCCGCGATGGCTCCAAGCAGCAGCGTCATGACGCCTGTTATCTGGTTGGCGGTCGAGAGCAAATCGTCCTGGCTTCGAATGGTGAAATCATCCTGCGCGGTGCGATGGCGCTGGCGGAGGAGATCACCTATCTGTTGAACCGCGGCATCCATCAGCTTATTGTCCGCTACCTGGACATAGATGGTGTTGACATTTCGCCCACCCCTCACAGCACGCTGGTTCGACAACCTTTGCAGCAATGTCGTAATCGGTACGATGACGACATCGTCCTGGTTGCCCATCGCCTGCGACCCTTTAGTCTCCATTACGCCGATGACGCGAAAGGTTGCAATGCCTATCCGAATGTTCTGGCCGATGGGATCCATGTCGCCGAACAAAGTCTGGGCGACGTTGCTACCCAGCACGGCTACGGTCGAGCGTGCATCGAGGTTCTGCTTAGAAATGAAATCTCCCGTCGCCACGTGGAAATTCCGCACGTCCTCAAAGGGAGGGGTCGTTCCAATTACGCGCGTAAATGTGTTTTGCGGACCCGCTATGACCTGGGCAAAGGACTGCGCTTCAGGCGCAACGGCTGCGGCCGCAGGAACGTTCAGTGGATCGGCGATAGCGTCGGCATCTTCAAGCGTGAGAGTAGGTGCCGTACCCTGCCCCATTCGTATTCCTCCCTGGTTCTGGTTGCCAGGAGTAACGAAGAGGAGGTTAGTGCCCATCCCCTGGATTCGCGAGGTGACCATCTCTTGTGCTCCCTTGCCTACGGACATCAGGGCGATAACGGCGCCGACGCCGATAATCATGCCGAGCATGGTCAAAGCTGTACGCAGTTTGTTAGCTGCCAGCGATCTAAGGGCAACGCGCAAGCTCTCTACTAAGTTCATCTCTCAATCACATCCCTTCAGCTACGCGGCACGGCCCCGCCATTAACCTTTTCCCAATCGTTTTCCGTAGGCAGACGCTCAAGCACCGCCGAGGCCAAACGTGGCTCGGGGACGTGCTCATCGCTGGTTATGCGACCGTCGCGAATATGAATGATTCTATGAGTGTGAAGGGCAATGTCGGGTTCGTGGGTCACGAAGACTATCGTGATTCCCTGCTCCCGATTGAGCCGCTGAAATATGGCCATTATCTCTTCGCTGGCACGAGTATCCAGATTGCCAGTTGGCTCGTCCGCCATAATGATGCTGGGATTCGTGACCAGCGCCCTGGCAATTGCCACTCTTTGCTGCTGGCCGCCCGACAGCTCTGTGGGACGATGGTGGATTCGATCGCCCAGGCCCACGGACTCGAGCGCCTTAAGAGCGAGCTGACGTTTGCCTGAGACTCCGGCAGCATAGAGCAACGGCAGCTCAACCTGCTCGATAGCCGGGGTTCGCGCCAGCAGATTGAAGCTTTGAAAGACGAACCCGATCTTCCTGTTGCGAATCTCGGCCAGACCATCATCCGACAGGGAACCAACATCGATGCCGTCCAGCTCGTATGAGCCTGAAGTAGGTTGGTCAAGGCAGCCAATTATGTTCATCAGCGTGGACTTGCCAGACCCAGAAGGGCCCATAATCGCAACCATCTCTCCGTCGCGAACCTCCAGGTTAACGCCACGGAGCGCGTGAACCATCATCTCGCCCATTACGTAGGTCTTCCTGAGATCTCGAATAACTATCACTTGAGCCGATCCTCAACCTTCAAGAGTCCAAGAACGACAACGCGTCAGCGTGGGAACACCATCATTCCCCCACCAGGACCACCAAATCCACCTACTCGTGGTGCAACCGTAGTGGTCGTCTTGATAACTACCTGATCACCCTCCTGGAGGCCATTTGCGATCTCAGTCATCTGATCGTTGCTCAAGCCCACAGTGACGGGACGCGTCTCTGGCTTACCGTCGACCAGCACGTCCACAACCCGGTTTCGGCCCTGCACCCTCACTGCCCGGTTCGGGACCAAGAGAACGTTGTCCCTCTGATCCACCACGATGTTTACGTTGGCAGTCATACCAGCGGGAAGGTAGACGCCCTTCGTATCGAGTCTTATCGAAACCAGGTATGTTACCACACCCTGCTGAACTGTAGAGTTAGGCGCTATCGCGACAACCTTGCCCTGGAGGTTCGTATCTGGCAGAGCATCGAATCCAACCCGAGCAGGCTTGCCAAGAGTTACTTTGCTGAGATCGGTCTCGCCCACCGTCACATCGACGCGCACCGAGCTAGGATCGACGATTGTGATGTAGCTATTGCCCGAAGTTTGCTCTCCGACGTTCATGGTGACAGCGGCCACCGTACCAGCGATTGGAGCGACGAGAGAGGCGTTGTTCAAATCGGTTTGCGCCTGGACGACGGACAGGCTAGCGCTGTGGACGGCCTCTTCCGCGGCGTCCAGATCTGTTTGTTTTGCTCCAGCATTCAGTTGGTTGAGCTTTGCCTGCGCGCTGGCGAGCGCGGACGTCGCGGATTCCACGTTCTTCTTAGCGGTCGCCACATCCTCAGGCTTGGGAGGCGCTATCTTGAGATTATAAGCTGCCAGCGATGCCTGGTAGTCGCTCGTGGCCTGCTGCAACGCAACTGCCTCTGGACGGGAACCGATATCGCTGCGCCACGAAACCTTATCATAGGCGGCCTGCGCTTGCTGAAGTGCCGCCTGTTTCTTGGCCAGGTCAGCCTTGGCCATCGTGATATCGTCTTGGGTTGGCCCGGCTTGGAGCTTTGAAAGATCGCCCTGGGCCTTCGTGAGAGATGCCTGGGCGCTGACAACGCCAGCCTGCGCAGCCGCGACATCACCAGGATTGGCGGGGGCCTTCAAAGCGTCGAGCCTGATCTGGGCGGTGTGAAGATTGGATTTCGCTATAGCCAGCTTGTTCTCGAGTGTCGTGGTAACAAGCGTGGCCAGGACCTGCCCCGCTTTCACCTTATCCCCCAGGGCCACGTTGACCTGCTTGATCGTGCCACTGGTAGAAAACGTCAATTTGGCCTGGTGATCGGCAACTACGTTTCCAGTAGCAGAAACCGTGGCGCTGATAGTGCCCTTGGTCACAGGCACCACCTGGTCTGGCACAGTCTGCGTCGGAGCGGCATTCACGCGCTGGTATACGGTATAGCCAACTCCCGCGCTGGCCAGAAAAGCAATCAGTAAGACGAGCACGCTGCCAAGACCCATCTTTCTTCGCGCTCGCGGCGTCTTCTGTTCGATTTTTCTGGTATCTACTCCCATTGTCAACATGAATCCTCCTCGGATCGTTAACGTGCCGAAAGCCAACTTATCCAGCGCTCGCAGCGCAGACAAAGCTATGGGCCCTCTACTATAACAGCGGCCGTAGCCGGCCACCCTGGGGGACCAGGGCCTTCCGCCCCCCCCAATTCCTGCTCAGCGGTGACAATGTGAATGCCGTGCTGATATACCTTGCAACAGCGATTATGCATTATGAATGCTAACACCGTGTTTTGCAATAGTTAAATAACTGTAAAATCCAACTGTAAAATCCTTGTTGACATCCGGCATACTGTGTGCTAGTATACAGTATGCCCGGTGGCTTAACGGGCGCGCTTGGGAGGTGACAGATGGCAAACTCATTGCGCCAGACCAGGACATATAGATGTCACGACGAAAAAGAGCTTCTCCTGTCCAGGATGCGCAAGATTGAGGGACAGGCCAGAGGCATAGCTCGCATGATCGAGGACAATCGCTATTGCGTTGATATCGTACAGCAGTTGAATGCCCTTAGCTCGGCTGCCGACGAGGTTGCCCTGCGCATTCTCGAAGATCATATCAAAGGATGCGTCACCGACGCCATAAGAGAAGAGAGAGGCGACGACGCTGTCGAGGAGCTTTTGGGCGTCATCCGCAAGGCGATCCATCGCTAGTATGAGGGGGCTAAGATGACTGCCGAGGCCAGACAACAGAAGAAGCTTAGCCTGCCAGTGACAGGGATGAGTTGCGCCTCTTGCGCAGCCAACATTGAAAGAGGATTGAAGCGAATCGACGGCGTCTCGTTGGCAAACGTCAACTACGCCGCTGAGAAGGCGACGGTTGAATACAACCCTGAGGCCGTGTCCGAGAACAAGCTCATCGAGACCATCACGGGGCTGGGATATGGCGTCAAGACCGACAAGGCATCCTTCAAGGTCACGGGCATGAGTTGCGCTAGCTGCGTGAGCCACGTCGAGCGGGCCCTGCGCAAGGTTAATGGCGTCGTCGCGGCTGACGTGAACCTGGCGACAGAAAAGGCCACTGTTGAATATATCGCGGACATCGCCACCCTGGCCGATTTGCGCAAGGCCGTCGAAGCAGCGGGTTACGGCGTCGCCGAGGAACCTCCTGCAGCCAGGGGCGAGGGCGAGGAGGTCGACTTCGTCGGTCGGCACGAGATACAAACGCTTCGCAACAAGATGGCCTTCGCGCTCGTCCTTGGGATCTTCATCTTCCTGGGCAGCTTCCACGAGTGGTTCCCGTGGATGCCCAGGCTTCTGAACAACTGGTATGTCCTCTGGGCGCTGGCCACCCCCGTGCAGTTCTGGGCTGGCTGGCAGTTCTACAAGGGAGCCCTGGCCTCGGCGAAACACATTACCACCAACATGAACACCTTGATCGCCGTGGGCACGTCCGCGGCCTACTTCTACAGCGTGGCCGCTATCCTCTTCCCAGGCTTCTTCGCGGCCGAAGGGCTGATGCCTGACATCTACTTCGACTCGGCAGCCATCATCATTGGTCTCATTCTCCTGGGACGCTTTCTGGAGGCGCGAGCCAAAGGGCAAACTTCCGAGGCCATTAAGAAACTAATAGGGTTGCAGGCCAAGATGGCCCGAGTGGTGCGCAACGGCGAGGAAAACGACATCCCGGTCGAGGACGTGCTTGTGGGCGACCTGGTCATCGTCAGGCCGGGCGAGAAGATTCCCGTCGACGGCGTCGTCAAGGTGGGTCGCTCGTCCGTCGACGAATCGATGATCACCGGCGAGAGCATGCCTGTCGGGAAAGAGCCGGGCGACGAGGTAATTGGGGCGACCATCAATAAGATGGGCACCTTCAAGTTCGAGGCCACTAAGGTCGGAAAAGACACTGCGCTGGCTCAGATCATCAAGTTGGTCGAGCAGGCGCAGGGCAGCAAAGCGCCAATTCAGCGCCTTGCCGACGTCATCGCCAGCTACTTCGTGCCGGCGGTGATGATCATAGCGTCCTTGACCTTCGCCACGTGGCTCGTATTCGGGCCGCAGCCTGCCTTCACCTTCGCGCTGCTCAACTTCGTGGCTGTGCTCATCATCGCCTGCCCCTGCGCGCTAGGTCTGGCAACGCCGACGGCGATCATGGTCGGCACAGGTAAGGGCGCAGAAAACGGGGTTCTGATCAGAAGTGGCGAGGCTCTGGAAACGGCGCACAAGATAAACGCGATAATCCTCGACAAGACTGGCACGCTCACCATCGGCCAGCCAAAGGTTACGGACATCGTGGTAAATGGCAAGTCCACTCAGGATGAAGTTCTGCGTCTCGCCGCCTCGGCTGAGCGAGGTAGCGAGCATCCTCTCGGCCAGGCTATCGTCGATTACGCCAAGCAGCAACCGATGGCGCTCGTCGAGCCGCAAGAGTTCCACGCTATCGCCGGACACGGCATCGAGGCCAGGATCGACGGAAACAGCGTCGTGTTGGGGAACGTTAAGCTGATGCGCGATCGATCGTTCGCACTGGACGGGCTGGAGCAAAACGCCGCCGAGCTATCGTCCCAGGGCAAGACGCCGATGTTCGTCGCCATAAATGGTGTGGTCAGCGGTATCGTCGCCGTGGCGGATACCCTGAAGCCGAACTCGAGTGACGCGGTCAAAGCGCTACGTCGACTGGGGCTGGAAGTCTACATGCTGACTGGCGACAACTGGCAGACGGCAGAGGCGATCGCCACCCAGGTAGGCATCGACAAAGCGCTGGCAGAGGTCTTGCCCGAGCAGAAGTCGGACAAAGTCAAGGAATTGCAGCAGCAGGGCAAGATAGTGGCGATGGTAGGCGACGGCATCAACGACGCTCCAGCGCTCGCGCAGGCAGACGTGGGTATCGCCATCGGCACTGGGACCGACGTCGCGATGGAGGCATCGGACATCACCCTCATCAGCGGCGATCTAAGAGGCGTGGCCACGGCCATTCAGTTGTCGAAGCAGACTATGAACACCATCAAGCAGAACCTGTTCTGGGCGTTCTTCTACAACACGGCGCTCATTCCTGTAGCCGCCGGCGTGATGTATCTCTTCTTCGGCCACACTGGCGTTCCTGGCTGGCTGCAGCCAGCGCTGGGCGAGCGTGGATTCCTGAATCCCGTGCTGGCGGCCGCGGCGATGGCGTCGAGCTCGGTATCCGTCGTGTCCAACTCGCTAAGGCTGCGCGGCTTCAAGGCGAGGATGTGACGGCGGGATTCACCTTCGAACGTAGCGAAGAGAGACGGCGATAAATCGCGCGTCAACATCGATCAAAATCGATTACTGGAGGGAAAGCAAACATGGAAAAGGCGACCCTATACTCACCGAACATTTCCTGCGGCCACTGTATTATGTCGATTAAGCGGGCTGTAAGCGCGCTGCAAGGCGTGACCAGCGTCGACGGAGACCCTGCGGCCAAGAAGGTCACCGTCGAGTATGATACATCCAAAGTCACCCTCGACCGCATCGAAGCGACGATGGCAGAGGAAGGATATCCAGTACAGAAGTAGGGGCGCGATCTATCGCGCCCGCCCTCCCCTGCCCGCCTCGGCGATGTCATCTCGGAACTGGTTGCGCACCACTTCCGCCTGGGGACCGATCTGTCGCAGCACGTAGGAGGGGTGGTAAGTGGCCAGCACATGGGAGCCGAAAGGCCCAGGATGCCATTTGCCCCGCCCTTCGGTCATCTTGAAATCCTTCTGAATCAGGGCCCTCGCGGCCAGATTTCCTAGGCAGATGATCGCTTGTGGCCGCAGAATTTCCAGCTCATCCATCAGATGGGGGAGCCATGCCTGGGCCTCGCGCCAGGTGGGCGCGCGATTGCTTCTTCGTCCTGCCTGAACGACCGTGGGGCGGCATTTGACGACATTGGTGATCCACACGTCTTCTGGAGAGATGCCCGCCGCCTCCAACGTGCGGCGCAGCAACTGGCCAGACCTGCCGACGAAGGGCCGCCCTTGCCGCTCCTCCTGCTCGCCCGGGGCTTCGCCCACAAGGACAAGGCGAGTTTCTGGCCTGCCCTCGCCGAATACCAGTCCCTCAGCGAATTCGCAGGGCGGGAGAAGGTCCGTTTTCAGTTTCTGCCTGAACGCTTCGAGGAGCTTGCTTTTTTCGTCGTCATTCAGCACGGAGCTGCCCTACACAATGCCGTTATCCGCGTGCCTGGCTGCAATCTCCGACGCCAGTCGCTGCAGGGACTCGAAATTCTCGTCCCTGGGATACCCCTGAACTACCACAGGTTCGAGTATCTCGACCTTCAAACTGGAAATCACGCCGGCAATTTGTTCCACTGTCTTGCCGCCCCAGCCGTAGGAGCCGATGATAGAAGCGAACCTGAGCTTAGGCCGCAAAGCGCTGGCCAGGAAAACGGCGGAAACGACCTGGGGATGAGCGCCGGCCAGAACAGTGGGCGCGCCGACCACAAGCGTTGGCGTGTCCACCAGCGCCATCGCCAGCTTCCCCAGGTCCGACGTAGCCAGGTTGAATCGTTCCACCGAGACGCCCTTCTTCACCAGCGCCTCGGTTAGATAATCCACCATCGCTTGAGTGCTGCCGTGCATCGATACGTACGGCAGAACGACCGTGTTCTTGACGGCATCTGAAACCCAGTCGCGATGCATTTCCAAAATCGATCGTGGTTTGTTGTGAATCGGGCCATGGGTAGGGGCAATCAAGTCGATCGAGTATTCCTCGATCTTGTCCAGATTCTTGCGAATGAGGCTCCTGAAAGGCATCATGATCTCCGCGTAATACCTCTTCGCCGCCTCGTACACGCGTGGGTTTTCGTTCGAGTACAAATCTGTGGTTGCAAAATGGGAGCCGAAAAAATCGCAACTGAAAAGAATCTTATCCTCGTGGAGATAGGTGACCATCGTCTCCGGCCAGTGAACCCACGGCGCGAAGATGAACTCCAGCGTTTTCCCACCGAGATCCAGCCTCTCGCCGTCCTCCACGGGCCTGAACCTGTCTTCATCAACCTGCAACAGGTCCACAAGCATCTTCTTGCACCTGGGCGTGCCCAGGATCTTGGCCTCAGGAAACCGTGCAAGTATCTGAGGCAAGCAGCCCGAATGATCCTGCTCGGCATGGTTGGCAACTACGTAATCCAGATGGGTCACGCCCAGATCGTCGAGACGGGCGAACAATACCGAGCACATCGAAGGATCCACCGTGTCGATCAGCGCGTTTTTCTCGCGGCCAACGACCAGATAGGAATTATAGCTCGTGCCGTCGGGCAGCGGAATAAGTGCGTCAAAAAGCCTTCTATCCCAGTCGACGGCCCCAACCCAGAAGACGTTCTCCCCTATTCTTCTTGCAATCACAGTGTAATCTCCTCCCCATTCTACAAGCGTCATCTCTAACAATACGTGGGAACATTTTACAATTATTTCGTCTCAGCCTTCAAGAAACGCCTTCAGAACCACTGCGGCGTTATGTTCTTCATCCCGCGCAGAGTAAATGATAGTAACTGTCCCTTCTTTGCTTTTCTGCTTGAGAAGGTCCGTCGCGTCCTTGTGTTGTTTCAGTTCAGCCCTGTATCGCCGGCGAAACTCCTCCCACTTCGCAGGGTCGTGGCCAAACCATTTCCTCAATTCCGTGCTTGGCGCCACGTCCTTCAACCATAGGTCCACGGCGGCACGCTCCTTGGTGAAACCGCGCGGCCAAAGCCTTTCGACCAACACCCTGAAACCATCTTCTTTCGCCGGCTCATCGTATACTCGCTTCAGCTTTAGCATAGGATCGAGCCCTCCTTATTTCAGAAGAAAGCGGGAATTCCTCCCTACTGACAAGTATAACACTAACAGAATCGTGTGCTTCTGAGGCTGGCACCTGAACACTTCCAGCCGCTCAGATGGCGGCAGGCGTGCGGCTCGCAGTGAGTTTATGTCTCGCTTGCCAAGCGCAATCCGCTTACTCTATACTGGGTTGTGGACAACAGCGTCTTTGAGGAGGCGACCTGAAAGATGGAATCGGGGCAAGTGCAGGAAATACCTCGAGTGCGGCGAATGCGCATCGTCGGCGCGGCGGTGCCGCTGCTGGCAGTGATCGGGATGGGTATATCCGCCTATTTGACGTACGTCCACCTGGAGAACCTCGTGCCCATCTGTGGAGAACTGGGCGACTGCGAGGTGGTCAATAGCAGCGTTTACTCTGCCATAAACGGCATACCAGTGGCGGCGATAGGGTTTCTGGGATACGCGGTATTGTTCGTCCTTGGGCTTTTCAATCTTCGACGCGAACGAACCTGTCGCTCCACTATCTCACTCGCCATCCTGGGCTTGTCGTTGGGGGGCGTGCTGTATTCCGCGTACCTGACCTACATTGAACTGTTCGTGCTGAACGCCATCTGCGTGTGGTGCGTGGGTTCGGCCGTGACGATCACGATCATATTCGGCGTGTCTATTTCACTCCTTCGGCCGTTTGAAGATCATTCTGGCGACGGCGACTCCACGGAATTCGGCGTCGCCAGTGGTGAATGGCGCGGCGACTAGCTCCCACCCCTGCTCGCCCAGCTCGTTGGCGAACTCGTCGAGAGTTGGACCTCTTCTCCAATCGGGCAACTCCCGGCTGTTCACGTATCGCGGTCGCCAGTAATTCCTTTCGAGATCAGCGGTAACGATCAAGTACTCCCACTTCTGCATAGTTTCTCCCTCGCCGGTATTTTAGTCCAAGGGGATCAAAACCGCAAAGAGGATGCCAACTTGCCGAGTTCGCCAGCATGGCCATAATTGGCTATGCACGGCTGGTCGATCTTGCCGACGATCATGACAGGAGGTGATCTAACGTGAATAATGAGATCAGCGCGATAGTTCCAGCCAGCCAGAACGTCGCCAACATCATGCGGATCTTTGCCCTGAAGAAGGTGCAGCAGACGCAAAAGGAAACCGTGCTGGCCCTGTTAGACAGCGCCTCGACTCGGTCTCCTTCGCCAGGGCCCAGCCTGCCCTATCTTGGCAACAACGTGGACGTTCGAGTGTAGCCCTTCTCAGACCTCGGAAATAGCTTCGCCCTCCAGGACCGAGGAATATGCTGTCTGCGGCCTGACAGTTCCTCGGCCACGATTCCCGTTGACGAATTTTCCCCGGCATATTCGGCCACCTCTTTTCAGGAGAACTTACACCGCCGAAGTTGCACCTAGCCTGTTTCATCTGATATACTTGGGCAGGTACCATCGGTGCCATTCGCATTCCTGGTCAGTTAAATCAATAGATGGGCTTCCCCCGACCGACCACTAAGGGGAAGCTGGCAATCATACGGAGAGGTGTCCGAGTGGTTGATGGTGCCGCTCTCGAAAAGCGGTAGGTCGCAAGGCCTCGTGGGTTCGAATCCCACCCTCTCCGCCAAGT
This sequence comes from Chloroflexota bacterium, assembly GCA_023480885.1. Classification (GTDB taxonomy): domain Bacteria; phylum Chloroflexota; class UBA6077; order FW602-bin22; family JACPRP01; genus JAMCWX01. Next base: position 7,156 of record JAMCWX010000061.1, on the reverse strand, counting down.
TTTCTTGAGATCGTCAGCACTGGAGAGGTGCTGGAGTGGTTGAACAGGCGCGCCTGGAGAGCGCGTAAGTCGCAAGGCTTCGTGGGTTCGAATCCCACCCTCTCCGCCACATACTCTAGCGGCCTGTCTTACGAAGGCATTGAAGCGGGCCGCTTCGTTATTCTTGGCCCCCACAAGATCAAACCCCGTCGAAAACGGCCACCTTTTTCGACAAGAGCGGCAGAACTGAATCGTCCTCGCGCATTACAATTCGGTTGCGCAGTCTTCTGGAGCGCTTTGCTATCGTATTTTCATGGCCCGATTCTTGCATTCCCCCAAATGACAGGACTTACGCGGTCGGGTCCGAATGAACCCCAAAGGGCGCCAAGGACGCAAAGCCTTCAACACTTTCCTTTGCGCTCTTTACGATCTTTGCGGCGAATTCTGGCTCCTCAAAGGCCACCACGTAACTTCTGTAAACGAGCTCACCTGCGATTGTATGGATTCATATGAAAATAGCTCAGATAAGCCCGCTTTGGGAGCGCGTGCCACCTCCGGCTTACGGCGGAACGGAAGGCGTCGTCTATACGTTGACTGAAGGGCTCGTGAGCCAAGGGCATCAGGTGACGCTCTTCGCCTCTGGTGACTCGACCACCTCGGCGACCTTGCGCTCGGTTTGCCTCCGTAGCCTACGCACCGCTCGCAGCATCAAGAACTACGAGCCATACAACTGGATTCACGTCGCCGAGGTCCTCAAGAGCGCCGACGAGTTCGACGTCATTCACAATCATTCTGGCGAGCTGGCGATGGCGATGAGCCACCTCGTCGAAACGCCGATGCTCTCCACGATGCACTGCATCATCACGCCGGACACCAGGATCGCATGGGACCGATACCGAGGCTTTTACAACACGATTAGCTGGGCCGAAAAACGCGCCATGCCCAGGATCAAGAACAGGAACTTCGTCGGCGTCATCTACCACGGCATCGACGTCGCAAGCTTCCCGTTCAAAGAGAACAAACAAGATTACCTGCTATATCTCAGCCGCGTGGCCGCGGAAAAGGGCACGCACATCGCCATCGAAGTTGCGAAGCGACTCGGCAAGAAGCTGATCGTCGCCGGCAAGGTAGACAAGGTCGATCGCGAGTATTTCGTGAATGAGGTGAAGTGGCGGATTGACGGCAGGCTGGTGCGATTCTTCGGCGAAGCCGACGCGCAGCAGAAGCGCGAGCTTTACGCCAACGCCAGTTGCCTCCTGCTGCCCATCGACTGGGACGAACCCTTCGGGCTGGTGCTGGCCGAGGCGATGGCCTGCGGCACGCCGGTTGTCGCCTTCGACCGCGGGGCAGCGCGCGAGATCGTCGCCGACGGCGAGACAGGTTACGTGGTCGGCGACATCGAGGGAATGATTAGGGCAGTGCGCAAAGCGGAATCGATCCATCCCCGGCGCTGCCGACAGCACGTTGAGGAACGGTTCGGCGTGCAGCAGATGGTGGACGCCTATCTGTCAGCGTACGAGCGCGTCTTAAATGCACGCCGCCGATGAACTCGGCACGGAATTGGATCCCGGATCCTTCATCAGGCGCTATCCTCCTGTCCACAATCGAAGATCCTGGAAAAGATGGCGGCGATCCCATCATCGGCCAGAACTCCGGCCAGGGAGAAAGTGGCGCAAACGCTTGACACCCGCTTTCCCCTGTGATATAAGCTTACTAAGCGCTTATTAAGTAATCGCCTCACGCTTTGGAGACGCCGGGATTGGACAAAGAAAGCATCATTGCAGCGGCCGTTCAACTGTTCAGGACGAAGGGATACCACGCGACGACGGTCAGGGAGATCGCCGACAGGCTCGGCGTCACCAGCGCCGCCCTCTACTACCACGTCAGCAGCAAGGAACAGATACTTTGCGAGATATTCGACAAGGCGATGACCGCCGCCGAACGCCGTCTCGATAGATTGATGAGCCTGGATGTGCCGACCGACAAGCGCCTGGAACTGATCATCCACGAACACGTGATGGCCACCCTCGACGAGGCTCCCCTCATGGCCGTCTTTTTCAACGACGTGGAACATCTGCCGTCCGATAGCTATCAGGCCGCGGTTGAACGGAAAAAGAAGTATCAGGATCGTATTGTCGAAGTGTTCAAAGAGGCCATTGCGCAGGGTATCCTGCAAGACATCGACCCCGAACTGGCCGTGTTCGGCATTCTGGGAATGTGCAACTGGATGCATCACTGGTACAGACCCGATGGGCGGAAGAGCCCGGACGACGTCGCCCAGCTCTTCGCCAACATGGTTCTTCAAGGAATTCGCACGCAAGGCTCTCCGCGCCATTAACACACAGAGGAGTTTGAAACGATGAGCGACTATGCAGTTGTTGGCAAAGGACTGCCGAAAATCGACGCGATGGCCAAGGCGATGGGACAGGCCACGTACAGCGTCGACGTGACACTGCCTGGGATGTTGCACGGGGCGATATTGCGCAGTCCCCACGCCCACGCCAGGATACTCAGTATCGACACGTCCGCGGCGCAGAGGCTGCCCGGCGTCAAAGCCATCATAACAGGCAAAGACGTATCCCACATGCGCTATGCCTTCGTGGATACGCCCCGCTATCCTGCCGACCAGTATCCGCTGGCGCAGGACAAGGTGCGCTACATCGGCGACGAAGTGGCCGCGGTGGCGGCGACCGACGAGGACACCGCTATCCAAGCCCTGGGGTTGATCGAAGTGGAATACGAGCCTCTGCCAGCAGTCTTCGACGCCGAGGAGGCAATGAAGCCCGATGCGCCAATAATCCACGAGCAGACGTACGGGGGTGGGTCATCGGCCTGGGAAGACTGGGGCGCGCAGCGCACCGCTTCCTCCCAGGCAGACTTCGACTTCAACAACTTGAGCGGCAGAACTTCGGTCAGCTATGGCGACGTCGATCAGGCTTTCAAAGACGCTTACCTGGTGCGAGAGGACAGGTTCGAGACAAAGGCCACTGCTCACGCGGCGATGGAGGCCCACGCCGCCGTCGCGCACTGGGATGCCAGCGGAAAGCTGAATATGCACACCGGCAGCATGTCTGTTTTCTACAAGCGCTTCATCCTGGCGAAGATCTTCGGGGTGCCGACGAGCAACGTGCGCGTGGTAAAGACGTGGGTAGGAGGGGCTTTCGGCGGCAAAGTGGATGTGTTCCCTTACGAAGTCGCGGCCGCGCTCCTCGCGCAGAGGACTGGCCGGCCAGTGAGGATCGAGTGCAGCAGGGAAGAGGTCTTCACCACGACCCGCCAGCGACATCCTACCATAATCTACGTCAAGACTGGCGTCGCCAAAGACGGGACGATTCTGGGGCAGGAGTACAGGTTCATCGCCGACAACGGCGGCTACCGCGGCTCTGGCGCTATCGTCGTCTTCCTTGGCTACGCGATGAGCATACCCGTCTATCGCGTGCCGAACCTGCGGTACGACGGCTACGCGGTGTACACGAACAACCCTATTCGCGGTCCGCAGCGCGGCCACGGCGCACCACAGATGCGCTTCGCCGTCGACTCCCAGCTTCACATGATAGCCGAGGAACTCGGGCTCGATCCGGTGGATGTCATGCTCAAGAACGCGCGCGATCCTGGCGAGGTCATTCCATCCATCGGCGACACGCTCCACACCTGCGGCACCAAACAATGCATCCAGGGCGCGGCGGCGGCTTCTGGATGGAAGGAGAAGCGCGCCGATCCGACGCGCCGCGAAGGCAAGAGGAAGAGAGGGATGGGCATGTCGGCCAGCGCCATGTTCAGCGGCGGCGCCTATTATCCCTTCGCCTCGGCCGCCGTCGTCAAGCTCGAAGACGATGGCGGAGCCACGCTTTTCACGGGCAGCATCGACTTCGGCCAGGGCTGCGACACGACCATGGCGCAAGTCGCCGCCGAAGAACTGGGCATGCGCCTGGAGGATATCAAGGTTGTCTCTGGCGACACCGAGCTTTGCCCGATCGACGTGGGCAACTTCCTCAGCGGCGGCGCCCTAGTGACCGGCAGCGCCGTGAAAGAGGCTGCGGCAGAAGCCAGGCGAAAGCTGTTCGAGATAGCTGCCGATATGCTGGAGGCAAGTCCCGACGACCTGGAGGCGCGAGATGGCCGCATTCTCGTGAAGGGTAGCGCCGAAAAGTCGCTGCCCATCGCCAGCGTGATTCACCAGAGCGTGGCCAAGACCAATGGCGATCCTATTATCGGCCGCGGCTATCGCCAGATCGTCAAGGGCGTCGACAGGTATCCCAGCCTCGCCAAAGCCAAGGGGCGCTGGACGGATGCTTACGGCTTCGCGGTGCACGCGGCGGAGGTGGAAGTAGATACCGAGACCGGCGAGGTCAAGCTGCTGCAGGCGACGACGTACCACGATTGCGGCTATCCACTCAACCGGCAGATTGTGGAGGGTCAGGTCGAAGGCTGCGTCTCCAACGCGCAGGGGCAGGCTCTGTCCGAGAGCATCGACCTCGAGGAAGGGCATCTGATGAACGCTTCGTTCCTGACCTACAGGCTGCCCATTTCGCTGGACATGCCAGAATACGTCGACGGCATCGTGGAGACCATCGATCCAGGTGGACCATTTGGGGCCAAGGAGGTTGGCGAAGGCGCTTTGGCTGGTCTGTTAGGAGCCATCGGCAACGCCGTCTACGACGCCACGGGCGTGCGCATCAAAGATCTGCCCATTACGCCGGACAAAATCTTGAAGGCTCTCGACGAACAGGCTATGCTATAATATGGGCCGGCCGATTCGGTCCCAATTATCGAGAGAGGTGCCCGAGAGTGTTTCGCTCCATCACCAAGATTCAGCAGGCTATGGCAAAGCAGAAGTACATTGCTGATCGGGCAATGACTACCACCATCTTCCTCGCCAACGCGTTGAAGAAACCTATCCTTCTCGAGGGAGAGGCCGGGGTAGGCAAGACCGAAGTGGCGAAGGTGCTCGCCCAGATGCTGCACACCAAGCTCATTCGTCTCCAATGCTATGAGGGGCTTGACGCGAATCACGCCCTTTACGAATGGAATTACCCGAAGCAGATCCTACGCATCCAACTGGCTCAAGCCGCGCAGCAGAACGTGCGCGACGAGGTGGGCAGAGAGATATTTAGTGAAGAGTATCTCATCAAACGCCCACTCCTGGAGGCCATCACCAGCGATTCGCCCGTCGCGCCCGTCCTCCTGATCGACGAGATCGATCGAGCCGATGAGGAGTTCGAGGCGTTCTTGCTGGAAGTGCTGTCGGATTTCCAGATCAGCATACCTGAGATAGGCACGTTGAAGGCCAGCCAAACGCCGTTCGTCGTGCTCACGTCTAACAGGACGCGCGAGATCAACGACGCGCTGAAGCGCCGCTGCCTGTACCTTTGGATCTCTTACCCTGCCTTCGAGCGGGAGTACGAGATCGTTACCACCAAGGTGCCGCGCATCAACAAGAGCCTGGCCGCCCAAATCTGCGCTTTTATGCAAGAAGTTCGCAAGATCGACTTCTACAAGAAGCCTGGCATCGCGGAGACGCTCGACTGGGCCTCGGCCCTTCTCGTGCTGAACAAGGATGCGCTGGACAAACAAACCGTCGAGGAGACCCTCGGCTGTATCTTCAAGTACAACGAGGACATGGAGAAGGTTAGAAACAAGCAACTCGAGGCGCTTCTCTCATCCGCTCACAGCCGTGAGCTATATATGGCTCTGAATTCCTGAACCTATGGCTCAAACGACCGATTCGCGAAATCTTATCAAGCACGAGTTGCTCTGGCAGGTGCTGGCGTTCTGCCGAGTACTGAAGCGGATGGGCGTGAACGTCTCGATGAACAGGGTCATCGACGCCGTTCGGAGCCTGGCGTACGTCGATGTCTGCAGGCGCGACGACTTCTATCACGCTCTCAGGGCCAATCTGGTCTCCTGCCACGAGGAAATACGAGTCTTCGACACGGCTTTCGACCTGTTCTGGCGCATGCCGGAGGAGCACGGTGAGGTCACCGACGAAGGTGACGAGGCCCCGCCGGTGGACCCTTTCGCCAATCCCGGCACGGAGTCACTTCGAAAACAGATAATGGAAATCTTCGTCGAAGAGTTCGCCGACGAGGACGATCAGGAAAAGGAGTCTGAGGAGGAAGAGGTCGCGAGCTACAGTCCGCAGGAAGCGCTGGTCACCAAGGATTTCGCCGCCTTCGACGACAGCGAGATCAGAGAGTTGCGGGAACTGCTGGCCCGACTTGCTCCCAAAATGGCGACCAGGCTCAGCCGCCGAACGAAGCCACACGTCAACGGACATGACCTCGAACCCCGCAGGACGCTCAGGGCCAACATCAAGTACGGCGGCAAGATCATCGAGCTGCCGAGGCGAAGGCGCAAGATCACCAAGACCAAGATAGTGCTCCTTTGCGACGTTAGTGGCTCGATGGACTGCTACAGCAAGTTCCTCATTCAGTTCATCTACGCGCTGCAGGCTCAGCTCAAAGGCGTGGAAACCTTCGTCTTTAGCACACGGCTGACCAGGATCACAAATTTACTGCGCACGAGGGACATTTACGAAGCCTTGAATCGTATCTCGCAGAACGTAGTGGACTGGTCGGGAGGCACGACCATCGGGCCGTGTATACGCGAGTTCAACGAAGGCCCTGGCAGGAGCCTGCTGAGCAGTAGGACGATAGTCATCATCATCAGCGATGGATGGGATCGGGGCGATAGCGACTTGCTTGGCAACGAAATGAGGCGGCTCAACTCGCGAAGCTACAAGGTGATCTGGCTCAATCCACTGGCCGGCAGCGCCAACTACCAGCCTATCTGCACGGGCATGAAGGTGGCCCTGCCTTACGTGGACTATTTTCTGCCAGCTCATAATCTGAACGCCCTGTTGGGGCTGAACAGGGTATTGAAAACGTTGGCGAAGAAGTAGGATGAGAGACGTTTTCGAGGGAATCGTCAGCGCGCTCGAGCGCAACGAGAAGGCGGCGCTGGTGACCGTGACCCGCACTATCGGCTCGACGCCGCGAAAGGCCGGCGCGAAGATGCTGGTTTTATCGAACGGCGAGACCGTGGGCACTATTGGCGGCGGTTGCGTCGAGGCCCAGTTATGGCGAGAGGTCAGGGAGGTTATGAAATCTGGTAGGCCAAAGCTTTTCTTGCAGCGCGTGGCCGAGGGAGCAGGAGTTGAAGCCACGGGTGTGACGGA
>JAMCWX010000032.1 GCA_023480885.1 Chloroflexota bacterium | reverse complement strand
CTGCTCTGACGCAAGAGATCGCAGGTGAAATGCAGGCGACGGCGCAGAAGCACAGACTCTTGCTTTGCTCAGCGGGTCCGGTCTGGGTCCACGGCGATCGAGAACGTCTCGAGATCGTGCTGCGGCACTTGCTGGACAACGCCATTCGCTACAGCCCCAAGGGCGGTGACGTCGATGTGGAAGTGGTCGCAGCAGACGGGTTTGCTCGGGTGACAGTGATCGACCACGGTCTGGGCGTTCCCAGGGAGAAGCAAAGGCACATCTTTGAGCCCTTCTTCCAGGTGTATCCCGCTCTCGCGCCTTTTGGAGGTATGGGGCTCGGGTTGCACATCAGCAAGCGCATTGTCGAGGCTCACGGTGGCAGGATTTGGTTCGAGAGCGATGAGGGTAGGGGCAGCGGCTTCCATTTAACTTTGCCGTTGGATACCTGACGTCGCGGCTACCACCCAAACCGAAATAGCCCGTAATGGAGGATAGCTATGATTTACTGGACTTCGTCCCGAATATTGATTGTTACATTGCTACTTGTTAGCTCAGTTGTCACCGGCGGATGCAGTTTTTTCCAGAGCGTGCAACCTCAAACCCAGAGCACGCAACCTCAAACCCCTGACCCTGTGTTACCCGCCACCGCCAGTCAGACACCCCCTGCCGGCATTAGAACAGTCCCAGCTGCCGCCCCTGGTCCCGATTGGGTCCGAACGGTGGCCGAGAGAGTCCGACCGGCGGTGGTCCAGATCACAAATGAGCAACTTGCCATCGACCAGTTCAACCAGGTTGTTCCTGCCCCAGTCGGAGCTGGTTCTGGCATCGTTTTCGATGCCAAAAACGGCTACATACTTACTAACCGGCACGTTGTGGCCGGCGCTCAGCAGTTAATAGTTGCCCTCGCCGACGGGCGCACCTTCCCGGGGAAGACGCTGGGCTCTGATCGAGATACCGACCTGGCGGTGGTACAGATTTCAGCCGAAAACCTGCCCTCAGCCATTTTGGGGGACTCGACGAAGCTTGAAGTAGGCGACGCCGTGGTGGCCATCGGCAACGCTCTGGCCTTATCCGGAGGCCCTACAGTTACCTCTGGCGTGGTTAGTGCGCTCGCCCGCGCCGTCCAGGAACCGCCTGATAGATCTGGCCAGCCAGGTCCCTATCTATACGGGCTAATCCAGACAGACGCTCCGATCAACCCCGGCAATTCTGGTGGGCCCCTCATCAACACTCGTGGCGAAGTGATCGGTATCAACACGCTAATGGCTGGTCTGGCGGAGGCAGGAGTGCAAGCTCAGGGCATCGGGTTTGCCATTGCAATCGACGCCGCGAAGCCCATTGCGCAACAGCTCATTACTACGGGACGGGCGGTCCACCCGTATCTGGGGATTGCCTACATTCCGTTGAATCCCTCCATCGCAGACCGCATCAGGTTGTCGGCAAAGCAGGGTGTGCTGGTCACGCGAGTCATTCCAGACTCGCCTGCCGCCAAAGCCGGCTTGCGGGAAGGTGACATTATTACCAGCATCGATGGAAGACAGCTCGTTACCGAATCTACCTTGGGCGAGATAACTAGCGAGCGCAAGCCAGGGGACACGGTGAAACTGGACATCGTGCGGGACGGGCAGCAGTTCAGCGTGGATGTGACGCTGGGAGAGAAGCCCGCCGCGTAGGTAGCTGAACGTTACTGGTCGCGGCGTCAGAGGAGCTGAAATGCCAGGTGACGCCATTCATTTTGCAATACTCAGGAATCGTCCATTCCTCCTGCTATGGAGCGCCCAAGCGATTTCTCAGACGGCTCAAAACGTTATCACCTTTGCGCTGCTAATCGAAGTAGGGCAGATCAGTCACTCCAGCATGCAGGCCAGCCTGGTAGTCCTCTCTTTCATAGTGCCCGCGGTAGTGTTCGGCCCCGTTGCGGGCGTGTTTGTCGATCGGAGCGATAAGCGGAAGGTGCTTATGGTTACCAACTTCTTGCGTGCTGCAACCGTCCTCGCCTATATCGTGGCCGATCTAGCCCTGCCAGCGTCCATCATCTTGCTGACCATCTATCTGTTGTCCGTCGCATTCTCCACTATCAGTCAGTTTTTCGCGCCTGCTGAGGCGGCCACCATCCCTCTTCTGGTTGAGAGAGAGCAGCTTGCCGCCGCCAACTCGTTGTTCGGGTTAACATTCACCTCGTCTCAACTGGTGGGCTTTGCTCTCCTCGGCCCGCTGCTCATCAAGCTGACGACACTGCGCTTCTTAGTCGTGGTGGTCGCGTCGCTCTACCTGGTTTGTACGCTGCTAGTAGCATCACTGCCGGCGCTTCCCCAGGGCGCATGGATGGTTGAGCGGGGCAATCTGTTTATTAGATTGCGCAGAGCATGGGGAGAGATCTACGAACTGTGGGTCTTCGTTACTCGGGAGGCTGCTGTGGCAGCAGCCATCATCGACTTCGGCGTGGTAGCCTCTATCTTCTTGATGCTTGGTACGCTAGGCGTAGGGCTGTTGACGCGCGTCATTGGTTTGCCCGCAAGCGACCTGTCCTACGTCCTGGCTTCAGGCGGTATTGGCACGCTGCTCGGACTACTGCTGGTTCCCCGAGTGCTTGGCATCGTTGATGGCAGAACACTAATTGATGTCGGTCTGGGCGCTATGGGTGTGGCCATTCTGGGAATGGCGGGCGTACACACGATATTGAACGTGCTGTTAAGCGGCGTTGCTCCCGAATCGCGTGCCACCCTGACACTTGTGATCGTAATGTTCTTAGCGACTGGTCTAGGCGTAGGGAGTGCCCTGGTCTCAGTTCCAGCCCAGACGCTACTTCAACAATGGTCGCCAGCGTCGCTACGCGGCAGGGTGTTTGCCGCGCTCTTCACATTGTCCAGCGCGCTGGCGATCCTCCCCGTCTTTTTCAGTGGGGCCCTGGCAGATATCATAGGCCTACAGAAGGTGATGGCGCTAATCGGGCTCTCGACTATTGCCCTTGGCGCGAGAGGGTGTTACAGCCGTATGCTAGAGCGAAGCTAATGTGCTCGCTGGCACAGATTGTGCAAACATATTGTGCAGCGAGTACTCGCGAGAAGAGACCCTGGGAAAAGTAGTGTCGTTGCTAGAGAGGATCTAGGTGAAATGCGGGGCTCATTTCGATTGGGCAACGTCTTTGGAATAGAGATCGACATAAATTATACGTGGCTGATTGTTTTCGTTCTCGTTACGTGGTCACTGGCCGCGGGATTCTTTCCGCAAGAGTTCCCTGGCTGGCCTATAAGTACCTACTGGCTGGTTGGTGTCATAGCGTCTTTGCTTCTATTTGCGTCAGTTCTGCTGCACGAACTGGCTCACTCGTTAGTGGCGCAAAGGGAAGGACTACCCATTACGAACATCACGCTGTTCATTTTTGGAGGGGTCTCCAACATCCAGAGGGAGCCTACGAACCCGAAAGACGAGTTTCGCATGGCTTTCGTCGGCCCGCTCTCCAGCATATTTATTGGCGTGTTCACGTGGGTGCTATTGGTCATTTTTGGCAGTGTCAACGTGCAGTTGCAGGCCGTTCTGCTTTACTTGACCATAATCAACTTGATGCTGGCGGCCTTCAACCTGATACCTGCTTTCCCTCTCGACGGTGGACGCGTGTTCCGTTCAATCGTTTGGTGGGCGACGCATAGCTTAACGCGGGCAACGCGAATCGCCTCTGCTGTTGGGCAGGGCTTCGGCTACCTGATAATCTTCGTCGGCTTGTTGCTGTTGTTTACGGGCAACTTCCTCGGCGGCGTGTGGCTGGTGTTGATTGGCTGGTTTCTGACCTACGCGGCAGAGAGTAGTTATCGGCAGCTAGTAGTGCAGGAAACGCTGAGAGGAATCCCCGTACGTGATATGATGGCGCAAGATGTCCCGACCGTGACTCCTAACGTCACAGTTCGAGAACTGGTGGACAGATACATCTTGCCACGCAACATTCGGGCGCTCCCAGTCGTCCACGATTCTCAGCTAGTCGGCATGGTTACGCTGAGTGACGTTCAGCACGTGTCGCAAGAAGAATGGGACACCACCGACGTCGGACGTATCATGACGCCCAGGGAAAGGCTGCACGCCTTGGCGCCGCAAGACGATGCGGTTCAGGCCCTTGAAGCAATGGGCGAGCAGGATGTGAACCAACTGCCGGTTGTGTCTGACGGAAAGGTGGTCGGCCTCGTCACGCGGGGCCATATCATCAGGTTGCTGCAGGTCAGGCAGGACCTGGGGGCCAGGAGATGAGGCTGGGCCAAATGCAGCGAAGGGTATTCGAGGAAGGGCAGCAAGAACTGGGGGCGGCACGAGTATGGCGCTTCAAATTCTCCGACACTCCGTCATTATTCACACCAGCAAATACTTGCGCCTCACCTCGTCGTTCGCCTTCAACTCTTCGACTGTTCCCTGGAATCGGATATGCCCATCGTCGATCACATAGGAGTGGTCGCTAAGCCGCAGCGCGGATGCGACATTTTGTTCGGTCATCAGCACGGTCAGCCCGGTCTCGCGCAACCTTAGAATCTGTTCTTCGATCAGGCGCACCATCAACGGCGCGAGTCCTTCCATTGGCTCGTCCAGGATCAGGAATTCCGGATTGCCCATCAGCGCGCGTCCAATCGCCAGCATTCGCTGCTCGCCGCCACTCAGATAGCCCCCCCGGCGCGATTCGATTGTCTTCAACACGGGGAAAACTTCGTAGACACGCGCGCGATCCCAGCCCACGCCATTTCTCGCTTTGCGCTCCGCAATTTCCAGGTTTTCTCCAACCGTTAGATCGGCGAAGATTTTTCTTTCGTCTGGGACATAGCCTATCCCTTTGCGCGCGAGCGTGTACGGCGCCTTGCCCACGACCTCGTCGCCCTTGAATCGAATGGTCCCCTGTTTTGGCCGAACCAAGCCGATGATGCTCTTCATCGTCGTAGTCTTGCCCGCACCGTTTCGTCCGAGCAGACAAACGATCTGACCCTTCTCAACGCGGAGCGAGACGCCGAAGAGTATGTGACTCAAACCATAATACGTGTGGATTCCATCCACTTCAAGCATCGCTTGTCTCCTTCGACAAGCTCAGGGCCCCGCCCAGGTACGCTTCCTGAACTTGTTCGTTCTGCCTAACCTCTTCTGGCTCGCCCTGGATGATCGTCTGCCCGTGCTGCATGACCATGATGCTCTGCGCGACCGAGAAAACGATGTCCATATCGTGCTCGCAGAACAAAATGGTTAAGCCGCGCGCTTGGGACAGGTGCTTGACGAGTTCCATCGTCACGGTGGTTTCTTCCGGCGACATTCCTGCGGTTGGTTCGTCGAGAATCAGCAGTCTGGGCTGGCTGCCGAGTGCGATCGCCATTTCCAGAATACGCTGGTCGCCGTGCGACAGCGTGCCGGCAACGCGGCGGGCTTTGTTCAGCAGTCCAGTGCTTGCCAGAATGCTGTTCGTTTCTTCGACGGCCAGGTTTTGCGCGGGGCGAAAAAGAACCCCGCTCTTGCGCTGCTGCGACAACACCGACACTTGCACATTCTCGAAAACGGTAAGCCGATGAAAGATGTTGGCGATTTGAAACGCCCGCGCGATGCCGCGCCGGCAAATATCGTACGGCGCCAGTCCGCAAATGTTTTCTCCTTGAAAGAGTATCTTGCCGGTGTCCGGCTTGTGAATGCCGGCGATCAAATTGAACAACGTCGTCTTGCCCGCGCCGTTGGGGCCGATAACAGCGACGATGGCGCCCTCTTCGACGACCAGGTTCGCTCGATTCACCGCCTTGAAACCGTCGAATGACTTCTCCGCTGCTTCAACCCGCAACATCTGCCAGTGGTCTCCCTTCTTCGATGGGCCGCGGTTCGAGTCGTTTGAGCAAGAATCCCATCACCCCTTCGGGCAGGAAGAAAATCAACAGGATCAGAATGACGCCGAGGACCAACGTCCAGTAGTCGGTGTAGATGCTGACAGACGTTCGTAACGCGACGACAACCGCCGCGCCCACAATCGGTCCTGCAAACGTGAACCATCCGCCAAGCAGGCACATAACGAAAACTTCGAGCGAAAAGACCCAGAACAATAAACCTGGGAAAACAGATCGCTCGAGACCGACGAACAGCACGCCAGCCACGCCGGCGAAGAATGCGGCAATCCCAATCGCGGCGAGTTGATGGCGTCGGACGTTGATGCCGACGGCTTCGCAACGCTGGGGATTGTCGCGAGTTGCCTGAAGCGTGCAGCCAAAAGGTGATTTCACGATCAGGTACATCACGACGAGGCTGACCATAAAAATGATGAGGGTGAAGTAGTACACGCCGTTGGAGGACCCCAGGAGCGTCGGAACAGGGATATCGTGGATGCCGTTGTCGCCGCCAGTAATCGAGTATGCCCGCGAGACAATAATCCAGACGAGTGAACCGAGAGAAATCTGGAGCATTCCAAAATATAACTTGGTCAGCCTGACGCAGAACCACCCGATTATCAGTCCACTTGCCGCGGCGACGAGTGGTCCCGCGCCAAACCCGACCCACATTGGGAGCGAGGTCTTGGTGAGAATCAGCGCGGTGGTGTAGGCGCCGATGCCGTAAAACACGGCGTGATGAAATTGATAAATGCCACCGTAGCCAAGAACCAGGTTGAGACTGATCGCCAGCAGCGCAGTGACGAAAATCAATGTCAAGATGTAAATCCAGAACACGGGTATGATGAGCGGCGCGAAAATGAGAGCCGCTGAAACCGCCGCAATCGGCAAGCGCCAGCGCGACCCGACAATTCCCTTGAACATGAAGTATCCTCAACCGATAGGATTTGTTTTCAGAGCGGAGGCAGCCCTCCAGTAACGTTTGCATTCGGCATAGGAGAACGTGTCTCACCCTTCAAAGATACGGTGTCCTCACCATACCGATTTCAGTAACCCGGTCGGTCGCAGGAGCAGGACGATGACTACCGCGGCGTATGGAAACACGACGGCGTACTGCGGCAAAATCAAAAGCCCCATGGACTGCCCCACGCCGAAGATGAGCGAACCAATCATCGCGCCCCAGATGTTTCCCAGCCCACCTATCGTGACAATTAAGAATGTCTCGATAATGACCGTGTGATCCATCCCTAATGTGATGCTGAGTGTCGGCGCCACGAGCGCGCCGCCCAATCCAGCCAGATAGCAGCCGATGACGAACGACGCGGCGAAGACCCAGGAGACGTTGATGCCCAGCACGCCAACCATGTCGCGATCCACTGCCGCGGCGCGCGATATCTTGCCGATTTTGGTTTTGGTCGCGAAGAGCCACAGACCAACCGCGACGATTGGGCCACTGACGAGCAGGAACAAGTTGTAACGTGGGATCGCCAAACCGAACAGCGTGAGCGAACCCTCCAGGATTTCCGGCGGCATCACCGAGCGGTACTCGGCGCCCCACGCGAATTTCACCAGATCGTTTAGGATAAGTCCAATCGCGAAGGTAAAGAGGATCAACATAAGGTGTTCGCGCTGGTAGAGGTGGGACAGCAACCCACGCTCGACGATCAAGCCGACTAGCGCCACGACGAGAGGCGCCAGCAGGAGCGCGAGCCAAAAGCCAGCCAGGTTATTGCCGAGCGCCGCCATGATGGTGTACGCGGTAAACGCGCCTATCATGTACAGCGAACCATGCGCCACGTTTGGCACGCGCAGCACGCCCAGCACGAAACTCAAGCCAGCCGAAACGATAAAAAGGATCATCGTTCGACTGAGACCGATCACCAATTGGCTGCTCAACGCGTCCAGGTTCAACGTAAGCTCCATTCGCTGGCTCTCCCTAATCAGAAGACTCGGGTGGGCAGAGAAGGCAAGGAAGACACCACATTCGCCGTTCCTGCCCACCCATCCCTCTATGTTCCCCTTCGCCTGCTAGCTCGCCTTACTGTGACGTCTGGACTTTTCACTGCCCACGTGCTTTCTTGATGTCGTCGCAGGAGGGCATGATATCTTTGCCTTGTAACGCGACGATGTCGGTGGCAATCGGAAAGTCGTACTGGGAGGTTTTCTTCGTCACACCGAGGTACATCGGCAGGACGGCTTGATGATCGCACGCGCGCATTTCCACTTCGCCAGTCGGGGACTTGATTTTCAAGCCCTCTAGCGCATCGATGAACTTCTCCTTATCGAGCGACCCGGCTTTCTTGAATGCGTCCGCGATAAAATACGCCGTGTTGTAGGCGTGGTAGGCAGGAAATCCGGGTGGAGTGCCGTAAGCATCCTGGAACGCTTTGACAAACGCTTTGTTATCCGGGGTATCTGGATAGTAGAAATGGTAATCCATCGTGCCCATTACCCCTTCGGGCGCGTTCGCGCCGAGCGGCTTGAGCACAGAATAATCGGTTGCGGTGTGAATCCAAATCGGAATCCTATCCGACATTCCGGTGGACTTTGCCGCTTTCAAAGCATTCGTCATCCCCGCGCCGCCGGTCGCAAGAATGACCGCGTCCGGTTTGGCCGCCATAATCTGGGTGAGGAAGGGGGCGAGATCGGGTTCGCCGGTTTTCCACCAGGTCTGCCCCAGCAATTGCACGTCCGGCTTCAGCTTCTTGAGATTGTTCCAGGCCGATTCGGCAAGCGCGTGGCCGTACTCGTAGTCATCGCCAGCGATCCAGTACTTGACGTACGGTTTCTTGGCGAGGCCCTGCGCGCCGGCCTTGCCCGCCATCGCTGTGTTCTCGCTGGTGGAGAAAACGTAGCGATGGCCGTTCGCGCCAGTGATCTTTTCGCTCTTGGCCGTCCACACGATGAACGGGACTTTTTGCTCTTTGGCGTATCCGGAGATGGCGAGCGACGAGGCGCTGTTGATGGTGCCAACCAGAACATCAACTTTTTCCTGAAGCACCAATTCCTTTGCCATGCTCAGCGCGACATCTGGTGCGAACTTCTCATCGCGCTTGGCGTACTCAATCTTCGCGCCTAGCACGCCAGTCTTGTTGATTTCCTTGAGCGCTAGCTCGAACCCCTTCAGTGCCTCATTGCCAAACGCGGCAGGCGGACCGCTGTAGGTGTCGACGATTCCAACCTTGATGTTCCGTCCCAATGAGGTGGCGGGAACCGAGGCGGCGGGCGTGGGAACTGCCGATTTGGACGGAGGAGTAGCCGGGACCGAGGTCGGAGTGGTCGCTGGGGCGGCAGGCGCGCACGCCGCCAACAACATCCCGACAATCAGAACGAGCACGCTTAGTGTCAACAGCTTGCCTTTCATTCAAATCCCTCCTTGAGTAATAACCCCGTACCTTCGTGTGATGCTGTTTCTTGCGGAACGACTTTCAACGTTACGACGTTCTTCCCACCGAAAAGGTGGATGCTCTCAGGGAAGTCTTGGGCGTGCATCACCTCCTTGTCCACGGTGGCCAGTAATGCTGCGGGGATTATACTTGGCTTGTAGCGCATCGTCAAGCACTCGAGCCAACGAATGTCGAAAGTCTTCTACAAAGGCCAATTTCTGTATCCAGAATCGATCCTTGTTCGGTCTGCTTCTTGGTTCGTGAACCGTATACACCAAGAATTGCAGTATTTTTAGCCGTACAGTCCATCTTTTTCACTTTCCTTTAGTGCCCCGCAGTTAGTCTAAACTAAGGCCATAATATCGTTGCTGACGATCTCACGTCTATCACGCTTGGCTAAGCGCCGACGAACTGGCCGAGGCGGGAGTGCGCAAAATACTCAGGTTGACATGCGGGTTAGCGAGCACAACCGAGGGGGGTAGCACATCGCCAGCAGTTCTCGATCATCATTCCTACTCGTGATCGCCCAAGGGAATTATCCGCATGCTTGGATGCTATTAGCCCCTGCAGTATAAGGCGTATGAATATAGAACAGAGCAACGCGTCAGGCGAAAGGACTTCATTCTCGTGGCCTTTCGATTACAAATGCTGTGCGCTTCCCCCCAGAGTTAGTGAGGCGAGACTTCGTCAATACACTCTAACGAGGCAATATGAAGCTTTCCTCAACATTTGCATTGAGCCACATTCCGAAATTGTAACTTTCACTTCACCCCCAGGTGAGACCAAAAGGGCGAGACTAGGATTTAGGGCCGCCCTTCCGAGGGGATGATATAATGTCTGCTCTTCGGGGTTATGAATAACAAACAGCTCCTTGAGCAAAACACCCAAGGAGCCATAGTCGGGGCGAGTGGATTTGAACCACCGACCTCAGCGTCCCGAACGCTGCGCGCTAACCAAGCTGCGCTACGCCCCGTGAAAGATATTATAGCCGATTCTGACTTGGTTTTTCAACACAGGGTTAGCTGTCGACACCCAAAGACCGTCGACATCGGCGGTGGCAGCCACACGCTATCGTTGTGATATGATTCGGCGCATTGGCTCCTGTGGTTCAGCGGATCCGAGAATGCTGATTGTCATCCAAGGCGTTGTCAGGCAAGAATGAAGCCCCGGGGCGAAAGCTCCGGGGCTTCTTATCAGACGAATGGAGGGTCTGGCTACTTTGGCAATGGCTTGCCCAGGACGGCCTCGAACAGCTCTTCGTTCACAGGATGGCCCTCGGCAACCATCTTGCGGTACTGTATGAAGTCGATAGTGTCCTTGCCGGTGATCTTCTTGGTGTTGAAGGCACCGAAGCCCAGGAATGCCTCGCCCATCATGTTGACCGCCAGCCAGTACAGGTGGTCGTTCTTATTCTGGTCCCAGTAGTCCTTCTTCTTTTGGCGGATGCCGATGATAGACTTCATCAGGCAGCCCTCGAAGAGGTTGGTGAACGTCCACAATATCTTGTTCACCTCGGCGTCCAGGAGGCTGAAATCCACCTGGAGGGTCTTCACCAGGTCGCGGGCGGCTTTGGCGTCGGGACCAGTGAGGAACTCGCCGTAGACAATCTCGCCGTCGCGCAGCCAGTCACTGGTGATGACCTGTGGGTTGCGAATGAACTTGTCACCCTGCTTGAGGACGGGGACCACCTTGCTCAGGTAGTTCTTGCGGTGCATCTTGTAGGCGCTCCACAACTCACAGGAGACGCAGTTCCACATGGCGTCCTCGATGGTGAGAGCCCAGGGGAGGAAGTCGGTGGAGCCGCCCACGGGCGCGGAGCCGTGCCTGGGGCCGGCCTGTCCGAAGATGGCCAGGTCGGAGGCGATGGCGATATCGCAGGCGCCGCCAATTTCCTGTCCGCCGGCTACGCTCATACCGTTGATGCGGCGGATGACCGGCTTCTGGCACATCAGGATCGAGTCAACCATGGCGTTGAAGAGCTCCATATACTGCGCGTACTCCATGGGCTTGGTGGAGTAGTACTCGGAGTACTCCTTGGTGTTGCCGCCGGTGCAGAATGCGTCCGAGCCGGCGCCCGTGAAGACCACCGCGACGACCCGTCGGTTGGCCTGCGCGCGGTTGAAGCCGGCGATCACGCCCTTGACCATCTCGGTGGTGTAGGAGTTGTATTGTGCCGGGTTGTTCAGCGTTATCCAGGCGCTGAAGAGGCCGTCAACCGGCTTGCCCGTGGGGTCGATGATAGGTTTCTCCTCGTACATGGTACACGGGGGCGTGGTGCCGAAGTGCTCCATGCCCCAGAGGTTGTGGTCTTTGACGCCGCCCTCTCTGGGGAGCCAATCCAGTGACATCTATCTTTCCTCCTGTATTTGAATTTGGAAATCATATTTCTTGGATCTTGAAATAAGGGGTCGATTATTTCTTCCAGCCATCACCTCCTAGAGGAGCTTTCTCGAACACAGCGTCGAAGAACTGGTTAGCTTTGTCAGCCAGCAATCTGTGGTATTCCCGGAACAAGGACGCGGCCTCACCTCCTAGCCAGCCATCAGGCAGTAGTTCTATCGGCAATTCAGGATCGATGAAGGGAAACTTGCGGTACTCGTGGATGAGCATGAAGCGCTCGACGAAACATTCGCTGGCTTCGAGCGGATTGCCATTCCTCTGTCTCTCCAGGTACGTCTCCACGCGCGGCCTGTATTTATCGAGGAACTTGGCATACTCTTTGTTAATGGAATCGAGATCCCAGCAGCGGGCAACCAATTCCTTGCCTTCAGAGAAGCCATTGTGGGTAGCGGTGAAAGTCTCGACGAATTGCCCGATGTTCAGCGTATCGATGAGGCTCTTAAGCTGCGGATTCACGTCGCGTGGGCACATCCAGGTCGCGTTGCTGAGCATGCCGTAGCCAAGCCAGCTCAATTCCTTGCGCAGGCGATTCCTGACGTCCCGCATTCCCTCGGGGATCGAATAGGTCAGGAGATGCCATTTGCCATCCCAATGGTCGTGCCTGCCGTGGTAGATAAGCTGTGCGCCCTCGCTGAGCAGCCGCTTGCCTTTGGAAGTCAGCGAATAGTAGGGCTTTTTGCCGACCCGCTCGACGTTCAACCAGCCATTCCGCGACATCCGCGAAAGGGCCGACCGGATGGCTTGCTCTGAGAGACCAAACTCGATAAGGACCCTTATGAGCGTCCCAACCCACACTTCGCCCCCTCGATGAAGTATGTAGTCCCCGTAGAGGGTAAAAAGCATGGACTGGGGGCCGACAACGGAGTTACGACCCAACGATGTCCACCCGTATATATTGAAATATCGTATGCCGTCTTAGGTGCGACATATTGATTCTACTAGCTATTCCTTTGGCTGTCAACATGGTTACCCTATTGACAACGCTCATTAGCGGTCTTATAATGCATATGTCGTAATCGTGACGACGTACGAGATTTCGCTATACGTTTTGGGCTACATCGCTTTTCTCCGTCGGTTATGTGGTTGGGTTGTGCATCTGATTTCTCGGTTGCCAATGCGGTAGCGCTGAAGGTGGTGACCAAGTGGCCTGGGAATTCTGAAACCAAGAGAAGAGGGCAGATACTGAGAGGGGCTCACAATGAGGTACGCAGAGACAGGGTATAATTTAGAAATCGATCTATCGCGGGGAAATATTGAGAGGGTAGAGACTGACCCAAGATTAGCCGAACTTCATCTGGGGGGTCTAGGCACGAACGCCAAGATATTATGGGATAGGGTCCCCCCTGAAACTGAACCGTTTTCTCCTGATAATCTCCTCGTTTTTAGCAGCGGTCTGCTAGGTGGTACCCCCGCTGTTGGCGCTAATCGCACCATTGTTTCCACCATTTCTCCTCAGACTTTGCTAATGGGTTATTCAATGATGGGGGGATTCTTTGCTCCAGAATTGAAGTATGCCGGTTATGACAAAGTGATCATTCGAGGCAAGTCTCCCAGTCTGGTTTATTTATGGATAAACAACGACAAAGTGGAAATACGTGACGCGTCTCATTTGGCGGGTAAAGGCGCTGTTGAAACTGCAGACTTCATTAAGAGGGAGCTGAAGGAGCCGAAAGCCCAGGTTGCTGCTATTGGCCTGGCCGGTGAAAACAAGGTCTATATGGCTTCCATCGAGCATAGTAGGTCCAGTGCCAGTCGCCTCGGACTAGGCGCCGTTATGGGAGACAAAGGGATAAAGGCGATCGCCGTTCGTGGAACGAAGGACATCAATATCGCCCGACCAGCCGAGTTCATCGGGCTGGTCAACGACCTGCTGAAATATATTCAGGTCCGAGAGCAAAATCCTATTCCAGGGGTGATGACCATTCTGAAGGGGATCGGCTCACCGCAAGAGATGAGAGAAGTTGATGAGGAATGGCACACCACGAATTTTATGTGGGGGAATTCCCGCGTTCGGCGAAAGGATTTTTGGACCAAGGAAGTCGAAGAGAAGTGGAGAGAGACCCAGGAGGCTGTGCGGAAGCGGTTGATAAGCTGCTATAACTGCCCTATGAAATGCGGGGCAATAGTCTCTGTCCCGGGACTTTCAACCTACATGATGAAATGCTTCTCGAAGCTCACTTATACTATGGCGGCCTTTTCAGACCTGGATTTTGGATTCAGAATCGCTCAACGCGCCACAGAGTATGGCGTAGACGGATACTCGACCCCGCAGACTATGGCCTTCGCCGTCGAGCTTTATGAAGCCGGCATTTTGACAGACGCGGATTTTGCGGGATGTCCGTCCGATAACGAGGGGAGATTTTACTGGTTACTCGATAGAATTGTTCGGCGAGAAGGGATCGGCGATGTGCTGGCCAATGGCACATATTGGGCGGCTAAACAGATCGGCAACGGCGCAGAAGAGTATGCGCATAATACCATTAAGAAACATGAGCAACTGCCTCTCAAGCTTGGCATGCTGAATCCTGTCTATTTCCTAATGTATGCTACCGGCGAGAAATCGAACATCACTCAGATTGAAGGCCAGTTCCCTCAGGCGCCTTTCCCTACGATGGAGGAGAGAGAAGCGTTCGTCAAGGATTGGATCCATGTTCCTGATGAGAAGTTCAAGAAGTATTTGCTGGACTGGGAGCCACGCGGAGAGCGCTCAAATCCATATTACCCTACGGTTGATATGTCCGTCGATATTGTTGACTGGCAGGAGAAGATGCATTACATCGATGACGCTCTCGGGGTGTGCGCCGGCCTGTCATCATTCCCTCTGAAGCCACCATATCATATTCACAATTACCCGTCTTTCATCTCAGCAGCGACGGGGATCGATATGGATGAAGCTGGACTCAACGAAGTGTACAAGAGGAACCGAAATCTGATTAGAGCCGTTAATGTGCGAAGAGGCTTGAGGCGAGCGGATGAGAAGCCACCAGAAGACCATTGGAAGAGAAGGTTTCCTGAGCTCGAAGAAGCGCTCCTGGACGCGTATTACAAATTCAGGGGCTGGGATAATCAGGGCATTCCTACCGAAGAGACGTTGCACGGGTTGGACCTTGGCTACGTTGCCGAAGACTTGGCACAAAGAGGGATCATAGGAAATGAGCAAAGTTAAGAAGACAATCAAGTCAATCAAGATCGATGTCGACAAGTGTAATGGGTGCCGGGCATGTGAGGTAATATGCTCCGCCTTTCACGCGGCGCCAAAGTATAGCGGCAATAACCCGGAAAGGTCCCGTATTCGGGTGATGTATGATCCACTAAGAGACTTATATGTTCCTGTATACGCGGGTCAGTATACCGCGGCCGAATGTATGGGCAGAGAAACATATTTGATTGATGGAAAGGAATACGACGAGTGCGGCCTCTGCAAGGCTGCATGCCCATCCAGGACGCTTTTCCACGAACCCGATTCCGGCCTCCCCCTCAAATGCGATATGTGTGAAGACGACCCTCCACAAGAAGAGCCCTTGTGCGTTCAGTGGTGTATTAACGATGCGCTGGTTTATGAGGTGAGGGAAGAGGAAGTAGAAGAAGATGTGAAGGTGGAGGAGATCGAGACAGGGCTGGAATCGATAATAGACAAATATGGGTTGCAGAGGGTAGTAGATACCGTTGCCCGAATGTCAAAGAAGGGCTAGAACGTTAACGTAAGATAAGAGGACTAAAATCGTGGAAACTGTAGCCCCCTTCAAAGAGGTAATAGATGAGATAAAAGAAAAAGGTGGAGACGCCGTCAAATTCTGCTATCAATGCGGAAAATGCGATACGGTTTGTCCCTGGAATAGGGTCACAAAGTTCAGTATGCGCAAGCTGATCCGCGAGGCTACATTTGGCTTGACCGAGATAGAAACAGAAGAAATTTGGCGTTGCACCACCTGCGGCAAGTGCCCTCAGCGCTGCCCCAGGGGCGTAAATCAGATAGACGATATGGTAGCCGTGCGCAGGATGGCGACAGGATATGGTGTTTTCCCCGCCGCTGTCCAGCTTGTCAAGGGCATAAGCGCCGGCCTTACGGCTCAGGGCAACCCTTTCAACGAAGACCGAAACAAGAGGGCAGATTGGGCACAGGGTCTGTCTGTGAAACCCTTCACCGAAGGGATGGAAGTGCTGTATTTCCCCTGCTGTTACGCCAGCTATGACCCGCGAACGAAGAAGGTAGCCCAAGCCACAGCTAGGATCCTCAATAAGGCAGGGGTGGATTACGGGATACTCGGCTCCAAGGAGAATTGCTGTGGAGAGAGCATCCGGAAGACAGGCAACGAGGAATTATTCAAACGTCTGGCCAAGGAAAACATCAAGACTTTTGTCGAAAATGGCGTAAAGAAAATCGTCGTTTCTTCCCCTCACTGCTACCACGCCTTCAAGAACGATTACTCCGAATTCAAGGTGAACTTCGAGGTGGTTCATATCTCCCAGTATGTATACGAGCTCATTAATAAGGGAAGACTTCAGATCACCAAGGAGTATGAGAAGAAGGTTGCGTATCACGATCCGTGTTATCTGGGTCGACATAATGGCATATATGACGAACCGCGAGAGGCATTGAAGAGCATACCTGGTTTGGATCTGATCGAGTTTGATGAGTCGCGCGAAGATAGCATGTGTTGCGGAATGGGCGGCGGCAGGATTTGGATGGAAACGCCCAAGGATGAAAGATTCTCCAACATCAGACTGGAAGAGGCCGTTGAGGATGGGGCTCAGGAGCTCGTTACTGCCTGTCCCTATTGCATCACCAATTTTGAGGATAGCAGGGTAGTCCTGAATCATGCTGATGCCATCGAGGTCAAGGACATCACCGAAGTGCTCCAGGAAGTGATCTAGAAGACGGGGAATCCAAACGTGCAGGAAGCGATTGGCGTATCGGATATGACAGGGGTGGCATCGGACATAGTCTGCGATCGCTTTACCGATGACGGATGGGTTAGGACCTCCGTTCACGTTCCTGTCGAAAGGGAAGTCACGATCTATGTCAATCGCCAGGAACTGGTCACAATCATGTGCACTCCCACCAAGCTGAATTGCCTTGTTCTCGGATTTCTGTACTCTGAGGGAATCATCTCAGGCATCGGCGACGTGACGATGATGCGGGTGTGCGACCGGGAATCGGAAGTCGATGTGAGGCTGAGCAACCCCGAGTTTGAATTGCCAGCGCGACGGAAACTTACTTCTGGGTGTGGTGGCGGTGCAACTTTCATGACGCAAGGACAGAGGGTTGATTCGGGGCTTGTTGCTTCTCCAACGGAAGTGCTATCGCTGATGAAGCAGCTTCAAGAGCAAATGGACCTGTATCGGCATAGTGGCGGCATGCATGCCTCAGCTCTATGCGATACAAAGAACCTGCTTGTAGTGGCCGAGGATATTGGACGACATAACACCCTGGACAAGATCCAGGGCGACTGTTTGTTGAGGGGAATATCAACCAGGGATCGACTGCTGCTGAGCACTGGTCGCGTTTCGTCGGAGATGTTGCTCAAGGCGGCAAAGATGCAGGTTCCGATTGCTGTTTCGCGGCACTCGCCTACGTGGAGCGCCATTTCGCTTGCTCGTGATCTGGGCATTGCCCTGGTTGGCTATGCGCGTGGGAGCCGCCTGTTGGTATATTCCCATCCGGAGCGACTTGGCTGCTCGACAGACCAAGCATAGTTTGCACGGACAGTACGGGGACAGAAATCCCGATGAGGTGATAGAAAGTGGAAAAAGAACTTACGGAAAAAGAACAGATTGTGGAGCAGGTCTGTAGGAGTCTTGAAGACAATAGTAGAGAACAGATTTTGGAGCAAGTTCGTAGGAGTCTTGGAGCCAGTAATTTGGGAGACGTAATGGTTGTTGGAGGAGGGATCAGCGGCATTCAAGCCTCGCTCGACCTCGCCAACGCGGGTTTCAAGGTCTACCTTGTCGAGAAAGGACCTGCCATTGGCGGCCATATGGCCCAACTGGACAAGACCTTCCCCACCAATGACTGCTCCATTTGAATACTCTCACCTAAACTGGTCGAGGTCGACCGGAACGTAAACATAGAGGTCCTGACCCTTACTGAAGTCGACAGGGTAGAAGGGGAAGCAGGAAACCTGAATGTCACGCTGACAAGAAAGCCCAGGTATATCGATGAGGATAAATGCACCGGCTGTACTACCTGTGTAGAAAACTGTCCGGTCGTGTACCCTGATCGATTTAATCAGGAGATATCGAAGAATAAAGCCATCCATATCCACTTCGCTCAAGCAATTCCGCTCGTCACCTACATAGATGAAAGCTGCCTTTACCTGAAGGAAAAGAAATGTAAGATTTGCACGGCGGTCTGTGAGAATAACGCCATAGATTTCACTCAAAAGGCGGAGAAGCTAGAAGTAAATGTAGGGGCCATTATTCTGTCTCCTGGCCTTGAGCCATATGATCCCAAGCTGAGGGATGAGTATGGCTACGGAAAGTTCCAGAACGTGGTAACCAGTATGGACTATGAGCGGCTGTTATCCGCCAGCGGGCCATACGAAGGTGAGATACTGCGTGCTTCCGACAAGAAGCATCCCCATAGAATAGCCTGGATTCAATGCGTCGGTTCCAGGCAAGTTACCCCGGGCGGTAACAGCTATTGTTCTGCCGTGTGCTGCACGTATACCCAAAAACAGGTGATCTTGACAAAAGAGCACGACGCAGAGGCAGAGTGCACGATATTCCATAACGACATTCGTTCCTATGGGAAGGATTTTGAGCGATACTTCGAAAGGGCCGAGAATCTTGCCGGGGTTCGGTTTATAAGAAGCTACGTTTCGATAGGCAAAGAGGACCCGAAAACCAAGAATGTCTCCGTTCGATATTCTACTCCTGACGATGGGGTCCAAGAGGAAGAATTCGATATGGTGGTATTATCCGTCGGATTGACCCCTCCTGCCGGTTTCAAGGGCCTGGCCGATAAGTTCGGCATCGAGCTCAATTCACACGGGTTCTGCAAGTCCAATACCTCCAATCCTCTGGAGACCACCATGCCTGGGGTTTATGTGAGCGGAGCCTTCCAGGGGCCTGTGGACATCCCCGAGTCGGTTTTTACCGCCAGCGGAGCGGGCTCCCAGGTTGGTGAGCTACTTAACTGTAGGCGAGGGAAGCTAACCACAGAAAGGAAATACCCACTGGAAAGGGATGTCTCAGTGGAGGAGCCCAAGGTGGGTGTCTTTGTGTGTCATTGTGGAGCGAATATCAGTAGGGTGGTGAATGTTCCCAGCGCGGTTGAATATGCGTTAACCTTACCCAATGTTGTCTACGCTCAGAACCAGCTTTTTTCGTGCGCTACTAATTCGGCCAAAGAAATATCAGACCTGGCAAAGGAAAAAGGGCTCAATCGCGTGGTTATCGCTGCCTGCAGCCCCAGGACCCTTGAAGCGTTATTCCGCGATACCCTGCGGGAGGCGGGAATCAACCAATACTACCTGGAAATGGCAAATATTAGAGAACAGTGCTCCTGGGTCCACTCTAAAGAAAAAGAAGAAGCCTTAGAGAAGGCAAACGATCTCATTCGGATGGCGGTGGCACGAGCTTCTCGCCTGGAGGCATTGGAGGAGTTCGATCTGCCAGTGAACAAGCAGGCGTTAGTGGTTGGTGGAGGAATAGCCGGGATGACCTGCGCCCTCTCGATCGCCAATCAGGGACACGAGGTTCACCTGGTGGAAAGAGAAGCCGACCTGGGCGGAATGGCACGAAGGATTCATACCACCCTGGAAGGGATGGATGTACAGGCCTATCTACGTGATCTCACGCGCAAAGTGTATAAGCATCCGGCTGTGCACGTATATACTAGTGCGACAATCACGGAGGCCACTGGCTATGTGGGTAATTTCGTAACCAGGGTGAAGTCAGATCGAGGGCTTACAGAGATAAAACATGGCGCAACTGTTATCGCCACAGGTACCGATCTCTATAAGCCCACCGAATACCTTTATGGGCAAGATGACCGGGTGATGACCCACCTCGAGCTGGAGGAGCGGATCAACGAAGGCGATGAAAGGGTTGTCAACGCCGAGAGCCTGGTGATGATCCAGTGCGTGGGCTGCAGAAATGAAGAAAGAAATTACTGCAGCAGGGTATGTTGCGGCGAGTCCATTAAGAACGCCCTGGCACTCAAAGAGAAGAATCCTCAGATGGATATCTACATCCTCTTCAGGGATATCAGAACCTATGGGTTCAAAGAGGATTACTACCGGGAAGCGGCCAGCAAAGATATAAGGTTCATCCGTTGGGAGCCGCAGGATAAGCCTGAGATGGAAGCCACTAAGGCGGATGGTAAGCCTGTTCTCAGGGTTACCGTGACGGATCCGATCTTAGAGAAGAAGCTTGAAATAGACGCTGATATAGTTGCTTTGGCTGCCGCGGTTATCCCCCGCGCAGACAACAAAGAAGTATCTCAACAATTCAAGGTCTCTTTGGGGCCGGATGATTTCTTCAAAGAAGCCCACGTCAAACTGAGGCCTGTTGAGTTTAGCGCAGACGGCGTTTATCTTTGTGGAATGGCTCATTATCCTAAGCACATATCGGAGACGATTAACCAGGCTTATGGAGCTGCCGGTCGGGTCGTAACGCTTCTCTCGCACGATACAGTCGTCGCCTCCGGCTCAGTTTGCGTGGTCGAGGAGAAGAGGTGCATGGGGTGCGGGCAATGTGTCTCAGCCTGTACGTATCGTGCCATAGAGCTGCGCGAGACACGGCAGGGCAAGAAGTCTGTGGTCAACCCCGTTCTCTGTAAAGGCTGTGGTCTCTGTAACGCAAAGTGTCCCTCAGGGGCTATTCAACTAAAGCACTTCACCGATGAAGCGCTGTTGGCCCAAATTGACGCGGCGGTTCCAGAGGAAGATATCATAGAACAAATCGACGCGGCGGTTGCGGTCGTTTAGAAGCGTGCTAACGAATAGAAGCCGGGGATACTAACTAAGGAGGTGGGACCCAATGAGCGCGGCACTTAAGTTCAAGCCGAAGATATTAGGTTTTGTATGCCATTGGTGAGCATACGGCGCTGCTGATTTGGCTGGCGTGTCCAGACTTCAATATACAACAGAGATGAGGCTTATTCGCGTAATGTGTTCCGGCAGAGTCGACCTGGAGTTCATACTCCGGGCTTTCTCCAATGGAATGGATGGGGTGTTTATCGGTGGCTGCCGCCTAAACGAATGCAACTATACCACGCAAGGAAATTATCATGCCCTGAATACAGCGCTGCTAAGCAGAGGATTGATTGAACACATCGGGCTGAACCCGGAGAGGTTAAGCGTCGAATTTATGTCTGCCGGTGAAGGAATCCGGTTTGCCGAGGTTACTAACGAATTCGTCAGAAAGGTGAAGGAGTTAGGACCACTCGGCGATGGTGAAGGAATAGACAAAGAGGAACTGAAGTCCAACCTTGCAAACCTTAGGAGGTTAGTCCCTTACATCAAGCAGGTGAAGCACGAGAAACTGGGGAAACCTCTCAGGAACCCGGACGAATATGAAACGTATTTCACGAGTGAAGAGATAGACAGCCTGATCCGTGATGAGGTCTCGTACTATATCGACCCCGAAAAGTGCCAGGCCTGCATGATCTGTGCCCGGCGATGCCCTGTGGAGGCGATAATCAGCGCCAGAAACCAGGTTCACATCATTGAGCAAGACAAATGCATAAAATGCGGAACTTGCCTCGAGGTTTGCCCGACCAAATTCAATGCGGTGAGAAAGACCTCTGGCGAGCCTGTTCCGCCTCCTCTTCCTGAAGACGAAAGAAGCATAGTTAGGGCGTCTAAAGAAGGAGTTGCTTGAAGCAATCGAGAAACGGTGTTGAGGTGAATGGGCCGACTTGCAGCCTGGCCACCTGATCCCCGTGCGGGCAATTCGAAGGACCCTCCCGATGATGAGTGGACCATAGAGCGGGAGGGTGGCATCGCCCAAAACCCGTGAACGATGTCCGTGTGAACCGTGCCCGTGGCGATGCCAACCACGGTGCCCTGATCGCGCACCAGCGTTACATTGCGTTGAGTTTGACCAGGACTTTGAAACAAGAATGCTAACAGGAGGCATCGATGCCGAAGATACCGGAGAAAATCGAAGCGTGGCGAATGATGGAGCCCGGGAAGCTCGCCAGAGCTAGCCTGCCAGTGCCGGAGGTGAAGCCCGGTGAGGCCCTGGTGGAAATCGCGGGGTGTGGTGTTTGCCACACGGACCTGAGTTACTTCGCCCACGGGGTGAAAACAGTCGTGCCGCCGCCTATCACCCTGGGCCACGAAATCAGCGGAGTGGTGATCGGCGGGGATGGCAATCTCGTTGGAAAAGAAGTGATCGTCCCAGCGGTGATGCCGTGCAACAACTGTCCCATATGCGCCGCGGGCCGAAACAATCGCTGTCTTAATCAGAAAATGCCGGGCAACAGCCTGGGCGACATGGGCGGCTTCGCCAGCCACATCGTGGTTCCCTCCCAGGACCTGTGCGTCGTCGAGAACCGGGGCAACATACCCTTGGCAACACTGGCCGTGGTTGCCGACGCGATCACCACGCCCTATCAGGCCGCAGTGAGAGCCGACATCAGGCCCGGTGACCTGGCCATCGTAGTGGGCACCACCGGTGGCGTGGGCGTCTATATGACGCAGACTCTGGCGGCCATGGGCGCAAAGGTGGTAGGTGTAGGCAGAAACCCCGAGAAGCTGGAGAGATCCAAATCCTACGGAGCTACCGCCGTAATCAGCTCCAAGGGCAAATCGGCCAAGGACGTGCGGGCTGAGTTCAGGGACATCTGCAAAGCCAACAACTGGCCATCCAACTACGGGTGGAAGATCTTCGAATGCACTGGCACTCTCGATGGCCAGGAAATAGGGCTTGAGCTGCTCTCCTTCATCGGCAAAATGGTCGTCGTCGGCTTCGGAACCGGAGCGACCTCATATATGATGTCCAGACTGATGGCTTTCGACGCCGAGATCATCGGCACCTGGGGCTGCTTGCCCAAGTACTATCCCACCGTGCTGGATATGGTGCTCAAAGGCAAAATCGCCGTGGAGCCTATGGTTGAGACGCGCCCCATGAGCCAGATCGAAGAGGCATTCAAGCAGGCTGACGAAGGAACACTCATGAAGAGGGTAGTCCTCACGCCAGATTTCTAACCCTATCGGATACAGGCTGCTGGAGACCAGCCATCGGCCCTCGGCGTGGCAGTCCCAACACCGCCTGCGCTGCGGCCGGTTGCTGATTAATCTCCGCAACGCCCCAGGGTGTCGTTTTCGAGGTCGAACCCAGAGGCAGCCACACTGGCTGCCTCTTTTCGGCTTCTCGTGGTGTTCCGATCCTCGGACGGTCGCGAACTGCACGCCTTGGCCAGAGCATCGACGACATAGTCTTGCTCGGCCTCGGTCATCTGGTGATATAGCGGCAGCAGAATGCTGGTATCTTGCGCCCTCTCACTTTGAGAGAGACGGGCACAGGTGCCTGACACACAGGCACAACTCTCCAATAATCTCCCACACGACCACGGTTCCTTAGCATAGGCCGGCTCCCGATGGGCACACATAATTCCACGACGAGTGGCAATGCCAGCGCTGAGCATCGTCTGCATCACCTGCCGCTGGTCACAGTGGCGGGGAAGGCGTACGCAGAAGCTCTGCCAGTTACTTCGCGCCCATTCAGGTTCCACTGGAAGTTCCAGGTCAGGAATGCTCGACAGGGTTTTTCTGTAGCGCTGTGTCATGGCCCGTCGGCGGGCTACGATCTCGGGCAGGCGCTTAAGCTGCTCGCGCCCCACAGCGGCCTGGATATCGGTCATACGGTAGTTGTATCCGAGCATTGGATAGGATTCGAAAATAACCGCACGCGTTCCGTGTCGCACTCTATCGGGAACGCTCATACTGTGCTGCCTCCAGAGGCGGAACTGTCGATCCCACTCGGCTCGGGAGGTGGTAATCATTCCTCCGTCGCCAGTGGTAATCACCTTGCGCGGGTGGAAAGAAAAACAGGCTATTTCTCCGTGCGGCTTGCCGATCTTCTCCCACGTCCCGTTCCAGTACACCTCGCTGCCAATTGCGCAAGCAGCATCTTCAATTACGGGCAGACCGTGTCGCCTGGCAATGCCGATAATTGCCGTCAGGTCGCAGGGCATGCCCATCTGGTGGACACAGAGAATCGCTCTGGTACGCGCGGTAATCACGCGCTCGACCAGCAAAGGATCCATGTTGAAAGTTGCTGGCTCGATGTCCACAAAGACTGGCGTTGCACCGCAGTAGCGAATGGCATTTACGGTAGCGATGAAGGAGTGACTGACCGTGATAACCTCAGCTGCTGGCCGTACACCAACCGCGAGCAGAGCTAAGTGCAATGCAGTGGTGCAGTTACTGACAGCACAGGCGTACTGAGCGCCCACAAGATCAGCAAACTCGCGCTCGAACGCTGCTACTTCGGGCCCCTGGGTGACCCAACCAGAAAGAATCGGGCGGCTGGTAGCCTCTACCTCGCGCTCATCCATCCAAGGTCTGGCAATCGGGATAAAACGTTCGGTCATTCATCTCTCCTGTTCGCTGCGAATTCCCAGTTACGCGTAATTTCTTGCTCCAGCAGCACGTCGGGCGCCGTTTCACAGCTCATGTACCAGTCTCTGAGCATGGTGAGTCCCTCACGCAGTGTTACTCGGGCCTCGAATGCAAGGAGTTGGCGTGCTTTCGCAACGTCGGCGCATAGACGCAACACATCTCCAGGACGAGGGGTGTCATAAGTAATCTCTGCGTTCGGTCGTCCCACCGCTGCTGCCACCTCGCAGGCCAACTCTCTGAGAGTGATCTCACCACCGCTGCCAAGATTAATCGTTTGTCCCATCGAACTATCTGCCAATCCAGCCATGACAATGCCTCTGGCTGTGTCGCTCACGTAGGTGAAGTCTCGCGTCTGGGTTCCATCGCCGAAAATCACCATTGGACGACCAGCCATGCAGTGCAATAGAAACCTGGGGATCACCTCGCCACTATCTCCCTCGTGATGACAATGTGGTCCGTAGGTGTTAAATGGTCGTACTACGACGGTTGGGTAGCCATAGGTACGATAGAAAGCACGGGCGTAGCATTCGCCTGCCAGCTT
Organism: Chloroflexota bacterium; assembly: GCA_023480885.1. GTDB lineage: Bacteria > Chloroflexota > UBA6077 > FW602-bin22 > JACPRP01 > JAMCWX01. The sequence goes on along the minus strand of JAMCWX010000032.1, from coordinate 18,874 downwards.
TGCCGCACCGTAGACAGTCATGGGAAAGGTTGGGTGCTCTTCAGACATTGGCGTCCAGCGAGCAGTGCCGTAGACTTCAGAACTGGAGACGTGCACGAAACGCCGCACTCCCGCTGCCCTGGCCGCCGACAACAGGTGCAAGGTTGCTGTGGCATTGACGTCGTGGTTCTCGGTCGGCGAGTGGATCGAATGTCGCACGCCCAGACATGCTAAATGAAACACAATATCTACCCCCCGCATCAACTCCGCCATGCGCTGTCTATCTCGAATGTCGGTGACGACTAGTCGAACGTAGTCAGTTGGCAACCCTTCGAGGTGCTCACGTCGACCGTTGATCAGATTGTCCACCACCACAACCTCAGCTTCGCACTCTACAAGCTGGTGTACCAACTCGGAGCCGATGAAGCCAGCGCCACCGGTGACTAGCACACGACCAAGTTGCATCTTCTACACCACTGTCGGGGCGTGCTGGGGCAGAAGCCGCGCACCTGAATGCTTGGGGTTTCTAAAGCCTATCTTCATAAGGTTGACGCTCTTGGGACATTGGTCATTACAGAAAATGGGACAATTGCATTGCTGAAGGCTCGTATGGCTACAACGTCCGTTTGGTAGTTAAGTCGACCAAATGCCTCGTTGTACAGGTAGTTGCGGATCAGAACATCGGGCTCGTTGAAACCTACCTCTGCACGTATTGAAGTCGTTCCTGAAAATCGAGGATGAACTTCGAACACTTTGACTTCATCACCTACCAGGCGGCACTGAATATTCGCTGGCCCTCGCGCACCCAGCTTCACAACCAAACCCTCACATATTTGCTGAATAAGAGGGTGTTTGACAACGTGGCCTTGCGAGTAACCTGTAGAAAGTGCATAAGAGAAACCACTGATGACACGTTCAATTCCTAGCGACAGACCAACGAGCTTCCGATGAATCGCGATGGAGTCGATAACGTCGCCAGTCTCCGAAACGAGCACGCCGACGGTGTACTCGTTTTCGGATGCTCCGATATACTCCTGAAATATGACTCCACTCCCTCCAGTTTCTTCCAGATACTGCCAGACCTCCTTGTCATCCTTCAGAATAGCTACGCTGCGAGAACCACCAGTAGCCTCGGTCGGTTTGCCTACTATTGGAAAACCCACTTCTGCAACCAGATCTTCCCATTCATGTGCCAACACAGTTCTTGGCGCTCCGATATTATTGGTCTTTAGCCACTGATAGAGTCGCCACTTGTTGCTGCACAGACTTACTACCTCGGCAGGATTGGCGATGAGCCGACAGTTTACAGATTCTAGGTCGTCACGGTGTCTTGTCAGGACCTGGACTTCCGCCTCGGTGCCAGGCAGAATTGCATTCACGCCTTCCATTTCTACGAGACGCAAGATACTCGGGAGATAGTGCGGATCCTGTGCAAATGGAACAACGTACCGATGTTGGACCTGATACAAACCGAAAGAGAACGCATCTGCGTCCGTTGCCACAATCCGATATTTCTCACCATGCAGCAACAATGCCTGCAGAATCTGGCAGCCAACAGAGCGTCCGCCAACACTGGTAACCAGAACGCAAGGTTTGGATTCCGCAGCTTCTCCCTTCTGCACGATGTGGACAGCCTTGGCTAATCGTGCTGCAACTTGGTTTGTATCCTGCATTTAGCTCCTTCCCCAATTTAGTTCGATCGGCTGACCACTTCGTGCTAGTGAGCACATGGCGGTCTCCAGGATATGCACCACGCGCAGGCCGGCCTGGCCACTTGTCAACGGCTGCCGGTCTTGCTCAATGCACTCCAGGAAATGCAGTGTTTCGACGTGCAAAGGCTCGGCCGTGTTCAACTGCGGCGCCCACATATCGCCCATACGGTACCCCACAAGTAGCTCATGTATCCCCTCTGGTCCCTCATTGAGTGTGACTCCTCTGTCGTAGACCTTAACCTTCTCGCTGGGCTCAAGGTCATCATAGACGATCATCTTTTGCGCACCACCGATGAGCGCACGACGAACCTTGACCGGGGCTAGCCAGTTGACGTGGAGGTGTGCGATCAAGCTGTGGTCGAAGAAGCACGTAAGATAGGCTATATTCTCCATTCTGCCTACGTGCGTGGTGCCGATAGCTGCCACAGCGCACGGACGCGCATCCAAGACGTAATCCATAATAGAGAGATCGTGCACAGCCAGATCCCAGAGCACGTTCACCTCGCGCTGGAACAGACCTAGATTGACCCGTACCGAGTCGTAATAGTAGATCGGTCCAAGAAGTCCCTCATCGACAATCTCTTTGATCTTGCGCACAGCGCCAGCGTAGACAAACGTGTGATCGACCATTAGAATTCGTTTGCGGCGAGCAGCCTCGTCCAGTAGGCGCAGACCTTGCTCTACCGTCACCGCCAATGGCTTCTCTACAAGGACGTGTTTTCCGGCTCGCAGGGCGTCCAAAGCCAGCTCAAAGTGGGTCGAAACTGGGGTAGCTATGACGATGGCATCGATCGAAGGATCATTGAGCAACTCACGGTAATCGGTCGTCGTTTTTACCGCCGGATAACGAGCCTGTACCTTGGCAAGCTGCTCTCGGCGAAGGTCGCTCACGGCAACCACGCGTGCACCTGGAGCCCCGTCTAAATTGCGCACCAGGTTTGGCCCCCAGTATCCAAAGCCGATAACAGCGATGCCGATCATTTTCTCTCCTTCTGGTCACGTACGTCGCCCATGCCCCTGGCTGGCACGCTCATCGCTTCCGCCAGGATCGCAACTTTCCTAGACGTGTACAAAGCCATTCAGGAAGCAGAAGACTTGGCTTAAGAGGTTCATCCCTTCTACACGTTTCGGCCCATACTCGCGCTCGTAAGCCGAGCGGTAGTAGTCTAATATGGTCTCGTATGACCGCATCAAGCGGGCGTGAAATCCTGCCTTTTGAATGGAGACCAGCTAACAAGATATCTAGGGTGCCAGCTGGTTTCAGGTTCAGCTCGCTTTGCGGTTCAGGTGCTGACGAGATTTCTGCGGCACGCAGGTACAAATTGCGCAGGAACTGATGCCAATCTTTTCCGCCATGCTTGTCTGAAATGCTTTGCTTGGCACTTTCTCCGAGGACTAATCGAAAGTTTGAGTTTTCGATTAGACGTGAGAGCACAGCTATGTACTGCTCGGCGCTTGTCGCACGGATCAGGTTATTCGACAGCCCTGGCGCATCAGCACAAAACATTTCGGCTTCAGAAGGATAGGGGCAATAGCTTACCAAAGGAAGGGCATATGCGCCAGCTTCTAGAAGAGAAGTTATCGAAGGAAATGGGAACGAGTCCACGTAGATATCGGCGGCCTGGTAGAACAACGATGTATCTTCACGTTTATCGAGAACCTTAACGCTCCCCTGCATCTGATGGCTTGCCGTTATGAACTGACCAAGTCTGGTATTGCCAGGACCAATCACCAATAGGACGGTGTTGTCATACTTCTCCAGTATTGGCATAATCGTATCAGTAAAGCTGTATTCAAATAAGGGAGCATATTTGTACGAAGAAGCTGCAGACAGTATTAATACCCTATCTTCAGGAAAACCCAATTGGCTCTTAGCCTGTGATCGCGAAAGTGTCCGCCGTATGGAACCTAAAGGAGTAGGGAAAAGGATGCTTCTTTCTAGGGGGATCCCTCTGCGCTCTCGCGAAAACAACCTTCCTGACTCGCGCAGTTGTGCAACTGCATCACTGATACTTGCTCCTACCCAAAACACGTGGTCAGAGTGATTTAGGAAAATGACTGGAGGCAGGTTCTGCTTGCTGGCAAAAGCGATGGTTGGAACCACGTCATAAGGATGAATATGCAAGACTACTTGATCAGCCGAGCCCACAAGTTTCCTTAGCGCTCTTGCCCTAAACAAGAGATCACCTGTCCTGGCATCGAGAGAATAAATCCTTCCACCTGCGGCACGTGCTGCATCATACAATATTCTGGGTACTTTCCAACTCCCTTGTCTGGTGAGCACAATAGAATGAGACCGCTCGGTATCTTGCTGAATCCACCTCCAAACCAAGCGGGTATGCCCTCCGATGCCATATGCCTGAGTTAACACGTGAAACACGTGTCCTGGCAATCTATTCGGCCGTGAGTTTCTTCGAGCACAATGAGCCAGCCGTGTCGTGTCTTGGCTAATCCTGTGGAGAATTCGTTCAAGCTGTGAGCTTACGAACACGCCTGGGTGGTTGTGCCAAGCGTAATCAGCTGCTATTTGAGCATAAACAGCAGCGGCGCCATACCTGCCTTGACTCAAAAAGCTGTCTGCCAGTGCAACTAGATCTTGAAAACTTACAATATTTCGTTCAATCGCCTGGCGGCTTTCTACATACCAGGATGCGCGCGTATCTTCGAAAGCAGCATTTTCACACACTTTGCTGCCAGGCTCGAACATGCTTCACGCCTCTAGTTTCTTCTTGTTAAATCACGTGTAGCCGCTATTTGCGCAACAAGCAATGCGGATTGTCAAACGGATCGACTTAATCAGGTTCCTCAGTTCCTGATTAGCTGCACGAGATAGTCTTCATCGGCAAAACCCGCTTTCGTCCCTTCTCTTAGGTTATAAGAATATAGTGAGAGTAGGCGTTAGTATGAGGTTAGAAACACGTTAGAGTGCTTGAAGGAAACGTGACAAAAGTGGTTCTCCCGCATTTATTGGGAAATCGGCAAGACAACATTCTTCGCGCTGTTGAAACAGTACCGGGCAAACAGGGATGAATTCTCCATCGATTATCGCTGGACCAGCTCTCCCAGGATTGCCGTTCGTATCGAGGAAGAGATTTAGAAGGAGTTGATGATAGAGAAATCTCTGATTGACGATCCCTCGTTGCCCATCACGACGTACAACTACTCGGCCGTCAGGGGTCGCCTTGCTAAACACGAACTTGAAGTGTCCCTGCCCACGATTATCACGCGAGCGAAGAACCTGGGATGTTATCAGGCTCGTCCCAAGAAAAAGGTCCACGACCACGAAGTAGTTACCACTGCCATCGGCGCTCTGATCCAACACGATGCCTCCCTGCATCGTTGGTCCCCGTATGTCGAAGAGAAATGGGCTCTGATCACCTCCCTGGATGACTTCAGCCGAAAACTCTTGTACGCTGACTTCGTTAGCAGTGAAACCACTTGGGCTCACATTAGGGCTGCCGAAATCTTGATGCGTATCAACGGCCTGCCCTTCCAATACTACGTTGATTCATTACGGGTATTCCGCTTCATCCAAGGCCGTGACAGTATGTGGAGGAAACACTTCCTCCAAACCGACGAAGCGGACCCTCAGTGGCGCCAGGTGATGAGGTTGTTGGGGGTCAACGTTGTTCATGCCCTCTCGCCCCAGGCTAGTTGTCGCCTCTTTCTGTGTGCACCACAACCAATAGTCGCCTGTCGATAGACCGCCCGATTGTTATGAAACGTTCCTCAGCCTCCGAATGAATTGGATCAAGAATCGTCAAAGAAAGCGGATCGCCAAGTACGGTCGCTGCTTCTTCGAACGAAATACCATGTTTTCGCTCATTTAGCTCTGCCTTTCTGGTATCCCATTCGAAAACAAGTCCCATATGGTCTCCAGAAACCCCTGGCTCCGAAACTGCGGCCCGCCAGAAAATCGGAGGCGATGATTAAGGAAGCGACAAAGACAGCCCGCCCTGCTCAGAGCCCGCTGAGCGAAAGACACAGTGGCTACACTGCCGGCCTTGGCGCCGATTGCTTCGACAAAGTCGCATGTGCTACTGACTGGCGGCTTTGGCCTATTGCTCGAATCGTCCAATGATACCATATTGCCTGTATCGTATGGAAGGCAGTGATGCCCCAACGGTCGATCGCCGCTTTTCGCCTTGACCGAGATTGGTGGCGGAGCCCTTATCCTGCTCTAGCGCTCCCCCAGCCGAGCGTAGATGCCATTGAGGTCGTGCTCAAGGTCTTCTGCATCGTATTGCATAGACACCTTGTTCTGTCTAAGGTACTCCATCATTTCCCGGACGGATACTTTGTTGTCGTCGGTTTCCATATTGCGACCTGCCATGAGCTTAGCAGTCGCCTATAAGAATGTTGTCTACGAAATCAGGCGCTACGACGCTGAGCCTGTTCTTGAGATTCGTAAAGTACGTCACCTTATCTTCCACGTACCTAGCATGTTCCTGAAAGATTTCTTCAATGGCCTCTTGCTTTTCTATAATCGGGCTTTCCCCCAGCTTGATCTCACGCAGCATCTTGATCTGCTGGGCGTAGAAACCAAGATCCTGCATGTCGCGCACGAATCGCAGTTCCTGCACGTGGTGTGGTCCGAAAAGCCTGTATCCTACAGCGGTGCGAACCGGTGGTGTGATCACCCCCATTTTCTCAAGATGGCGAATCATCCCCGTGCTGTAGCCAGTGCGTCTGGCGAGCTCGCCAATGACGAATTGTTCATCCCCCAATTCCCGCCAACCTCCAAATTTGCAAGCCGTTTGCAACGATATAACCTTAAAAGCAGGTTGCAATGTCAAGAAGATGATGTTATCATAGGGGCGCTCCGGAGGTTGTGCCGCAGCACGTTCTATGCACGTGTAGAGCCTCAGAGTAGACCATCTGGTGGTCGAGGATGATTCCTCTTTGGAGTGTTTGTCGCGGCGCTTCTCAACAAGGAAGGGTACGCCGTGCAAACGGCCAGCAACGGTGAAGAGGCGCTTGATCGCATCGCCAGGAGTCCATCCGACCTCATACTGTTGGACGAGTATTTGGTGAAGTCGGGTCGGTGATGTGGCGGCGACCTCGTGACGTTTTTTCGATGGCGGACGTTGCAAGTATCAGGACAGTTGCATTAGAATAGCAAGGCGAACAAGCTCGCGTAATCTGATAAGTGTCTGCTTAACTCACAGCGAGCCTACGGGCTGGGTAGATCGTTGCAGGGAAGGGGAGGTGTGGCCGTGGCAACGAAAGCTATCCTGGTCGTAGATCCTGACCGATTTTCGCTCGCGCTCTTAACCCAAATCCTCGAGCTGGAGGGATACGAAGCAAGCGCTGCGCATTCTCTGGCGGAAGCCACAACCCTGCTATCGAACTCGCATTTCGACCTGTTCATCACTGAAGCGTTGTGCCAAAGCAAGCCGCTGGACTTCGATCCCTCTTTCCTCACCAAGATCAGGGCGCTCGTGGGCGATACCCCTGTCATTCTGATTTCGACTTATGCGAGCAGTGGGATGGTCCGTCGGGGCGATTTCGGTCTGGCGGACGTTGTACCCAAGCCATTTGACATCGACGATCTGGTGCGGAAGGTGAACAGGGTATTGGACAACGCTGAACCGAGGCTCGAAGAGACCAGATGACTCTGAAGGAGCGACCCTTGACCGTGAACATCCCCATCGTTGTAGCGTTAGGATGCTAGCGGCAGCGTGAAGCGGAACGTGGCGTACTTCCCTGGCTCGCTCTCGACCCAGATGCGCCCACTGTGCGCTTCCACGAGGCCCTTCGCAATGTACAGGCCCAGACCAAGGCCTGGTACCTTCTCTTCCTGCGCTTGCCTCGTGCGGTGAAATCGCGTGAAGAGCTTCTCTCTGTCCTCTGGCAGCACGCCAGGTCCGAGATTGGTCACCGACACCGTCACTTCCCCCGGCCTCGGCTCGACCTCCACGGCGATCTCAGTGTCAGGATAGGAGTACTTCCCGGCATTCGATAGGAGATTGGTCAGTATCTGGTCGATACGATCCGGATCGGCTTCCAGTTGCGGGATTTCGCCGTGGGCAAACACCTTCACATGGTGCCCCTTCGTGAGCTCCTCCGAGCGGGCGACTACGTCCTGCACCAGCGAAGGCAGATCCACGATTGACTTCACCAGGGATAGCGTTCGTGCCTCGATTCGAGACACGTCCAGGAGGTCCGCGATCATCCTTTCCATCCTGCGCGTCCCACTGGAGATCATCTCCAAAGAGCGCTGCACAGTCTCTGGGACGCCTTCCCTGGCCGCGGTGCGCATCAACAGGTCGGAGAAGCCACGGATCGACGTTATCGCGCCGCGCAAGTCGTGGGCTACGACCGATATAAACTCCTCCCGTTGACGCTCCAGGTCGCGGATTGCCGTGATGTCGCGAAAGACCGTGATCGCCAGTCTAATCGTACCCTGCGCGTCGCGCAAGCCGCTGCCTGCCATCAGGAGGTGGCGGCGATCACCATTCGGTCTCACGTAAACGACTTCCTGCTCGGCGAATACCTCGCCTCGCAGCGCCCGCCAGAATGGCCAGTCTTGAGTCGGCAGGCGATGGCCATCTGGTGCCAGGACGCTCTCCTCCGGGATATCGGTCAGGCAACGCGGCACGCTCTGAGGAGAGAGCACGCCCAGGATTTGCCTGCCAGCGCGGTTCACCCGCAGTAACTGTCCTGCACTGTCGGTTATCGCTACCCCTTCGGCCATGTTCTCGATCAGCGCGTCCAGCTCCGCTGCCCGATGCTGGACATCGGCAACCAGTCGCTCGCGTTCTTCCTCAGACCGCCGCTGCTCGGTTATATCGTGTCCTACCGCGACAGCGCCGATGACGTTACCTCTGTCGTCGTGGAGCGGAGCGGCGCTGAAGACGCCGATGAATTCCCTGCCGTCGGCGGCGCGATGCACAATCTCGACATCTCGAACCACTTCATTCCGCAATGCTGCTCGTTGCAGCGGCAGGTCCTCCGCAGCGAACATGGTCCCGTCCGAATGGAAGAGATGGTAGTACTTGGGATGCTCTTCCAGCGGGAGGTCCGGCCTAGCCAGGAGCCCGATCATCTTGCTGTACGCCGGGTTGATGTATACCACGCGCCCAGCGACGTCACAAACCGTTACCAGGTCGACCATGTTGTCCACGGTGGACTGCCAGCGGGCTCGCTCGTACTGCACCTCCTTGAGCAGCCGCTCGTGCTCCTCTTCTGCCCGCCTTCGCTCGGTAATGTCACGGAAGTATACCGATAGGCCCTCCGAGGTGGGATAGGCGCGCACCTCAAACCACGTGTTAAACGGTGGGTAGAATTGCTGGAATCCCACTGTTACCTTTTCGTCGAGAGCCCGATGATATTCCTCGTAGAAGATCGTGTCGACGGCCTCGGGAAATACTTCCCACAAGTTCTTCCCCACCAGTTCTTCCCGCCGATGTCGCAGGAGAGGCTCCGCCTGCTTGTTCACGCAGGTAATCCGCCACTCGCGGTCTACAACAAAAAAGCCGTCGGCGATACTCTCGAAGATGTCGATGGCTTTTCTTCGCCAGGCCTGGGCCTCCGCGGCCAACGTAGCCTCACGTCTCATCTTACTCGCTAGCGATGTGCTCAGGAAACCGACAAGCGCCAGGGCGATGAGATACATAATCGATAGGTAGCTTGGTGCTTGCTCGGACAAGTCGGCCATCAACTTCAGGACTATCGTGAAGATGGTGACACCTGCCGTCACTCGTGGTGAGAGGAAGTAGGCCGAGATTAGTATGGACACGAAGTATGGCAGACCTAGCAGTACAATGCCAGGCAGTAGCACTGTGTCTGCGAAGAACGCGACGACCGCCGTGAGCAAGGCGACTGCGAGAATGGCGAGATCCTTTATCACGCGACTTGGCCCCCTCGATGCGATGGATGCTGAAGGAAGAGGGATAACGTCAGAATAATACTATCATCTGCAGGGATGGCTGTCGACAGGGGGCTTTGGCGCGCTGTCAGCTAAAGCGAAAAGTGGACAGTTTAGGCTTCAAATAGATGGAAAGATCAGCCATTCCATCGACATCCATCCCCGCACGTATCCCCGCCAGCTCGATCGCCGGATTATGTGGCGCGGAACATAATCGAGCACCACCCTCTGGGTGAAACCGCCAAAGCTCTCGAAGGCGTGGCGGTGGCAGGCGATCCAGGTACTGACCTTCTGGTCAAAGACCAACTCGGCGTACTGGTGCCGACTGAAGCAAAGGGTCATCATCCATCGTCCAGAAATCGCTCAACCAACTCCTTGTAGGGGGCCACGCTCGATTCTGGACAGGGCGGAGCCTTAGCTGGACCCATCTTTGCCAGCAGTTCCTTGCTGCTGGGCCTGGTATATATCGCGCGAAAACCGGTGGCATACATCGAGCGGTTACGGGTGGCTCACACCGTGCGGTTACGGATGGCTTACATCCGGCGAACACGCATGGTATATACTAGCCCGGTTAATGACAAATGCAGCCCGTGGGTTATGATGGTCCAGCCCATCGATCGTATTTCTGGTATAATAACACCGTCACAAGGTGAGGTGCAGAAATGCACTCGCTACAACCTTCCCGAAGAAGGCTAAGCGATGGCGAAGTTACAGACCGTCGAAATCCCCGTTCGCGGGATGGATTGCGCCGAATGCACCCAGCACGTCCAACACGCTATCGCAGCTTTGCCGGGCGTTCGGTCTGTTGATGTCTTTCTGTCCTCAGAAAAAGCCGTCGTCAGGCTCGATCCAACGAAAGTCGATCTACCAGCGATCCGAACAGTGATCGAAGGAGCGGGATACTCTGTTAGCACCCCTGTCGAACCTGCGCCAACCACTTCTCTGGGCGGTTTTACCCGCCGCATCCTTACCCTGTTCGGCATTGTTTTTGGTGCGGTGCTGTTCATCGTCGTGGTGGGCGAGTGGCTGGGGCTCTTCGAGACCATCTCCGAGCGTGTACCCTGGCCGGTCGGTCTGGCCATCGTTTTGATAGCCGGCTATCCCGTATTTCGCAACGTTGCTCGTGCTGCAATTAAGATGCAGATCATATCCCATACGTTAATGACCGTGGGGGTCCTGGCCGCGCTGCTCGTTGGCCAGTGGGCTACCGCCGTTGTCATCGTGTTCTTCATGCGCGTCGGGGACTACGCCGAAAGTTTCACCACCGAGCGCGCCCGTCGCGCCGTAAGAGATCTCACCGCCATGGCTCCCCAGACCGCTCGTGTGGAACGTGACGGCCAGGAACAGGAAGTGCCGGTCGCCCAGGTTCAGGTTGGGGAGACGGTCATCGTTCGGCCAGGTGAGATTATTCCGGTGGACGGCGAAGTGATGAGCGGCCACGCGACCGTGGATCAGGCCACTATCACGGGAGAGCCTATGCCCATCGAAGCTGGACCAGGCACAAAAGTGTTTGCGGCGACGTTGGCCCGGCTAGGGAGACTCCACGTTCGCGCTGCCCGCGTGGGGCAGGATACGACGTTCGGTCGCGTGGTCAAGATGGTCGAGGAAGCCGAAGCGCACCGCGCCGATGTGCAGCGTGTCGCCGACAAGTTCTCGGCCTATTTCCTGCCGGTAGTAGCGGGCATCGCCGCGCTCACCTTCCTGATCAGCCGCAATCCACTGGCCACCGCCGCGGTGCTGGTTGTGGCCTGTTCGTGTTCCCTTGCTCTCGCTACCCCAATCGCTATGCTTGCTTCCATTGGGGCGGGTGCGAAGCGCGGTCTGCTGATCAAAGGTGGCAAGTACCTGGAGGTTCTGGCGCGCGCAGATGTGCTGCTGATCGACAAGACTGGAACGCTCACACTGGGCCGGCCGCAGATCACCGACGTGGTTCCCTTTAATGGACGGTCAGAATCTGAGCTTCTCTCTTTGGCCGCCTCAGCCGAACGCTACTCGGAACATCCGTTGGCAGAGGCTGTGCGCGACGCGGCAAGACGGCGCCACCTGTCCCTAAGCGAGCAAAAGCGGTTCGAAGCCATCCCTGGGCTGGGCGTGCGGGCGCGCGTCGACGGCGCCGTGATTGCGGTGGGCAATCAGAGGTTGATTCCTGGGGCTTCGTCCATCCCCATAGCCACCGAACTGGAAGCTCAGGGCAAGACCTTGTTGTTCGTGGCCAGAGATAACGAACTGATCGGCGTGATCGGTGCTGCCGACACGCTGCGGCCTGAGGTCCCGGCTGCTCTTGCCGAGGTCCGTGCGCTTGGCGTGGATCAAATTGAGTTGCTCACCGGCGACAACGAGAGGACCGCATCGGCGCTGGCTGAGCGACTGGGCGTACGCTACAGGGCGAACCTTCTGCCGGAGGATAAGATCTCCATCGTGAAAGACTATCAGACCAAGGGGCACACCGTCGTGATGGTGGGCGATGGTGTTAACGATGCCCCGGCCTTGGCCCAGGCCGATGTCGGCATCGCTATGGGAGCAGCCGGCACTGATGTCGCCATCGAAGCCGCTCACGTGGCGTTAATGCGAGAAGACTGGATGCTAGTGCCCGAGGTGTTGCGTATCGCTCGACGCACTATGAGGGTAGTGAAGCTAAACATCGGTTTCACCGCCGCGTACAACCTCATCGGGCTTTCGCTGGCTGCCGTTGGTTTCCTGCCGCCAATCCTCGCCGCCGCGGCGCAGTCTCTTCCAGACCTGGGCATTCTGGCCAACTCCTCCCGATTGTTGCGTCAGGCCAGTCCATCGTCCTCAGGCAGAATCATTAAAGACACGGCCAGAGCAGCGCAGGAAGAGGTTGATAGCAGCGATGATTGATTCAACCGTGGTAGCTTTCAGGCACTGGATCGGGAAACCTGTTGGCATCATCCGCGATTTGCGTGCAGCCAAGGAGGTGATTATGCGTAGTCTCCGATTGCAGTTGATGGGGGCTTTCGGGGTGGTGGTTCTGGTCGCCGTTAGCACTGTCGCGGTCACTGCCAATCGCGCCACTGTGAGCGAGTTCCAAGTATACGTCACTCGAGGTGGGCAAATGTGGGCACAGCGCCTCGCTCCAACTCTGGCTTCATATTATGCGCGGAACAACAGATGGAACGGGGTGGACGCGCTAGTGCAAAGCCGAAGCAGGAGCGGCAATGGTCAAGACTGGGGAATGGGCCCCTGGATGATGGGCGGAATGAGAGGGCAAGATTGGGATTGGGGCCCAATGATGATGGGCGGGGACGTGTGGTCGACGATGGATTTGCGCTTTGTTCTCAGCGACGCGGAAGGGAAGGTCGTTGCCGACTCCGCGAACGAAAAGCAGCTTCCTTCGGTTGCTTCCGGTTCCCCCGTGGTTGCTTCCCCACTTTCAGATGGCCCGTCCCCAACGCCTTGAATCGGACCGCCGTTAACTTTTTCGGCAAGGGCGCGGAGCTTCGTAGCTCCAATGGTCATGGCGATAGCCACGGTCTCATTCAGCTCTTCAGTTGTGGCCCCTATTGGGGTCCTTCGTGGTCCTCACCGTGTAAACGCAAAGTCCTCCCGGTTTCAGCACCCTCCTGACTTCGCTCGAAAGGAATTCGAGTTCCGAGGTCGTAAGCGCCATGCAGAACAGCATATGCGAACAGCAGGCATCGAAAGTCTCCTCGTCGAAGGGAAGACGCATTCTCACGTCGCTCCTGGACGGTCTTCCAGACCGCTTCGTCGACCAGTCAGTAATTGGTGTAGGCGCCACGGCGCTCAGAGCGGGCGATGCCGCGGTCACGCAGGATGCGTAGGTGGTGTGACACCAAAGGCTGAGTGAAACCTGTCTCCTCCACGAGAAGCGTGACCGACTTTCACGTGGGGGTGAGCGCCTGCACTATCTGTAGACGTGTCGGCTCGGATTGCCGAGGTTCCCTTCATCGAGACGGTGGGACGAAATCACATGAGAACAGGCTATTCTTCTCCGCCCAGGCGGCGCTGCCGTTCTTTGACTGGTTCCTCCAAGAGAAAACCGAGCCTTCTCTCGTACTCGTCGAGTTCGATCTCCCCTCGAACGCAGCGATCCTTCAGGATGTTAATCAGTGCATCAAGGTATTGCTGCCGACTGATTTCACCCTTCACAATCCCATATCCTAAGCTCGTCTTGCAGGCTGCACGGCGTGGAGCCGCTCATCGGCAGACTGGGAGCTGATCTATTATCAAGTTGAGCTAGATTCGGTAGCCAGTCAGAGCGCCGATCGGTGTTCCGCGATGCGCTTCCCGGCGATGGGGTCGGGCCAAGATGGTTTCAGCGTCTCTGCGATCGCAGCAACTCAGGCGTACTGGGGCGAAGGATACTCCCACGTGCACACGCCCAATTGTACGACGCCCACTGCCGACGCACAACTCAGCGCTGCGATTCTCCAGGTTCTTCCTCGATATTCGGGCAGCTACGTCTGTCGCTCCCATCTTCCTATGAACTCCCCGTGCCAGGTATGATACCAGACGGCTCCGTTGTAGCCGTTAACCGAGATCATTCCTACCATCTGGCCGTCTCTGTTCACATCGATGGTGCGAAAGCCGTAGAAAGCGTCGGTGTCTCCCACCTTCGTGCCAGGCAGGAAACCGTCCAGGAACTGCTGAGCCAGCCTCTGAGCCTGAGCCGAGCTAACGGGCGTATCGACTGTCGGCGTCACCGGAGCGCTCGGTCCAACTCCCGGCCCTGGGGTGGCGCCTGGTCCCATCATGCCACCTGGCCCCATCATACCTCCTGGTCCCATCATACCACCTGGGCCCATCATTCCGCCGCCCATCATGCCATACTTGGTATTCCACATCATATTGGGCCCCATTTCAGGCATGACCGTCCCGCTGTAACGGTCGATAACCCAGGCAAATGCGTAGTTGCCTGTGCTTTTCTCTTTGACTGGGACGTAGAAGTTGTAGGCGTAACCCTCGACCTCGTCGAAGGTTAGGTCAGGATTGCCCGCGCCCTGCAAACTGCGCTCGGCGATGCGCACTGCGTCATCCATTGCGATAGGCTTCGCGGTGGAAGCGAACGGGCCGCCCATCATCGTACCCATCATGCCCATTCCCCCCATCATTCCACCTGGACCCACTTGGCCTCCAGGAAATGGCGCTGGCGTCGGCGTGGCTTGCTGAGGAGCAGGTGCGAGCAATCCGCCTTGAGCGAATACCCCGCTGAAACTCAGCAACGCCACACTAAACAGCGTGAGGATGGCCAGAGTTGCCCCTGTAAGGTAGATATTCCATTTCACAGTAAATCAACCTCCTTCTTATTCGAAGTTTAGTGGCTTGGGTTAATCGTCTTTAGCTCTCACGTTAGGGCAGCAATATCTGTGCCCTATCGAAAATCTTCACGACCTTTCCATACCGTCTTCACGCCTCGTTCACATCTCGATGCTATGATTCGCTCACAATCAAATCCTGAAGGAGGATGCAAGTACAGTGAAGATTTCGGGAATGAAGCTCTTGGGCAGCCTCGTAGTGGCATTATCGCTCAGCGGCATCGTGGCTTCGTCGGCTTTTGCCGCTCCTCCCACTCCTACGCCCCGTGGTAATACCTACGGCTATGGAATGATGGGGGGCTACAACCTTGACGGTGTGGCCAAGCTCCTTGGTGAGACGAGAGCCGACGTCATCAGCCAGTTGCAGCAAGGGAAAACTTTGGCGCAACTAGCGGAAGACAAGGGAGTTGATCGGCAGAAACTCGTCGATGCGCTCGTCGCGCCTTACAAGGACGAACTGCAACTGCGCGTAAAGTACGAATACATCACTCAAGACCAGGCAGATGCACAGCTACAGGCGACCACCGAGCGCATAAACACCGCCATCAACACCTCCTGGGGTAGCAACGGCAATGGTGGTTACTGGTCCCCATGGGGCAATGGCTTCGGCGGGATGATGGGAGGATTCGGTGGCATGATGGGCGGTTTCGGTGGCGTGATGAACGGCTTTGGCGGAATGATCGGTGGTTTCGGCAACTCATTCGGCGGCTACGGCGGCATGATGGGAGGTTATGGTCACGGTGGCATGATGGGCTGGGGCTGGAACCGCTAAATACAGCAATCTCAGCTCGTAGGCGACAAACCTTGCTTCGTATGGGGAGGACTGGCGTGTCCTCCCCTAATCTTGTGCGCCAGGCATGTTGTGTAACCAAGAGGTGGAAGTCCTCTGCGGGCCGTGATGACCGGAACCGCTAGCCAAGGCAAGGGTGTCCGCCGCGAGACGGAATCTGAAGGAAGCCGCAGGCAAAACTCGGACCCGACGAACAGAAATCAGATACAAGTGCGATCGGAGGAGAAGCCTGCGGATGCCAGACGAAGACGGATGCTAGTACGGATAAGCGTCTTCATCGCACTCCTTTATCCCGCCAAGCCGAGTTTGGCCACAATCTGGACGTCATCCTGGCTTAGCTACAAACTGGCACGAGCATTTTAATGGCGAGACCCATCTATGCCGCCATCAATGCCAGGCATTTCTTGACCGCCCTCCGGAACTGACTCCAACAGCCAGTCGATTTCTGCCTGCTGGTCGAAGCTCACAATATCGGGCGAAGCGATGAGGTATCCACGGTTTAGGCGTGCCCGCGTAGGATCATTGTCGGGGAAAGTTGGCCTGACACTTTCCAGATAGGCGCGTGTCTCTTGAGGCAATCCCTGTGGATCAACGAGCAGGGGTGGCCCGTGACCACCAAGGTGGGAGGTTAGCGCTCCGGCCAGGGCACGAGGATAGCCACGCCCGGCTGGGCGTCAGGGTGGGCATCGGTCCGTGGCCCGGGATAAACGAGCTGCGAAACGGCCACTGCCGTCTGGTAAACGTCAGGCCCGTATACCCGAAGAACGTTCTTGCTACTCTCCGTCAATCGGCTAGACGGGGCTGCTCTATCGACCTGAGATACAGTCGTTTGTAGCTGGTGAAGGGGCGACAGCGAAATCTGAAACAGGGACGCGGCAGTCATTCCCAGGAAGAGTCCGACCAGTACGGCTATGACCGTGCTCGAAACAAGTAACCTGTACCTCATATGTGAATCTTCCCCCCTCTTGGTTGGTGAAATCCTGTCTTGCAAGCTCACGCTGTCGCTCGTGTGGGAACGGCGTGATGTGGAACTTGTCCGCAAGAATCGTTCCGTTACCAACAGGGGGGCCCAGACCAGGCGACGTGAGATACCTGGCACGCGCACGGTGAAGGCAAACAACAGCCAATGCGTTACTGTTTGTTCTGGCTCACGGGCAGAGTGAAGCGGAAAGTAGCGTAGCGGCCAACCTCGCTCTCGATCCAGATACGCCCACCGTGATTCTCCACTAATCCCTTCGTGATGTATAGCCCGAGTCCTAACCCCGGAACTCCTTCCAGCCGAGCCGCCTCGGTCCGATAGAATCGGGTGAATAACTCTGGTATGTCCTCCTTCTTGATACCTGGCCCCTCGTTGGTCACCGAGACCATTACTTCTGCCTTTCGTGGCTCTATCTCGATCGTGATAGGCGTGTTAGGATACGAGTACTTGGCGGCATTCGATAGCAAATTGGTCAGGATTTGCTCGATTCGGCCGGGATCGGCATCGACGGCAGGGATCGTGTCTCTGAGATGAACGCGCACCGGGTGTCCCTTAGTCAGTTCTTCTGTACGTTCAACGACATCTCGAATCAAGGACACCAAGTCAACAGGGCGCTTCTCCAAACTGAGACGACGAGCCTCTATGCGCGAGACGTCCAGTAGGTCTTCTATCATTCTCTCTAGCTGCCGGGTCTGTCTGTCAATGGTCTCTGCAGCGTTTTGAAAGACGGCAGGCAAAGTTCTCCCGTCTTCAGGGCGTAGTAGCAGTTCCGAGTAGCCACGGATGATGGTGATCGCCCCTTTCAGATCGTGGGCGACTACCGAGATGAATTCCTCCCGTTGCTGTTCCAACTCTCGAATCTGGCTAATATCGTGGAAGACGTTGATCGCCAGAACAACCTCCCCACGCTCATCGCGCACGGCGCTTCCGCCAAAGCGGAGGTAGTATCTTCTGCCGTCTGGGCGGATGTAAGTGGCCTCGAAATCACGGAACGTCTCCCCGCGTAGCGCTCGGTAAATTGGCCACTCGTCATGTGGAATTAGCCGGCCGTCCTGGTAGCGAAAGTCGAGCGGGGCCAAATCTCTGATGTGGCCATATTGACCTTCCGTCCAGGGTAATCCCCACATTTGTCGAGCAATGCGGTTGAACCGCACGACTTGGCCGCTTTGATCTATAACCACAACCCCTTCGGCCATATTCTCGATAATCGCGTCCACCTCGGCAGCCCGGCGACTCTCCCTTTCGGCCAGCTCTGCCACGTGGTCCCGCTCTACACGCACCTCTTCATAAAGGCGAGCGATACGTTTGGACAGGACGGCGACAATTGCGGCAGCGACGATCCCGAGTATGCCCAACGCCACGCTCAGAACCACCTGAGTGTTGAGCATTTGATCTAGACGGTCACGATCAGCATTCCTGACAGCCACGACATGTTCGTGTAGAGCAATGATTCGTCGCCAGAAGTCATTGACGAGACGAGCACTTTCGCCTGTTGCGGCGGCTCTTTGTGCTTCCTCGATGCGCCCCTCTTGGCGCAACGCGATCACCGACTGGGAGAACTGCTGCCAGCTACGGATGGCTTGTTCTAGTTCATCCGCCTGACGTGCCGCCTGTGCATCCAGGCGTTCTGCCCCTGCTCTTGCCTCGGGGAGGATACTGTTAACATCTCGCGAGGCATCCTCGTATGCCCTTAGGTCGTCAGAATTGCCAGTAATAACGTAGCGTAGGAAGCTGTTTTCCATGGATGCCACAAGCTCGCCGATCTGCCCAAGGGTTTCGTCAAGAGGATCGACTACCTCACGGATGTGCGTATGTGCGCCGGTGGCAAGCTCGCTGGTCACAACAGGAGTTGCGATCAGACCGAAGATGACCAGTAGCACAAACGCCGTTCCCACGGTGATCGCACGATCTCTCCGCAAGAACCAGTCAACGATTCTCACAATAGCGCTCCTCCTTGGCCGCCTATGCCCTAAGCTAATACAGTGGAGAGAGAAGTCCTTACCAGAGGAGACCTTGACTATTGTAGGAAGTAGGACGCTCTCCGAAACTCGGCACTGACGGCGCACCGTATGCTTTTGTCCAACGGCAATTCCAATGTGAGGACAGACTCGGCACGCTCGGTCACGTCCTCTCATCGAACGGACCACTTTCTGAGGTGCAACATATGTGCCGAAGGCGCGCAAAGGCACGAACATTGCTGGGAACGGGATGAGCGAGTCGGTAGAAGGAGGTGAAAAAGGTGTGAGAACA
>JAMCWX010000012.1 GCA_023480885.1 Chloroflexota bacterium | reverse complement strand
AAACAATGGCGTTCTAGCTCTGCTAGGCATCAGCGCTCGCCAGGCATATCTCACCCTTTGCGAAGACTGTCTCGATCTCAGAATCGTCTTGGGCAACAAGGTGATCTTCGGCTCAGTTAACTCCAACCACTCGCACTTCGAAATGGGCGTCGACGACATGTTGGGGATCGAGCGAGAATGGCCCGCGCTTCTGAGCCGCGTGATTACGCGGCGCGCGAAACAGGGTGGCTTGAGCCTCGTGTTGGAGAAAAAGCCGGGCGACATTCCCTGGCACTTCCGAGATATGCTCAGCTATGGTTAGCCAAATTCGTAACCTTCGCGCACTGGGGGCCATTGTCGTCTTGTTCATCACCATCCTGGTCCTGGATCTTTATGCTCTGCCAGGCCATCTGCTTGTGTCTTCGCTATACGCGATCCCCATCTTGATCGCTGCCCACAGCCTGCGGCCGCGCATGGTTGGTGTTGTTGCCCTCGCGAGCTTGTTTTTCGACCTCCTCAGCGTATGGCTGAAAAGTCCACCAGACACCATCTGGCCCTATGGCCTGCTGGCGATCATGATCGTCGGATACCTGGGCGTCCTGGCTTCTCGCGAGTCCGAGGAGGCTTCGCGACGGACCGAGCAGGCGTCACGACGGGCTGCGGAGGCAGAGGAGGCCCGCCAGCGACTGCAGGAGTTCACGGGGATGATCGCTCACGACCTGCGCGGACCGTTGACGGTCATGCTTGGCTTCATTCAGATACTGGGCAAAGGTCGAGAGGCCGTTGCCCCTGAGGTAAGCGATAAGGCAATTCGTGCCGCCGAAAGCCAGGCCCGGCGGATGGACAGGCTTATCGGCGATCTGCTGGATGCTTCTCATATCGGGACTGGTCGTTTCACGATTGAACGTCAGCGTGTAGATCTCGTGAAGGTGGCGAGGCGGGTGGTGGAAGAGCAACAGGCCACGACGGCCAGACACCGTATTGTGCTGAGAGCGCCGGCATCGCTCGAAGGTTGGTGGGATGCTGGTCGCATCGTACAGGTGCTGACGAATCTCCTGACCAACGCCATCAAGTATTCGCCCCAGGGTGGTGAGGTCCAGGTGAACCTCGCACGGGTTAATGACAGCGTTGTCGTGAAGGTCACCGATCGAGGTATTGGGCTTGCCCCAGAAGATATTCCGCTGCTCTTCGAGCCCTTCTCGCGCCTGTATCGCGAGCAGCCGGTGAAAGGGACCGGCCTGGGCCTCTACATCAGTAAAGCGATCGTCGAAGCTCACGGCGGTCGAATCTGGGCTGAAAGTCCAGGCCGAGGCAAAGGCTCTATCTTCGTTTTTACCCTACCTCTATCACGTAACCCCGAGCAGGGGTAGCAGGACTATACCGATGAAGTCCTGCAGGAAGTGCATGACGATCGGAGCGACAAGGCTTCTCCGCCAGACGTAGACTATGGCAAGAGCTACACCCATGAGGCCGACGGTTGCTATCCCGGCTGATCCCTCGTAGCCGTGTCCGAGTGAGAATATCACTGCCGAAAGGATGATAGCTGCAGGAACGCTCTGAGCTATGTTTCTAAAACGAAGTATAAGATACCCGCGGAAAATGGTCTCCTCAGCCAGAGCGACTACTACCACCAGCACGAAGGCGAGAATGAACTCCGAGTAGCCTTTGGCGGTGAGGAATGAAGGGAGTGGAGTAGAAGGAGCGGAAAGCCCAGCGGCGCGAAAGACGCTTTCAAGCAGTCCCGCGCCGAAGAAAAGGGGAATGAACAGCACGACACCAAGGACAATGTCTTTCCACCCGTTTTCGAAGGTCCAGCCGATCCTACCGATTGGCTCGCCGTTGCGCCAGAGAAAGAGCAGAATCAGGCTGACGAGGGCAAGGTCTCGCAGGATAGTCGCAACTGCGACCAACACGAAGCTCAAGCCACCCTGTTTGACGACGAAAAGGGAAAGAACCATCGACGGCACGATGAGGAACAGAAAGACGGAGACTTCGACAAGCTGTTGCAGTCGTGTGAGTTGCGCTGATGTCATCGCTAGTCCTTGTTCACGCGATCTAGCACGAGAAATCCCTGCTTTGAGAACTGGACAAGACCTTCCTACTGCGCAGCGTGATAGCAAGAGTCGTGCCTCGGCATAGACCCGTAGCTCCATGACCGCGCCAGACAGAGGTTCTTTGTGCCTATGGTTGACGATAGGTCTTTCGTAGGCCCAAAATGAAGCCTTGGGACAGTGGTTTCCGGCCAACAATTGCCTTACTATGGAATCGCGAATTCAATTGTATAAGGAGATCTGCGATGAGGACGAAGAATATGTCCCGAAGGGATTTTATGGTGTCTGGAGCTGCACTGGCCGTCGGGCTAGCTGTTGGCGGCGGTGGTCTTGGCCTGGTAACGGGTTGTGAGCGATCTGGCGCGTCGGGGACGGGGGCAGCGGCCACGATAGTGGCGGCCAAAGAAAAAGTCCAAGCCCCACCAGAATGGCCCTGGCCGTATGAGCCTCTGGATCCGAAAACAGTGGCGCAGAGAGCATACGAAGGGTTTTACGAGGGAGCCTGCATGTACGGAGCCTTTAACGCCATAATCGGCGCGCTACGTGATAAGGTGGGCTATCCCTACACTGCGATACCCACGCAGATGGCTAGATATGGGGAAGGGGGCGTGGCAGGCTGGGCGACCTTGTGCGGGGCGCTGAATGGCTCGGCAGCCGCCGTCAACTTAGTGTCGAAGGACTACGCCAAGATAGTGGACGAACTTATGGGTTGGTACACGACGACGCATCTTCCGACCTTCGAACCAAGCAAACCGAGAGTGAACATAAAGGCAACGAGCGTATCTGGGTCTCCCCTTTGCCACGTCTCTGTAACAGAGTGGTGCAAGGCATCTGGGGCCAAGGCGGAATCCCCCGAGCGCGCCGAACGCTGCGCCAGGGTGGCTGGAAGCGTAGCGGCACACGCAGTCGAACTGCTGAACAACCACGCCGCAGGGACCTTCGCGGCGACGTTCGCGCTACCAGCTTCGATCAAGACCTGTGGCGGTTGTCATCTCAAGGGCGGCACCATAGAAAATGCGCGGGGAAAGATGGACTGCATCCAGTGCCATACCCCACACCAATAAGGTGACTGCCCACGCCTGGAGCCATTGTCCGCCAACGTTGGTATCGATAGCGCCTCTTCTCTGAACCGTTGCCATCTATCAGTAGATGGCAACGGTTCTTGCACATCGGCAAGACACGGACCACAACTGCGTCAAGGCAAGATATCCGGCACTTATCCTGCACATCAGAGCTGCGTAGGGACTCCGGTTCTGTCCAACTCCGCTTTTCCCTGGGTCCCCCCAATGCGACGATGGAGCGCACCCTGTGAAGGTGAATCTGCAAACAATCGCCAAGGTTATCGTTACGTTTGCCGCCTTTATCATCCTGTTCCTCGTATTGCGAGGCGTCAACGTCAGTCTGGCTCTGCGCATTCTCATCAGCGCCAACCCGTTCGCTCTGGTAGCCGTCATATTCCTGGAGGCTGTGAGCATAACCCTTCGACTGGTGCGCTGGAAATACATGCTTCTCCCTACACGGAAAGTGCCTGTCATGACTTTGGTCACACCCCTGCTGGTATCCTTCGCGGTGGGCAATTTGACGGTAACTGGTGTCGGGGCGGTGCCGCGCATCTACCTCTTGAATCGGCACACCGGGATCAACCCTGGATTCATCGCTGGCACTATTGCCCAGGAGTACGTTGTCGATGCCACGGCGCTGGTGTTCTGGGCGGCCACCGTCCCCTTTCTGGTCAGGCTCCCCAGGGAGTTCCACTTCGCTCAATTATTGCTGATCCTGCCGCTGACTCTGTTGCTGCTCGCCAATTTCGCCTTGTGGCGCCGAGAGAGCGTCCTCATAGATTTGCTGGTGCGCCTTGGTCTCTGGTTCAGGATTCTGAGCATCTTGCCCAACTTCGTCAGGCAGAACCTCGACAGCTTTGGCGATGGCTTGAGCGCTGCTTTCGCCTACCCCGTCACTCTTACTGTGGTCGGGCTGGCTACAGCGCTGATATGGGCGGTTGAAGCCCTGACCTTCTGGCTACTCTTGCTGAGCCTCGGCATCCCTTTTACCTACTTGCAGGCCAGCGCAATTATGGCTTTCGTGGAAGTGATTATCGGCTTACCGTCTCTCCCAGGATTCGTCGGAACTCTGGAAGCGGCGACGGCTAGCCTGGTCGTAGCTCTTGGCGGCGCCCGAGAGTCCGCCCTCGCCTACGCGTTGCTGCTCCACGTGTTCGTAGTGGTCCCCACGACTTTGGCAGGGGCTTTGCTCGCCTGGCGCGCGGGCCTGCGCATCCTGAGATAGCGCAACTACATCTCGAAGTCTGTGAATGTATCGGGGCTAGCCAGACAAGTCAGGGTTATCGGGACCTGCCTCTTCCCATTTGGCGGGCGGCATCTCTTCCGGCGGGCGAATCTTGCGAAAGAAGAGATAATACAGCGCCGTGTTAATGGCCTGGAGGAAAGCGGCGAGTTCTAGCGGCAGATCAAGGGAGATTGTCTGCATCGTGTAGCCCGCCAATGCCGGAGTCGTCGAGCTGGCGACCTGGGACGGCAGGCTACTCAGCCCGGCCGCGCTGGCTCGCTCACGAGGATCGACTATGCCCATCAGGTACGACTGGCGTACCGGGGTCGAGAGGGTGACCGCGACCATGCGCGCCAGATAGAATCCAGCGGCCAGAAGGTAGGTAGGCATCACGGCCAGCACCGCGAGAAGGATCACGGAGATGGCGCGAGTGGTAACGACGGTATTCACTGCTCCCAACATCCTGGTAAGCCGGGGAGCCAGCAGGTACGACGGCGCTGTAGCAAGGTTGACGAGGAAAAACAACGAGCCAAGCTCCGCACCCCCCACTCCGTATCTGCGATGGAACCAGTAAACCAGCAGCGGACCAAGCAACCCGATGGCCAGGCCGTTCGTGAAATTGGTTGCGGCGAAACGCAGCACCAGGTCCAGCGTTCTGGGCGACAGGCTCCAGCGCTGTCGCGGACCCGGTAGCTTTGGACGCGGTGTGATCCGCTCACGCACCGGCAGTACCATGATTGTCATGGCTATGCCCAGGCCGACGGTGATGGCGAAGAGGACGCGGTCACCATCGAGCAAGCTCAACCCCAGCCAGAGCCCCAATGCGGCTGGCAGGAGAGCGAAGAGCGAACCGAGGGCGCCGGCCAGGACGCCGACGAAGGACACGGCGCTGAAGATCGTGGTGCGATCTCGTTCGCCCGCCTGCTCAGCCAGAAGAGCCTGCTCGGCGGGATAGAAGGGTCCCCACGCTCCACCGCTTCCGGCTCCACCTCCTCGACCCAGGGTGGAAGCTGCCGCAGCCACCGCTAACACGAGGAAGTCGGTCGACAGCGCGAAGATGAGCGCACCGATGGACGTGAGCATGGCGAACAGGATCAGAAACAGCTTGCGACCGTAGCGATCGGAGAGCAATCCGACGGCCGCGGTAAGCAATGCGCTGGAAACGGCGGAGGCTGTAAACAGAAACCCGATCTCTATGGCACCGAATTCCAGGCGCGCCAGGTAGATGGGAACGATAATGATTAAGTAAGCCTGGGTAAGGCTGCGCAGCCCACGCTGGGCAAACAGCAAGGTCAGGTTGCGTCCGAGCCAGACTGGCCATATCACATCGATCACCGTTTGGCCTTGAGATACCGAATCATTTCTGTCACCCTCTTGAACGATAAAGCAGTGCTACTTGCCGTATTGCCTGTCACGCGAACGGAGAGCAACATTCATGCTATGTGAGAAGGCCCTTTCGGAACCCACGCTGGCATCTTACTTGCCGACACTCGTCTTGAAAGGGTCCTTATGAGCAGAGCGAGTCTGCCGGCGGCATGTCCTTCGTTCGTGGTCCAGAAGAGAGATCATACCGCGCCACCACAAAGGAGCCTCTCAGTTCTACGTGAAGAGGATTACGCGTAGCCAAATACGCCCGCAATGCATCTATGACTCGGCACAGAAACGCAATAGCAACACGTCGCACGGAGCATGGTCTATTACGAAGCGAGCGGTGTGTCCAATGGAGGCGGGGCCCGGGAGCGCGATCCCGTCAGGGATTTCTCGGGCGCAGACGACGACAAGCGAAGCCCCGATCTCTCGCGCCACGGCGACAACTACGTGCTCAGGTACGCCACGCTCCAGGCGCATCACAGCCCTGCCCCCCGCCTGCTGTGCCTCCTGTAATGCCCCGGCCAGCGCCTCGGACCCTGCCGCCTCCTCGGCTGCGCTGATCGCCCGATCGCGGGCGGGGCCACCAAGTGGGCCATGGCGCAGCGGACCGGCCACACGTTCCACCTCATGGAGGGGCCGAACATCGATCACGTGCAAGAGCCGCAAATCTGGACCTGTCCCAACCACGGTCAGGAGACGGCGAATCATCTGCCGCCCGCTACGAAGCCCGATAGCGCACAGAACTAGCATTGTCGCTCCTCCTTCATATCTGGAGCCATATCAAAAGCGCCCCGACCACTACCATCACCGGGACTGTCGTGACGCCAAGTTTGAGGTACTCGAGCGTCGAGATTTCCAGCCCCCTGCGACGTAGGATCAGCAGCCATAGCATGGTCGCCAGCGATCCCACGGTTGTGAGATTCGGTCCCAAATCGGCGCCCAGGACGCTGGCGTAGACTAGCGCCTCTTGACTCTCGACTGTTGTGCTCGCGGTTCGCAAGGCGGAGATTATGACCAGAGCCATTGGGAAGTTGTTGATCAAATTGGCGCCCAATGCCGTGCCGCCGGCTGCCAATAGAACGGCAGGCAGTGGATCGGTACCACTCAGGTGCAGCAGACTGTTGCCCAACGCTGCTGTCAGACCCAGGTTCTCGACCCCGCGCATTATCACGAACATGCCACTGATGAAAAGAAAGAGCGACCACGAAATATCGCGACTCAACCGCCTCCAATCGAGGTGGCGGTAGCCGACGCAGAGCAGCAGCGCCCCTCCACTCAGCGCAACGAACGAGACAGGGAGACGTATGGCTGATGCTACCACATAGCCCGTGGCGATCATGCCCAGTACGACCAGGGTTAAGCGAAAGTACATATGGTCTGAGGGCGCAATGGCCAAAGCGTGGGGGTCGTACTGCAGACGCAGTTCGCGTCGAAAGAGCCAGACAAACAAGGCCACATTGAAGCCTACGGAAAAGAGGCTGGGCAAGAGCAGGTAGCGCAGAAAGGTCCCAAGATCACCACCAAAGGTATCCAGCACGAGCACATTGATCGGGTTGCTCACTGGCAGTATAAACGAAGCGGTGTTGGCGATAAAAGTGCAGGCGAACATGAACGGCATGATCGGCAGGCGCAGCCGCGTCACCAGCGCGTAGACCACGGGGGTCAAGATTAGCGCCGTGGCGTCATTGGAGAGAAACGCTGTAATGAAGACCCCGATCAGGAATAAGGCCACGTAGAGGGCTCTGGCGTCGCCACGCCCCCAGCGGCCGGCGTGGAGCGCCAGCGCTTCGAAGATGCCGGCCTGATCGGCCAACGCGGAGATCGCCATTAACCCGAGGAGGAAGCCGTAGATGTTCCACTCCCGCACGAGCACAGCGAGGGCTTCGACCGGTTTAAGGTAACCTCCGAGGAGCATCAGCAGCGCCCCGCCAACAGCGGCCCCCGCTTCAGGAACGCGATAGGGCCGGATCATGATCACCGCCAGTGTGGCAAAGAAGATGAGCGCGGCAAAGGCAACCCGTAGCATAGTCCTCTCCGGAAACGACCACCGCACAAGCTAATGTGGCTCGTCCTTTCAGAGATGGCCGCCACTGGCCCTGTAGTGCGGGAGGCTCACCCCAGGCGCGGGTGCATTTTATGTGCCAAGCGACCTCACGGGGAATGGTTGAGCAATAGGGTAACGGTTGAGGAATGATTTGCACCGGAAACGGGCGAGCCGTTTCTGCAGATAACGTACGATTGATTGGGGAAATTCTCGTCCGCGTAGCGGCGGTGTCTTCAGACCCGCCCCGCTGGGTCTAAAGACGCCAGCGCTACGCCCCCCTCTTTCCCCAATGGTCGGTACGTTATCTTGCGGCACAGACACCCTGTCAAATCAAATGAAAATGCTACCGAGGGGCGACAAGGGCGAGAATAAAGTTGACATACACCACTGTGATGGTACGCTGTGATTGAGAAGCCCTTGCTTCCGCTGGCAATTCCCCCACTGGCATTGATTCAGCTCACTGGAGCGCCTTTCTGCTTACGGACGTCGGTGTTGGTGAACCTTATCCTAACCGAAAGGCGCTCCTTAATTCATCGGACTACCTTGATAACAGCCTGACACTGGTTACGCGTCAGACTAATCCTCGGAGCCAGACTTCTCTTTGGCGCCGTGGCCCTCGGCCTGCTCAGATTCCTCGGCCTGGGTCGCCAGCACCTTCGCGTTGCCGGCGTCCACCACCACTTCCTGGGCTTTGCCACTCGCGTCGGTGAGTTGCACGCTGTAGACGAGGGAGCCGTTCTCGTTGTCGAGCTTTACCTTCGCCACGGTTGCGCCGGGGAATTGCGCCAGCGCCGCTTCCCTGGCCTGGTCAGCGGTGATCTTGGCCAAACCCGCCAGCGCGTTGGCCTCGTCCTGCTCGCTCTTGGAGCCGTCAGCTTCCTTTGCCTCCTTGGCCTCGGGCTGCTCGCTCGTGGCATCCTTGGTCTGATCATTGGGCACTTGAATCGAACCGCTATAGCTTGGCTTCTGCTCGTCCTTGTTGGGCCCATCCTTCACGGCCGCTTGGGGAGTAGGCGTTGGCGGCGTTTGGGCCCCAACGATCCCGAGGGTCAAGCTGCCCAGGAGAAAGGCCACCACGAGCGCGCCAGCTATGCCGCCACCGAGTATCAATCGCTTCATCATTGTTCCTCCATCATTCTGTGTTGTTGTTATCGTCGCCCCTCGCCGTGGCTCTCCGTCGTCTGCGCCACGCCGCGAGGCAACGCGGGCCAATGGGCGTGAAGCTGGTCGAAGTTCGTGGTAATGCGCGCGACGCGAGTTGCCGGGTTTGTGGCGTCGGCGTGGGCGAAGTGCGCCCAGTCTGTTCACTCCGTTCACCTCCTTCCTGCTAGCCACGGCCAGCCTCACCGGTCATTCATTGGCTTTGCGCGCTCATAGTATCGCCGGCAGATTAAGCCACGATTAAGCTAGAAAGGGAGTTTTCTCATGGGAAGGTAAACGGTGAAGGTGGAACCCCTGCCGGGTGTGGAGGCTGCCTCGATACGGCCGCCATGGGTGTGAGCGATCCATTCGCAGATAGCCAGGCCCAGTCCTGCCCCACCCTCAGCTCGTGAGCGAGCCTTGTCAACCCGGTAGAAGCGCTCAAAAAGGTGCGGCAGATGCTCTGCTGGAATGCCCATTCCGGTGTCGGACACCTGCAGCACCGCCCAAGCATCCTGCTTCTTCGCTGCGATGCTCACTCGCCCGCCGGAAGGGGTGCACTTGAGAGCGTTGTCCACCAGGTTGAGCAGCAACTGCATCAGCCGCGTCTGATCGCCGGAGACGACCACAGGCGCTGTGGCATCGACTTCGAGTTGGAGACCACGCGCGAGCGCGAGTGGTGTCATCTGGCCGGCCACCTCCGCGGCCAATTCGTCGAGAGAGACGGGCTCGAGCGTCAGACGTTCGCGGCCAGCGTCGGCACGAGAAAGGGTGAGCAGATCCGAAACTAGTTCACGCATGCGCTCTGCTTCGGCGCGCACGTCGCGCAGCACCTCCGCGTACTCCTCAGCGCGACGGCGACGCTGCAGAGCCACGTCGATCTGGCCGCCGATGATCGCCAGGGGCGTGCGCAGCTCATGGGAGGCATCGGCGGTAAACTGACGCTGGCGCTGAAAAGCCCGATCCAGGCGCTCGAGCATCACATCGAAGGTTTCCGCCAGCCTGCCCACCTCATCAGGGCTAGGAGGCAGACCAATCCGCTGGGAAAGGTCCTCGGCTCCGATGCGCCTGACGGTGCGAGTGATTCGGTCGATGGGGGATAGCGCCCGATCGGCCAGAAACAGGCCACCGCCGGTAGCCAGCAGGAGCGTCACCGGAACGGCAATGCCCATCAATAGCAGGAGTCGTTCCAGCGCCGCCTCGACCTCGTGCTCCGAGCGCCCCACCTCCAATACCCCGACCGTCCGTCCGTTGTCCCGAACCGGCGTGACAAGAACACGCCATTGCTCGCCGTTTTGAAGGCGCACGGTGGCCAGGTCATCATGGCCATTGGCCGCCTGCCTAATAGCGCCAGCGAGGGCAGACGCGGACCAACGCGGGACGCCGTCCAGGAGGGTCTGGCCGGAGCTGTCGTAGAGCGCGACGACGCTGCCCGGCGTGAGCTGGTTCATCTGCTCTCCCAGCCGCAACTGTTTGTTTTCGATCTCGATGCTCTGCTGCAACTGGCGCGCCTCTATCGCCAGCGTACTATCGAGGGCGTCGTACAGACTGTGGGATAGGCTCGTGTAGAGGAAGCCGCTGAAGGCAAGCAAGATCAGCGCGAGGAGGGCCACGTACCAGAGTGTGAGCCGTGCTCGAATGGTGAAAGCTGGCGGCCAGAATGAAAGGATAGCTCGACGACGAGGCACGAGCGTCATCTGGGCACCTTTAGTTGATAGCCGGTGCCACGGATGGTGTGCAGGAGCTTGGGCTCGAAGCCATCGTCGAGCTTGCGGCGCAGGTAGCGTATGTATACGTCGACCACGTTGGACATGGCGGTAAAGTCGTAATCCCAAACGTGCTCGGCGATCTGGGCTCGCGTTAGCACACGATTCGGATTACGAACCAGGTACTCCAGCACGGCATATTCCTTACTCGTGAGCGATATCATCTGGCCACTTCGCCGCACCTCGTGGCTGATGGTATCTACCTCCAGGTCGGCAACGCGCAGCACCGGGTCCTTGACCAGTTCGTCGCGACGCAAGAGAGCCCGCACCCGAGCGACGAGTTCTCGGAAAGCGAACGGCTTGATCAGATAGTCGTCGGCGCCACTATCCAACCCACGCACCCGGTCGTCGACGGCGTCGCGCGCGGTAAGCATCAGGATGGGGGTGTTCATCCGCCGGGCGCGCAGCTTACGGGCGATCTCAAAACCGTCCAGAGAAGGCAGCATTATGTCCAGGATTATCAGGTCGTGCTCGCCTATCTCGGCGAAGCTGAAGCCATCCTCGCCATCGTGGGCCACATCCACGGCGTATCCGTGCTCCTGCAGGCCACGCTTCAGGACTGCGGCTAGCTTATGTTCGTCTTCTACCACAAGAATGCGCACCAGGTGTCTCCCTTCCGATGTGAAATTATAACAGAAAGATTAAAACGAGGTTAAGCTGTTCGCCAACATCTTCGATTGGTACGCGATGTGCAGCGCAGGTTGATGAGGTGCCTCAATGAGATTAAGCGATCCGATCGTGATCTTGTGCTCAAGTTAGGTCTGCGAACCAAACTACTTATAGGCATATTCCTCATCCTGCTGCCAATTCTGGGGTTGCTCTTGTATGGCTTGCGATCAGAATATGAGCGCAGGGTAGAGACCGTGCTCGACAGCCAGATGCAGACGGCGGAGACG
>JAMCWX010000006.1 GCA_023480885.1 Chloroflexota bacterium | reverse complement strand
ATTCCTCGCGTGCTTGTGACCCTGGCGTTCCCTTTACAACGTCGGCCATTTGACACCTCCTCGCCCGACGGCCTAGCATCAAAGCCCGGAGGCATACTTACCTCCGGGCTCTTCGCCTGGCTCCCCGAGCAGGATTCGAACCTACAACCTAGCGGTTAACAGCCGCCCGCTCTACCGTTGAGCTATCGGGGATTATGCATCAGAGAACAGGGATTAGGGATTATCGCGTATCACTCATTCCCTGTCCCCTACTCTATGTTCCCTTGTTCAAAGCTGCCGAGCTAGGACTCGAACCTAGAACGACAGATCCAAAGTCTGCTGTGTTACCATTACACCACTCGGCATCGCATATTCAGTTGGCTCTCGCAACGCCCCGCACCCTAACGCTCTCCCGGAGGGAGAGGACATATGTGATCGACTCTCCCAAGGGAAGGGAACGCGTCGGTGCCGAAGGTCGGAGTCGAACCGACACGGGGCTCGCGCCCCAACGGTTTTTGAGACCGTCGCGTCTGCCTATTCCGCCACTCCGGCTTGCATTTCAGGCAGTTCTATACAAATAATACGTGCGGCCCTCGCCACACGTCAAGCTATCACTCTGGTTTGCTGGAGGCGACGAGCGGATTCGAACCGCTGATAGGGGTTTTGCAGACCCCCGCCTTAACCACTTGGCCACGTCGCCGCTGGAGCGGAAGACGAGATTCGAACTCGCGACCCTCTCCTTGGCAAGGAGATGCTCTACCACTGAGCCACTTCCGCCTAACTCCGGCCGGCGATCCGACATCGACCTGGTGCGGGCGAGAGGACTTGAACCTCCACAGGAGTTGTCTCCCAACAGCCCCTCAAGCTGCCGCGTCTGCCTATTCCGCCACGCCCGCGCTTGGGATACGATATCTTCGGCCACCCAAAGTATAGCTGATCGCAGCCCGACAGTCAATCCGACTGCTTGGCAGGAGTGGAGGGACTCGAACCCCCGACCGGCTGTTTTGGAGACAGCTGCTCTACCAAACTGAGCTACACTCCTTTGAGTCAGGGAATAGGTAATAGAGACCAGGGACTACTTCCTGCCTGCCCCCTATTCCCTATTCCCTGTTCCTAAACAGTGCCGAGGAGCAGAATCGAACTGCTGACACCATGATTTTCAGTCATGTGCTCTACCAACTGAGCTACCTCGGCGTCCTAGCAACACTGCCGACGCCCACGCATCCGCCAATAGACATCAATAGTGACCAAGCTTACTGGTCACTAGCACGGTAATTATAAACAATAGGCCAACAGATGTCAAGCGTAACGCCAGCTCGCTTGCTGCATCCCGACGTTGGCACAGTTTTTGCTGTTAAACTCCACCGCGGCGCAAGCCTGTAAACCCAACGAATCCTGCAGGAGGTGCATAGTGCTACCTAATGTGCTGTTCGACCTCATCTCGTCGATTCAGAACAAGAGTGAGGCCGTATCGATCTACGACACGTATGCAAAAGATGCGCAGGCCCAAGGCTGCAGCGACTGCGCCAACCTCTGGCGCCAGATGAAGCAGCGGGACGAGGAGAACATCGCCTTGCTCTCGCGTGAGCTGGAGAGGCACGTCAGGCAGGGAGAGCTAACCAAGACCGTGCCCGGGACGGGCATGCGATAGCAATCTCGGGCGCAACCGCTAGCGCAAACGGCATCCAACGTAGTCACCTAGAGTGAGACCTGGGGGATTCCCGGCAGGCACGGAGAGCGATGGATCGGATGGTTATTGAGGCGCCGCGTATCCGGTCCTGGACTCCCTGGCCAGGGCAGGGAATCCCTCTCTCCTTAAAGACATCTACTCGGTCATTAACCACGCCCGCAGCACTTCGGCCACGCTCCATGCCTGCGCAATGCATCCTTGAGGGGCGTGAGGCCAGTCCCCATCGAAGATTTCGCTGATGAAGCCAACGCCAGCGGAGCGCACATGCGACTCGAAAGCGCACAGAAGACGACGAGCGCTCGCCTTATCACCGTAGACCTTCAGGTGGGCGTCGACAAACGAACCGATCAGCCAGGGCCAGACCGTCCCCTGGTGATAGGCGCCATCACGATGCCGCTGGTCGCCAAGGTAGGAGCCAACGTACAGCGGGTCGTCGCTGGGCAGGGTTCGCAAACCGAACGGAGTGACCAGGCGCTCCATCACTTTGTCGACCACGACCTTCCATCTGTCGCGTCGTAGAACAGGATAAGGGAGCGAAATCGCCAGTATCTGGTTAGGACGGAAAGAAGCGTCCTGTCCGAGACGACAGTCGACGACATCGTAGAGGTAGTCGCCCTGCGAATTCCAGAACTTCTCGTTGAAGCTGCTCCAGACCTTCTGCACGATGTCCGTGCTGGCAGGCGTTGGCTTTCCCAAGCGACGCGCGAATGTGCCCATAGACGCCAGCGCGTTGTACCACAAAGCGTTAACCTCGACCGGCTTGCCGCGCCGCGGCGTGATTACCCAGTCATCCACCTTCGCATCCATCCAGGTCAGTTGTATGCCATCTTCACCAGCGTATAGCAGTCCGTCGACAGGGTCCGCTTTGATGTTATGTCGCGTGCCCCGCACGTGCCAATCGACGATGTCCTCGAGAACTGGATACAACTCTTCCACGAGCCCGAGATCATCGGTGCGCTGCAAATAGCGATCAACAGCGTAGAAGAACCAGAGCGCAGCGTCCACAGAATTGAAGACAGGCGGTGCCGTGTCCTCTGGGAAAAAATTGGGTATCATCCCCTGGCTGGCGTAGGTCGCGAAGCCGCACAGTAATGACCTTGCTTCTGCAAAGCGCCCGGTGGAAAGTAACAGGCCTGGCAGGCCTACGAAAGCATCGCGACTCCAATCCCCAAACCAGTGGTAGCCAGCGATCACCGTAGCCATTTCATCCACCGCGCCGCTGCCGTCACCGGAATCAGCAGCCGGCCTGGTCGCGATGAAGTGATCGGCCGCAAAAACCAATTGTCTAGCGAATCGGTCAGAGGCTTCACTTCGCGCAACCAGTTCTTCGCGACGCCTTTTTTGCCTCCCCAGGCAGTCACCCATTCCAGCACGCGCGGTGTCGATATCTTCGACAGTCGCCATCAGTGTCACAGAGTCGCCGGGTTCCAGACCGACTGTGAACACCCCTGGACTATATGCATCCTCGTTGCACTCAAGACCACGCTCCATCTCCCGGCGGTGCATGAAACGCCAGTACCAGTTGCCTGTGTGTGTAAACGCTCCCTTAGGGGAAAGAACTATCCGCAGAGGAACCCCATCCGAAGGAGCGACGACCTCGCATCCATCGCTCAGTTCCGTCACCTGGAAATGGGCATCGTGCGAGCCCCTTAACTCGCTGTGATGATCGCGAAAGCTCACCAGTGGCTTAATCCTGAGAACAGCGGTCGGCGAGGATTCTCCCAGGGTGTATCTCACGTAGGTGGTGTTCTTGCCGTGCTCCATCCACACGGCTTTTTCCATCGTCGTACCAGGGAAGGAGAAACTGAAGAAAGGAATGGTGCCTTCGAGCCTGAACTCCTCCAAGTATTCGTAGCCACATGGACTCACGGTGCCATCGGCAAATTCGCTGGTGTTCAAGGCATAAACGGAGTTACCAATTTCCAGTTCCTCATCCAAGGCATAGAGCAGCAGAGTGCGCCTCAGTGGATGCTGCAGCGCAGCCATCAAGAGGCCGTGATACCTGCGCGTGTTGGCACAGAATATGGTCGAGGAGGCATAGCCGCCAATTCCGTTGGTTACGAGCCACTCGCGCGACAGCGCGGATTCCAGACTATTAAGATATTCTCTACCAAGAACAATCACGTTCGGCTCTCACGATATCATCATCGTAGAGAAGTATACCAGTGAGCGAATGCAAACGTAAAGGCGTTGGCCAAGATCACAACCAACGCCCAGTAATCTCCGTCGTGGATAGCCCGGCCAACGCCGATCTCAGCGGCCATCCAGTTCGCGCTATTCGATTTCAAGAACGACAAAACGCCTGATGCCCGCAGGAACCTGCACCTCGACGTTTTCGCCGACCCTCTTGCCCAATAGCGAACCTCCTACAGGCGACTGGTTGGAGATCTTGCCAGCCCGAGCGTCGCATTCAGCCGAACCGACGATAGTGAACACCTCTTCCTCTCCGTCTTCATTGCGGACACGCACACGAGATCCAACGCACACTTCTTCTGGTTTGGATGTTCCCTTTTGCGCGTCGATGATCGATGCTTCGGCAAGCATCCTCTCCAGTGTGCGAATGCGCCCTTCGACGAACGACTGAGCGTTTTTCGCTTCAAGGTACTCAGGGCTGTCCCAGCCATCGCTGAGTTGGCGCGCCTGTTGTAGCTGTTCAGCTACCTCCTTGCGACGTACGGTCGTCAGGTACTCAAGCTCTGCCAACAGCTTCTGTCTTCCCTCGGCAGTAAGCAACCACGTAGACTCGTGCATAAAGATCTCCCCTAACCTGTCCGTGAAGAAGGAGGGCACAACGACCTAGATAACAAACAAGACTAGTGGTTATACGTGTGGTTGCCCAGTACTAGGACTAGAATAGCAGATAGCCGTGCGATAGTCAATCGCGCCTTTAGAAAGCGAGAGGATGCCGCTCGCTGGTAGGCAGGATCGTTTGTCGACCCTGGAACAGAGGCGGCATCCTCCGCGCGAATGGCACTAGGATTTCTCTGTGTGCTTCCTCGCTCGACCACCCTTCTTGCCGATCCTTGAGTAGTACTCCTGACCGTGTCGCTCCTTGACGGTCTCGCCACCACGGCGACCGATCTCGGCGTAGAACTCACGCCCATGCTTGGCCTTCAGAGCTTCGCCGCCCTTCTTGCCGATCTCGGCGTAGAACTCGCGTCCACGCTGCTCGGCAACGGTCTCGCCGCCCTTCTTGCCAATCCTGGAGTAGAACTCGGGGCCGTACCGCTGCTTGACAGTCTCGCCGCCCTTCTTGCCGGCTTCGCGGACCGTCATCTCTTTCTCGGGTGCCATCTCCCTCCACCCCCTTCCCGATATGGATTTGGGCACTAAACCGATGGCTGGATAGTGAATCTTCGTGACCCCCTATCCTGTTCCGTTCCACTCACTGACTCACCGAGGTGGGCCTCAGCGCTTTAGTGGATGATCCCTGTCTCCTCCACAAGGTCACTGGAAGCGGAACGTTCGCCTCTCTGTCCTTAGAATAGCACAAACCCGCTGTTATGTCAACTTTAAGGACATTCCTCTGGTTGCGTCGAAGCTTCCCACATCGACGCTCCGAATTCGCACTCTGACCTAGTCGCCAAGAACTAGTGCGCCCATTATAGCAGGTCAACCCCTCGTGCGCCATGTTGACAGTGGCGTCGGGCAGATATAATATTCGTTGGGATAGACAATTATTCCTTTCGCGGGCGAAGCTATGGACAGCAGGGTGGTTCGGAGACCAGCGGTCGCAGGCGCGTTCTATGCGGCGACTGAAAACAAGCTTCGAGGCCAAATCGAATGGTGCTTCAGGCACCCAATCGGGCCAGGGGAAGTGCCCGCAGTAGGCGCCAGCAGTACACGAGAAATAGTTGGCCTGATCAGTCCACACGCTGGCTATGCCTATTCAGGGCCAATCGCCGCTCACTGCTTCAGCGCGCTCGCGGCGGACGGCAAGCCTGATGTGGTCGTTATGATCGGCCCGAATCATCGGGGCATGGGAGCAGATGTGGCGGTGGGCCACGCCGCAGCCTGGCAGACGCCTCTTGGCGAGACCGCACTAGATATCGAGACTGCCAGCGCCATCGTCAGCGCCACTCGCTTCACGCAACTGGATGAGATAGCTCACGCGATGGAGCATTCCCTGGAGGTCCAGTTGCCTTTCCTACAGTTCCTCTTCGGCACTGGCTTCAAGATCGTGCCTATCGTCGTCGCCGCGCAGGAACCGTTCGTCAGTGTCGAGTTAGGACGCTCGATTGCCTCGGTTCTGGCTGGCGCGAACGCCGTCGTCATCGCCAGCACAGACCTGTCACATTACGAGCTTCAGCATGTGGCGAACAGGAAGGATCGCATCGCTATAGAGCGAATGGTGCAAATGGACACCGAGGACTTGCTGGAGGTTATTTGGCGACAGGGCATCTCAATGTGCGGTCCAGGTCCAGTAGTGGCTGCCATCACAGCCTGTAAATTGATGGGAGCTAATCACGCACGGCTTCTTCGGTACGCAACGTCTGGAGATGTATCTGGGGATTTCGGCCACGTGGTGGGATACGCGTCGGTGAAGGTGGAACGACTATCTTCCCCCCTGTGACCTTGCCATCTTTTCTAGATCTTCTCTTGTACACGCCAGTTGGACGACTTCGGCATCAGCGCGCTTTATCAGGAATACAGGGACAGTCACGTCTCGTGTCAGGACGAACCCACGGCGGACAACCAGGCCTGTGACGCGTTTAGTAGTCGAATCGACTATCACCTCATCAACTACACCAATCTTGCCGTCCAGGCATTCCACATCAGTCCCTTCTGTGATATCGACTGTTTCCTCAGGAACACGACGTTCCTCATACATTATGTCGGGAGCGTAGACGTAAGCAAGCGGCCATAGGACAGTACCTGGCACATAGGGACCTATCGGAGCAGCGTGCGGGGGTACCACGTAGTCCTCCTCGACCAGGTCAGGCATCTTCTCCAACTCTGCCGCCGTGATGGACAGTTGCACCTCATGCTCGGCCGCTCGTTCAATCGTTTCAACTGGCACCACGATGTCACGGGTCAGCAAGACCCCTTTATGAATCACAATGTGCGTCACTTGATTCTTAGCTGGATCCATCACAACCCGATCGACCTTGCCCGCTACACGATTATCCTTAGTAAGAACGTGTGCTTCGATATCGATGATCATAACAAGCTACGCCTTTTCGCTACCGGTAGTGAAGACATAGTCGTACAAATCTGCCTGGCGATGAGATGGGCTAAAGAGAATTCTCCGATCACTGATCTATTTGTACGCAAGCAACTGGCGAACCTTTTGCAAATGATAGTCGTCTATCCCGAACTCAATCAACCGCTGCAAGTTGCCGCTGCGCAGCGCTTCGAACTCGTCGTCGCTGAGCGTATACTGCTGCAATATCTCCTGGGGCCATTCCATAAAGCGAATCCAGATATTGGCGCTATGTGACGCGTCGTCGATGAGACGCTGAAGCTCTAAGTGGCTCACGTCGTTTCACTCCTCTCTGGACAGATAGTCGGCAGTGGCTCTCCTTTCGACATACACTGCTCATCAACACGTCGGCAATATCTGTACCAGCGCTGGAAGTCTGTTCAGGCGCTAGCGTGTGAGCGAGCCACGCCTGGCCGCGGTTAGATACTTTCTGACCTCTTCGTCGGACATCTGCTCGAAGTGCCTATACCAGGCGCCTACGGCAAAGAACGGCTCTGGCGTGGAAAGGCAAACGACATCGTCTACGTCAGGTCGGATATTGTCCAGAACGTCGGGAGGCGCCACCGGAACGGCGAGGACGAGCTCTTTTGGCTGTTGCGCTCGCGCTGCCTTTAGAGAAGCTCGCATAGTGAATCCAGTTGCGATGCCATCGTCGACGACGATGACCGTTTTGTCCCTCAAATCGGGCAATCTTCGCCCTCCTCGATACATCTGAACCCGCCGCTCGATCTCACGTTTTTGATTTGCGATTTCCTCGTCAACATATCGGCGTGGAATGCCGTACAGTCGGATTTCCTCCTGGTTGAGCTGGACGTCCCCGGTCTCGGCCACAGCACCAATTGCGTATTCCGGGTTTCCAGGAGCGCCAATCTTTCTGGTTACTACAACGTCAAGAGGAGCATCCAGAGCCTTAGCAACTTCGTACCCAACGGCCACGCCGCCGCGTGGCAGGGCGATAACGATAATGTTCTGGCCTTTGTACCGTTTTAGAGCTTGCGCCAGTTGTCGGCCGGCGTCGTGTCTATCCTGGAACATATTCACCTTTTGCTCACAGCTACCTCAATGCGCGGGCCTCACGGGTTGCCAACGTGTTGTCGCGTCTTCCTCAGCACCTCGTCGATGTCAAATGGCTTGGGAAGTATGTCACAACCCTTGGCTCTTAGCTCAGGTTCGGCTGCTTTTATCTCGATTGTCGACGCGGAGGTGACGATAACCACGATATCTCGCGTGGATGGATCCTTTTTTAGTTCGTCGAGTATTTCCCACCCCGTCTCGCCTGCCATTCGTATATCGAGGTAAACGAGATCAGGCTTCCAATTTCTGACAAACTCGTGAGCCTTAGATCCTTCGCTGCACCCCTCGACCTCATAGCCCTCGCTCTGAAGCAGCATGTCCATGAGCCCAAGAAAATCAGGGTCATCGTCGATTACGGCGATACGCTTGGCCACGTCCTGTCTCCCTCCTGCGGGTAGCCAATAACCACGGGCAAGACTTGTGCCACCCTATCGCGCGTCTTGGCGACACAAAGGTCTGGACGGAATAGTTCAGACATCTGATCGAGGGGGCGCGCTCGCGGCACTGAAGTGCTCGCGTCAAGCCGCAATGGGACGACTACCTCTCCACAAAGCCTGAAGGCGGGATGTCAGGGCGCCGAATTTGAACAATTGCGTCTGGACGAAGTCCTTGCATTGCCCAGGGTGGCCTGTTAAAATGGAGCCAACTTCACCACCATACCCTCACCATTCTGTATTTCAGAGAACTCTTAGCATTAACTGGAGCAAGCCCATTTCGCGCCTGCGGTTTCACGTCCCTCATTATCTAAACGCCATTCTGTTGAGCGCAGCGCTCGCAGTGTCGGTTGGCTGCTCATCGTCGCCCCCGTTGCCCGATCGCCCGACGGCGACCGCGGCTGGTTTCGGCGCCCAGGAAGCTGCCTATGGCACACCAGCAATCGCCATCCCGACGTCTACCACCGTTCCCACACCCGCATCGACAGCGATTTCTCCCGCGATTCCTCAAGCCACGCCAACCCCCGCGTCGCCAGTATCGCTGGTAAAGCCTGGACCTCGTGCAAACACCGCTCTTCTTCGAGAACAGGCCGTGGACATTCGGTCGTCGGAATTAACGGGGCTGATGAAAGAAGGTAACACTATGCACCTTGCGCGGCAAAGCGACGGGGCCTACGTGACGAACGGCGTCTTGATCTCCGAACAGCACCTCACCGCGTTCCCGTTTAACACTATGGTCATGTCCTGGAACGCCGAAACGCCAGCCGGAACCAGCCTGGAATTGCAGTTGCGAATACGCATTGGCGACAGTGTGTCCCCCTGGTTCACCATGGGAACGTGGAGCGCTACGGGGGGTGCGAGCGTAGGCGGACAAAGCAATGAATGGGGCAAGGTCGACGTCGACACGCTTGAACTCAGATCGTACGCGAACTCATTCCAATACAGGGTCGCGTTCGCGACGAGCAATCCTGCGGCCAGTCCTCGGCTTCGATCAGCAGCAATAGTATATTCAGATTTGAGCACGCAGCTTGTCGGGCCACGAGTCGACGTATCCAAAGGATGGATACGCGATCTTGACGTGCCTCAGTATTCCCAGTTGGAACAGAGTCCTGACGTCGCTCGATCGATATGCAGTCCAACTTCACTCGCAATGGTTCTCAACTACTGGGGCAAGAGCAAAACAGTCGGCGACGTGTACAACGGAGTTCGCGACGCCCGGACAGGGATATTCGGCAACTGGCCGCTGAATACGGCTTACGCGGGTTCCCTGGGTCTCGACGCCTACGTCAACCGATTATACAGTATGGAACAAGTCCAGAATGAGATAGCTAACGGCAGACCAGTAATCATTAGTATCCGATTTCAGCCTGGACAACTGGATAACTCGCCGATCGACTCGACGACAGGGCATCTGATCGTAGTACGTGGGTTTACGCCACAGGGCGACGTCATTGTGAACGATCCGATTGCACC
The DNA here is from genome assembly GCA_023480885.1 of Chloroflexota bacterium. Classification (GTDB taxonomy): domain Bacteria; phylum Chloroflexota; class UBA6077; order FW602-bin22; family JACPRP01; genus JAMCWX01. The sequence continues at coordinate 33,980 of JAMCWX010000006.1, read as the reverse complement.
AAATAGCACCACTGTGCGGCGAGTGTACAGGCGAGACCAGTTGACGCGGATATGGCAGCAAAGTGGCGGAATAGCGTACATGCTGAGGCCGCGGTAGGTGCCGAGCGATTATCCGTTGTATAGCTTGACACGCCTCCTAATGTAATGTTACGCTAGGACAGCAAGTTGCTGGCTGGAGGGGAAAATCCTAGCGACAGTCGAACAATGGCGGAGACAGGAATAGTGAACATCATTCGTTGAGGGCGAGGATAATTACGTGCAAGAAAAGAAACACCTAATAATCGGATGTGGCTCAGCGGCGCTATCGGCCCTTGAGACGATTAGAAGCGTTAACCAGGAAGACGAAATCAAGGTCGTAACAGCCGAAAAGCATCCTCCATATTCGCCAACGGCGTTGCCATATCTTCTTTCAGGCAGGATACAGGAAAGCGACCTCTGGATGCGCCAGGAAACGTATTTCAAACAACTGCAAGTTGTTTTCGAGACTGGAAGAAGAGCTGTCGAGATCGTGCCCGAGCGCAAAGAGGTGCGTTTTCACGATAGGAGCTATGAGAAGTACGATCGACTTCTCATAGCTACCGGTTCCGAGCCTACGATACCGCCCATCAAAGGGCTCGACGAAGCGGGATTCCTGGGTTTCCGCACGTTCGACGACTACAGAAGTCTCGTGCAACGACTTGAGGCCAAGAGAAATGTCACCATTCTCGGAGCGGGTCTAGTCGGGATGGAAGTGGCGATGGGCCTCATCGAGAAAGGCTACGATGTCAACATAGTCGCGCGAGGCAGAATTCTGAGGGTGTATTTTGACGCCGAAGCGGAAGCGATCATTAGAGAGATATTCCTGAAACAAGGCGCAACGCTCGTGACTGGCCACCAGGTCGGGGAGGTCAAGGCAGGGCTGAACAAACTGGAAGTTGAACTTACCAACGGCGAATCGCTTCGCACCGACGTCGTAGTTACTGCGATGGGCGTCAAGCCCAGGACCGCGTTCCTGAACGGCTCCGGCATTAAGACGGAAAACGGCATTCTTGTCGACAGAAATATGCGAACCAGCGTCGCCGACGTCTTTGCTGCCGGCGACGTAGCCGAGGCGCCAGACTTCTTCACGGGAAAGCCTGGGATGAACCCGATCATTCCCAGCGCAGTCAGCCAGGGCAAGATCGCGGGAGCAGCTATGGTTGGAGAAGACGCTTCCTATTACGAAGGTTGGATACCGATGAACGTATTCAATTTCTTCGGCAATTTTGCATTTTCGGTAGGGATGTCCACGGTTTCGCGACCGGAGTACGAGGTTTTCAAAGAGGTCGACGAAGAGCACAGACGATTCAGAAAGCTAGTTTTCCAAGGCGACAAGCTTGTCGGCGCGATGCTGGCCAACGTCGATGCCGATCCAGGCACCTTCCATTACCTGGTGCGAAACCAGGTGAAGATAGGTGAGCGTAAGGAAGCTTTATTTGAGAAGCCAAGAGACATCGGCCGTTGGCTGATGCTGGAAAATGAGAAGTGATGACACCATTAGTTCCTCCTCAAGACCCGCCGAGCAGCCCCATCGCCGTTCTCACGGCGTATTCCACATATCTGTTGCAAAAACGCTCGCCGGCGTCGACGTCACGCTGATGAAAGGCATCGTAGCCACCGGGAGTCTGAAAGTCGAATCCTGTCAACATTCGGCAATCGGTGTGTCCAAACTTCGCAGCGAAAGCCTTATATGATTCTCTGGCAAGCTCCCTCGCCTTCGCCCGCGCCTCCTGCTCCGCATTAGTCGTCGCGGTGGCGCAGTGGCTGAGCGCGATAATGCTGCCGGAGATAGCGCCACATACGGACTGACAGCGACCAATGCCGCCACCGAACCCCATTCCGCCAGCGACGATATCTGTTGAAAGATCATACGCTTCCTGCAGCACGCGCAGGACCGATTCAGCTCAGGTGGAACCCGCGGCAAAGTATTCGCGCGTCTTTATCGCCGCCTCGTCAGCAGTCAGTCTCATCTTGCCCCCCTCTTCGCAGCAACATATTGCTCAAGGCAACGACTGCATCTCGCGCAGTCACGCCCTACTTGCCACCAATCTAGCAGAAGGCGAAACTCATTGTCAAGCGAAGGGAGATGACGTTTCAAATCCGCTTCGACGTGAGCGAATTCCCTGACAAATGCGTGTGGAAATACTCATTAACGGACAGGCCATCGTATGATAAGCTGATGGAAGTGGATAACCCAGGGAAAAACATGAACCGCTTTGCCGAACAGACTCAATATCGACAATTCCTGATCATCTAACCTGATTCTAACGTATGCCTAACCGTAGTCATACTGGTCTCTGCTAGTCTAGAACTATGAGCGTTGATAGCTCCTCGGCCATAACAACGAAAGACCAAATACTGGTGATAGACGACGATCACGACCTGACCATGCTCTTGGAGAGCTTGTTACAGAAGGTCGGATATCGCACAGTGACAGCGGAAACAGGTCACGATGGTCTCCGCCTGTTCTACAATCAGCGACCGAATCTTGTCATCCTGGATATTAGACTGCCAGGTATGGATGGATGGAAGGTTTGTGAAAGGATCCGAGAATTGTCCGATGTCCCTATTATGCTGCTCACAGCGCAAGCAGAAGCGAATGACCGCATCCGCGGCTTTGGTCTGGGCGCGGACGATTACGTCGCCAAACCCTTCGAGTTGCGAGAGCTGTTGGCCCGAATTCGCGCCCTCCTCCGACGCTCGAACCATCAATCACTGGAGGGAAAGAGATTTGCGGTATTCGACAATGGCGAGTTGCACGTGAACTTCGATAGTCACGATGTGCTTGTCAGAGGTCAGCCAGTGCACCTCACACGTCGGGAGTTCCTAGTTCTTTCTTACCTCATAGAAAATCAGGGACGAGTGCTGACCCCGCAGCAACTGCTGCGACAAGTCTGGGGACCCGAGTTTACCGATGAGGTAGGTTACGTGAAATTGTATATCAGATATCTGCGAATCAAGATTGAGGAAACCCCGAGTAGCCCACGGATAATCCTTACTCAGCGCGGAGTTGGATACCGATTCGCGCGCGCTGAAGACCAGCAATACAGTAGTCCACGCGGTGTCTCCTCGGAACAAAACATCTGATCAGGAACGTCAATACTCCTACGCCTCGGATAACATAACCTCTTTCTAACCTGTGTCTCACCTCTGTTCCAACCTCATTACTGTAACGTTTACAAGAAGTCGCTTATGCACAACTGGATTGCACCAATTGCCTGGCTTTGAGGAACCGGTAGGAGGCAGATTCCGTTGGACGTTCCGCGTGAAAGGATAGGACAAGTACTTGTTCTGGACCGGGACCCCGTGAGTATGCAGGTTCTTAGTGGAAGCCTGCGGCAGAGTGGATTCGGAGTAACTACCGTTCGATTGGCTCCTGTTTCGAGCACTTGGGTTTGGAGGCGAACAGGGCCGTCTTCCTCGCAGACGATGCGCTGGGTCGGTTGTCGAGAGAACGCGAGCGTTCAGGAGCACTGGATGCGGGTTTCCTCGCCTTTCTGGAAGCAGCGGCTGAACTGGTAGAGCATCGAGACTGGTATTTTGCCGGTCATTCAAGAAGAGTAGCGGCCGAGGCATTCTCTATTGGGCAGGAACTAAGGCTATCTGAGGAAGAGCTTCACACGTTGTATATAGCAGGTCTGCTGCACGACATAGGAATGGTGGCCGTGCCAGATCACATCCTCAGCAAGACAGAGGAGTTGAATAATGGCGAGTTGCTCGTCATTCGTCAGCATCCAATAGTCGGATCTCGCTGTATCGCCACTGTCGATGCACTCAGTCCGATCTCCCAGTGCGTCCTTCACCATCACGAGAGATATGATGGTGAAGGCTATCCTTTGGGACTAAGAGGCGAGAGGATACCGCTTGCGTCAAGAATACTCGCGGTAGCCGATGCCTACGACGCCATGACTTCAAGCCGCCAGTACCGGCCACCCAGTCCCCCACGAGAAGCGCTGCAGAAAACTACAAGCGCCACGAAGATCCAATTTGACCCCAAGGTCGTCGAAGCCTTCCTAAGGTTACACGCGCACGAGACCACCGTTTAGAACAGCGCTTGCGCCATTGTTTCCGTAGCCCATCCTTCGTCTCGGACAACGTTTTGTTTGGCTCGTGCGTCGCCGTCTGCAGGGGATATTGGACGCTATCGCCGGACAAGCAAAACTACCGCATATCTCAAGTTCTGCTAACGTCATAGGTTGCACCCTCGCCAACGTAAACCCACTGGCGCTCAGCGGCCTGCGACGACCACGTTGGGCACGAAGACCAAGTTCAGCGCGAAGACCAAGTTCGGCGCGAAGACGACGTCGACCCAGTAGTTAGAAGACTGATACGTCTGGCTAGGAAAGGCTGGGGACGAGCTATAGGCGTAGACGCCGTTGTCCCCGCTAACTCCATTGCGCAGGGCATGCAGCGGCGCGTTATCCACGCCAGAGTTAGCGAAGTAGTTATCGTCGGCAGCATAGCGACCAACGTTAGTGTGATAGGACGCTACATACACTGTGTTGGCGGAGATGGCGACTGGTGTGGCAAAGTTGACTTGTTGCCAGCCTGAAGCTGTCTCGTTCGTGAATGTTGCTCGAGCCAATAGCTGTCCGTTGCTGTCCCACAGGCTTCCCACGTGTGTGCCAGTGTTTGTGCTACCTTTGTAGAAGCGGATGCCTACGATCTGGCCGCCAACGTCCGATTTGAACTTGACCCCTAATTCGACGGCTGCCGTATCGTGGTCTGTTATCTTGGTTGGAACTGCCGAATTCCCCCAGATGCTGACCTTAGTTGCGCCCGCTGGACTGGTCGCAGTCGGCGTGGGCAGCGCTGGCGTTGCCGTCGGCGTCGCCGTCGGCGAAGGTGGAACCGGCGTTGCAGTCGGCGTGGGAGGAACCGGCGTTGCCGTCGACGTCGCGGTCGGCGAAGGTGGAACCGGCGTCGCCGTCGGCGTCGCCGACGGCGAAGGTGGAACCGGCGTTGCAGTCGGCGTGGGAGGAACCGGCGTTGCCGTCGACGTCGCAGTCGGCGAAGGTGGAACCGGCGTCGCCGTCGGCGTCGCGGTCGGCGAAGGTGGAACCGGCGTCGCCGTCGGCGTGGGAGGGACTGGCGTTGCCGTCGGCGACGGCATCGACGACAAGTTGGGGTTCTTCAAGAAGATGGCCCCACTGTGCGGACCCAGATTTACGCTGCTTGTAGTTCCGCTCGCAATACTTCCATCCTGGTTGAGTCCGTACAGGCCAGCGCCAAGGCTCACAGTATACCAGTTGCCTGTGGGATTCACCAGGACTTTAGCGTTGCTATAATCCCTCTGATAGACGTTGTTGGCATAGTAGTAGGCTCCGGACGGGGTACCGAGAGGAGCACCAAATCCAGCCCACCCATTGCCATAGCTAGCGTAGTTATAATAGGACCGGGGACCAGCGCCAAGCAGATAAGACGCGTAGGTGTACATATTGAGATCGCTACCAGAAGCCCCACTCACAGCATAGATGAACTTGCCTTGCGCCTGGTAGTTGACAAGATCGTCGATCTCGCCTTTCCACGTAGCTGGATCACGAAAGCTGCTTGCCGATTCCCAATAAGCGTGAACAAATCCTTCACTCATTGCCCCATCCGCAACCGGCATAAAGGATTCGCCTTGCCAGCCGTGAATATAGCCGTTGTAGAAGACAAGCTTGTTGTAGTCACCAGGGTAGGCAGCCCTTACTGTGTCGTGGGCTTTCTTGATCAGGTTATACGTATCCTGTGCCCACTCGGCATTGGTATATGGGGCACCCGTCCGAGGATTAATCGGATAGCCGCTTGCACTGTAGAAGCTAGGGTAGATCTCGTGGGCATCGTCGATGTAAATGCCGTTGGCACCGCCACTTATCGCACGCAGGGCAGCGTCGGCTATGTACTGCTGAAAGCCAGGATTGCCCAGGTCCAACATCACGCCATAGTGTGCGCCGGATATGATGCGGTTGCCGTTGGCGTCCTTCAAGAACCATTCAGGATGGTTTGCGTTGATGTAGTCGTAGCTCCATATGAAATCATTGTGATTGCTCCATATCCAAATGGCATTGACATAGCCAATGATACGGAGATTAGGGTTGGCCGCCTTCATCGTTGCATTGACGGTCTTGTCGACAGCGTCGCGCCAAATCGCGTCGTTTCGCTGGGCAATGGCCTGCTGCTGGCTGATCGTGAGGCTAGACAAATACCATCTGTCAGGCCAGATAAATAGGCCAGGCCCTCCGTCAGTTTTCAGTATGGCCTGGGACTGCGCCGCAGATGCAGACACATTTGTTAGAATCGCTCGAGCCAAAGGGTTTTGTAAACCGGGGATAACTCCACCGACAGCTACAACGAGAGTAGCTGTGAGCAGCAGCATGCTTAGCTTCATCATCCTCCACCTCCACACTCAGTTGATTGGATTCTGCTAGCGCCCCATCAACTATTCCCCGTCACCACCGCAACCAGGGGATGGATGAAACTTTATTGTTCACAGCGCCGTGGGTCACTGTGAGGCCAGCCACTGATCACTGGATCGAACCTGCCCAGTTGGCACGGCGCCAGAACGCTGCCGCGAATTCTATTCGTCGCACAAACCGTAGTCAATGGGAATATCGGGCTATCTGACCGGGCTTTGCACGGTCACATCATTTCGCAAAACTGGCGAACACGGACAAGCGATTGTGATCGATAACCACGCCTATTGGGAGTAGGTCTCAACGCGAAGGAGTATGGCACCCATGTGAGGGGGAAGCACGATGGCATCCACAGTATCGAGTGAAACGCTGCCGTCATCATTAAGGCGATAGTAGGGCCCGCCCAGATCGATTTGGCGTGGACTGTCCGTCGGGTTCACCAGCACTCTGGCCCCTGTGTAGTTCCGGTGATACGTGCCTTCGGACCAATAGTATTCGTCTATGGGAGAGCCGATGGGGACATAGAAGCCCGGCCAGAGAGGTCCGACGCTGCCGAGGCCAGGAAAGTTATAATTATAGAATGAGTTGGGCCCCTTGCCCAAAAGATACGAGGAGTAGGTGAACATATTCATCGCTTGCTGATCTCCGTCGGCGGCTCCAGCAATCACCAGTATTATCTTACCCTGCTGCTGAAGACTGACCAGCCTATCTATCTCCGACTTCCATCGGTGTTCTGAACGGACTTCCCAGGCAGGCCTCCAGTAAGGATGGACAAACTCTTCATTAATGCCCCCATCGGTGAACTCCATGAACGTCGTTCTTTCCCAACCATCTCCCACAGTCCCATTATAGAGTACCAGCTTATGAGCGGGATCGGGGAAATAGTCACGGACCCGCGCGTACACGCGTTGCACCAATTCGAGGGTGGCGGCCCTCCACTCGTCGTCGGAGTAGCGACCACCGGTCCGCGGGTTGATTGGCCACCTACCTCTCTGATAGTAAAAGGTTGGGACGAGCTGGTGAACGTCATCAAGGTAAATGCCGTCCAAGCCATTACGCACGCCGCGTAGCGCCGCCTCAGCGAGATATTCTTGCCAGCCAATATTGCCGGGATCCATATTGAAAGGATTTCCACAGCAGACGGAGAGTATCCTTTGCCCCTGGGCATCTCGTAGAAACCAATCGGGATTATGGCTGATCTCAGACCACTTCCACATGTGGTCGTCATAGGTCCATGTCCACATGGCGTTGAGGTAGCCAATCAGCCGCACCCCAGGGTTACTTCTCTTCAGTATATATCGAACCCTCTCATCGCGCGTGTCTCGCAGGACGAAGTCGACCTGCCTGGCAAGATACACAAGCTCGGTATTTCCAAGGGTCTCAAGCGTTCTTTCAGGCCATATGAATAGGCCAGTTTCGGCTACATCTTCGGCATTCAGCTCGTCGAGAATCCAAATGTCTTCCGAGACCTCTGTGGCATAGGGGCTGTCCATCGGGGAGTCAACGCCCACCTCCAACGCGGACTTCAGGAGACGGTTTTCTGTCGGAGATGATGGAGTGTCTGCCCCAGTGACTGCAAGAACCTCAGCTAGATAGTAAGTAACCGCGGTCAGCACGATCAAGAACACCGTAGTGAGCGCGAGACGAATGTGTGAGCGCGCTGCGCGCATGGCTTTTCACTCCCGAGCTTCAGCCATACCCAACGACGCGTCGCGCTCGTTGCCCAGCACGTATGAGTACAACTCCTCCGTCTTTGCCACCACCGAATCCCAATCGTAGTAGAGACTGACGCGTTGTTTGGCCGCGTTCCCCAACTGGCGCACGGCATGGGGCTCCGCCAGGGCGCGTCTGATAGTGTGGGAGAGAGAACTGGCGTCGCCAGCCTTAAAGAGCAAGCCGCATTCTCCCACGACCTCGGCATTCTGAGGAATGTCGCTGGCCAAGACGCAGCAGCCGTAGCTCATAGCTTCGAGCAAGGAGATCGACAACCCTTCCATGAGTGAGGGAAGAACGAATAGGTAAGCGTTGCTGTACAGCTCTTCCAGGAGATCGCCGAAGACGGTGCCTAGAAACAAGACTTTACCATTCCCGGATTCGCGAAGCGATTGGGCATAGGAATCTGTGTAGGCAGGGGCGCCCACGATAACTAGCTTCATATCTGCATCGAGATTCTGGTAGGCTTCCACGAGGTAATGACAGCCTTTTTCAGGGGTCAAACGTCCAACGAAAAGAACGTAGCGATTCGGTTCAAGTCCAACGCTTTTCAACAGAGTGGGCAGTCTGGGAACCGCGTTCCTAACGCCGTTGGGAATGTAGTGAACCTTCGTGGCGCCGTATCTCCCTGTGTAGTAGTCGTGAAGCGAACGAGAGACAACGATCACAGCGTTAGGGAAAACCACCGACGCCAGTTCGCCTCCCTTCAAACACCACCTGGCGAATGTGCCCCACTTGCCACGCTGCCAATCCAAACCGTGGCAAGTCACAACGCTCACCTTCCGATTCAGTCGAGGCAGAAGAGAGAAGACCGCCGGCCCTTGAGCGTGATAATGAACGATATCGGCATCGGACTGAAGGCTATGAACGGTGGCCACGAGAGTGTGCAGCAACGTCTCGATGTGTTTCGTGCGAATGGTGGGCAAGGCCACGATCTTTACGCCACGATAGTCCTGACACGTAGTGAAATAGCGCCGAGCGTAGACGACCACCTTATGCCCACGCTCGACCAGGCGAGGGCAAAGCTCCTCGAGGTGCGTTTCGATTCCACTGTACTTCGCCGCGATTCCCCTCGCCCCGATCATTGCGATCTTCATGTGCGGACCTCCTACGTATGGCCGCGTTGTGTCGATCCATTTAGATGAGCACAGAAGCCATTAACCCTCACTATGCGAGCAGAGAATTTGCTTCCTTCCTTCAGCAACCACCCTCAGGTTGCTGTAGATGTTCTCCAGTCGGTCGTAGTGTTTCTCTAGGCTGAATCTCATCTGCAGCTTGTTGCGCCCATTTCGGCCCATACTGGCACAAGCTTTCGGATGGTCGAGCAAATAGGCCAGGCGCCCGTGCAGATCATCCACATCACCTGGCGTGAACAGAAGTCCATCCGTTCCTTCGTCTATCAGTTCGGGGATGCCCCCGATTCTGCTGCCTACAACCGCCTTGCCGAGGGCAAACGATTCAAAAATAGCAAATGGCGCATTCTCGTAGCACTCCGAGGGGACGACGACGAACTTCGCCCTTTGAATGGTCTCTTTCAGACCATCGCCGCCGACGTAGCCGACGAGCCTCACGTTATCCAGACCATCGTGCGCGATAGTCCTTTCGATCTCGTCTTTCATTTCTCCCTCGCCGGCGATAACTAGAGACAGGCCCCTTAGCCCCTTCATTGCCTTCAACAGAGTCATCAGGCCCTTAAAGCGGACCAGCCGGCCAAAGTAAAGCGCGTAATCTCCAGCCACAAGGCGTGGAGCGTACTCTGCCAGATCTACTGGCGGGGGGATATGGACGACCCTGTTCACCTCAACGCCGTACTCGATCAGCTTGTTTCGGCTGAAGGCACTGGGCGTGATGAACAGTTGAATGTTCCTGTCGTAGATCCTCAGCCACCTGTGAAAATACGTTTCGAACACAGCGAGCGCTGTTGCGGCCCGAGAGTTCTTTACACACTTCTTTTGTATCGCTCTCAGGAAGTTACCAGATTTGCATATCTCACAAACCTTCGATTGAGCGAAAAAGCTATAGCCAGGGCAGACAAGCTTGAAGTCGTGAACGGTCTGCACAACCGGAATGCCTTTGCGGTGCAGGACGGGCAGGATCGATGGTGATATTTGGTGATATATGTTGTGAATGTGGGCCACATCCGGGCAAGTGCGCTCGATCAATGCCGAGATCTTGGCCTTTGCCTCCAGCGAGTACAAGAGTCGTAAGGCGATGCGAAACTTGGCTAGAGGATTTGCAGACGCCAGCGCCTTATCGTACTCGACATTACTAACGAAGTACTTTGAATACTGCGACTCCCAGTTGCGCGGGTGGGCCATCGCGAAAGGAATCACTTCATGCCCCCTGCGCTCCAGGAATTTACACTGATCGAATAGATATCTTTCAGTGCCGCCGAATCTATAGAGGAACTTATTGACCACTAATATCTTCAGAAGCCTCAACCCCTTACCAGACTGGTTTCCAAGACTGCTTCACGAGCGTCCCCAGGCCAGATTCTGTCGTTCAACGCTCGGTATCGACCGCGTGAATGCTCCAGAACGATGTGAACGACCGCGGCCTGTGTCCAGAAGTACCACTGCAAGGCCGGACCGAGGATAATGTTATCGGCGACACTCGTAATCACATAAGCCAGAAAGACAGCTATGAATGCCACGACCAGGTCCTTGTGGAATGTTGAGACCGCCATTCGGTATGCCTGTGTGGCTCTGGCAAACAGTAACAGAAGCACAGCGGCGTAGGCAGCGAAGCCAAGAACGCCGGTTTCTATATACAGCCTCAAGTAATCGTTGTGGGGTTCAGCGTAGTACGTCCGCCTGATCGTACCCAGGCCTGCACCCACCAAGGCTGAATCTGTCGGGGTTGCCAGGACGGTCTCGATCCAGAACTTGGTACGCCAGGCCAGCGTATTCGCCTCACCGTATCCAGTCTTGGATTCCCCTTCGTGGAGTTCGGCGAGTCGGTCGCCAGCCTGTGGATACACTAAGAACAGGATAAGCGCCAACGCGGGCAACAAGACCAACAACTGCCGATAGCGCGAGATAGCCAGAACCCCTAGCGCAATGGAAGCCCCAATCCAAGCCCCTCGCGTGTAGGTCGCGAAGAGGTCGATAAACATCAGCAAGAACCAGAAAGCCAACACTGTTTTGATGAGCTTATGATGTGTGTGAATCAGGGCGACCATAGTCACGGGCAAGAGAGCCACGAGATAGAAGGCGAACACCGGCGGCACCACGAATGTCCCATACACTCGCATGAACCCATCGACGTACACGCCCCCATCGGTGGCAAATTGGTACAATCCCAGGAGACCAGGTACGGCGCTGGACAGAAAGTAAGCAACCAGTATCTTGCCGATATCCTCGTGACTTCGGAATGCCTCGACCATGAGGACATAGAACATAATCACGCTCGCCATCCGCAACCAGTCGGCAACGCCCTGAAGGGGTGAATCCGTCAACATTATTCCGACTAACGCCACTGATATGAAGATGGCGTAAGGCACCGCAACCGGCGATCTGAATACGTTCACGCGCTTGGCCAGACAATAGAAGACTCCCATGCCTACCAATGCCACACCCAAAATGGCAGCAGCGTTCAGATCCAGGTTACCTGCCGAGACAAATCCCATTTCGTGAAACGCGTCGATGTTTGTCCTGACAACCAAGAGTGCCAATAGCGTGGTCCGTAAGTTGGCAAAGAAAAGGATGGCGAACGCAGCCATGATGACTGCTAGGGCCGCTAATACGGGCGAAATCCTGGTCGCCAAGAACCCAAGGATCACAGATGTGGGGAGCGCGAGGACGACATACAGGTGTCCGGTAGACAGTTCACGCATCGAGATGCCTCTTACACGTTCCACTTTCGAGATGGAGTGAATGCTGGATAGCGCAACTCCAGCTTTGTCCACCGGGCAACAACTTCCTCTATGAGCGCATCTAGCCGATCTGCTGCCGCTGCCCATGAATACTTAGTTTCGACCACTTCCCTTGCTCTCAGACCCAGTTGGACTCGCTTCTGGCTGTCAGAAAACAGATCGATGATCGATCCGACTGTATCTGCGGTGCTGGAAGCAACCATAATATGCTCGCCCGGCACCAAATCCAGCCCTTCGCAGGCTATAGGCGTGCCCACAACCGGCTTGGCCATCGCCATAGCTTCCAAGACCTTGTTCTTCACGCCAGAGCCAAACCGTAGCGGGCAAACGAATGCTGTGTTTTCCCACACGAACGGCCTGATGTCTGGTACTGCCCCAACGACTTCTACGTTCGCAGCACCTCGAAGCCCGAGGCTCTCCTGCGAGCCGTTTCGGCCCACTATTACAAAGTGGGCCGAAGGTACCTGTCGCCGCACGTGAGGGAAGATATGGTTAACGAAGTGTCGAACGGCATCTACGTTGGGCGGATAATCCAGTCTTCCCACAAATATGAGGCTAGCCTCTCTTTCGAGCACACACTCGCCGGGGCGAAAATAACCTGAATCGACCCCATTGGGCACAACGGCTACATTGAGGCCCGAAACATTCTTCTGTAGCGTGGCCGCGTCGACGGGAGACACGACCGTACAAAGGTCGAACAGCGAGTACATCTTCGACTCGTAACGCTGCATCTTCAGCCAGAGCTGCAGGAAGTGGATCCGCTGGAGCAAGTGCGTCGTCCTGTAGAACCCGCGCCGGTACGAGAGAGAAGATGCATCGCACGCGTCGATCAACCGAGGAATCGACCGATAAGGGATTGCGTAATGTGCCATTCGCACATCACTAACGAACAACAGATCGTATTCGTGCGACTCGAGTTGGCGGGCCAGGGCTACTTGCATGTCCTTGCCCTTGCCCCGTTCGACGTAGAAAGGCGTTGGGGATATAGAACCTCTAACGTAGTCTAGGAAAGAGGCGTGGTCCACGCCGCGAACTGCCTCCACGTGAGCCACACGACTTGCCATTTGTTTCAGACCTTCCATATCCTCGGTCGAATGATAGAAGCTGAGTAGAGAGATCTCGTGCTTCCTAACAAGCGCCGAAAGCAAGTGATATGTGCGCAGACGCACGCCATTGGTGAGGGGCAGCGGGGACTCGGCCAGGAGCAGCAGGATTCTCATGTTTCTCTCATCCCTCTCGCGCGGTTCCTGCCTGTACGGAGTGTTACCTCTTGGTTCCAATACTATATTAGCCAGGTTAGAACATCGGTGAGAAGAAGGTTAGAAAGCCGTCTTATTCCCTTTTCTCCGACCTAAACATCGTTTAATGCCATCTAGGTCCTGTTTTTGTCGAGCTTTAGGCTCCGTTTGTTAACCTATTCGCAAGTACGAATTGAAAGTGGCGGAGAGGGAGCGGAGGTAATCTGTTCTCTCTGTTAGCTCGGTATGAGTTAACTATGAGACACAGTTCCCCTATTAGACGACTTCGGATAGCCAGAATTGAGCCAATTCTAGTGGCTGCGGCTGTCCCACTTCTTCTTTTCCCTCGCAGTTCCCTGCCTTTGGTTGGACTGGGTCTCCTTTTCCTCGGCTGGGCGTTGCAGAGCCTCGCGGCGAGGAAGTGGCTTACTGGAACTGCTGTCGATCATCCACTACTGGCCACATTTCTCATGACGCTGGTAGGTGTCTATCAATCGAGTGATCTTGCGCTAAGTATGCCCAAATTCTACGGCATCATTCTCGGTCTTGTCGTCTGCCGCGCCACTGTGAGCAATATCTTCAGTCAGCGCCAGTTCTGGATTGGCGCAGGAGTACTGATCGCAAGCATCGTTCCCATTTCGCTCGTCGGGCTCATTGGCACAGAGTGGAACGCAGTCAAGTACCCATTGCTAAATCAGGTCTACAGTTCGATCCCACGATTAATCAGAGGAGTTCAGACCTCAGTCGGGCCGACGATGGGTTTCCATCCTAATGAGCTCGCCGGTACGCTGGCGTTCCTCTTGCCGCTTCCTATCTCGCTGGTACTTCGTGCATCACTGCCGCGTGTACAAAGAGTAATCCTGGCAGGCATAGTTCTCGTGGGGCTCGGCGTGCTTCTGCTAACAGCCTCCCGATCGGCCCTTATTTCACTTGCGGTGGCTGTCGTGGGATTGCTGATTTGGCGGTGGTGGCGAGTTGGCCTGATAGCGCTGGTAATCGCCGCACTTGCCATCGGCATCGCGCTGAGCGTCGACGCCTCGGGCGTCGAGGACTTCATTCTGAAAATCGATGCCACGAGCACGACGCCCAGCGAAAGATCTTTCGCTTTCAGGCTAGATGTCTGGAACCGCGCAATACTTATGATCGAGGATTTCCCATTCACGGGCATTGGGTTGAACACTTTTCCCATCGTCATAGACGCTCGCTATCCGGCGGTCCTGGGCGTGCATTACCTATGGATTCCTCACGCCCACAACATCTATCTCCAGGTTGCGGTCGACCTCGGCCTCGGGGGACTTATGGCATTCCTCGGGCTCTGGCTTTGCACAGCGCTCGCCGGTTGGCGAGCATTCCGCCAGGTAGGCACGAGCGAGGGGGCGCGTTCGCCTCTGCAGGCAGCAATCGTTGGTCTTCTGATGGGACTGCTTGCTTATCTGACTTTTGGACTGACTGATGCCATCACGCTGGGCGCCAAGCCGACAGTCCTCTTGTGGCTGATAGTGGGTCTGGTCATCGCTACCCAGCGCCTGGGGCAGGCTCCAAAGGTTAGCCAGTCCAGCAGCGCTGTGATATCCGTTGTTTGGCATGTCTACTGGATCATCACCTACCTTCTAGTTGGGTTAGGCTACCTCGTTTCACTGGCGAGTGAACTAACCGCATTCTAACCTTCTTCTACCCGTAATACCAACCTTACTGGCGTAATGTAGTATTTACAGGCAGCCACGCCATAGAGCAATTTGCGATGACCTTTGGCAGGCAAGGGAGGTTTCTTGAAACCCGCCCTACGAAGCAGGTCGGTCGCCAGACAAATCATTGCGCAAAATGCTCCGTGGTGTTGGTACTACCGTTCCAAAAAAACCGTCTCAGGTAGAGAAATATGCTGCTAGCCAAATCAAGGGGAGCCGAAGTCAGGCTTCGGCGCAACAGTCTCCTGTGGACAGCGTATCTTGCCGTGAAGCGGCTTATGGATGTCGTTCTCGCCTCGATAAGCCTGATTGTCCTTTCCCCCTTGCTTGTAATGGTGGCAGTCGCGGTCTGGGTAGATTTAGGGCGTCCAATACTGTTTCTGCAGGACAGGGTGGGTAAGAACGGAAAGCCCTTTCGAATCCTGAAATTCCGTACAATGCATAAATGGGCACCCGCGTACAGCCTGAAAGTGGCGCGAGGAGATCCAAATATCACGCGATTTGGTCGCTTTCTCAGGCAGAGTAGCATCGACGAGCTGCCACAGCTTGTCAACGTCATCATGGGAGAGATGAGTCTGGTGGGGCCCAGACCGGAGCAGCCGTGCATTGTCGAGCAGTTTTACCAGCCGTGGCAGTATCGCCGGTTTTCTGTGACACCAGGACTGACCGGATGGTGGCAGGTGAATGGTCGAAGTGACAAGCCGATGCACGAGAACACTGAACTGGACATCTACTACGTGGAGAAGCAATCGCTTTGGCTGGACCTACGAATTCTTGCCACGACTGTCGGAGTTGTTCTGCACAAGAAAGGAGCAAGGTAACGAAGACCGCGGCGAGCGACAGCACAAACCGCCACATCCTTGTTGGCAAAGGCGTCGGAGTAAGCTTCAGGGAGCTATGCGAGCGCTCTTCAACACATTAATGACGCAGTTACATTGACGGAGGTGCGCTGGTGGAACTTGGAGATTACCTCGATGTGCTGTACGGACGGAGGTGGGTGATTCTGCTGACCTTCTGTCTAGCAATTCTCGCGGCTACGGCAATCACACTTGCGACGACGCCGATCTATGTGGCCACCGCGTCGATACGCGTATCGCCACCTATAATCGGAACGGTAGACTACGCCGAGATGCTCTATTTGGATCGAGTGATCAATACCCAGATTAAGATCTTGACGAGTTCGCCAGTTATGGATACTGTGGCAAGCCGATTGGATATTCCCCGATCGGGGCTAGAGCAAAAGATAAAAGTGGAAGCAGTTCGGAATACCGAGTTGATCAAGATAGTCGCAGAGGATCCCAACCCAGATACAGCACAGGGGATAGCTTCCACGTTGGCCACTCTGGCGCTAGGCCAGAACCAGCACCCTGTCGGGAGCACTAGCGTACAGGAGACGCTGGCGGAACAACTGGACAACATTTTAAAGCAACTGATGAACGCTCGAGAGGTGGCAGCAACGACCCGAACTCCGATAACAGGCACAGAAGCGTTTTCCACTCAGGGCAGCAACGTTAGGGCGCTGGAAGAGACTTACGCTATGCTCTTGAGGGAATACGAGCAGTCACGAGTCAGGGAGACAATTCGTGCGAACAGCACTTCCATTGTAGAGCCAGCGAGAGTATCCCCAGTTCCAATCAAGCCGAACGTGCAGCAGAATATCGCTCTGGGGGGAATACTAGGTTTTCTCGCTGGCATCGGCATTGCCTTCCTGGCAGAGGGCCTGGACAAGGCGATTCGTACGGTGGACCATTTGGAGCACCAGCTCGGAGTAAGTGTTCTTGGAGCCATTCCAAGATTCAGGCCCAAGTTGAGGCTCAAATTCTGGAATAACGGTCAAGTACCACAGATCGTGATGCGGAATCCTGCGGAGCGTCAGGCAGCAGAATACTTTCGAGTCCTGCGCGCAAGACTCAGGACCCCACATAGCGACAAGCCGTGGAAGACGCTGCTATTCACCAGCGCCAATCCCGGAGAAGGGAAGTCGACGATCGCCGCAAACCTGGCTGTGGTCTCGGCGCTGGCAAAGCAGAAGGTATTGCTGGTCGACGCCGACTTCAGTCGCCCTTCCGTACACAAGGCTTTCGGGCTCACCAACTTCAAAGGGCTCAGCCAGGCGCTATTGCGGGAGCACCCTGCAAGCTCCTTTCTAAAATCGACTGAGACTGAAGGTTTAATGGTGCTCACCAGCGGACCGCCCCCCTCGAACCCAGACGCGCTACTTGATTCGGCAAGGGTGAGGGATGTTCTGACAGAACTAGCGCAAGCATTTGACATGATATTGGTCGATGGGCCTCCTGTGTTGGCAGTGGCGGATGTTTCCCTCATCGCTTCGCTTTTCGACGGGGTAGTTGTAGTGACAGAGTATAATCGTACATCGTCCAAAGCGCTTCGAGAGATCGTAGCGCAGATGCAAGGCGTTGGTGCGAACGTCGTCGGGACGGTACTGAACGGTTTCAGGCCGACTGGAGCTGCCTCCTATTATGATTGTCGGCAGCGTCAGGCCACTTCTCCAGGCAAAGATGGCCGATGAACCTCTGCCTTATCACAAGAGCCACACTAAACACCTCCACAGTCATTATCGTGCAGCAACCGCGCAAGGTTATGCGAATCGATTAGTCGAGACGAGATGTACCTCATGAGATCGATCCTGCGGTCCACCGCTATTCTGAGCAGTAGCTCGATCGTTAGTATTCTGATCAGCTTAGTTTCGGCGAAGGCTTGGGCCGTTCTGGTAGGTCCAGGCGGACTTGGCTTTCTGGGGCTGCTGACGAGTTTGGCCGGAATCGCCGGCATAATCGCAGGCATGGGAATCGGGGCCGGCCTGGTCCGCAAAAGCGCACACGCCCTGGCACAGGAAGATCATCACCGTGTAGGCGCCCTTGTTCAGGCAACCCGGCTGTTGTCCTGGGGTCTTGGGGCCGTGGCCATGCTGACCCTAATCATATTCCGCATACCTATCAGCCAACTGGTACTCGGTGGACAGGAGCACGCCGTGAGCGTGATGCTGATCGGGCTATCTCTCCTCTTTAACCTGGCTGGCAGCATGCAAACTAGCATCCTGAACGCCCATCACCGTGTGGGAGCTCTGGCGAAAATCGGTATTCTCAATAGCCTGCTGGGTGTTGGCATCAGCCTCGTCTTCATATGGCTTTGGCGTGAGCAGGGCATTGCCCCGGGAATCGTTGGGAGCGCCGCAGTAAGCTGGGCGACTTCGTGGTTCTTTCTGCGGCGTGAGGTGAATCTCTCGTGCACGAGACCATCGCATCAGGCAATCACGGAGGCGGCATGGTCTCTCTTACGCTTCGGTGGGCCGTACACGGCGAGTCAGCTAGTCGGAACGGGAGTGCAACTCGCCCTGCCATTGCTGGTATTCTATTCCCTTGACCAGGAAAATGTAGGTTTTTACCGCGCCGCAG
Organism: Chloroflexota bacterium; assembly: GCA_023480885.1. GTDB lineage: Bacteria > Chloroflexota > UBA6077 > FW602-bin22 > JACPRP01 > JAMCWX01. Next base: position 15,641 of record JAMCWX010000006.1, on the reverse strand, counting down.
TTGCGGTGGCGAATGGCTATCTGGGCTTTCTGCTAATAGCTATGGGCCAGGATTACTACCCGCGCGTTTCCGCGTCGAGAGACCGACCAGACGAGCTCATACATCTAGTCAACCAGCAGCACCGACTTGTTATGTTGTTGGCGGTGCCGATTATCCTGGGTACTCTGGCGCTAGCGCCGTATCTGGTACCAGTCATCTACTCTCCTCAGTTTGCCCCTACGATTGAGGTTCTGGAATGGCTTCTCATAGGAGACCTGTTTAAGTTCTCGAGCTGGACGATGGGATACGTCATTCTAGCCCAAAGTGGAAGTATTACGTTATTCCTTGTTGAGCTCATCGCCGGCGTAAACATCCTAGCATTCTCCTGGCTTGGGATGCTTTGGTTTGGGATAGAGGGTCTTGGCATCGCCTTCTTGGCGACATACCTGTTGCACTACGTAATCGTGTGGATCATAGTGCGCCGAGAGATCGGTCTGGTGTGGACCATTGAGAACAAGCGCCGCCTGCTCATCGCGGTGCTTGCTGCTCTCGTGATCCGGGTGCTGCCGTTCACTGGCCTGCAGAACTTTCGATCCCCCGTGGCCTTGACACTTGCAGTGCTGATAGGCGTAGGAAGCTTATATACGATCTGGCAAGAAATAGGGAGAGTCGAGAGAGTTCACGCATAGTAGGAAACTTGGTGCGAGCCGGCAGCTCCGTGATGGGAATCGTGGTTGACCGTTTATATGTGAGAGATGAAGAAAGATTTCGATGGATGATAGATATGCTGTTAAAGCCGATGTTACCGTTTCTTCTGATAGAGCTAAGAGATGAATCTCGAGCTAGACGAAGCTAAAGTCGACCTTTCTATAATCATAGTGTCCTACAATGTTAGGGATTATTTGCTATCTTGTCTCACTTCGATTCATCAGCATTCTGAGGATTTCAACTTCGAAGTGATTCTGGTGGATAACGTCTCGGTTGACGGCACAGTTGAAGCGGTACGAGAGTTCTTCCCGCAGGTCCAGATCATCGTTAATACAGAGAACGTTGGCTTCGCACGAGCTAACAATCAGGGACTTCGTGCTTGTAGAGGACGATATGTATTGTTCCTGAACCCAGATACTGAGCTTTGCGCAGGTGCCGTGGCTGGGTTAATTCATGCTGCTGATTCCCGACCAGATGCTGCGGCGTTTGCCTGCCGCATGTTGAACAGTGATGGCACGCTCCAGTATTCATGTTTCCGCTTCCCCAATCTGATGATGGCAACCTTCGGTCTGTTTCCAATCGTATCAAACGACTCGGTTTTGAAGGGGCGCTATGCAGCGCACTACTTCGATCGTACATTTGAACCAGAACACGTCCTCGGGGCATGCTTCATGGTACGCCGTCAAATACTTGAGGAGCTTGGTGGCATGGACGAGAACTTCTACATGTACTTTGAAGAAACTGATTTGTGTTACAGACTTAAGCTTTCCGGCCACAAGATTGTTTACACGCCTGAATTCTCGGTAATCCATCATGGCCAGCAAAGCACTAGTGCGGTTAAACAGAAGATGTCGATCCAGTTCTATCGCAGCCAGGCATACTTTTATCGCAAGCACTATGGACCATTTGAGCAAATGGCGCTGAAGGCCGTTGTAGTGCTCGGGATGTTATGCCGGATTGTAAAAGATTGTACGAGCTTCCTGGGAGGATGCACGTCCTGGCAGGTGCTACAGACGCAATTGGGTAGCTATACAAGGATATTGCTGACTTGAGCCGCTGCGCTAGATTTGTTGACACTTGGGATCAAAGGAAGGATACGGGCCTTATGGGTTTTATGATTCTTGCGCACGCCAAAGGAACGGCAAGCTTCTACGGTAGCCAGGACGCAGACGAGACCCTCCGTTACCCTATCCTTGGCCGCGATCGAGTTGGCAAACTCCTCCTTGGATTGACCCTTTTTCTTAGTGATAGCCGGTTCAAGATAGATATACGGCCGACCGGTTTCCTCGGCAATGCCTTTCACCGCTGTAATGTTCAGAGAACTGGAGCCCTAGATCCAGAAGAAATACCTGGATACGGTCAGCGAACCGTACGAAATCCTGATAATGTTGGCCGAGAAAGCGGCCGCTGCGGCGATGGTAGTCAAGAAAGAAAGATGAGCTTGAAGCTCTCCTCACGGCGCTATTTGCCAAGCACAACCCCAAGGTGATCGGCAATAAGTACCTCGTCATCGGAACGTTAGATCGGCCCGACTGGCAACGCGGCGCGCAATCACCGATGCCGATTTGGGAGATGGTCGAGCATCTGCACGACTTCAAAGAGGTGGTGGGGTGAACTATTTCATCCCTGTCGAGAAAGTCCGCATCACAAAAGGCGTCGGACTTTCTGAGAGAACTCGATATTTTAGGGGGTGAGAGCCATTGTCGAGAACTCAGATTCCAATTTCGGTGGCAGCAGCTAAATCGGCGTCCCCTGCCACTCCAACTCCAGCCGCGAACTCGGTTCCGAAGGCGCAAAAGGTGGCCGACCCCAAGAAGATCGTTCCCGCACCGACTGTAGTGGCTGTTGGGAAAGGACCCAGGATAGCGTTCACCAACGAGGAGATCGATTTTGGGGACGTGAGTTTCAATGATGTCGTTCAAGCCCCTTTCGAGTTCAAGAACATTGGCGATGAACCGCTGACGATTTCAAAGGTTCAGGTTGAGGTTGGTGAAGGCTGCTGACCACCCAATCCGGTCGTAGGTCCTACGACGGTGAATCCTGGCGCATCGAGTGGCGTAGCAATAGTCTTTTCCATGCACGAAGGCATGGGCGGGCCTCACCTTTTCAACCTGGTTGTGAATAGCAACGATCCAGTTGAGCCGAGCAAAACTTTGCGCGTACGGGCTACGTTCCCACCGTAGAGTCTGCTCAATGGGCGATGATTGTCCAACACATCTGACTCATTTCTTCTCGACCACTATCCTCCCGTTCATCGCCCCATGTTCGTGGCTGCACAGAATGTTGCGGTGAACTTGAAGACACCTGTGCGCTCGACCGTGAACTGCACGGTCTTGAGGGGGGCTCTGGAGTGCTTGTGCCTGGCCCAATTTGCCAGTATCTCTCGTCAATACAGCCACGAATTTCCTTGAGCGAGTTGACCTCGGAACCGACACGCTTCGCGTCCAGAGTTATATTCAGGCAGATACCGCAGGAAACGGCGTGATTGTCAAACACCACGGCACCGTCAGCGTTCACACCGCGTATGTAGCAATCCAGATTGCCCTTGTGTTTGACAGCCAGGCCACAGCCACAGTAACAAGCGATGTACTCGATTATCTCCGGATGAGCCAGGGCGAACTCGTAGCCCTCTTGTTCGGGCCGCTGACCCAAGAATGAGATCTCGTCTGCCTCTCTCCAGCTCGCAGTTTAGTTATCATACAGGCAAATCGGAGAACGTGGCAATTGCAGCCCTTACACTTATAACCCAAATTCACTTTCTTGTGGGCTAGCCTTCACTCTCTAATCAATTCCTCATCCAGGACTAAGTTTGATTTAAGTTGAGGATGGCATCATGTGCCCGTCGCCATTTGAGACAGGACGCCTTTGATGAGTGGAGGTAGAGCCTGTGGGTACGGGATCAAAACGAAAACTGGTGAGAATGGCAGTTCTTTTTCTCCTCCTCGTGGTAGCGGGAGGGGGACTAGTCGCAGGACTCCCTCTCTCACTATTCTCACGGTCGTTGGCGCACACATACCAGGGGAGAGACGTGGTAATAGCTCAAGCGATGACCCATCCCAACGAAAATACCACTTCTTTTCCCACGATGTCCGATGCTTGCCGACCGAATGATATGCCTTACTTGGGCCTCACTTATCTGCCGGTCACAGAGGCTGCAGCCAGGTACTTTGGCCTTCAAAACGCCAATGGATTGCTGATAACGGCCGTGGCATCCAATAGCCCGTCGGCTAGGGCTGGACTGCAAGTGAACGATGTCCTTCTTCAGTTTGATGGTTACCTGCTCGGTCCGGACAGCTCAATGGTGAGCATTCTAATGTCATACCAGATTGGTGACAGTGTCTCGCTCGTCGTGATGCGCCAGGATGAACGAAAACAGGTCAAGCTTATCTTGGGTAAACGGCCATGAAGCTACGTTGGGTTCCCTTTTGTGGCCTTATAACGATTAGGAAGCAAGCTGAATAAAGGAGAAGAGAAAGCTCGATGGATCGACTGACTAATTGGATTCGTCGCAACCATATGTTGCTAATGGTGGTCGGCTGCGTGGCACCGTTGCTGCTGATAACCGCTACTTCAGTGTTCAACATTCCTCTGAGCACGGTTGGAATATTCATCGTAATGCTACTTTGTCCTTTGTCCCATGTCTTTATGATGCGAGGGATGGGACATGGAAATCAATCCGAAGGAAAGAGCTGCCACGCGGGGACTGAAGTTGCCCCAACCAACGCAAAAGACTACAGGTGAGACGACGAGGTATCACATTTGGAGGTGAACTTGTATCTATGTTCAAAGCTAGACGGCTCTTGGGTGTGGTTCTATCATTGGCGCTGCTGGCGGTTCCTTCGCTGGCCGGTCTGGGATTGGCTCCCGCCGTCCACGGCAGCTGGGGCGGTGGCATATCGAATATCGCTTCGATGATGAGATCAGGCATGGTTGGCCACGTGTTCGCGGAAGGAGAAGCCCCTCGGGTGAAGCAGATGAAGCTCTCCGTCTGGCCCGAATACGACGAGCCCCGCGTGTTGGTGATGTACGATGGCGAATTCGCCGACAAATCTGGGTATCCGCGGGAGGTCAGCTTCCGTCTGCCGAAAGGCGCGGATATCTCTCAGGTCTGTGGTATTAGCGACAAAGGAGAGCATCTCTGCCAACTTTATGAAACAAAGCAGGATGGTGATTACATCGTCTTGACTTACAGCGTGCCCGTTCCACATTTCTTCCTGGAGTACTATTTCAATCCTGTGGGCAGTGATGCCGTGCGCAACCTGGCGTATACCTTCTCGGCCACGTATCCGACGGACAAGCTCGACGTGGAAATCCAGCAACCCCTTCGTTCGAGCGATTTCACGATAACGCCCGCGGCTCAATTATCCAACTCAGACAAGGATGGCTTCAAGTATTCGCTGCTAAGCTATAAGAAGCTCAACCAGGATCAGAAGGTGGAATTGAATGTCTCTTATAGTAAGCAGGATAACCGTCCATCTGTCGCCAAGAAGCAGCAGGGCGCGCCAGGAGGATCAGTCGATACAGGCAACGTGAACCTCTGGGCCTTGCTAGGCGGATCAGCCCTGTTTGGACTCGCCGCTTTCTATGTTGTGAGCAGGCGACCAGGACGCCTTAGCCCTCGGGCGGCTGGCTATGGCCCCAGGGCCGGTGGACAACCAAATTACTCCAAAGCCACGGTGTACTCGAAGCAAACCGGACGTTCGAAAGCCACGGCTAAAGTCCAGGGGGCAAGCCAGTTCTGCACGAATTGTGGCACGCCGATGGAGACTGGCGATCACTTCTGCGCGGGCTGTGGCGCGCGTTCCAAGAATGTGCGTTAGAGTAACGCGTCGTGGGGGGAGGAATCGCGATGGCGAGCGAAGGGTTTGCTAACGATGCGACGGCGAACGACGCGACGACAGGGATCGTGAGCGCTATGGCGGCCCCTGCAACGACTTCCGTCAGGGCTGATGGCGGGAAGCCGCGCAAGGCGAAGAAGGGCCATGTGCGCCACGTCCAGTTGCTGATCGTCCTGGTTTTCGTCGGAGCGATGTATTACAGCTTTCAGAGCAACGTGCTTTCGAAGTCCACGGCCGTGCCGATGCAGATCGGCCAGTTGGTGCGCTACCAGTTCGAGACCGATCAGCAGGCGATACCCCAGTTGCGGCAGTTGTACGCGACGGAAATGCCAATCACGACTGCCTATGTTGCCCACTACGAGTCCGAGGGGGCCAATCTAAATATCTGGGTCGGCGAGGCCGCGGCGGATGACGTAATGAGGTTGCTGGACGATCTCACAAACAAGATCGAAAGTGGCGAGAATGGGACTTATACCGATCTCAAGAAACTAGACGTGAGTGGGATGACGGTTTACGCGGTGAAGCGCGACAAGGAGCCCCAGTTCTACTATCAGAGTGGCAAGAAATTCGTCTGGATCGGTATCAAGGGTGATACGGGCAGTGCGAACCAGCTTCTGGTCGACGCCATGCGGGCGGTGACCGGTTCGCACGACGGAATGTAACCCCGCTGAGAAAACAGAAGCTTGGAGGTAACAAATATGATCGGAAGTCAGGCCAGAAGTAGGCCCCTATCGGCAGTGTCGCCGCGGAAGACGTCGTTCCTCAAGCAACGGAAGTTCCTGATCGGCGGAGCGCTGGTTGTGCTGGCCATTGCCTACCTTGTTTATTCAAGTTTGCAGGGATCCACGGTGTACTACATGACGCCGACGGAGGTGAAGAATCAGGCGCAATCCTTGGAAGGGCAGGTGATACGCGTCGGCGGCACCGTGGTGGACGGCCCTGTGAACTTCGATGGCAAGAATATGATCCTCAAGTTCGAGGTGACGGATAACACGACTACCTTCCCCGTCGTCTACAAGGGCGTAGTCCCCGATGCTTTCAAGCCGGGGGTTGACGTGGTAATCGAGGGGAAATACACGGCCGCGGGGGTTTTCGAAGCGACATCGCTATTGGCGAAATGTCCTTCGAAGTACGTGCCCGAGCTGTAGTAATTTGGGAGAGGAAAACTCCAATGAGTTTTGGATACACTGACATTGGATATGCAGCACTGCTCATCGCCTTCATCGCGGCGGGCTTCTCGGCGATATCCTTCATCGTGGGCAAGGTCCAGGGATACTCCGAATTGCTGGAGGCTGGGCGTCGAGCTGTCTACGCCGTCTGTGGCCTTTTCACCCTGGCCTCGCTGGTGATGATATATGCTTTGGTAAGTCGTGATTTTGGGGTGAGCTACGTCGCACAATACACTGATAGGGCACTCTCGCTGCCTTACACCTTATCGGCATTCTGGGCGGGCCAAGAGGGCTCGCTGCTGTTTTGGGGCTGGCTGCTCTCGATCTTCGCCGTGATCGTCCTGGTGCAGAACCGCACCAAGCATCGAGAGTTAATGCCGTTCGTGATGGCTATTCTGATGGCCACCACCACCTTCTTCTTGATGCTGTTGACCATGGTGACGCCCCCCTTCCTTCGCTTGCCCTCGGCTCCGGCCGATGGCCAGGGTCTGAACCCGCTGCTACAGAACATGGGGATGTTCTTCCACCCGCCGACCACGTATCTTGGCTACGTTGGCTTCGCGATTCCCTTCGCCTTCGCGATGGCCGCGCTAATAACGGGCAAGGTGGACGACGAGTGGATCAGAAGCACGCGGCGTTGGACGCTTTTTGCCTGGTTCTTCTTGAGCCTGGGCAACTTCTTCGGTGCCCAATGGGCTTACGTCGAATTGGGCTGGGGTGGCTTCTGGGCGTGGGATCCTGTTGAGAATGCTTCGTTTATGCCCTGGCTTACTGGCACGGCCTACTTGCACTCGGTTATGATCCAGCAGCGCCGTGGCATGCTCAAGGTCTGGAACATGGTGCTGATAATTGTTACCTATGCGCTAACCATATTTGGCACTTTCCTGACCCGCAGTGGCATCCTTTCGTCGGTCCACTCCTTTGGCCAGTCCAATCTAGGGCCTTTCTTCCTGGCGTTCATCGCCATGGCGTTAGTGCTATCGGTCGGTTTATTAATCGATCGTCTGCCTTACTTGAGATCCGAGAACGAGCTCGATTCGATGATGTCCCGGGAGAGCAGCTTCTTGCTAAATAACTTGATCTTGCTCGGAGCCGCTGTAGCGACCTTCTGGGGAGTTATCTTCCCACTGGTATCGGAGGCGGTGCGCGGGGTGAAGATCACTGTCAGCATGCCGTTTTTCAATCAGGTAAATGGACCGATATTCCTGGGGTTGTTGTTGATTATGGGCATCTGTCCATTGATTGGCTGGCGTAAGGCGTCGAAAGAGAACCTGATCCGCAACTTCCTCTATCCGACGGTTTTGACCATTGGCTTCGCGGTGATTGCCTATGTGCTTGGCCTTCGAGATATCTATGCTCTCATCGCCGTTTCCCTCTGCGTTTTCGTGGTCAGTGTGATTATCCTGGAGATTTGGCGGGGCACCAGGGCCCGGCGTCGTACTGCTGGCGAAAACTACTTGGTCGCTCTGTGCAGCCTAGTCTGGCACAACAAGCCGCGCTACGGGGGCTATATCGTTCATCTCTCGATCGTCATGATCGCGATGGGGATTATCGGAGCGTTCGCTTTCAAGACGGAGGTGGACGCCACGGTAACTCCTGGCGAGATGATTAACGTGGACAGGTTCAGCCTGAAGTACGGTGGGCTTTCCGAGTACCCGAGGGGTGACAAGGACGTTGTGGCCGCCTCGGTGGAGGTCTACAACGGGGGGAAGCGTGTTGGCTACGTCTATCCGGCCAAGCTGTTCACGGCGAAGCAGGAGCAGCCCACGACCGAGGTTGCCATCCGCACCACGGCGATGGAAGATCTGTACGTCATCCTCGGGGGTTGGGACAAGGATCAGTCGGCCAGCTTCAAAGTCCTGGTGAATCCGCTGGTAGTGTGGATCTGGATTGGGGGGGCCGTGATGTTGTTGGGCACGGCTATCGCCTTCTGGCCAGACGAGAGAGAGAAACGGAGGCTCGATGCCCGATATCGAGCAGGAGGCGCTTAGATGCGAAGGCTAATCGCTTTTATCGCGCTAGTTCTAGCGATTGGTGTTACAGCGCTGCCGGTAGCGGCGGAATCGGTTGAAGATATCTCGAAGGAGCTGATGTGCCAATGCGGTTGCACCATGATCGTGTACAACTGCGACTGCTCGACGGCAGGACAGATGAACGACGTGATCCGTACCAAACTTGGCGAGGGACAGAGCAAGCAGCAGATCATAGATTATTTCGTCGGGCAATACGGCGAGACTGTTCTGTCGGCGCCTACGAAGGAAGGGTTCAACCTGACGGCCTGGATATTCCCATTCGTCGCCCTCGTAATTGGGGCGGGCATCGTGTACTTCGTGCTGACGCGATGGTTCATCGTGCGGGGACAAGCGGAGCATGTGCCGGTGAACGTGGAATCGATTGCGGGGCTGGATGCATATGACGAAAGGCTGCGCGAGGAACTGAAAGACTTCGAACGGTAATGCACTTAAGCGGAGTCGTCGATGTTGATGATAGGGGAGATTGATATATGGAGACACTGGTAGCGATTTTGCTTGCGGGACTGGTGATCACTTACGTTGGCTACCCGTTGTTGCAGCCGCCGAGGATCGAGGAAGAGGAGCCCGAACCCAAGGAGACCAGGCTGGGCGAAGTGGTGGCGCAGAAGGAGTCCACGCTGGAAGCGATTGCCGAGCTAGATTTCGATCACGCCATGGGTAATCTATCGGAGACTGATTATCAGGAGCTGCGGGATCGATACAGGCTTAAGGCGCTAGCACTGTTGAAACAAGAGGACGAGATGGTGCAGGAGGTGGTCGCCAAGCCGAACGAAGTGGTGGAAGAGACAGTTGTGGCCGGGGCCGCGAAGCCGCGGAAGCAAGGGGGATTGAAGCATTGTTCTTCGTGTGGAACGCCGCTGGCGACAGGCGATAGGTTTTGCGCAGCCTGCGGAAACCCCTCCGGTGGATCGGGATGTCCCAATTGCGGCACAATCGTCACCTTCTCGCCCGCTTTTTGCGCAAAATGTGGGCAGAAATTGCTTGCGGAGGGTCGGAAGTAATGCTGCAAGCAGTGGGGCCCTCAAAGTCGCCTGCGGTCGAATCAACCGCGACCGAGACGGGGATCGGCGATACTGCCGACCTCGCAGTTGAGGTTAGCGGCGTAACGAAGGATTACGGTAGCCATGCCGTGCTGAAGGGCATACGTTTGCAGGTGAAAGCGGGCGAGAAGGTGACGATTGTAGGCCCCAACGGAGCGGGGAAGACGACCCTGTTGAAGATACTGGCGACGATCAGCAGGCCGCTGGCAGGGACGGCGCGCGTGGCGGGCTTCGACATAACGCGGGAAGCGGTGGAGGTGCGGCGGCGAATTGGCGTGATCTCTCACCAGCCGTATCTCTATGACGATCTCACGGTCGAAGAGAACGTAAAGTTCTACGGCAAAATGTACGACGTACCCGACCTGGAGGAGCGAGTGCGGCTGCTGGCCGGGAAGCTGGGGCTGCTGCATCGGCTTCACGACCAGGTCGGGACGCTCTCGCGCGGCTTGCAGCAGCGGGTGTCGATTGCCCGTGCGGCCGTTCACGACCCGCCGGTGATGCTGCTGGACGAGCCGGACACCGGCCTCGATCAGCAGGCCGCTGGTATGCTGAGGGCCGTAATCGAGGGTGTAGATGGAGGCCGGCGCACGGTCATAATGACCACGCACAACCTGGAGCTTGGTTTGAGCGTGTGCGACCGCATTGCGGTATTGGTGAACGGCAGAATCGTCCATACGGAGGAGCGAAGTTCTGTTGTCCTGGAAGGGTTCCGCGAGCTGTACTATCGATTGACCGAGGTGCAGCGCTAATGGACGGTGTGAAGAAGGCGCTATGGATCGTTTGGAAGGATGTCGTCTGTGAGCTAAGGACCAAGGAGACTCTCAGCTCGATGTTCGTCTTTGCGCTGTTGGCGATCGTGATCTTCAATTTTGCCTTTCAGCTTCGTGGGGACGAGCGTGTAGGGCTGATCGCGCCGGGCGTGTTGTGGGTGGCGTTCACTTTCGCTGGAGTGCTGGGGCTCAACCGGTCGTTCATCAAGGAAAAGGATCACGGCTGTCTGGAGGGACTGATGCTGTGCCCCGTGGACAGGAGCGCGATCTACGCGGGCAAGGCACTGGGTAACCTGGCGTTCATGCTGCTAATGGAGGCCATCGCTTTGCCGATGTTCGCCGTGTTCTTCAATTTGCCGGTGCTGATGCCATCGCTGTTACTGGTCATTCTCCTGGGTACAGTCGGCTTCGCGGGGGTGGGAACGCTTTTCTCGGCTATCTCGGTGAACACGAAGGCGCGCGAGGTGATGTTGCCGATACTCTTCTTTCCTGTGCTCATTCCGATTGTGATCGCGGCGGTGAAGTCGACGGCGCAGATATTCGACGGCGTTTCATTCGATCAGAGCATGCCGTGGATCAATCTAATGTTGGCGTTCGACGTGATTTTTCTGGTGGTATCGTTTCTGAGCTTCGAATACGTCGTCGAAGGGTAGGGACGAAATCTCCTCTCCTTCTGGGAGCCTGTATTTGCTGCCTTGCAGCGGCAGCCGCGGGAAGGGGCAAACGAGGGTCAGGTCGAAGGCTCTTCGATGTGAGGGTATTAGAATCATGAATCGTACTCGCTTTTTAGACAGCAGTCGCTTGACAAGCGCACTGTTTTGGCTATCCCTGGTTGGCATAGTGACGGGGCTTTACGCGGCGTTCATATACGCTCCCAATGAGAAGACGATGGGGGTTGTGTATCGGATATTCTATTTCCACGTCCCCTCGGCGTGGGTGGCTTTCCTGTCGTTCTTGGTCGTCTTCGTCGGCGGGATTATGTATCTGAGGACGAGGGAAAGGCGTTGGGATACGCTGGCTCTCAGTTCAGCCGAGATCGGTGTTGTATTTTGTGCCATCGCTCTAATCACGGGCTCCATCTGGGGTAAGCCCGCGTGGGGGACGTGGTGGACTTGGGAGCCTCGCCTGACGACGACACTTGTCCTTTGGCTGATCTATGCCGCTTACCTGATGTTGAGGCGGATGATTGAGGAAGAATCGCAGCGGGCGCGGGTGGCCGCGGTATTCGGGATCGTGGGGTTCGTCGACGTGCCTATTGTGTTCATGTCGATACGCTGGTGGCGAACGGTGCATCCAATCGTGTTCACAATAGACGAGATACGCATCGCACCATCAATGCTAGCGGCGCTGCTGATAGCGCTCGTAGCTTTTACGTTGTTCTACCTCTATCTATTGATACAGCGGATATCGCTGGAAAACGTTGGCCACGAGCTTGAAGCGCTCAAGCAACGTGTGGCGTAAATGGGAGGTGGTGTTACCATGGGTTCGGAGAACTTGGTGTACGTTTTCGCGGCCTACGCGGTGATTTGGCTGCTGTCTTTTGGTTACCTTCATACGATTGCGTCCCGCCAGAAACGGCTGCAGAGGGAAATGGAGGCGCTGAAGAACGTCCTCACCGAGACTAATGTCGCTTCCGAAGAGGCGCTTGCCATACCTGATGCTGGTGCAACACGTTAGTGTCACGCGGCCGATTGTTCCCGTCGCCCATCGTTATCCAGTCGTGACTCAGTAGGGGGAACGGGTGATCCGATGAGATAATACTTCTAAGCTTGCACTAAGGTTCTCCTAACCAAGGCTTAATGTGCAGGTGGTATTTTATGAAAAGAATGGTTGTAACAAATCTGGCAAATCAGGGAGTGTTCGGGAGGCTCGAAATGAATGGCGGCGATGTGATCCCTTCCGCCAATGGTGACCGTTCTTCCGACGGATCGAGACGAAAGGTCATACTCTTGGCTCAAGCTTTCTTCGCATTGGTAATCGTGGTCGCGCTCATTCGTTCGCTGTACGCCCCAGCACCTCCTGAAATGCCCTCTGTGTCGACTGAGAACGTTGCAACGTCGACCTCGGCTTCGACCAAGTCATCGCAGCTTGCTGACATTCCGCGGAAGATTGGCGGCCAGAGCCTATTGAATGTTCTCACGGGGCAGGAAGCCATCGACGACATGTCGGAGCTGCACGGTCAAGGCGTGGGAATCGTCGGTGGATGGGTGGGGCACTATCAGGCAAGAGGCACAGTGTGGGTTGGTGAAACGACGGACGATCAGGTGGCAGTGGGACTTATGAGAGCAATGGCTAGCCGCATAAGCGTGGCCAATGGTCCCTTCCGCGATTTGCGTAACAAAGAAATCGATGGCCAGAAGCTCTATTCGGCTACAGGTCTGGGCCAGAACCATTATTTCTATCAAAAAGGCAACAAGGTGATCTGGTTGGCGATGCCAGTTGCCAACGAAGATGCCTTTCTTCGTGATGCGCTGAACATTATCAACTAGTCTCTCCTGGCCCAGAGTAGCACTTAATGCGTGGAAAACACAAGGGACTGGGGTCAGACAGCGGTGAAGTAATTACTGGTCTGTGATGGAGTAGAGGACATGAAGGAACGTATTCTGGTTATCGACGATGATAGCAGCATCACGGGTGTCCTGAGACGTGGCCTGGGGTATGAGGGCTATCTGGTGGATGTGGCTAGTGACGGCAAGCAAGGTTTGGAGAGGGCGCGAGTGCAACCTCCTGATGTAGTGGTGCTGGATATAATGATGCCGGGAATCGACGGCTTGGAGGTCTGCCGTCGGTTGCGAACTGTCGATCAGCGGGTTCCAATTTTAATGCTTACTGCCAAAGATACCGTCTCAGATCAAGTCCTGGGCCTAGAAACTGGAGCTGATGACTATATCGTCAAACCTTTCGTTTTCGAGGTTCTGCTCGCGAGAGTGCGAGCGCTGCTGCGCCGCCGCGAGCCTGAGGATGATGAGGTACTACGGTACGAGGACCTAGCTCTGGACACTGCATCACGAAGCGCAAAGCGCGGGGAGCGAGAGATCGAGCTTACGACGACTGAGTATGAATTGCTACTCCTGCTTGTTCGCAATTCTGAACGGGTGCTTACGCGAGACTTGATCATGGAAAAGGTTTGGGGCTATGATTTCGAAGGCAATTACAATATCCTCGAGGTCTACGTACGCTATCTGCGTAATAAACTTGAGGAGAAGGGTGAGAGACGACTCATTCAAACAGTGCGCGGCGCAGGGTACGTTCTGCGTGATCGGGAGTAAATCCTAATGTCCATTCGTCTGAGACTCGCGCTGTGGTATACGGCGGTTCTGGGCGTAACGCTCGTCGTTTTTAGTCTCCTGCTATACTATCTTATGGCTCAGCATCTTATTGGTGAGTTAGATGAGGCTATATCCACTCGGGCGCGCCACATCGTTAGCACCATCCGTGTCGATGAGCGGGCGCCGCCGACGCTCGACCACGTCGAGCTTCCCCGGATCGATGCTTTCGAGTCGCCGGGCGTCTACGTGCAGGTGGTTCAGCCGGACGGGAAAGTCGTGGCACGATCGGACAATCTTGGGGGACAGGCGCTTCCCGAGAACGATCAAGCGATTTCGGCTGCCTGGGCCGGCCAAGGTGTTTACTACACTGCTGCCGTTGGAGACGACCAGGTACGGGTCTACATCCAGCCACTGGTGCTGGATGGAAAGACTATTGGCTTCGTCCAGGTCGGACGGTCGAATGGCGAGTCTTATGCTGTCCTGCATCGCTTGCGCCTAGGATTGATCGGTGTAGGGCTGTTCTCTCTATTGCTCGCCGGAGGGACTGCCTGGGCAGTAGCGGGCGGCGCGCTGAAGCCCATTGCGACCATTACCCGAACTGCGCGGGCCATCGCCCTCTCACGGGGATTCTCGCGCAGGATCGAAGATACCGGCTCGCGAGATGAGCTGGGGCAGTTGGGGATCACATTCAACGAGATGCTGGCGAGCCTAGAGCAAGCATACGCTGGGCAGCAGCAGTTCATCGCCGATGCTTCCCACGAGTTGCGAGCGCCTCTAACCACGGTAAGAGCGAACCTGGAGCTACTCGACCGCATAGGGAATAACCTTTCGGATGGAGAACGAGACGAACTGGTCGAGGCTGCGGCTAAAGAGGCGGATCGTATGGCGCGCTTGGTTGCCGATCTACTTTCGCTCGCGCGAGCTGACGCCGGTCAGAAGCTACAAAAGAGGATGGTAGAATTGGATCGTCTGTTGTTGGAGGTTTTTGGAGAAGCAAAGCTACGAGCTAAGGGAATTAGGCTGATGATCGACGAGGTCGATCAGGTTTCGCTGAAGGGCGATTCGGACCGTCTTAAGCAACTGATCTGGGTATTGGTCGACAATGCTATCAGGTATACGCCTTCTGAAGGTGAAGTGAGACTATCGTTGTGTAAGGATAGAACCGCTGCCATTTTGGAAGTGGCGGACACAGGTATAGGGATTTCAGCGGAGGATTTGCCCCACATATTTGACCGGTTCTATCGAGCAGATAAGGCCCGAGTTCGGGACGCTGCCGGCACGGGATTGGGTCTCGCCATCGCCAAATGGATAGTCGAGCAACACGGCGGCGACATCGATGCTGAGAGCTCCTTGGGCAAAGGAAGTAACTTCAGAGTTCGTCTGCCCTTAATGACAGGGCAAATAAAGGAGAGCTGGCCAAACAGCGCACCTTACGAGCTGGCTTCAAAGGGTTCCATTGCTTATCTCGAAAGTGTAGAAAAGGCCATGGTCCCGAGGCTATAAATCCGTCTATACGCAATTGCGAAACGAGCACGAGAGTCGAATCGGATGAGTGAAAACGGCGTACGACCGAACGTAGCTACGGTGTTCTCGGCGATTATGGGGCTGTTCATAGGCAGACACCCCCAAGAACAAATGCCAACTCTCAACTCATTCTCAGACTCCTTTAAGCATACGGTGTTAACCTAGTCTGTAGATTTCAGCCGTCGCTCGCGCATCCTCCAGATGAGGTGTTGACCCCCACATTGAGCAAACGAAACCGTCCAGCAAAACGACAGACAGCGAAGAGACAAGCTGAGAAACGTGGTCGTGGTGCACGATGGATGCGAATAGCC
>JAMCWX010000057.1 GCA_023480885.1 Chloroflexota bacterium | reverse complement strand
GACCTTCCGGGGTTGCGCGACGAATTGCACCGGGCCGTTGCTCGGCTGCGCCACAAACACAACGTTATTCTCGCTTGTTTTCGACAGGCTGGATATCATGCTTAGTTTCCTATGCAGAGATCAGTAATATCCCAGTGGACGTCGTTGTCCAAACAGCCCGTACGGACAATGCCGCTACTAATCTTCCCTTGCTTATCGAGGCCAAATCGGCAGGCGATTATACTAACGTAAATAAACGTCGTAAAGAAGAGGCGATGAAGATTACCCAGTTGAAAAAGACCTATGGGCCAGAAATCCGGTTCATCCTTTTTCTTTGCGGTTACTTTGATAGCGGTTATCTGGGCTATGAAGCCGCTGAGGGCATTGACTGGGTATGGGAACATCGTATTGACGATCTCACCCAATTCGGAGTATGACTAACTTGCTTGTCCATCATCACGACATCGAGAGAAAACGGCTTGAGCTTCAAACGAGCCTAGACTCTCTGAAAAGCGCTAAAGATCGCAATAGAATGGGACAATTCGCTACGCCCCCGATCTTGGCGCAAGATATCTTAGCGTCCTCCTACTCCCTGTGGGGTGACAAGAGAGGGAAGGTCCGCTTTCTCGACCCAGCATTAGGGACCGGTTCCTTCTTCTCGGCATTGCGACACGTTTTTCCTGCTGAGGCCATCGAGTCGGCTACGGGGGTTGAAATAGACAGCGCATTCGCCCAAGCGGCGACAATGCTTTGGGAGTCCACAGGCTTACAGGTTATTGAAGCAGACTTTGCGAAGCTATCCCCCCCAATATCTGAAAGCCAGAAGGCCAACCTCTTGGTTAGCAATCCTCCTTATGTACGACACCATCATCTAAGTCAAGAGCAGAAGACTTTCTTAAAGTCCGAGTGTGCAGCCCGCACCGGGATAGCCTTGAATGGATTGGCTGGCCTTTACTGCTATTTCATGTTGCTCTGCGACACTTGGCTTGCTGCAGACGCAATATCCGTCTGGTTAATTCCATCTGAGTTCATGGATGTGAATTATGGAGCGGGTCTAAAAAGGTACCTGTGTTCCAACGTCGTCCTAAGACGAATCCACCGGTTTGATCCTGCCGACGTTCAGTTTGACGACGCATTGGTCTCATCCGCCGTTGTGGTTTTTGAAAAACGCAAATCGTCGCCAGACCATGTGGTGGAATTCAGCTTTGGTGGGACCCTTCTTGAACCAAGAAGACAAGAGAGGAGAACCGTTTCCGAAATCCAGGACGCTCCCAAATGGTCCTCTATCGCGTCGTGCAACGTGTCAAGTAATAATGGCAGAAAGATCAAACAGGACGGTGAACCTACACTTTCAAGTCTTTTTACAATCAAACGAGGATCGCCACTACCAGCACCGCCACGGGCATCAGCATCGCGTACAGCGGAAGCAGCTGTCCACGCTGATCGGCGAGGGCTGTCCGACGTTCGCTCACTCCCAATTTCTGTTCCTCCTGACGAGTCCCGCCGCTACCGCTCGCACCGGCGCCTGCTCCAGGAGGGGCCGCAATCCAAACTGAAAGCGATGCGTGCCCTCGACGACGACCTGGACTGTCCGTCCCGGGGCGTAGCCCTTTCCCTCGGGAAGCGTCAGCTCCACGCGCTCCAGGGTTGTTCCCAGCGCCTTCGCCCGCACCTCGTCTCCCACTCTCTCCGCCAGCCACGCCCTGGCCGTATCCTCGGACGGCGCATCCACCGCGGCGGCCGCGGCCTCCCGCGCTACCTCCTGGACTCGCCAGTTATCCCAAGCGTAGAGGTAGACGTCGACCCCGGCCAGAAGCACCATCAACAGAGCCGAGAGCGTCAGCGCGGTCTCTACCAGGGCCTGGCCCCGCCTCTCGGCAATCGCTACCATCGCTCGCCGCCACAGATCCAAGGTCTCAGAACGAGCCATACGGCCCCACCTCCTTGACCCGAGTCACCGTCGCCTGCGATATCCTCTGTGGCATCCCCGGCAAGTTAAAGCCAGGCAGGTCGAACTCGACGCGGCTCTCCAGGAGATAGCGCACGTAGCCCCGACGCAGATCCCCTCCTGGAATCTCCACCGTTCTCCAGGTCCGCACTGTGATCCGGGTATGCCTCACGAGCCCGCCGAGTGGCGATAGCCACCCTTGGGCTGCAGCCACGGTTTGCTGCTCCATTCGCGAGTTCCCTCCAAGCACCCAGCGACCTTCCTCCCAGCGGGCCTCGGTCAGCTGGTGCAATGACGACTTGTCCCTGATGCCAACCACGGCCGAGAAATCCGCAGGCAGCGCCTGGCGGTAGAGGCTGCTTCCTTCCCAAGCGCTGTAAGAGGAGGCGGCGTAGGCCACCGTGTTGCCCAGGGCGCCCAGCCCGATGCCCAAGGTACCGAAGAGAATCAGCACCAGGACAGGTAACGCTAAGGCTGTCTCAACCACAGCTTGGCCCCGACTATCCCCCGCATTATTGACCGCTTTGGAGAAAACGTCGCTTATGCTCACGATTCCCTTCCGTGTCTACTTTTATAAGTCAGGTAACCAGGCTTTCGGGCTCTGGTTTCTCACATAAACATCTGATGGCTGCGCGATCTCACTGGTAGGCCTTACGCTGTGGGGAAACCCTCTGCCCCAACACTGGAAGAATACCCTCAAGAGGTCAAGGCAACAATCCGTTGGGCGCAAGTTGTGCCCAATCAGTTGACAATCGCTGATGCAGGAAGGAACAGCCGCAACTCAAGTGCTCTGGAATCTCGGTCTTGTGAGGCTTGATAGGCACTCGGGAAGACTGCTTCGGCCGGTTTCAGGTATTGAGGTCGCGCTGACCCAAGTGGCTTAAGGCTGGGTGGCGCAGATATGGATCGCGAAAAGGACGTCAAAAACATTTCCGCGATCATCGGTATGCTACCACGAGGCACGAGGAAACCACGCTTGACTCCTCGCTATTGAGCATGCTATATCTGGTGCACAAGCTTCATCGACATCTCCAGAGAAGGCCAAGTGAAAAAACCGAGTGGCTGACAGCCGTTCCATCGACGTAATACCTGAATGTGGCCGATATTCTCGCCTAAGAGCGTCGGATCGTGGAGATATTGGGAGACATTCGACAGTTGCTCGGAAAGGACGCAGGATGAACTTCGACGCACTTGTGCAAGCCATTGCCGACATTCACTGCCAGACCCAGAGTACGGCGGTCAAGGCGGTCAATGTAGCGCTCACCCTGCGCAACTGGTTGATTGGAACTTACATCGTGGAGTTTGAGCAGCGGGGAGAGGATCGAGCTGCCTACGGAGAGAAGCTTTTGCCTACGCTGGCTGAGCGACTTAAAGCCTACAGTCTTCCGCGGACCGACGAACGGGAACTGCGCCGCTACCGGACGCTCTACCTGGCCTATCCCAAAATTCGGGAGTCACTGACTCCCGAATTCGCGGGGCGATTTCTTCCGCTAGTAGCCGGCATTCGGGAGGCGGCGACTCCTGAATCAGCCCATCGCCCGAAAAAGGGTGCAGCACGCGGCAAAGCGCTCTTACCAGTGGCCACCTCCAGCGAGCCCTCGGGCGGAGAGATTTTCCAGGCGGCGACAGGACAATCTGGCTTAAGCGGCAGGTTGCTGGTGGAACGCCTTTCTTACACGCACTTAGAACAGCTCATCCAGATAGGCGATCCACTCAAGCGCGCTTTCTACGAAGTCGAGTGCGTCAAAGGCGGCTGGTCGGTGCGCGAGCTCAGACGCCAGATCGGCAGTCTCTACTTCGAGCGCTCAGGCCTTTCGCGCGACAAAGAGGCGCTCTCGCGCCTTGCGAACGCGGACGCCGAAGCTCAGACGCCTGCCCTCGCCATCCGCGACCCCTACGTGTTCGAGTTCCTGGGACTGCGCCCGCAGGAAGTGCTGCCGGAATCAGCGCTGGAGGCAGCGTTACTGGCGAAGCTCGAAGCGTTCCTCTTGGAACTTGGCCACGGTTTCTGCTTAGAGGCGCGGCAGAAGCGCCTGCTCATTGGAGAAGAGGCCTTTTTCGTAGACCTCGTGTTCTACCACCGCGTGCTCAAGTGCCACGTGCTGGTGGAACTGAAGGTGGACGCATTCAGCCACGAACATCTGGGCCAGCTCAACACCTACGTCAGTTACTACCGCGCCAATGAAATGACCCCTGGCGACCAGCCGCCTGTCGGCATCCTGCTGTGCACGGGCAAGAACCACGCCCTGGTGGAATATGCCCTGGCCGGCCTCGACAACCGGCTCTTCGTCTCCAAATACCAGCTCGAACTGCCAAAGCCCGAGGACCTCCAGCGCTACATTGACGAGCAACGGCGACTGCTGGAGGAGGGCGACACGTGATATCCAGTGCGAGGTCCCATGGAGATCGACGTTATCACCGCTAAAAAGCACCTTCGCGACACGCGTGCGCCTGTCCACGAGTTGCGTGTTACTTCGGCCCCAGGCGTGTATGCGTTGTTCCTGAAAGACTTATCATCCCTCAAGCCATTCGAGCCAGGCCGAGATGGACTCATATATGTGGGTCGGTCCTCCGACCTCGCCCAACGGGACTTGAAGATCCATTTTGACTCGGAGAAGACGGGATTTTCTACGCTGCGACGGTCTCTTGGGGCGATCCTGAAGCGCTGCCTCAACCTATCGGCTGTCCCTCGGAGTTCAGAGCCTTCAGAATCCAACGTGCGCTGCTACCGCTTCGTGAGGGACGGCGAAGATAGCCTCACGGAATGGATGCGTCGGAATCTGGAAGTCAGCGTGTTTATTGTTGGCAACCCTAGGCCACTCGAAGCGGATCTCATCAGCTGCATACAACCGTTGCTGAATCTCAAAGGCTGGCCCAATCCATATCGGCAGGAGATCAAGGCACTCCGGAAAATTTGTGCGGACGAGGCACGTTCACATCGGTCTAAACGCGCTGCGCTACGCTCCGCCCGGCTGAGGCGTGGGTCGTTGGGTCTACAGGGAGGAGCATGACTCGTATTCTGGCGTTCACCTCAGGTCCGGAGGACTGGCAAGCTCTCCTTGCTGACCCTGTGAAGCATTGGCGATCGGGCTACTCTGCCCGCACGCTCGCATACTGCAGGGAGGCGGCCGACGGTTTCCCTCTGGAAGTCGCTCAGGCATCCCGCCAGACCGCTGACCCATTGCTGGCGAATCTCATACAGGTCCTCGCGGTGCCGGAGTTCAAGGCGCCTCTTCCCGGCGGTCTGCGTGCCTCACAGAACGACATCTTCGTCTTGGCGTGCTCCTCGGCCGGTCCCATGTCCATCATGGTCGAGGGTAAGGTCATAGAAGCGCTTGAGCCAAAATATCGAGCGCTCTTGCAGATAGCTCCGGTCAAGTTCGCAAGTCTCCCGAGGAGCATGCCTCCAAGAGGCATTTACCTTTTTTCCGAAGGGGATAGACATCTCTATGTCGGCCGAACCAATTCCATTCGAGAGCGGCTTCAAGGACATTGCCGTCCAAGCGGCACCCATTTTACGGCGACCTTCGCATTTAGAATTGCCCGCCAGGATACTGGTCGATTGAATGCCACATACGCGACGAGCGGCTCCAGGGCGGAGCTAGTGAAAGATCCGATATTCGGTCCCGCCTTCGACCAAGCGAAACAACGAGTGGCCGCTATGGACATTCGATATGTTGAGGAGACGGACCCTGTGCGGCAGGCAGTCCTTGAAATATACGTAGCCTTGGTACTGGGGACACCCTACAATGATTTCGATAACCATTGAGGCCTAACAACAGCTTGCAGCCGGTGGCCGCTTCGTCACCAGTGAAGAATTGTGACACCGCTCGCGGCGCAACTGAAGCCGAGCGTTAGGCAGCTTGAGGAGAATCGATGCGGCAAGGACTTGAGACACGCGAGTTCGGGCGCCGATTGGCGGCACATTTACTGACGAGTGCTGAGCACCGCGGCTGGTTCGTATATTACGATCATGGCGACGCGACCCTCGATGCAAACGTCGCTGCGACGAAAGGGTTCTTTGGGACGACGGTGAAGAACCTCAATCGGCTGGCTGACATCGATGTGCTCGTGGCCTCGCCCGACGGAATGGCCCAACTGCTCATCGAAATAGAAGAACGCGCCTGCTCGCCGAAGAAGATCCTTGGGGATATTCTTGCCGTGCTCTTGTGTAATCAATTTGCGGTACGGGTGCAAGGGCACCAGCAGAAGTTCGCCATCTCACCTTCCACGAAATTGATCGTTGCGGGAGTTGTGCCGGATCGTGGGCAGCGTCTTCTGAAGGTGGAGGAGATCATCCAACCTCGGATTCATCAGCTTCAGGGCCTGCCCGACGCTATTTCGCCGACGAACGTCGAGCTGGTTTTCAGCGCAACGCTCCAACAAACTCTCAACAAACTCAATGCAATGATCACCGACCGGTTTCCGAGCAGCGCAGCCTAAGAGACGTTGAACCCGACGGCCGTCACGTTCCTGAGCGGCCGCTGGTGAACTCCGTTCCGTTCTACAGTTTGCCTTGCAAAAGGGCGTTTTTGAGCGTGGCACGGTGAGCGGCAAGTTCTTGGCATCATAATCTTTCCTACGGAAGGACCGGCCGTACCAGCGGAGGGCTGGTCACCCACAGCTTGCAGGACTTACCCCGCCACGCCAACCAGTGCAGTCCGCAGCAGTTACCACTCCTTCCCCTGCCAGCCCTTAGCTCTTACTCCGCCTTGTAGATCGTCCGCCAGCACCAGCCCCAAGAATGAACAGAGCACATTTTCCGTGATGGTCTTGTCCCACTGGTGGACGCTAGTTCGGGTCTCCACCACTAGTTTCACCGCCCAGAAGAAATGCTCTCCTATCTGCAACCGCCTCTACCGTAGGTCCAACTTCCACGCTCGCCAAAGCCGTGTCGGTTCGCAATACTTGGCCATTAGAACCACGGAATGCCCAAGAGATTCACCCCAAGGCTTATGCCGACCGGCAGCAACACCGACATTAAGATAGGTGGAATCTCGAAGGCGATGGCCATGCCCGTGCCACGAATCACCGCCCTGCCCTTGGCCGCTTCCAGCGAGTAGCGCAGGTTCTCGCTAGCCTCCTTTGACGCTCGAAGTAACGTTTCCACCAGTCCCATACCAGCCCGATTCTCGGCGTACACTAACAGGGTGAAGAGATCGACCACAGCCTGCACTCCCGTGGCCCGGCCGACGTGAAGCAGCGCTTGCGCGAACGGATATCCCTGCAGGTCGATTAGTCGGAAGGCGTGGGCCACCTCCTGATGCAACGGCCCATCGCCTTCCTCCGCCACCACCCGCATTGCATCGGATAGGCGCCGGCCGCTGCCCATAATGCGGTTCGCCAGTTGCGCCGCAAAGAAAGGTAAGCTCACGTAGATCTCCCGCTTTCTCGCTTCCGCCCTTCGCCTCAGAGAGATTAGTGGAAGCCGATGCCCCAGAACAGCGGCCATTCCCACTAGGATCGCCGCGAAGCCAACATCCATCCCGCTTACCAGATACACGAAGGAAACTGCTGCCGCCCAGAGCATAGCCGAGGCTTGCTGCCGAGCCCTGAAGGCGTCGGTGGACATACCTCGCATCCCCGCCTGGTCGAGGAGGTCGCGCAGCTCTCTCGCTCGCGCATCGCTGGCCGGCGAGGGATGGAAGCGCAGGCGCTGACCAAGGGGCCACGCCATGCGGTATGCGAGAGTTGTGGAGGCTTCCTTCCCCAGGGGAAGCTCTCCTCTAGCCAGAGCCACGAGCTCCGGCAGGAAGTAGAACAGCCCCAGGAGCGCGAGAAGCGAGAGATAGCTCATTGACGCCTCCTTACTGTGGCTTGACGTTGATGGCATCGGCCACGGCGTTAATGGCGTCACGGACGCGGCCGCCCAGCAGCGTGAAGGCCGCCACCACCGCCAAGGCGACGAAGCCGACGATTAGGCCGTACTCCACCGCCGTCTGGCCCTCCTGCCGGTTAAGGCGCTCCATTACGCGTCTCAACTTGTCCTGGCCGGCGATACACACCTTGATGAATAGCTCTTCCATGTCGTTTTCTCCTTTCTTTTTTCTCGATCTATTGCTTGCCCGTAAATCGCTTTCGGCCTAATGTATCCGGGCGTGCGCGGCAATCACACCTTGACTCCCTTGATGAGGTTCGCCAGACGACCCTGGCGGGTGACCACGAGCACCCCGAGCCACGAGTAGGCTAGCATCAGCACCACCAGGCTCTGGCCCAGAGTGCTGCGAAACATCAGGTCCGCCACCTCTGGGCTGACGAGCCGCCACATCGCCAGCATGGCCACGGGAATGGCTGCCAGGACGTATATCTGGCTCACTACCAGCGAGAAAGCAGCACGGATCGAGCTGCGTAGAGTGCGCTGCTCCCTGATGTGGTCCCTCACGTGTCCAAGTAGCTGCGAAGTCTGACCTTCGGTGGCGCTGGTGGCGGCGGCCACAAACATATCGAATGCGGGATGGGCCACCCGCGCGCTAGTTGAACGCAAGGCTTCCGCCAGCGTATGGTTGGTCACCTGGAGTTCGCCGACCAGGCGCACCAGTTCGGGACCAAGCGGCGCCGGCAGGACAGCGCTAAGCGTTCTCGTCTCGCCCTGTGTTTCCTCCTCTACCAGATCGCCAAGGGCAGAGCGCAGATTGCGTCCCGAAGCCTGGAGCAAGTTGATGACGATGGAGAGGACTTTGTCCAGCTGCTCCTCGATGGCCTCCTCTCGGCTGCGCTGGTTGACCGTCACGTAGCCGATCGGTACAACCAGAGAGGCCAACGCGATCTCTGCGGCCAGGATGTCACCGCCCAATAGAAGACGGACGAGTATGAATACGACCGCTGTGTTGCCGACGCATACGGCCGCGTACTCGCCTATGGATACATCGTGGAATCCTCCACCATTCAGCCAGCGGCGCAGGCGCTGAAAAACGTTTTTTTCCGCTGGAAACTGCAGCGCCAGCACCTGATCGGCGTGGCGGAGGTTGGTACGCAGTTGAACCGGCCCTGGAATGGGAATGCGCCGTGAGCCGTAAAAGACCATTAGTACTCCGACACCTACTAGACAGGCCACGATTAAAACCGTCAAACTGATCATTCCGATTACATCCTCCTTGATACTTGAGCCACCAGACCTGCTATATGCCTGCTGTACGAACGAGTGAGTCTAGCCCGAGCCAGACCAGGCTGATGTGAAGTCCGACGATCGACGCCATGGCTGCACTATCGTTGTCGACGACCAGGACAAAGCTCAATACCATCTCAGCCCCGATACCTGCCGTTATTGAGATGTGTTGGCAGCAGCCTTGAGACGTAATGGCTCCTATAGCGCTCGGCCTGCATTGGTTGCTTACTCCTGGCCCCTTCCGTTTTTCCGTGCGGTGCCGTCAACACCCACACCTGGCTGGCAATGCATAACAGCTCCGGCAACCATCCGTTGGCCCGATCGCTATGGCATTCATTCGGCTCTTGGTATGCATGTTTGCGGTCCGATATGGCCAACTCCACTCGCCCCACCACGAGGGCTAGGACACCCTTTTTCACCAGTCCATCCCTGGCCAGGATCTCGGCTAGCCGCCCTGTCACCAGGACTGAAACCCACAGAGGTTCCGCATCGTTACCTTGCCTGTCGACGGCCAGGCTGAAGCTGACGGTAGTTGTGCCATCCTCACCTCGGCGGGTGGCCGCGTCTCTGCCAACGTTCCCTACGACGGTCCATTGGTTGATTCCTGCCACGTCGTACCTCCACTCAAACTCAAATAAAAGGGCAGCCTCGCCGCAGGTGCTCCTCTTGTCCGAGGAGGGCTTGCGGTGGCTGCCTCGCTCCCGAAACCTTCACTTCCCGCAATGGTTTCTCCCGCGAACCGGGATTCCGACACTTTTTCAGGTGTGGAGTGTCGGAAGGAGCCTCACACCAGGGTCGGTGGCTCCTGCCCGATTGGCCACTAGGTTTCGAGACTTTTGTAATAAATCAATGTGGCTGATCACTGTGGCAGGAGGGCCGTGCCCTCGTTGGCTTCGTGCGTCCGGGCTGAAGCCCGGCACTTATTCCTTTCCAGCTAAGATGAAGCTCCCTCTAACCTCCCCTGTTTCCCTGTCGACGAACACGGTTATGGTTATCGCCCGGTGCCTCTGGATCGCGTCCTGGTGCTCCCGCACGAGGCTCACCACCGCCCGCGCCAGCCGGCGCTCCAGGTTGCGTCCATCCAATCCAAAGTGACTGGCTCCGCTCACGACCTGTCCTGTTACCACTCTAGTCCCTCACCAGCCGAGGCGCAGGGGCGCCGTAGCGCCGGCAGCGCTCTACAAGTCTTGGCGAGAGCTCTCCTCCCTGGCACCGGAGACGCTCGCCATCGTACAAGAAAAGCTCTCCCGTCTGGATCTGCCCCGTGGACCAATCGATGCCAGTGACCACGTGAATCTCCGTCACCTGCCGGCGCACCCGGTAGCGATCCTTGCCAATCTCTTCCAGAACCTCTCTTTGGAAAATGACCAGGTCGATAGCGCTGTAGATCTTGTAGTAGAGCATCCGCTCCGGCATATCGTGGCGCATGCCCATATACATCAGCGACAGCAGCCGCACGAAAACGTCCCGCGCATCGTTGGCGTGCAGGGTGGTGAGGCTTCCCTCGTGCCCTGTGCCCATAGCCTCCATCATCTCCAGCGCTGCCCCGTCCCGCACTTCGCTGACCACTATGCGATCCGGCCGCGCCCGCATCGCGTTTACGATGAGATCGCCTACCGTCACCGTCCTGCCGCCTTCGGGGGATGCTCTACGGGTCTCCCACACCACGTGGTTGGGGTTGGTGTGAGGCAGCTCGCTCGGCGCCTCGATGAAGACGATGCGCTCTTTCTCGGGTATCCGTTCCGTCAGCGCACACATAGTCGTGGTCTTGCCCGAGGAGGTGCCCCCGGCGATGACGATATTGGCCCGAGCCCGCACCATAGCCATCAGAAAATCACCTGCCTGACGCGACAGCGTGCCCTTGGCCACCAGGTCTTCCAAGGCCAGTGGCTGCTCGGGAAAGACGCGCAGGGTAACGCCGTAGCCGTAAAGATCGATGCTCTTGTCGACGATGTTGATGCGCATTCGCGATCCCGAGAGCCGTGCATCCACCAGTGGGTTGAGCGGGCCGATGTTCTCGCCGCTCTCGCGAAGGAGCAATTCTACAGTTCGCGCCAGTTGCTCCTCGGTGAGTGCCGGAATGGCAAGGCGCTCGTTGCCCTGATATACCCACGCCGAGCGTGTACCGTTGATCATGATCTCCGTGGTTCCCAGCATTTTGCGATATTCGTCGATGACCCCCAGACCCAGCACGGCCTGAAGGACGCTGTTCAGCACCCCTTCGACGTCCAGGGACTGATTACGTAGCTGCCGCTGCAGCCTCTCGTCCTCCACCAACTCACAGGCGATCACCTCGGCGGAGCCACCGTTCCTGCCGCTTGTGCCCGCCTCCATCAGACGGCGGCGCACCTCTTCGGCCAGGCGCTCTACCAGGGTACCGTCGACGCTCTCGGTGGACGCCGGGCCCTCGAAGCTTTCGCGCACGCCACGGCGCAAGGCAAAGCCTCTCTGGATCGGATCTCGCTCGTCCATCAACCCCTCCTTAAGAAAGCGAACCGTTTGGGTTGGGGCAAGAAGACCTCGGGGAGAGGTCCCAGCTTGCGCACCATCTCGGCCATAGCGATCGTGAACGGCGTGCTTCGCTCGGCAAGAACCGCGGGTCTGCG
>JAMCWX010000043.1 GCA_023480885.1 Chloroflexota bacterium | reverse complement strand
CTTAATGCCCTTGGCGTCCTGAACCTCTATCGTCACGTCGCCAGCCTGAGGCTTCAGTTCGGCGTCGAGCGTCAGGACCCGAATGTGCACTGTCTGACCTGGCTTATAGATGGGCTTGTCGGTCTCCACGAAGACCAGGGTGCCGTCCTGCACGCTGACAGGAGCCTGATCCTTGAAGTTCCTGCCGGAAACCACGATCTGGTAGTCGCCCTCGGCCAGGCGCGGCACCGACAGCGGAACCGAGCCATTGCCTTGCACCAGTCCCGAAGACTCGGCCAGCGTCTTCCCCTCTCTCATCAGGGCGACGCGGACCGTGCTCTTAGCTGGACTGTTGCCCTTGAGCAACGACACGGAGACAGCTTCCTGCTGCCCCGAGCGCAGCACACGAGGGGCGAGGACCACGTAGCCGTCGACCGAATCCTCCACGACGTTTACGGGTGGACCGGCGACCGGCGTGGGCGTTTTATCGGGCTGAACGCCGCAGGCCGCCGACAGGAAAAGCATTACCAGGATGATAATATGAACGACGCGCGCTGGCCTTATCATTTTCACCCTCCCAGGTTTCGTTATCTTATCATAAGAAACGTCCGGCCGGGTGAAAAAGTTCCCGCAATTGGAGCGAAATCAACAGCCTGCCAATTCCCTGTTATGCAGTCCAAGAGCTGGCTGGGAGTACCCGCGCAATCTGCGAGAACTCCCCGTCCGGTTCCCTGATACTCGGTCTTGAATCGAGCATCCAGCCGGCATAAGCTGGCCAAATGGATTAGCTCTGAGGTGGATAAGGCACTACTCTGGTAGGAGGTTCCTCCCGTGTGTCCCCGACAGGGCTGGCCAGCGATCGCTCAAACAGGGTAAACATGTCCACGAGTCCCTTTGCTTCGAAGGCTCGGTTGCGTCGAACCTCTCGAATGGGGTGGAGCACGCCAGCAGCGACCAACTGTTCTACAGCCGCATTAGTGGCCGGTATGCTGCGCTTGATCAGACTTGCTGCGGTGGAGACGGTGATTATTGGAGCCGACACCAACGCTGTAAGGAGAAGATCGGCAGCCGATTCGCGTCGGATCGGTTTTGCCTGTTGCCGCCATTCCTGCTCAAGCGCGTTTATTCGCTGGCCAAAACTGGCTGCATCGGCAGAGGCTCGTGCAACGGCGGTAGCGAAAACCCCCAGCCATTCCGCAGTACCTTCTGCAGCCTGAATGCTCCGGGGATCGCCGCGATACTGGCTGGCGGCGAGACCTCTCACGTAGTCCCGCGAATGGGTGGCAAGAACGAGGCTGATCGGTGGCACAAAGCGAGTAGCAAGGCCACGTCTACGCAAGACAACGTGGATGAGCGCCCTTCCGACCCTACCGTTGCCGTCACCAAAGGGATGAATGATCTCGAATTGCGAATGGGTAAGCGCCGCTTGCAGGAGTGCAGAGTGCTCGTCGCTGTTCAGATAGTCGACAAGGTCCATAGTAGAGTCCTTCGGCAACGCGATGGCGATATCGCTACGCCTGCGAACGTCCCCTCGCGCTGCCGATCCGCCACGCTATGACCTGCTATCGTTCTGAACGCGGACGACGGACTCTTTCAGAACAAGTATCCTTGAACCGCGCCGAAAACCATCGAGCGTGCCCTCTCGGACCCACTGCTTCACAGTATTGACCGACCTCAGGCCAAGAGCTTCAGCCGCTTGCCCGGTTGTGAGCACCTCGGAATCGGCATTGTTTTCAGCGCGGCGGCAAAAGTGCCAATACTGTCAAACTTGCTGCCAAACTTACAGCCCAATTAAGACCGCCCTCGCCGGCGCGCCATCGCAGGTCGCCAGCTTCAGCGGCAGGCAGATGAATTCGTACTCTCCTGGCGAGACTTGCGAAAGGTCGAGACCCTCCACCACGACGATGCCGCGGCCGAGTAGCTCGCCGTGCGTGCTCAGCCGCTTCGCGCCAAACTTCTCTACCGATAGGTAATCGATCCCCACTAACCGCACCTTGGTATTCAGCACCAGGAATCGCGCCGCGTCCTCGGCCAGGTAGACGAAATCGTCGTGGAAACCCTCGTTCCAGCGGCTCGAGTTGCGCGTCTTGAAGAGCACGCGCTCTACGCCATCCCAGCGCAGGCCGGCAAGGTCTCGCGCGGTGATCGCCTCGGCTGCGCCCACCTCGAAGACCGTGGCTGGGCCGACAACCACGTCGAGATCCAGATCCTGGAGGGTGGCCCAACCATCCTCGACGTGGCACGGCGCATCTATGTGCGTGCCCGTGTGCGCCCCGAGACCAAACGCCGACACGTTTGCCAGGTCACCACGAGATTTCGCTTCGTGCTGCGAGATCGCCACGGCAGGGTCGCCCGGATAGATGGGCATGCCAGGCTCAATGAGCACGCTGATGTCGTAGATTATCCTTCGAGCAGGCTTGTGCTGGAGCATGTTGCTTCTCTCCTCCTAGCTCTATGATACTACTGCGGCGCAAGGAACGTGCCAATAATCGGCGCAGCTATGTTATAATTCAGTCCGACCGAATACCTGGGGGCAGGGAACCGATGAGAGTCCTCGTAGTCGACGACGATCCAGAGATACAGAGCTTTCTGCGCCGCGGCCTCGTCTTCGAAGGCTACACGGTGAACCTCGCCGCGGACGGCAAGCAGGCTTTGGCCGCGGCCCGAGACTTTCCGCCCGATGTGGTCGTGCTGGAC
Organism: Chloroflexota bacterium; assembly: GCA_023480885.1. Taxonomy (GTDB): domain Bacteria; phylum Chloroflexota; class UBA6077; order FW602-bin22; family JACPRP01; genus JAMCWX01. Next base: position 8,993 of record JAMCWX010000043.1, on the reverse strand, counting down.
ATCCTCATGCCGGAGATCGACGGCTTCGAGGTCTGCCGGCGGCTGCGTCAGGTGAGCGACGTGCCAATCCTGATGCTCACCGCCAAAGACACCGTCCCAGACAAGATCGCCGGGCTCGACAGCGGCGCCGACGACTACCTGGTCAAGCCGTTTGCTTTTGACGAGTTGCTGGCGCGAATTCGAGCTCTCTTGCGGCGCCGGCAACCCGGTGGCGGCTACGTTCTGCAACTGGGCGACCTGATTGTGGACACGGCCAGTCGGGAAGTGCGCCGAGGCGGACAGTTAATAGAGCTCACCGCCAAGGAATTCGAGTTATTGGAGCTCTTTATGCGGAACCAGCGGCAGGTCTTGACGCGGGAAGTTATCTACGAAAAAGTGTGGGGCTACGACTTCGGCGGCGAGTCGAACATCATCGAAGTGTACGTCCGCTATCTCCGCTCCAAGCTGGAGTCCGACCATCGCCCCAAGCTGATCCACACCGTCCGTGGGGCCGGCTATGTCCTCAAGGAGTAGATTGGCTTGCCTATTCGTCTACGCCTGACCCTCTGGTATCTCCTCATCTTTGGCGTTGCCCTCGTCGGCCTGACTACGCTCGTCTACTTCATCATCGCCGACGACTTGAGACAGGAAGTCGACAGGGCCATCGTGCTCAAGGCCGCCGACGTTCATATGGCTATCATCGGCAGAGGGGAAGCAGGCCAACTGCGGGACGGCTCCGTGAGCCAGAGCATCCTCTCCCCGATGAACGAGTTCACCTCCCCTGGCATTTACATCCAGGTGATCGACGCCCGAGGAGCTGTCATCGGAACCTCGGCAAACCTTCAGGGCCAACAGCTCCCGATCGAGCCGACGATCATCGCCGATGGGCTCGCGGGGAAACAATCCATCGTTACTCTGGCAGCGGGGCAGAACGAGCGGGTGCGGGTAGTGACGATGCCTCTCGTCGTCAACCGAGAAGTTCTGGGGCTGGTGCAGGTTGGGGAGTCCTTGCACAACGTGGATGTGATAGTGCGGCAAATCGCCTACTTCCTCATCCTCAGCGTCCTCGGCACGCTCGTCTTAGCTGGCATCGCCGGTTGGTTTCTGGCAGGGAAGGCCCTTTCACGGATAGACGAAATCACGCGTACGGCGCAGCTCATCCAGACAGGACAGGACCTGGGACGGCGAATCGAGTTCCAGGGCCCTCAAGATGAGATCGGGCGATTAGTCAATACGCTCAACGCGATGATCGAGCGCATCGACGATACCTTCCACGCTCAGAAGCAGTTCATCGCCGACTCATCGCACGAGCTCAGGACACCCTTGACTGTCATCCGCGGCAACGTCGACCTTCTGGAACGCGACGTCGACGAGGAGTGCCGACAGGAGTCCCTGCGATCCATCAAGAGAGAGACCGAGCGCATGAGCAAGATCGTGGCCGACCTCCTCTTGCTGGCTCAGTTGGATCAGCTCCAGGCGATCGAGCCGAAGCCAGTGCAGTTGGACACGCTGCTCCTGGAGACGTTCAGAGAGGCCAAGCTGCTCGCCAACGGCAGGAAGGTCGAGCTAGGACGCGAAGACGCTCTGACGGTTATGGGCGACGCCGATCAGCTCAAAAGGATGTTGTGGAACCTCGTGAGCAACGCCATCAAATACACCCCCGAGAGGGGGAAGGTCATCCTGTCGCTTTACAGAAGCGGAGACCTGGCCTGCCTCCAGGTGGAGGACACAGGCATCGGCATCGCCAAAGAAGATATCCCCAGCGTGTTCGATCGCTTCTATCGTGTGGACAAGGCGCGATCTCGCGCCCAGGGAGGCACGGGCCTTGGACTGGCCATCGTCAAGTCCGTTGTAGATCTCCACGGCGGGACTATAGCGGTGTCGAGCGCCCCAGGAAAGGGCAGCACGTTCACTGTACAGCTTAAGGCGAAGTAGCGATCAGCGTCAACGCACCGATTCCAGCGGTGTAGCTTGGATGACACAAAACCTTCATTATGCTATCATACGCCTACTTCAGCCGTGAAAGTGGGGCGAGGGTGGGCCGAGTAGTCTTCCCCAGTTGGGCCAAGATCCTTACAGTAAGCGCTATCGCCGTTCTCTCGATCATCTTTCTGTACGCCGTTCGGGACATGCTCAGCCCCTTTGTCTGGGCAATGATCGTGGCCTACGTGTTCAATCCCGTGGTGACGACGTTCTCCCAGAAACTGAGGGTTCATCGCTTCTGGGGAGTTGCTCTATTGTACGCCCTGATGGCGGGTGTGGTCGCAGCGGCGATGATTTATCTGATCCCTCCGTTGAGGCACGAGTCCAGGCAGTTCTGGAGAGACTTGCCGCGACTAATAGAATCGCTTTACACCTACCTTCTTGGTCAGGACACGGTGAGGATTTGGGGGGTTGAGATCGCCTCGCACACCCTTGCCGCCGAGCTCACTTCAGCATTGCAAAAGATGGGCTCCTCGGCAACCACGTACGTCCTTCCTGTCTTCTTTGGCGTGTTGGGTATGGCCACCAAGGTTCTGATGTTCCTCTTGTCTCTATTCTACTTTCTGCTGGAAGCCGACAAGATAGGAGATTTCTTGCGCAAACTTGTGCCCGCCTCTGGACGGGATGAGATTCTCACCGTGTCGGCCGAAATAGATGACGTGCTCGGCAGATGGGTCCGTGGCCAGTTGGTACTCATCTTGATCATGAGCTCTGTTACCGCGATCACCCTCACCTTGCTTGGCGTCCGCTACGCCTTGATCCTGGCGCTTCTCACGGGCATGCTGGAGATTTTCCCCATCATTGGGCCGGTGATAGCGGGCACAATCGCCTGCGTTGTCGCTCTCTTTCAGACGAACCCCTTTGGCTGGTCTAGCATAACTTACGTGGCCGTGATTGCGGCCGTATACTTCGTGCTGCGGCACGCCGAAGATTACTTTGTGATCCCTAATGTCATCGGCCGCATCGTCGAGTTTCATCCTCTGGCGGTCCTCTTCGCGCTGTTCGCGGGGGGGTCGATCGCGGGGATACTGGGGATGTTCATTGCGGCGCCGACGCTGGCCGTTTTGAAGATCGTTTTGAGATATCTGTACACCAAGCTGGTCGAGCCGCCGACGGCCGAGGTTGCCGCGGAGCCGAGCAACGCGCTGGAAGAAGCCGCCGAATTGCAGCAAGAGATAGCCCATGACTCCTAACGGGACTGGTACCATTTGTTTATTGATCGAGAGCCTGACAGGCATGTAATATTGTGCCCGTGCCCTTGCGCTGGCAGCATTGATTTGAGGCAGGGCAACGCTACGCCAAGCTCTCTTACACAGGGAGGAAATCGCGCTTATGAGAAGCGCAAAGGTTCTTGTGGTCGACGACGACGCTACGATCGTCGATTTCGTGACCCTTTTTCTCGAATCTGAGGGATTCGCCGTTGGTAAGGCGAGCAATGGTGAAGAAGCCATTGAACGCGTCAAGAGGGATCGTCCTGATCTCGTCCTTCTCGACGTGATGATGCCAGTTATGGATGGCGTCATCTGCTGCCAGACATTGAAGAATGATCCCTCCACTCAACATTTGCCAGTGGTGATGATGTCAGCGCAAGAGAATCTCAGGGGACGAATGCTCACGCTCGGCGCCGACGACTACCTTGAGAAGCCCTTCGACGTCGACACCCTCCTGGACATCATCGAGAGGTTTGTCGAAACACGAACCTAGCGACAGAGATGTGGCGGGCGCTTGCGCCGCCATCTTCTTGTAGTTGCTAATCAGCCAGGCGGCCGTCCTTGACACCCTCAGTTCTTTGTGCTATCGTGGATATTGGGGTGCACGATGGAAGTTGAAGCGGAAGACGGCACTGCAGACATCCTCACGCGGGAAGCATCAGTAATCGCACCCACTCTCGCCCGCTACACATCGCTTGTGATCGAGCGAGGAGAGGGCTCTTTCATCTACACCAAGGATGGTCGCAGATACCTCGACTTTGCCTCAGGCATCGCCACCAACAACGTCGGCCAGTGCCATCCGAGAGTCGTGAAGGCTGCGATCGAGCAGACGCAGAAGTGCATCCACGCTGCTGCCAGCGTCGTGCACTACGAGCTTCACGTCGAGCTGGCCGAGAAGCTGGTGGAGATCACTCCCGGCAGCATCGAGATGTGCTTCTTCGCCAACAGCGGAGCCGAGGCGGTCGAGGGCGCCGTAAAGCTCGCTCGCTATACCTCAGGGCGGCCCATCGTCATCTCGTTCATCGGCAGCTTCCATGGACGCACCTATGGCGCGGTCTCGCTCACCAGCTCGAAGGCCCACTATCGCGCTGGCTACCAGCCAATGCTGCCCAGTCTCTTCCACACGCCGTATCCTTACTGTTATCGCTGCCCGATGGGGCACAGGCGACAGGAATGCTCGATCGACTGTTTGAACTACCTTCGCCAGATGCTGCACACGGTCACGCCAGTTGAGGACGTAGCGGCGATCCTCTTGGAGCCCGTTCTGGGCGAAGGCGGCTACGTTGTTCCACCCGCGGAGTTTGTGAGGGGCCTGCGCCAACTGTGCGACGAACACGGCATCTTGTTGATTCTCGACGAGGTTCAGACCGGCTTCGGACGGACGGGGAAGATGTTCGCCGCCGAGCATTTTACAGTGCGGCCCGACATCATGAGCGTCGCGAAGGGCATTGCCGGCGGATTCCCTCTCAGCGCCGTTCTGGCCTCTTCCAGGCTGATGAAGGCGTGGCCGGCGGGCGTCCACGGCAGCACGTTTGGGGGCAATCCAGTCGCCTGCGCGGCAGCTCTCGCTTCCATAGCCGTCATCCAGGAAGAGGGGCTGCTCGACAACGCCACACGATTGGGCAACATGATCTTGAGCCGATTGCACGAATTGAAGAACCAGCACCCCGTGATCGGCGACGTTCGGGGCCTGGGTCTGATGGTCGGCATCGAGTTCGTGAAAGACGATGGCAGCCCCGATAAGGAGGCGGCGACGCGCGTGCGGGAACTCTGCCTTGAGGACGGCCTTATTCTGCTAAGCTGCGGCACCGACGAGAACGTGATCCGCCTGATCCCTCCCCTCACCGTCTCAGACGAAGAGGTCGATATAGCTCTTGCGACTATCGAGAGAGGACTGAAACGATGCCGTTGATATCGGTTAGAGGCTGGACACCCCGAAAGAAGGCCCAGGACCACAAGCGCAGGGCGCAAATCGTCCCCGATTTACGCCCTGCCTTATGCAGAATGCTGGTTAAGTAAGCGGCCTGGCCGACGACTTCTGCACCAGGTTTATCACGAAAGCCAGGATGATGGCTCCGACGATGGCCGGGATGATTGGGATGCCCTCGATAACGGGCCCTCTCCAGAGGTGAAGCATGCTGAAAAGCGCCGCGCCGACGAAGCTGCCGATGAGGCCCGCGATGATCGCCCCCAGCCACCCATAAGGGATCGAGCCTGGCACGACCTGATCGGCTACCCAACCGACAAGGCCAGCGACAACCAGCAAGATAATAACCCCAATAAGCTTGGCCGTGATCCAAAAGGCTAGAACGAGGAGCAAGAACAAGACGAGCAGGCCGATTATTACTGGCATTTTGTGATCTCCTCCTTTCGGTCGAATCAATGCTAGCATATTGACCAGGCCACATCAAGATGCTAAACTCGCTGCACCTGGAGGGAGTGCAGCTCATGACGTCGATTGCCCGCGACGACTTGGTCGAGTTTCTCGACGCTTACCTCACGCCAAGGCATATGCGCGACCACGCCGTCAACGGCCTGCAGGTAGTCGGCAGAAGCGAAGTCCGGAAGGTCGCCCTCGGCGTGAGCGCCAGCCTGGCGCTGTTCACGGAAGCCGCCCGTTGGAATGCCGATCTGATCCTCGTCCACCACGGCCTGTTCTGGCGCGATGAGCCACGCCGCATCGATGCCCTGGTCAAAGGCCGCCTGAAGATTCTGTTCGACAACGACATTACCCTCTTGGCCTACCATCTACCACTCGATGCCCATCCTGAGGTTGGCAACAACATCCAGATTCTGAAGCGTCTCGGGCTGCGCCATACTGGACAAGGATTGGGAAGCTGGGATGGCACTTACCTCGGCGTCGTCGGCGAAGCGTTCGAACCGACCTCGCTGATGGAGTTCAGCACACGCGTGGACAAGCTTTTCCAGACCTCTGCTCTGGTGCTCGCTTTCGGCCGGCAGCAGGTGCGGCGAGTTGGCATCATCAGCGGCGGTGGCGCCGGCGAGCTGATGGAAGCGGTGGAGCAGGGCTGCGACGTCTACCTCACGGGCGAGGCCAAGGAGCCAACTCCTGCCATTTGCCGCGAGGTGGGCATCAACTACATCGCCGCTGGCCATTACAACACCGAGAAATTCGGCGTCATTGCCCTCGGCGACGTGGTGCGTGACAAGCTGGGCGTCGAAGTTAGGCTCTTTGATATTCCCAACAATCTATAAGTTCGCGTTATAGAGGCAGGGTATCTAGCCGACGACGATATTCACGAGCCGACCAGGCACGTAGATCACATTGGAGATTTGCTTTTCCCCGATGAACTGGCGCACTCGCTCACGGACCACGGCCAACTGGCAGATCTCCCCTTCGGTCATCGACACGGGCACGCTTATCTTATCGCGCACCTTACCGTTGACCATCACTACTAACTGATAGACCTCGTCGGCGGCGTGCGCTTCGTCCCACGCGGGCCAGGACTGGTTATGGATGCTGTACGGCAGGCCAAGCTGTGACCATAGCTCCTCCGCCAGGTGGGGAGTCGTCGGCGCCAACAGCAGGAGCAATGTATCGATGGCCTCGCTCCATGCCCGCGTGCTGACCACGTCGGTGTCCTCCACTTTGTTCAGGTAATTGGTGAACTCCATCAGCTTGGCTAACATGGTGTTGTAGCGGAACTTCTCGATGTCCTCTGTCACGCCCTTGATAGTCTTGTGGGTCGTGCGCAACAGTTCGCGCTCGGCTTCGGCAACTGGTGGATCGGCCGCAGCGCCAGCCGGGACTTTCGCCTTCTTCGCGAGCTTCTTCGCAGCCTGCTGCCGCCTGGATATCTCGTTCTGCACCAACGTCCAGACGCGATTGAGCCAGCGGGTTATGCCGCCCATTCCCTGGTCACTCCACTCGCCTCCCTGGTCCCACGGCCCCAGGAACATCAGGTAAGCGCGCACGGCGTCGGCGCCGATTTCCTGGACGATCGGATCGGGCGCAATGACGTTGCCGCGCGATTTGGACATCTTGCGGCTTTGCACGATAATCAGACCCTGGTTGAACAGTCGCGTGAACGGCTCGCTAAAGCTGACGATGCCGATATCGCGCATGGCCTTCGTAAAGAACCGCGAGTAGAGCAGATGCAAGATAGCGTGCTCGATGCCGCCGATGTATTGATCCACGGGCAGCCAGTAGGCCATCTTCTCAGGATCTGCCGGGCCCTTGTCGTATCTCGGGCTGGCATAGCGCAGGTAGTACCAGGACGAGCACACGAAGGTGTCCATGGTATCCGTCTCGCGCTTGCCAGGGCCGCCACACTTCGGGCAGGTGGTGTTGACGAATGCCTCGTTGTACCTCAGCGGCGATTCGCCCGTGGGCCTGAACTCTACCTGCTCCGGCAGCAGCACTGGCAGGTCTTCGTCCGGCACAGGGACGAGGCCACACTTATCGCAGTAAACCATGGGAATCGGTGCGCCCCAGTAGCGCTGGCGCGAGATCAGCCAGTCGCGCAGCCTGTAGTTCACGGTGCGCTTGCCACAACCCTGATCCTGGATGAAATCGACGATCCGCTGCCAGCCCCCCTCGGAGGGCAAGCCATCGAAGGGGCCTGAGTTGACCATCGTCCCCTTGTCGACGTAAGCGGCCTCGAGCGCCTCGCCTTTCCATTCGGGCGGGGCGATGACCACCTGAATGGGGAGGCCGAACTTCTGGGCGAATTCGAAGTCGCGTTGGTCGTGAGCTGGCACGCCCATCACCGCGCCAGTGCCGTAGGTCACCAGCACGTAGTCGGCAATCCAGATGGGCACGCGCTCTTTGTTGAGCGGGTTGATGGCGTAAGCGCCGATGAACACGCCTGTTTTCTCTTTCTCAACCGACAATCGCTCGATTTCGGTCTCGTGGCGGGCGAGGTCGACGTACCTTTCCACATCCTCGCGCCGGTCTGGCGTCGTCAGCTTCTCGACCAGCGGGTGCTCTGGCGCCAGAACCATAAACGTGACGCCGTAGACCGTGTCAGGGCGAGTGGTGAAAACCGGCAGGGCGTCGCCCGTCTCCGCCTCGAACACGATCTTTGCGCCGATGCTCTTGCCGATCCAGTTCTTTTGCATCATGATCACGCGCTCTGGCCACTGAATCTGGCTGTGATCCAGCAACTCCTCGGCATAGGCGGTTATCTTGAAGAACCATTGCTCGAGGTCGCGCCTGATGACCGGGGTGCCGCAACGCTCGCAGGCGCCGTCGACCACCTGCTCGTTCGCTAGCACGGTGGCGCAAGAAGGACACCAGTTAGCGGGCGCCTTGGCACGATAAGCCAGGCCGTGTTTGTGGAGCTGCAAAAACAACCACTGCGTCCATTTATAGTACTCTGGCAAGCAAGTCGCGATCTCGCGGCTCCAGTCGTACATCGCGCCGATGCTTCTGAGCTGCCGCTGCATCCGCTCGATGTTACGCATCGTCCAGACGGCAGGCGGAGTACCGCTCTTGATAGCCGCGTTTTCGGCGGGGAGGCCGAAGGCGTCGAAGCCGATGGGCTCTATGACATTGTAGCCCTGCAGGCGCTTAAAGCGAGCGTGAGTGTCAGCAGGAGCGAAATGATACCAGTGGCCGATGTGGATATCGCCAGAGGTGTAAGGGAACATGTTCAGAGCGTACCATTTGGGCTTATCGGACTGCTCCGTGACCTCGTACAGCTTATCGGCTTCCCATCTGGCCTGCCACTTCTTTTCGATCTCAGGCGCGTTGTACTTAACGCTCAATCCCCAACCACTCCTTTCACTGCAATCGTCCAGCCTGCCAAGCCTCTTGCTTTGCTCAGCGTGACACTGGTATCGAGGGTAATCTGCTTA
>JAMCWX010000014.1 GCA_023480885.1 Chloroflexota bacterium | reverse complement strand
ACCTTCGCCTATCGAGTTGCTCGCACCAGTCGCCCCCGCCGACGGGGACGCATTACAAGCACTACAGCCCGACCAGCACGGTGGCTCCCGCTTATGGGCGGACAGGGAATCTGTCTACTAACACTGCTTACACCTTCGGCTGCGGCGAGTGCCATCCCGTCGACCACGCGCAGCACAACAATGGCTTGAAGAACCCCGGCGGGGGCAGCGCGGAGATCGAGTTGTGTCGTCCCGGCTATGCCCAGGGGAACAAGCAATTCAATACCTCCCTGGCGACGTACACGCCGGGAAGCACCCTCTTCACCGATACCGCGGGCTTCAGTTACACGCTGGGCACCTGCTCGAGCATCTACTGCCACAGCGGCAACCAGGTTGTCAGCAGCAGCGATGTGCCTCTGCCGAAGGGCTACGACGCGGATGGCAATCTGATATACGACCCATACACCTTCCAGACGGCGCGGCGGTACCAGACGATGACCTGGGGAGGCGCTGGACCCATCTCCTGCTCGGGCTGCCACGACTATCCGCAACGATCCTACTATCCCGACGTGAAAGCCGGCGTAGGCCAGAGCCATTCCTGGATCGACGATCAGGGCGAAGAGAACCTGCACATGTATAACATGGGCTCCGGCCCCCTTAACTGTCGTACCTGCCACTACGGCGCGGTAAAGGATGCCTACCCGTGGTGGACGAGCAATGTTAGCGGTGTGGTCACGCTTGGGGAAGTGCCGATCTATAACAGAGCGCTCCACGTCAATGGGGTGAAGGATGTGCAGTTCGACACGGTGAACGGTGCGCAGGTGAGGGCGACAGTATTTAACCTGGCCGGCGTCGTCTGGGATCCGGTCAATAAGACGTGCGCCAGTGCGCCGTGCCACCTGAATCAGACTAAGCCGAAGTGGGGGACGCCTTACAGGTGGCAGAACACTATGGAGTGCAACGTCTGTCACCGCTATTGATCTGGCAATGCCCGCCGCGCAGCCAGCGGCATTCGCCACAAACTGCCTGCTGCGCGGCGGCGTTGCCCATCGAACGCAGCCTGGCGATGATTTCCCGCCAGGACACTACGTCGCCAGGTCGCAGTCCGAGCATGCCCAGCGCCAGGCGATCCTGCTCTCCTCGCCTCCGCTCGGCGTCCGTGCCGTCGTCCTGGCAGGAGCCGTCGACGAGGTGGGGACAGGCAGCGCAGATGGCATCCGCACTGTCGGCAAGCCTGACGGCCGCGTCAGGCTGTCCGCGTAGCCTGGATATCAACTCGGCCAGGTTGGCCACGAACTCTGGCGAGTATCCCAGCCCCTTGAACTGCTGTAAACAGAGCACGTGGTGTCCTCGAAGCGCGATCTCCGGTGCCAACATTCTTCCTCCAGGGCGCTCTAGTGCGCAACATATCTTACAATTATCGACAGATTTTTGCCAAACTTTAGCCCAAACTCTTGACAAATCTTTGCCAGGCTAGTATACTGGCAACAGGTTGGGGTCTGGGTATTCTGGCCATCGGGTTATTGCACCTATAGAGCTGAATAAACGATTGGGTAGATGGTATCCATCGTTGAAAAGCGATGATCCGTAGATCTGTAATTGGTCACTTGGGCCTACGGGGAGCTAGAAGTGAAACCGACGACGAAGTTGTCGGTTTTCTTTTTTTCTCCGCAAGCATACAGTCACAATGGCTGTTGGCTGGCCGAGTGCGGATGGTGACTGGGGCGAGCAACTCGATAGGCGAAGGTCCAGGCATCCCAACATCGATTCACTGGTTGCGCATCCCTCGGCGGCAAAAAAATAAAAACTAAAAGGAGGATCTCGAAATGAAGTGGGCAACGTTGAAGATGAAGGTAATCTACGGATTGATGGTTATCGCTAGTCTCGTGATGGCTGCTGGCGCCGATTCCAGGTGGGCCTAGATCCTTTCGGCGATTCGATTTATCCGTTGGCACACAAAAATCTTTGAGGAGGATCTCGAAATGAAGTGGGCAACGTTGAAGATGAAGGTAATCTACGGATTGATGGTTATCGCTAGTCTCGTGATGGCTGCTGGCGCCGATTCCAGGTGGGCCTAATCAGTCGCAGCGGTCAGATATGGTTCGCTCGGGCCAGCGACTGTGACTCGATACATCCCATGGATTCACATGCCCCAGGTCCGCGCCGACCGGCACGGCTTGCGTGAGGGATAGAGCCGTGGTTCGCCGACTATTTCGGCGCAGACTGGACTCATCGACTTTTCCCCAGTTGCGTAGTATAATACAGCAGGCTGCTTCGGGCACACCAACCGCTGGGTTGGTGCTTGTGCGTTTCATGGGTCTGTCCCGTCGTCTTCGCCTGCGTTATGCAGACCGGTTGGTGGGGGTGGTCGTGAGCGAGTTCCCTGCGCTGGCAAAGGCATTCTTCTGGGTGATTGTTGCTGCGGCCGCGGCTACCCTCGGTTCTCACGCGAATGATCTGCAGTTCTCGTGGAACGTCTCTGCTGCGGCGGTCTTCGCGCTCCTGATCGTGTCGAATATCCTCGCGGACCTGCATCACATCCATCTTCATTCCAGGCTCGAGGTCACGCTGTCCAGCGCCATCAACTTCGCGGCTATGCTCATCTTCGGGCCCGCGCTGGCCGCCATCGGCGGCGCGACGGGCAGCGCCATCAGCGATTCTTTTTCAAGGAAGCCGTGGTACAAGGTCGTATTCAACGCCTGCAACACCGTGCTGCCGATCTTCGCCAGTGGATTGGCCTATAGATTCCTTAATGGCGACAGTTCGGTCCCTCTCGCCACATTGAACAATGCCCTCGCTCTCTTCCTGGCAGGATTGGCATACCTGGCGGTGAATATTGGTGTGGTCAACACCATGGTCGGTCTCGTGGAAGGGCACAATCCTCTCGACTTTGCCAGGGTCAGCTACCGTGGTTTCGCCTTCCAGTTGATCACGCTCATTCCCCTGGGCACGCTCATCACGATCGTATATTATCAGACCCCGTGGGGACTGGCCCTGTTGCTCTTTCCGATCTTGCTGACCCAGCATTCCTTCAAGAGCTATCACAGGCTGCGAATGGAATCGCAGAAGACTATCGAGTTGCTGGCTGACGCTGTGGACAAGCGGGACCCCTATACTTTCCAGCATTCCCTTCGTGTGGGGAACTACGCCGACAGGATGGCCCGGCGCATAGGATTGGATCTTGAGGAACTGGAGAACATAGCGTTCGCCGCCCGCATTCACGATTTGGGCAAGATCGGCATTCCCAGCTCGATCCTGCTCAAGAATGGTCCGCTCACAAAGGAGGAGCGCCGCGTCATCGAGCAGCATCCCAGCATCGGCGCCCGCATCATGAGCAGGATGAGCACCTACGAGAGGGTCAAGAGCCTAATCGAGTTTCATCACGAGAGGATCGACGGCAAGGGCTATCCCACAGGGTTAAGTGGCGAGCAGATTCCCGTGGGCGCACGGATCATCGGCGTCGCCGACGCGTACGAGGCCATGACCTCCGACCGTCCCTATCGCAAGGCCCTCTCGACCGACCGGGCCATCAGGGAGTTGGAGAAAGGGCGCGGCGCTCAGTTCGATTCGCAGATTATCGACCATTTTCTGGCAGTTCTGAACGAGGAGAAACAGGTTCCGCTGGCGACGTTGGAGCTGGATCTGGTTGCTAGCGGGAAAGAGGGATCGGCCTGATGTCGCTGTTACTCCCCTCCGTTGCGCTGGGCGTGCTTTTGGGCTTCATGCGCGGCGGCAATCTCACCAGGTTGGCCCGATTCCCTCTACATTTTAGCTGGCTGGTTATCCTCGCCTTCCTGATTCAGTTCGCCGTTTTCGATTCCCCTCTGCAAGCTCGTTTGTCCGCCGATTTGGTCATCCCGATTCTTCACGTGGTGTCGCTCTTGCTGCTGCTGTGGATGGTGGCGTCGAACAGGTCGTTCCTGGGCGCCAGGATTCTCGGCCTCGGTTTGCTATTGAACTTCCTCGTCATCGTCGCCAACGGCGGTTATATGCCTGCCTCGTACGAGCGGCTGCAGAGCCTGGGGCTTGACGCGGAGATCCAACTCCTCCGCGAGAACGGACACTATGGCAAGGATGTCCTTTCCGCACCAGAAACCAGGCTGGCCTTTCTAGGCGACAACTTCTCCATCGACACGCCGGCCACTCGCAAGAAGCTATTTAGCGTAGGCGACGTCTTTATCGCCACCGGCGCCTTCATCCTGGTCTCGGAGGCTATGGTCTGGCGACCACGCCGGTGGGGAGGGTACTACTGAATGGCCCCGTTTTGTGAGCACGGAAGAGGGATACGCAGGACGATCATGAGAAGCCAGGGGCGCAGTCTCGCCAATTCAGGTTGCAAGGCGGTTATCAAAGATGATAAGATAAGCCGAGCGCGAGCCTGATTGGAGGATTGTTGGTGAAGGTCAATGGCGCTGGCGTGCCGGGTCGACCCGGACCAGGTGACGGCCAGCCGGACGTGTCGATCGTCATCGTCAACTGGAACGCCAAGGAGTACCTGGAAGGTTGTCTCCAGTCTCTTCACTACAATAGTCACAACGGTCTCAAACACGAGGTGCTGGTCGTCGACAATGCCTCTGCCGATGGCAGCGCCGCGATGGTGGCGCAACGGTTTCCCGAAGCTAAGATCATCCTCAACGGCATCAACTCCGGCTTTGCCAAGGCAAACAATCAAGGCATAAAGGAGAGCAGAGGACGCCATATACTGCTGCTTAACCCCGACACCGTCGTCTTTCCTGGCGCCCTGGGGGAGATGGTCCACTTCCTCGACGAGAATCCAGACGTTGGAGCGGTAGGGCCGCTGATGTTCGGGGCCAGAGGAGAGACGCTGGAGTCTTACTCCTATTTCCCAGGCTTGCGGCTGCTGCTCAGGGGACTGGCGATAGTGATCGCTGGCTCCTACTACTGGGATGAGGAAGTTAAGTCGCTGGAGGCCCGCCAGGTAGACTGGGTCGGCGGAGCGTGCCTGATGGTGAAGCGCGAAGCTCTGGACGAAATCGGCTTGCTGGACGAAGCGTTTTTCATGTATTGGGAAGAGGCCGATCTTTGCCTGCGGCTGCGCAAGAAGAATTGGAAGACGTATTTCCTGCCAGGGCCGCGTGTGATTCATTATCAAGGCCGCAGCGCAGCCAAGGCCGAGGAGAAGGTGATGATCCACGGCATTCTCTTGCAGGAATGGGGCAGGAGCACCGAGTGGTTCTTCAAGAAACACTATCCGCTCTGGATGCGCCTGGTTTTTCGCACGGCCCTGCTAAGCATAGCGGCAGTTTCGTTGATCGCCTGGGCGTTTATCTATTTGGTTTTCCCTGCACGGCGACCGAAGGCCAGGGAGATCATCCGTGCCTATGCGTTAGGCCTGGGGCTCATTCGGCGGCAGCCGTAGTCTCAAGCTCGACATAACCCAGGCAGTCGGCCGCAGGTCTTGCGTGGGGATTTAACATAAGAACCCGGCGTACAGGCAGGGCGTATTCGTTCTAGCTCAGGCGAACCGGGCCACTCCTCGTCATGCCCGCGAAAGCGGGCATGCATCGCGCGATTTGCAGTGTGCGGCCTGGATTGCCGCGAAAGCGGCAATGACGAAAAGGAGACCGCCGAAGAACGCATAAGCCCTGGGCGTGCAGGTGGCCCGTGTTGACATAACGCCTGGCGTGTTATTGAGGGCGAGGCTCGGCGGCGGGGAAGGGGAGTTGGCCCGTCAGCGGGCGGATTCTGCGGAAGCGCGCAGGTTCTGGGGCGAGCTAGCGCAGGTAGATCGAGTGATCCAAACGTAGAAATCAGCTCGGTGCGTCAGGAGCCAGATGAGGCGTCGACCTGGCAGCCGTCTTGGGCACTGCATAGCGAGATGCCAAGTATCGTGAGGTCGATAGTGCCTCTGGCAGTCGGTCGCAGACAAGCGCCAACTTGACATAAGACGGTCGGCTCTATGGATCGGTAGGATAGGGAAGGGGCAGTTCCTCGGCTGGCCTGCTACTTCGGTCGCTTGCCGTACTTCTATGGGGGCGCTGTGCGTAGAAATCCTGCACGAGCTCATCGTTGTTATTCTCTTGTTCATGGCAGTTCTGGCAGCGTCCTTCGTGATAGTTTTCCATGCCCCTCTGGGGCGCGACCAAGGACGAAAACCTACGGACGTTCACCGCAAAGGACGCAAAGATTTTCCGTGATTCCCTTTGCGCTCTTGGCGGTCTTTGCGGTTTAGCGTATTTTCGCGCCAGCCTCTTCAGGCACTTGGCTCCGTTGTGTGCACAACCTGTATGATCGGGGTGCGTTTCGACTTTGAGGAAGGCATGGAGGTGAGGGGATGCGACGTCGACTTGCTGATGTGACGAACGAGGGGCCCCCAAGGCGCAGCCACAACAACTTCCAACTATGGACCTTATGTCACGTCGACGCATCGACAGCAGGCAGCACAGGTGCGGCGCGCCGACGATGCGGAACCGCCAGGATGATCGATCTCTACGCTGAATACAAGCAGTGAACCCAGGTTCACCTCGCGACTGATGGAGATCGCGTGCCGCCGATAGCCTTCGCTGAACCGGCATTCGCCAGTCTCAAGCCCCGCCGCCACGACACCGCAGACGCGCGCCTCACACTATAACAAGCAGACCGTACTCCAACGAGGCTTCGGAAAACGTTACGCGACTGCACGCCATCTAGAATGCGTATTGCGCCTGCATACGCGCTAAAAGGCAAAACGCCACTCCACTCGGAGCTACAACGCACGATACGCCTCCATCTGGCGTGACGGAACAGAATAGTTCTTACAGGGGTTCCAGTTCGGCTCGAGCTCTGTCCTGGTTATGTCAACTACACAAGGGTGGTGATGCCTGTCGGCCTGACCAGGATCTCGTTCTGCGATCAGTCAAAACTGCGGCTGGCATAGTGCCCTTCAAACTCCGTCGGGATGCTCCGCAGCACCTTGATCCATTCGTAGGTCCCCTTCACGTAGCGTAGGAGTTTTGGCATGGGGCCTTTGAGCCGTAGTTTTCCCAGCATGACGGCCCGCAAGGGGTCAAGCCCTCCGGTCATAACCTCTACGTAATTGCCATACGGTGCCGTAAATGTGAAGGTTGCCGGGCGTTCCGTCTCAATCCAATAATCGTGGGCGTCGGGAAGAAAGATGCCCCCAATCTTTCTGGCGAATACCGCCTTACCCGACTCGGGCTCCGCCACAAAGACCAGTGTGTCGTCAAAGCCCGCGGCGGCTTGCTGATATTCGGCGCTGTTTCGCGTCCGCCTGGATGCTTCCTCCATATACTCCTGGCTGAGAAAAATAAATCTAGTCATCTGTATGATTAACCTTCCCCAAGCCCTTGCTCTCGTCCCACCAGTCTTGCACACGCATGAGGTCGAGCACGGCGTTGGTGATGGCGAAGCGGAATGGCTCCGCCGGCAGCGGTATGTATCTACGGTTGACGAAGAACACCTCGGTTCTTTCGGTCTGTCGCTCCAGGATGAGGTCGCTGAGGGTCTGCCCATTGAGGTGAGACAGTGAAACGCCGTGTCCCATACAACCCAAACTGTAGACGACGCGCTTGTCTCGACCCAGGTAGCCAATCATCGGGGCGAAGTCGAGGGTACCTGATACCGGGCCGCCCCAATGGTGAGCAACGCGCAAGTCCTGGAGGCACGGATATGCCTGGTGGGCGAACCTCTCGAGGACCCGGTAAGTGGGCCGGTGCTCATCGATGTCGGTTCGGTTGCCGTAGTAGTACTGAGTGCGTTCGCCTCCGACCAGCAAGCGGTTGTCGGAGGTCAGACGGTAGTAGTGGACGAAATTGCGCGCATCTTCGATCCCCTGGCGGTTCTGCCACCCTATTTCGGCGAAGTGCTCAGGACGTAGCGGTTCGGTAAGAATGATGTGGGTGTGAATGGGGACCTGCCTGGAGCGCAACTGAGGGAAGAACGACGAAAAGGCGTTAGTGGCGAAAACCACTTTGTCGGCTATGACGGCGCCCTGCGGGGTCACCAGCCGCAGTTTTGGACCGGAGTGGTACTCCTGCACGGGCGTCCGCTCGTAAACTACAGCTCCGCATTGCTCCGCCACTTTCTTCATGCCCCGTACTAGCTTGGCGGGGTTAAGGATGGCGCAACGCGGCTCCCGCCAAGCACCCAGGTACAGTGGCGAGTTGACCTGTTCTCGGGTTCTCTTGGCATCCAGCCACTCGATGCCCTCGATGCCCAGACTCTCGGCCAGTTTGATTTCCTTCTGAATACGCCTGGCATAGGCTGGGGTGGTAGCCACTCGCAGGAAGCCGTTGTACTCGTAGTCGCAGTCGATATTATGCTCTTTCACCAGTTGGTCTACCAGGTCGACAGCGCGTTCCATATAGTGTTGGGCTTGCCGCGCCTTATCCTTGCCGAAGCGGAAGGCAGTCGTGCCCATAGTGAGACCAAACAGGGTCATGGAGAAGCCGCCGTTGCGGCCGCTGGCGCCAAAGCCGACGACGTGGCTCTCCAGGACGACGACGTGCAGACTTGGCGCAGCCTGCTTGAGGAAGTAGGCAGTGGCAATACCAGTGAAGCCACCACCAATAATGGCCACATCGACCCGCAATTCACCTTGCAACGGCGGGTTCTCCTGATAGGGTGTTAACCCAAGCCAGAAACTCTTGGTTGAGTAGTCGACCATGACGCGCAGCACCCCCTTATATGAATTGTATGGTTACCGAACTATGTGATTGCCGTCCTCCTCTTGCCGCGCCCGCTAATCTGTGTATGCCTGGTGGGAAATACTTGAATTCTTTGAGGCCAAGCCCTTGACAACACCGACAAAACCATGATAACATGCACTTCACTCTTAGATAAGGCCTGATCAAGGTCGGTAAAGGGCGTGAATATGTACTCATCTGACATCGAAACCAGGGATGGGCGCTTTTATTACTTTTGCTACTTTTTTGGCCTGCACGCCCGCCGGCTGAGCAGGGGCAGTTCTAGCTGATGCTGGAACTTACCTAGGCACAAAGCCACGGGCGTGCGAAGAGCGCAGCCCGTGGTTCTTCGTTTTATGAGCCATATGAAGACCGCGGGAAGCGCGAAAAGCCCGCGGTCTTCTCTTTTTCGTGCCGTCAATTGACGCAAGGAGGAGTTTATGGCTACTGTTTTGGCCCATTCCGATTCACCCGCCGCCAACGCTCAAACTAACTCTAAGTCCACACCTGCCACTCTTCCCCCCTACCGGCTTGCCAGCAGGTTGCTTCATCCTCACGACACGGTGATCGACGTCAAAGGCACCGAGATCGGAGGCAGGAGCATCGTCTTGATGGCCGGACCCTGTGCCGTGGAGAGCGAGGAACAGATGCTGCTTACGGCTAGGGGGGCCAAGAGCGCCGGCGCCAGCGTGTTGCGCGGCGGCGCTTTCAAGCCTCGTACCTCGCCGTACGATTTTCAGGGCCTGGGCGAGGACGGTCTCAAGTTGCTGGCTAAGGCGAGCGCCGCGACGGGCTTGCTCGTCATCACAGAGGTCATGTCCGAGCAAGACCTTCCCATTGTCGGGGAGTACGCGGATATCCTGCAAATAGGCTCGCGCAGCATGAGCCATTTCCGCTTGCTCGAGGCCGTCGCCGCCCGCGGCAAACCCGTCCTGCTCAAGCGCGGCTTCCAGGCGACCATCAAGGAGTGGCTGCTCAGCGCCGAATACCTGATGGCCCACGGAAACGACCAGGTCATCCTTTGCGAGCGTGGCATTCGCACTTTCGATACCGAGCATACTCGCAATACCCTCGACCTCAGCGCGGTGCCGGTGCTCAAGCGTGAGACGCACCTCCCTGTCATCGTCGATCCGAGCCACGCGACGGGGAGGCGCGACCTGATTCTCCCGATGTCGATGGCTGCCATCGCTGCCGGCGCCGATGGCCTGCTCATCGAGGTGCACCCCAGCCCGGACAGCGCCCTGTGCGATGGCAAGCAGTCGATCACGCCGGAGGAGCTGGAACAGCTCGTGGCTGCCCTCCAACCCCTGGCATCGGCCTGTCAGCGCACTATCGGCACAATGGCGGCGTGAGGCGCGGAGAGACGTTATCCCTCTCTCCCCACCAGGTAGGCCGCGATGGTGTTTTTCTGTATCTCTCTGGTGCCCTCGTAAATCTCCGTGATCCTGGCGTCGCGGTAGAAGCGCTCGACTTCGTTTTCCAACATATAGCCATAACCGCCAAATATCTGGACGGCCTCCTCGCAGACCTCTACGGCTGCCCTGGCTGAGTAGAGCTTGGCCATGGACGAGAGCCTGGGATCAATCTTGCCCTGATCGTATGTCCAGGCAGCTTTGTATGTGAGCAGCCTGGCCGTCTCGATCTTCGTGGCCATGTCCGCCAGCTTGTGCTGGATGGCCTGGAAATCGGCGATGCGCCTGCCGAATTGGCGACGCTCCTTGGCGTAGGCCAGGGCGCGATCGAAAGCGCCCTGGGCAGTGCCGACTGCCTGGGCGGCCACCGCGACCCTTATCTGGTCGAAGAACTCCATCCCCTGATGAAAGCCGCTGTTTTCCCTGCCGATCAAGTTGGCCAGTGGAACGCGCACGTTGTTGAAGTTAAGCTGGGCCGTCGACGTCATCTTGAGGCCCATCTTGACGCCGACTTCTGATGCCTCGAAGCCGGGGCGGTCGGTCTCGACCAGGATCGTGCTCATGCCCTTGTACGGCGGCTTAGCGTTCGGATCGGTCTGGCAGAGCACGATGACGTAGGAGGCTATGCTGCCGTTCGTGATGAACATCTTCGTGCCGTTGATCACCCATTCGTCGCCATCTTTCACGGCCGTAGTCGCTATCTGCGTGATGTCGCTGCCGTGATCGGGCTCGGTGAAGGCAGCGGCGGAGATCGCCTTGCCCGAGGTCACGAGGGGCAGCCACCTTTCCTTCTGCTCTGCGCTGCCGCAGCGCAAGATGAGATCGGCGCCGAAGCTTGCCAGAATGATGGAGATACCCAGGCCAGAATCCTTGCGACATAGCTCCTCTACGACCAGCGCTTCCTCCAGCATACCGTAGCCCTGGCCGCCGTATTCTTCGGGGAAGGCGATGCACACGAATCCGAGCTCGCACGCCTTCTCCCACAGTTCCCTTGGGAACCTATGGTTGAGCTCGTATTCCAGGGCCACATCCTTGTCAAACTCGCCCTCGGCAAAATCCCTCACCGCCTTTTGTATCGCCTTCTGTTCCTTGGTCAGTTCGAAGTTCACGCGCTAACCTCCTCGTGTTCTTGTTATGTCACGTTCACATCTGTGCCTTGATTTTCTCGGCCGCATCCTTGATGCGGTTCGCGTCTCCTTTGACTGGCGGCTCCCAGTAGACGCCCTTGCCATCCATCAGCCAGCGAGGGATCACGTGCAGATGAAAGTGCTCGATAGTTTGGCCAGCCGCTGGTCCATTAGCCTGAAAGAGGTTGAGCCCGTCGGGCCTGAGGGCCTTGGCGATGGCCAAGGCCATCTTCTTGGCGACGCGGCTGACCGCTGCGAGGTCCTCGTCGGATATCTCGAACAGATTTGGATGATGCTGTTTGGCAATGACCAGCAAGTGGCCGTCGTTCAGGGGGCTGATATCCATGAAAGCCAGCGTTCGGTCATCTTCGAAGACTTTCACGGCAGGAATCTGGCCATCACGGATGGCGCAGAATATGCAATCCATCAGGTACACCTCCGTTGCTCGCACCGGCGTAAGACCCGGTAGAGCCTCCTGGCTCAAGGTAGTGCCCATATAATAGCCCTATGCACGCTTGCTGTCAATCGCGCGAGGCCGTCCGGCGCAGTTCCCTCACCACGTCCCATATCAAGCAGGAGGAAGCCGATGCTCTCGCCTGTCTTCGCCACAATCCGTGAATGGTCCCGCCGAGAAATTGGCCGAGAGAGAAGACGCCCAGCAGGACGGGAACGGTCGCCAACTGCCAGCCCAATCCTGAAACGATGCGCAGCGCGATGGCCAGGACAACTGGCGCGTGAATCGACAAGATCCACTGCAGCGAGAATTTCCTGACGTTTGCCCGCCAGTAGCCAAATGGCAGATTCAAGACGAACACCGCTAGCGCCACAATCCAGAGATTCATTATTGCATCTACCTCCAAAGGATTGTACTATGAGTCCACAACTAGAGCAACCCATTCCTTCATTCGTGGTACGACTCGTGCACGCAGGAAGCCGGTCTATAGGCGACTGCCAGCGAGCAAAGTGATGGGATTCTCGATCCGCGAGGAACTGCGCTCGCCGAAACCGTCCCTCCGAGACGTGGCGGAGACGTCCCGAACGTGCTAAAGCTTAGTCTGCGTAACAAGCTAATACTCAGCGCTCTGCTGGTTCTGGCGCCTGTTCTGATCCTCTTGATTCAGAACTTTACGGTCCTTTATGCGGTTCGAAAGGACGATGTCCTCTCAAATCAAGTGCGCGTGGCCCAGGTTGTGGGCGTGGCCGTGGACGATAGCTTCGACCAGGCGATGGGGATAGCACAGTCGTACGCAACAGACCCGGTCATCCTTACCTTCGATCGTGAGCGCATAAACAATTATCTAGCTAGGCTGGCGCCAATATATCCGCAATATGACACGGCCGTAGATGTATTCGATATTCACGGCGATCTGGTTGGCTCATCCGGCGGCTTCAGGCTTGCGAACGTGTATGATCGTGCATGGTTCCAGGACTTTGTGCGCGGCAGAAGAGAGCCTATCGTAGTCGGTGTACTTATGTCAAGGGTCACTGGCAAGCCTATCGCTCCCGTAGTGGCGCCAATTACGGGCGCGAATGGAGGGCTGGTAGGGGCTGTGGGATCAGCTCTCAGCCTTCAGCATTTCCCTGAGACGCTAGAAGCCGTGCAGCTCGCTCCCGGGCAGGGCGTATTCCTGGCCGATCGCACGGGCAGGTTAGCCTTCTGCACAGGCAAGCCAGACTTGACCATGGAAGAGCGAGATGCATCAGGATACCTGCCTATTCGCACGGCGTTGGAAGGAAGAGTCTTCGTCGGCGAACGGACGGTCGGACTTTTCGGGGGCGAACGAATGGTTGTCGCCGTTCCCACGCCGAAATATGGCTGGGTCGTCGGCGTCTCGATGCCTGCTAACGTGGCCCTCGCTCCCGTGCAAGAGGCGATGCGAAATAACGTGATAATCTTCGCCACAGTGGTCGTCTTCAGCATCGGGCTCGCTCTGGCGCTGGCAGAGTTGCTGGCGCGGCCCCTAAAGCAACTCTCCGAAAACGCGGTTGCTTTTGGCCGGGGAGACTTGCAGCGATGGGTGAAAATCAACACCGGAGACGAGTTGGAGCGTCTGGGGAATTCGTTCAACGCCATGGCCGACGAAGTGCAGAGAGCGATGCAACTCAGAGAACAGTTTCTCGCGGTCGCCTCGCACGAATTGAGGACTCCCTTGACGATCATCAAAGGCTACTCGCAACTGCTGCTTTCGAGGGAAACCAACGAAGAAAACCGCAAAGTGCTACAAATTGTCGTCAGACAAACTGACCGCATCAGCGAGCTCGTCAGCGAGATGCTGACGGTATCGGAGCTTCACGCCGGCCATGTGGAGCTGCACAGGAAGAAAATGGACCTGGCTGCCCTCACCAAAGAGGTCGCAGACAGGTTGCAGATGATAACCGATAAGCATCGGCTGCTGGTGCGTGCCGATGTCGAAACCGTTGTGGATGCCGATCGGAACCAGGTTGACGTCGTCCTCACGAATCTCATCGACAACGCTATTCGCTACAGTCCTAGAGGCGGCGATGTCGAGATAACGGTTTCCAAGATGGATGGCGAGGCAGTCGTGTCCGTGAAGGACTATGGGCTGGGCATTCCTGAGGAGAAACAGAGGCATGTATTCGAGCCGTTCTTTCAGATTCAACCTGGCATTGCCGGCTTCGGGGGGATGGGGTTGGGGTTATTCATTAGTAAGGAGATCGCAGAGCGGCACGGCGGCAAGATATGGTTCGAGAGTGAGGAAGGCAGTGGCTCAACCTTCTACTTCAAGTTACCGCTGACTTAGCTAATAGCTCACACAATAGACTGCGTACAGCTATCACAGAGGCTATCACACTTCCCCAGCCGAAATGTATTGACAAGCACAGTCATGGCTGCTATATTAGCCGTGTTATAGAGTTCTATAACTCTGTTGCCTGAAAAGGTTGCGAAAGGATGAGGTGCGGCCGGTGGCCAGGTACTTGCAAATCGCCAGCGAATTAAAGAGTCAGATACTGGAGGGGGCTTATGCTCCCGCTGAGCAACTGCCATCCCAGAGAGAATTGGCTCGGAGGTGGCGAACTACAGTTATGACCATCCGTCAGGCGCTCGACGTGCTCCGCGAAGCCGGGGTGATACGGATCGAACACGGCACGGGCACCTTCGTAGCAGACCTGGGCATCGGACACGACATGCTTTACCTGAGCAGCTTCGCCGATGAAGTGGCATCGAAGAATCTCACCGCTGAGACAAGGCTTCTCTCGCTGGACCTGAAGGTGCGGCACGCTTCGGCGAATGACGCTCTCGGAATCTCCAGAGGGTCTACTACTGTCACGCTGGCGCGCCTGAGGCTCATTGGAGGCTTGCCTATCATATATCAGCGCTCCTACATCCCTGGTAGATACCGTGAACTGATTACCGGGTACGATCCTGCAGGTCCCCTTTATGGCTTCCTGAGAGATCGCATCGGCCTGATTGCCACTTCTTACCAGGAAACCTTGACTTCCTGCCTCTTGCCCCAGGAAATAGCGACCTTGCTCAGCCTTGAGCAGGGCTCCGTTGCCCTTTTCTCTCGCCGAACCAGCTACACCGATGACGGCAAGCCGTTCTTGTATGACGAAGCCTACATGCCGGCCGCGAGGGTCGAACTCCGAGTGTTTCGTCGCGGCAAACGTTACACGGTCGAATACCTTCCTAGCCTGGCTCGTGACAGGTAGGGACTCGCGGACTGGGGGTGTTGTGGCTTATGGTAGCCACTCAGGACATGGCACTGAGAATTGAAGGTCTAGTGAAGGACTATCCTGGCGTTAGGGCAGTCGACGGCGCGACCGTTGAGGTAGTGAGGGGAGAGATACATGGACTGGTTGGCGAGAACGGTGCCGGCAAGTCCACCTTGATCAAGATGATCTCCGGGGTCGTCCGCCCGGACAGCGGAACGATGTTCGTGAACGGAACTCCAATCAGCTTCACTTCGGCAAGGGACGCTTACAAGGCGGGGATATCTGCACTGCACCAGGAACTGAGCCTCGTCCCTTACCTCGATGCTACCGAGAACATCTTCCTTGGCAGACCATACCCGACGACGCGCTTTAGGCTGATAGATTGGTTCTCCTTACGTCACGCAGCGAAGCAGATAGCCGACCTACTGGATGTGGACATCCCTCTGGATGTACCTGTGGGTGAACTCTCGCCAGCGACACAGACAATGATTGCCATAGCCAGGGCTATCTCAGTCCAAGCCACGGTTCTCATTCTCGATGAACCAACCGCCTCGCTGAGCGACCAGGAGATACG
Source organism: Chloroflexota bacterium (assembly GCA_023480885.1). GTDB lineage: Bacteria > Chloroflexota > UBA6077 > FW602-bin22 > JACPRP01 > JAMCWX01. The sequence goes on along the minus strand of JAMCWX010000014.1, from coordinate 29,088 downwards.
CCGCCTCTTTCGTGTGCTGCACGTCCTCAAGCAACGCGGGACATCTATTCTCTATGTATCACATCGACTGGAGGAAATATTCGAGATCGCCGACCGCATAACGGTGATGCGGGATGGCCGAGTGGTCTCAACCTTGCCGGCTAGCCAGACTTCCGTCGATGACTTGATCCGCCTGATGATTGGGAGAAGCTTGAGTCAGGTGTTTCCGAAGCGAACGAGAGCTCCTGGCAGGCCCCTCCTGGAGGTCGCGCATCTGACCAGCTCGAAAGTGAGCGATGTCTCCTTCGTCCTGCATCGTGGCGAGATACTTGGCATCGGTGGGCTGGCGGGCTCAGGCAGGAGCGAGGTGCTCAGGCTTCTCTTTGGAGCGGAGCGTCGTGGCGGTGGTACTGTCACCCTGGACGGGAAGTCCGTTGCGCTGCAGTCTCCTGGCCATGCCCTGCGGGCCGGCATAGCTATGGTCCCTGAGGAGCGGCGGTCACAGGGGCTAGTGCTTAGCCAGTCGGTGGTTGAAAACCTTACACTTGCACACTTGCGCTCCTTTGCCCTGGCCGATATCTTCCTTCGGCCCTCTCACGAAGCTCTCGTGGCGAAGGGACTTGTCGATAGACTGAGGATCAAGACAGCCGATGTCGGGCAGAATGTCGCTCAGTTGTCGGGCGGGAACCAACAAAAGGTTGTCATGGGCAAGTGCCTGGCCGGCCAGGTCATAGTGCTACTTCTGGACGAGCCTACCCGAGGGGTCGATGTGGGAACCAAGTTCGAGATCTATCAGACAATACGCGGCATAGCTGATAGTGGAAGCGGAGTGCTGCTTGTTTCCTCTGACCTGCCCGAACTGATTGGCCTCTCTGATCGCATTCTCGTGCTTCACGACGGGCATCTGGTGGTCACAGTGGAGGCCGATCAGTTGGACCAGGAGGAGCTATTGAGATTGTGTTATGGGAGGCCCCCAGCGTGAAGACTATTGCCCTACGAACTGCAAAGTCCAATCAGCTTTACATTAGAGGCCTGCTGCGCAGATACGGTACGATGGCTGGCTTCGTCATGATCGTTGTCTTCTTCTCCTTGCTGCGGCCGGGCACCTTTTTGAGTCCGATCAACCTGCGCAACATACTGGAGCAGATCTCAATTCTCGCTATTGTCGCTTCCACCATGACCATAGTGATGGTTGTTGGCGATTTCGATCTTTCCATCGGTTCCCTGGCAAGCTTATGTGGCGTCATAACCGCGTCTTTGCTTCTCCACGGAGTCGGCCTGTTTCCGGTGATAGTCGCGGGTTTTGTTCTTGGTGCATTGGCAGGAGCCTTTAACGGGTTGCTGGTATCCTATCTCAGACTATCTGCCTTCGTCAGTACACTGGCCACTATGACCGCCTTTCGAGGGTTAGCTTTGTGGTACACCGACGGCTCGACGCTGTTCAACCTCCCGGCTGCTTTTCTGACCATCGGCCAGGGTTCTGTCGGACCTATGCCCGCTCCGATATTAGTGGTCTTCTCGGTCCTCGGCGTAAGTTGGCTAGTGCTCACCCAGACCACTCTGGGCCGACGTTGGTATGCCGTTGGCGGCAATCCAGAGGCAGCCTTCCTATCGGGCATTGACACGAAAAGGCTGCGATTCTACGCCTTCGTTGTCTCGGGGCTCGGCGCCTCGCTGGCCGGCATCGTCCTCACGAGCCGGCTTGCCTCAGCGCATCCCCTTGCCGGGGAACCGCTAATGCTTACGTCGATCGCCGCTGTCTTTCTGGGCATGACTATGTTCAAAGAAGGACAGCCGAACATCCCTGGCACTTTCGTCGGCGTCCTCATACTGGGCGTGCTGAACAACGGCCTGAACATCGCGCAGGTGAACTCCTACATCCAGGAAATCCTGATCGGCGCAACGATAATACTGGCTGTCTTGGTGTCAGGCCTGGCCAGGCGAAGAATATGAAACATACTGTGGAATCTCTGTTCGCTGCAACCAGGGCTGATGATCGCGCTGTGCTCATCGGCTATCTACCGGCTGGCTTCCCTGACCCCATCACATTCGCAGATATGGCGAGGTTGGCGGCAACTTCGGGGATAGACATTATGGAGATCGGTGTGCCTGCGGATGAACCTTCCTGCGACGGCAAGATCATTCGCGAGGCTCTCGAATCTGTGCGGCTCAGTGGCATTGACGTGGGTCGCGCCTTAGATCTCGCCGGATCGGTTCGCCTGAGCGGGGACATTCCTGTGATAGCCATGAGTTACTGGGCAACTGTCTTCCGCTATGGCATCGACCCTTTCCTTCGACGATGTTTAGAAGCTAAGGTAGATGGCATCCTGATTCCCGACCTACCGCTGGAATGGACGGGCGAAGTCTGTGGCAGACTGCAGCACCAGAATCTGGCTATGGCAGCTTTCATAGCCAGCCCTGCGCACGCCGATCTCCTGCTGGAACTTGGGCAGTGCTCGTTTGCCTTCGTCTACTTAAGGTCCTCTCAGCAGACCACTGGAGAGGACATCGACTTGTCTACGGCTCTTCGGAGCCTGAGCCAGGTTCGCCACGCTCTGGCAAGAAGGCCGCTCCCCGTAGCAGTAGGATTCGGCATCCAGACGGCAGAAGAGGTCGCCACCCTGGCCGATGCTGGTGCGGACGGCGTCGTGGTAGGTACAGCGCTTGTTCAGGCCTGCCTCAACGGTCCGGAAGCAGTGGCTGGCCTTGTCCGCTCCCTGTCTGCCGCAACGCGAAGGAGGGGCTAGAGAGTTCTATGAGACGAATAGAAGTGATTGCAGCGGTCGACATCGGGACCACATCGGCCAAGGCAGTGACCATCGATCGCCAGGGACGGATTGTGGCCCGAGGCAAGGCGGGCTATGCGACTGCGGTGGGCGCTTCGGGTCAGGCTGAACAGTCCCCCGAAGACTGGTGGGCCGCCGCTTGTGAGGCTCTACGGGCCTGCGCTGCCCCAGGTGTCGCAGTGGTCGCTCTGGCGTTGACCGGGCAGATGCAGGACCTCGTCCTGACGGCCGAGGGCAACCTGCTGCGGCCGGCTATCCTCTATTCAGACCAGCGGGCAACCGCCGAGGCTGCGGACGTATTGGGCGCCGTCCCTGTGGAGGAATGGGTCCACGTCACCGGGAATTTGCAGGACGCAAGCGGTCTCCCCGCCAAGCTGCTGTGGCTTAGGCGCAACGAGCCAGAATTGTACCATAGGGCCGAGAGATTGCTATTGGGGGCACACGATTATGTGAGCTGGCGGGCGTGTGGCGCCGAGCTCACGGACGTGACTACAGCCTCGACGACAGGCTTGATGGACCTTGATAGCAACACGTGGGCCGTTGGGCTGCTAGAATCACTGGGGCTACGCACGGACTGGTTGCCTGACCTGAAGCCGACCCACGAACCTGCCGGGTATCTCACAGACGAGGCTGCCGCACAGCTTTCCTTGCCCACGCGAACTCCGGTTTTCCACAGCGCAGGCGATGCGGCGACGACCGCCATCGGCATTGGGGCTGACGAGCCAGGGATGAGCTACTTGTATCTGGGAACGAGTGGGTGGCTGGCAACGACTACCCCTGGCCACAGGGCTAACCCTCAGTCAGGCATCTTCACGCTTCGGCATCCAGTCCCAGAATGGACGATCCTTATCGGGCCGATGCTGACATCGGGCGGCAGCCTCGATTGGATGCGGCGCACGATATCGCGGGACGCCACCTATCAGGCAGTGGAAGAGGTGGCGGCTGCTGCGCCTCCAGGGTCAGGCGGACTTATTTTTCTGCCCTACCTGGCCGGTGAGCGCGCGCCGTTTCGCGATCCTGATGCCCGTGGCGCCTTAATTGGATTGAGCACGGCGACCTCTCGCGGGGAGATATTCCGCTCAGTAATGGAAGGCGTCGCCTTCGCCTTCCGCAGTATCGAGGACGCGATGACAAGCGCAAACCACGCCAGTGGGCGGTTCCCGCTCGTGTTCGCGGGAGGTGGGAGCCGTTCGGAACTCTGGTGTCAGATACTGGCTACCGTAATGGGCCGCACTGTGCGCCGTTCCGACGCCTTTGAGGACGTTGCCGTAAGAGGTGCCGCCGGCGTGGCTGGCAAAGCGCTAGGCTGGTATGGAAACGACAGTTGCCCCTGGGCCACTGTTGACGAGGTGACGTTTGAGCCGGACATCCGGGCTATACCAGTTTACGAGGGCCTCTACGAGACATTCCGCGATCTGTATCCGGCCCTGAGTTCCATCTACAAGAGGCTGGCCGGCCTGCGGCCTTCGTCGTTTTGCTGAAAGGAGGTGTGTTTTCAACTCTAGACCAGGAAGATGCTCACGTACCAAGGATTATCCTACTTAAAGGAGGGATGAGATGCTTTCAACTTCGCGGTACAGGATGAAGGGAATGAAGGGACTGGTTCTGGCGGCACTTGTGATAGTTTCTCTTGTCGCTGCGGCATGTGCAGCGCCCGCCGCGCCGACTTCTGCTCCATCGGCCGGCGGCTCGACAAAAGCCTCGTCCGGCGCTGCCAAGCGCATCGCGCTGGTCACGCCCTATATGGCAAACGCTACCACAAAGCAAGTGATTGACCTCTTCAGCAAGTACGCCAAGGAGAAAGGCTGGGAAGTCGGCACAACCGACACAGCCGGCGATTTCGACAAGCTTGTGGGCGCCATACAGAACGCCGTGGCTCAAAAGGTCGACGCCATTGTTCTGGGGATGGGAGACCCTGCTCAAATGAGCAAGGGTTTGACCGCTGCGAAGGAAGCGAACATTCCGGTGTTTGGCATAGACGCGGGTGTTGCGCCCGATGTCGTAGCTAACATCACATCGGACAACGCAGCCCTGGGGACGATGAGCGCCGAGGACCTTGCGCAGCGGATTGGCAAGAAGGGCAATGTTGTGATGTTCACCCACGATCCACATCCGGGGGTGAATGCTCGTGCCAAGGCCGCGGCGGCTGTGTTTGAGAAGTATCCAGATATCAAGGTCATCGACAAGAGACACGTCAACGTACCCGGCCCTGTCGACAATGCTCGCAAGATAATGCAGGATCTCCTTACTGCCAGACCAGAGAAGGGGTCCATTGCTGGCGCCTGGGCCGGTTGGGATGAGCCTGCTCTCGGCGCCACCCAGGCCATCCTCGCCGCTGGAAGAACAGAGATGGCCGTCGTCGGCGTCGATGGCACCGACTTTGCGAAAGCGGAAATCAAGAAAGGCGGACCTTTCAAGTCCACCGTGGAACAGGACTGGGATGGGATTGCCAGGAAGACAGTGGAACTTGTTGGCGACTATTTCCAGGGTAAGAAACTCGACCGGAATCTCTACACCTTGCCCGGCAAGCTTATCACCCCTGAGAATCTCAAGTAATATACGCCGCTCCTCAAGGTGGAACGGCTACCTCTCTCTGGAGGGCTGTGGGCTGAAGCCCTCCAGAGAAATCCGTTGACCAGGGGGCCCACATATGTTACAGTCTCTACGGTGCAAGGGCGACCTGCGCGGCTGCCTCTCCCGGACGGGCTGTCGTGAGCGAGTTGGCAACTGCACGAGCAGGTGGTTCGGCAAGCCACCGCTCTGGAGGGAGATGAAATGGAGATCGTTCCCGGCGTCCACAAGTTAGAGGTGCCGATACCCAATAACCCCTTGGGCCACTTGAACTCGTATCTCATCCAGGGCGACAAGGGCTGTCTGCTGATCGACACGGGCTGGAACACTGAAGAAGCCTTTCGATCTCTCCAGGATCAACTGCGAGCGCTGGCGCTTGGGCTGCGAGACATCTCCCTGGCAGTAATCACGCACGTTCACCCCGACCACTATGGGCTCACAGGTAGGATCAAGCAGGTTTCTCCTGTGCGGTTCGCTTTCCATCTCTGGGAAAGGGCCTTCATCGAATCAAGATACATCCACTTTGATGAGCTCCAACAGAAAATGGGACAGTTCTTTCGCCAGCACGGGGTTCCTGCCGAAACCGCAGCTCCGCTGGAGAGAGCATCTCTGCCCGCCCTGGACTTCGTCACCATCGCCTGGCCAGATGAGGTACTCTATGGTGGCGAAGTTTTCACCTTTGGGGAGTTCGAGCTCGAAGTACTCTGGACGCCCGGCCATTCTCCAGGGCACGTCTGCCTGTATGAGCCGTCAAAGAAGCTGCTTTTCTCGGGAGACCACGTATTACCGACCATTACTCCCAACGTGAGTTATCATTTGCAATCTGGCAGCAATCCGCTCGGCGATTACCTTCACTCGCTTAACCAGCTCAAACGCCTGCCCGTGAACCTCGTCTTGCCCGCTCACGAGCACGTCTTCCAGGATGTGACGTCGCGCATCGAGGAGATCCTGCGTCATCACGAAGAACGGAAGCAGCAAATCCTGGCCATCATTGATGCGGAGCCCAAGACCGCATATGCCATTGCGACGCAGCTTTCCTGGAACGTTCCCGGCAAATGGCAGCGCCTGGATGCGCTGCACCAGCGCTTCGCCGTGACCGAGGTTATTGCCCACCTGGAGTCATTGCGGATGGATGGAGAGGTGGAGCGATTCCCCAGCGACGGGATCATCCAGTACGGACCTCCAGCGTCGAGCTAAGAACAGTTGGCTACGTGGCGCTGCAAGCCAGCGCCCAGCGCGGTTTTCAGCCTCGGCGCAGCGAACGATAGGCAAGGCCCTGGATTCCAGCTTGCGCGGGAATGACACCCAGGCCCTGTCGGACCATTTCTGCAATACCCAAAAGTGGAAGTCAACAGTTCTCTTTTATGATGAAGCGCCACTTTGTGGCGACGCGTTAGAAAGCGGCAGGTACCGTTGCAGAAACCTCGCCGCGTTTCCGTAGAAAACCTTCTCGTAGATTGCCTGCTCCAGTCCCTCGGCCAGGAACCGCTCCACGACCACGCGTGGCTCAAGCCAGAGAAAAGGGAAGTCGCTCCCATACATTATGCGGTCCTGAAAACGATAGAGCTTATCCAGCGTCGAGGGATACCCGAAGCACTTCTCGTAAGAAAACGTCAAGGCGTTGTCCATCCAGATGTTATCGTAGGCTTCCATCAAGTCGAAGAAATACTCGGTCTGCCGCGTGCCCATGTGGGCGATCACGAGCGTCAATTGCGGATAGCGTTGCACAAGGCGCTCAAAGTGCTCGTGGCCAGAATAGGGATCTGGATTGGGAGTGGTACCTGCGTGGAAGAATATGGGCCTGTCGAGCTCGATTAGCCGCTCGTAGATCGGGAACATGCATTCGGCAGCGGGAGACACGCCTTGAACACCTGGATGCACTTTCACACCAATCGCACCAAGCTCGAAGAAAGCCTCCTCAAGCACCTGCAGAGGGTCGTCGTCCAAAGGATGCACGGCGCAGACGGGGACTGCCTGGGGATATCTCTTGGCCAGATGGCGCGCCCAATAGTTCAACTGGCGGGACATGTTTGGCTTGTGAGCATAACTCAGGACGAAGAAGCGCTCGACTCGCTGGGCGAGAAGATAGCTAATCAGCTTTGGCGGGGCATCCTGGTAGATGATATCCCAATACCCTTCGTCCTTATGCTGCTGAAAAAACCTGACCAGGGCCTCATGAAGGTGCGGGGGCAGAATGTGCACGTGCGTGTCGATGTACGTGAAGTCGGTAAACGTCGGCACGCCTAATCCCATTTCCTCTCGTCGAGGACCTTCTTTGCTCCTTCCGCAAGCGTTGCGGGAGCCACGAACTCGAGGTTATCGATTTTCAGCTTAAGGGCTTCCCCCATCTTCTCCCGAAGTTCCCGTCGCAAGGATTCCTTGTTTTCCACGGTCTGCTCATTCGCCTGCGATTGCAACTCCACGCGCAGCAGCATCTCGTCCCTCACCCCAGGGCGCGTAACCACTATCTGATAGGCTGCCACTTGCGGATACCTGCTAATCACGTTGTCGATCTCGCGTGGGTGAACGAACATGCCCCTGACCTTCACGGCGTCGCCTATGCGGCCGACAATCCTCACGAGTCTGGGCGATGTCCGACCACAGGGACAAGGCTCATTCGTCATATAGGAGAGATCCCCCGTTCCGAAGCGAATCAGGCAATAGGTCTCGTCAAATGACGTCACAACTATCTCGCCGCTCTCGCCCGGCCCCACCTGTTTGCCAGTGGACGGGTCCACTATCTCCACAACGACGTCGTCGGCTATGTGCATACCCCGTCCTTCCCTGCATTCGTAGGCAACAGCGCCGAGGTCCGCTGTGCCATAAGCCTGGCGTATGGTCGCGCCGGCCTTCTCCTGGATTCTGTGCCGGAGGGACTCCGGCAACATCTCTCCTGCCACCAGGGCGCAGCGCAGGCGCAAATCCTTGCCAAGTTCAAATCCCAGCTCCTCAGCCTTCTCCAGAAGCATCATCAGGAAACTGGGCGTGCCAACGTATGCCGTGGCGCCTGCGTAGACGGCGAGCTTCACCTGTTGCTCTGTGTTGCCAGTGCCGCCGGGCAGCACAGTGCAACCCAGGGCCCTGAGCCCCTCGTCAAACATCCACCCCAGCGGCGTCAGGTGGTAAGAAACAGAGTTGAGGGCGACGTCGCCCTCACGGAACCCCGCCGCACAGAGAGGCCCTGCCCATCGCCAATAGTCCTCTTCTTCGCCCTCAGGGTCGTAGATAGGACCGGGGGATATGAATGCTCGCTTCAGCTTCTGCGGCGGCACTCCCAGGAGGCCGCCAAACGGTCTCTGCTTGTGCAGCTCCAGCAGATCATCCTTGCGCGTCATAGGGATGCGCTCGAGATCGCTCAGCGTTCTTACCATCTCAGGATCGACGCCGGCTAGCTGGCACTTCTCACGGAAGGTGAGCGCCTTGGCGTAAGCGTGGGCCACGATGTGACGCAGGCGTGCCTCTTGTTGGCGCCCACGCTCTGCATAGGCCATCGTTTCCTTGGCGGCGTCGAAGTATTCGCGTTGCTTTCCCTGATCCTGCATATCTGGCCCCCTAAAAGCGGTTATGTTTGACCCTGGCTCCTGACATTCGATCTCGGCCCCCCGCACTCCCGTGGCCCCCGTGACTTATGGGTAACGAATGGCTCTGAGAGAGTTAGAGTGTGGGCACTTATGACAGCCACCGCTTGCGGCGTTTGTAGTGCTTTACGTCGCGGTAGCTCTTTCGTTTGCCCACATCGGTCAAGCCGAGATAGAACTCCTTAACGTCCTCGTTGTCCTGCAGTTTCTCGGGCGTACCCTCCAAGACGACGCGGCCATTCTCCATGAGGTAGCCATAATCGGCTATGCCGAGGGCTATCCGCGCGTTTTGTTCGACCAGCAGGATGGTCGCGCGCTCCTCCTGGTTTATCTTGCGCACGATGCCGAAGATTTCCTGGACCAGCATCGGACTGAGGCCGAGAGAGGGCTCGTCCAGCAGCATCAGCTTGGGTTTGGCCATCAAGGCGCGGCCTATGGCCAGCATCTGTTGCTCCCCGCCACTGAGATAGCCTGCTTTCTGGTTCCGTCTTTCGATGAGGCGCGGGAAGTAATTGTAAACAAGCTCGAGTTTGTTCTTGAGATTGCCATCACCTTTGCTCGTATAGCCACCAGCACGCAGGTTTTCTTCCACGGTGAGATGCTCGAATACCCGCCGGCCTTCCATTACCTGAAATATGCCCATCCTGACTATCGTGGCGGCGTCCCTGCCATCTATTCGCTTTCCCAGAAACTCGATGGACCCATCGGTGACCTCGCCCTCCTCGGTCTTGAGCAGACCAGAAATTGCCTTGAGAGTAGTGGTCTTCCCCGCGCCATTCGAGCCCAGCAGGGCGACGATCTTCCCTTCAGGGACCTGAAGGGACAGCCCCTTGAGCACCAGAATCACATCGTCATACATTACTTCGACGTTATTGAGCGCCAGCATTGGGCCTCCAGATTTGGTCTGGATGGGGCAGCCTCTGGACTGCCCCATCTGTCACGAGAGCTACTCTATTGCCTGGATGTAATCAGTAAAGGGAACCCACTTGCCACCCTTGACTTCGTAGAGCTTCATCTTCAGCGCTCCCTTATGGCTCTGAGGCGAGAAGGTGATTGGGGCGGTCACACCGCCTGTGTCGTAGTTCTTCAAGGTCTCCAATCCCGCCTTGATGCCCTCGCCAGTAAGGTTGTCGCCGGCCTGCTTCAGACCCTCCGCCATGACCTTCATTGAGATCCATCCCTGGACATAGCGGATGTTATGCTTGTTCCAATCGACGCCCTTCGCCTTGTTGAAATCCTTCACTTCCTGGAGGCCGGGGGCATTCTCGGAGATAAAGGCAAAGGGGATGGCGCCGATGTAACCTTCGGCGGCATCCTTCGCCAGATCGATGACTTTCTCGTCTGACGCCCAGTTGAGCCCGATGAACTTCGTCTTGACGCCCAGTTTCTTGGCATCCTTCAGGACCGTCGCCGTGGCCATCGCCGTCTCCTGAATGATGGCGAAGTCCGGGTTCTTCTTTTGCATATTCAGCAACTGCGAGGTAGAATCCAACGCGGTGAGCGCGACGATCTCCTCGTCGACCCAGTCGACGCCGTGTTTGGCCGCCCAATCTTTACCATCCTGCATCGGCGACTTGCCAAAGCCAGTGTCGTTGTAGATGAAGGCGACCTTAGGATTGCCGGCCCCCTTGTAGTTGTCCTTGATGTACTTGAGGGCGACGCGCATCTGATCCGAGTAGGTAACGCCGATCATGAAGTTATAGGGGTTGGTCTGGACGTTCTTGACCAGATGCTCGGAATAGGAGGCGGACATGAAGGGGATCTTATCCTTCGTGATCTTGGGCGCCATCGCCTCGGTGTCGCCCGTCCCCCACCCCATAATTACTGGGACCTTATCCTGGGTGGTCAGGCGGTTATAGGCTTCCTCAGCCTGGGGGATCTTGTAAGCGTAGTCGATGCCTATCAAGTCGATCTTGCGTCCGTTGACGCCACCCTTCTCGTTGATGTAGGCGACGAAGTCCTTGACGCCGTCCGCATATGGCGCGCCCACATCGCTGGTGCCGCCAGTGAGATCGAAGATGCCGCCGATCTTAATCGGGGGCTTAGCTGCCGCTGGTGTGGCTGCAGATGGAGCCGCAGTCGATTTGGCAGCCGGCGTGGTCCCAGGCGCGGCCGGCTTCGCTGCCGTCGGCGTTGGCGCGGGAGCTGCCGCTGGCGCGCAGGCCGCCAGCATGACGCCGATCAGCGCCAAGGCTGCCACTAACGCGAACCCTCTGATGAGCAAGTTATTCTTCATAGTTGACTAAGCTTTCCTCCTTTCCGCATTGTCAGAAAATCGCCATTGTCTGGTTTGCCGAGATTGCCCTTTGACTTTGGCCTCACCCCCTTTGCAAAGTGCCTCGTTTGACAGCCTGCTGGCATAATGAGCCTCGCCCTGAGACACGCACGGCCGCTTCGCTGCGCAAAACCTCTTTTCTTCGCCTCTGCAACTGCGCCGACCGCTTTGAGCAGTTAGTTATCCCGCCGGCCAGTCTGGCCTCGCTAGTAGGAGAACGGCCAAAGGCGGAAATAGTCTTTGATGTTGCGCCAGATCTTGGCGAGGCCGTGCGGCTCGTAGATCAGGAACACGATAATGACTATGCCGAAAATGCCCTCTCTCAGAGCATTGAAGACCTGAGTTATAGGAAGCATGGCCGATAGAGGCCCGGTGAGCTCGCGGAGGATCACGGGAAGAAGGGTCATGAAGATGGCGCCGAATATCGAGCCTGAAACGGTGCCGAGGCCGCCGATGATGATCATCGCCAGATACTCGATGGACACGCCGACAGTGAAGTGCTCTGGGCTGATCATATTCAGGTAATGGGCCCAGAGGCTGCCGGCCACGCCGACGTAGAAAGAGCTCACGGCGAAGGCGAGGATCTTGTAGCGGAAGAGGTGAACGCCCATCGCCTCGGCAGCGATGTCTCTGTCACGCACAGCCACAAAAGCCCGCCCAACTTTGCTGCGGAACAGGTTAGAAGCGAAAACAGTGGCGGCCAGGACGATGGCATATGTCAAGTAATAGTAGCTCGTTCTCGAAGCGAAGGTTAGAGGTCCAATCGCCGGCGAGGGGATGTTGGTCATGCCTTGCGATCCCCCTGTCAGATCGACCCAGTGCCCGATGGTCCACTCGATGATCACCTGGCCCGCCAGAGTGGCGATCACCAGGTACAGGCCCTTGAGCCGCAGTGACGGAATGCCGAAGACGGAGCCAACCAGCGCAGTCACCAGGCCGGCTCCTGGCAAGGCAAGCCAAAAAGGCAGCCCGAGCCTGATCGCTAGGATGGCCGAGGTGTAAGCGCCAACGCCCAGAAAAGCGCCCTGGCCGACGGAAATCTGGCCAGTGAAACCGGTGAGGATATTCAGCCCCAGAGCGCCGATGATGGCGATGCCGATGAGGTTGGCGATGCCAACGTAGTACTCGCTGGCGACAAAGGGGAAGACGACAACCGCCAGCAGCAGCAAGTAGATACGCCATCGCGCCAGCGCCGTATGGCGGAAGGCCATGTCTTCCTCGTAGGTTCTCTTGAACACGCCACACTCGATCATCGTCTACACCCTCTCGATTATCTCTTTGCCAAAGAGCCCGTATGGCTTGATCATCAGGATAAACACGAGGAACACAAACGGCGCGACTTCCTTGACACCACCGCCGACGATGGGATCGATGTAACCACCTGAAAGGTTTTCCAACACGCCGATGGCGAGACCGCCGATTACCGCCCCTGGAATGCTATCCAGACCTCCAAGGATCGCCACGGGCAACACCTTCAGGCCCATATAGCTCAGACTGATGTTGATGCCGTTGATAAGTCCCACCATTATGCCGCCGATGGCGGATACGACGGCGGCAATTATCCACGCCATAGCGAAGATGCGCCTCACGCTGATGCCCATCGAGAGGGCTGCTTGCTGATCGTCCGCTACTGCCCGCATGGCGATGCCAGTCTTCGAATACCTGAAGAAGGCGGTAAAGATGGCCAGAAGCACCAGGGACACCGCCAGGGAATAGATGTAAACCTGCGAAATCGGAATAGAGCCGAGCATAACAGGGGCTTCCGATACTATCGTGGGGAACGGCCGCGTATCAGTGCCCCAGAAAGCCTGAACTAGAGCGCGCAGGACGCTTGATAAGCCGATGGTCACCATTATCACCGAGATTATCGGCTGGCCGATCAACGGGCGCAATACCACGCGCTCAACCGACAGGCCCAGGATCGTCGAGAAAACCAGGGTCAGGACAAAGGCGGCGAAGAAGGGAATGTTGTATTGCACAACGAAGGCAAAACATATATACGCTCCCAGCATCACCAGCTCGCCTTGCGCCAGGTTGAGCACGTCGCTCGACTTGTAAATCAGAACGAAGCCCAAAGCGACCAGAGCGTAGATGCTGCCCACGACCAGTCCGTTGACCAACAATAGGAGGAAGAAATCCATCAAACTACCTCCAGCTCTTTGGCATCCTGCGCGGGCTCGACGAACCTGACCCTGAGAGATGTTTGTATCTTCGCTTGTCTCCCATCACGATACTTGATGTCTGCTTCGATCTCGATCATCTCGCTCTCGCCATAGAGCTCCTCAATGAGCCAGGCATATCTTTCCTCCACGAACTTGCGCCTCACCTTTCTAGTGCGAGTCAGCTCCTCGTCGTCGGCATCAAGTTCCTTGTGGAGCAGGACGAACTTCTTGATGCGCGCGGCCCTGGGCAGGTCCTTGTTCACACGCTCCACGTCTCTGGCGATCAATTCGTAAACGTGCTCCTTTTGCGCCAGATCGGTATAGGTCGTGTAAGGTATCTGGCGATTCTCTGCCCACTTACCGACGTTGGCCATATCGATGTTGATCAAGGCAGCAACGTACGGGCGATCCTGACCGACTACCACGGCCTCCTTAACGTACTGGCTGAACTTGAGCTTGTTTTCGATGTACTGCGGGGAGAACTTTGTACCATCCACAAGCCGCATCACATCCTTCATACGATCGATGACTACCAGATGCCCATCCTCGTCGAGAATGCCGGCGTCACCCGAGTGCAACCAGCCATCTCGCAGCGTTTCTGCGGTGATCTCTGGCTGTTTGTAATAGCCCACGAAGACGCTGGGGCTGCGCGAGAGTATCTCGCCAGTGTCGGACACCATAATCTCAGTTTCAGGTATCGGCTTGCCGACGGTCTCGAACTTGACGTCGTCGTCGCGATGCACCACCGAGATGCCCGAGATTTCCGTCTGGCCGTAGATTTGCTTGAGGTTGACCCCGATCGCGTGGAAGAACTTGAAGGTATCAGGGCCAAGCGCCGCGCCTCCTGTATAGGCCCTGCGGATGCGCAGCAGGCCAAGATGATCCCTCAACGGCATAAGCATGACGACGTTGGCAAAGGCATAGGCGAGCTTGAGCCAGAGAGGAGGCTTCTGTTTGCGGAACTTGTAGTCCGCCATCTGCTGACCGACAGGCAGACATAGATCATAGCAAAATCGCTTAAAAGCCGAGGTGTCTTCAATCTTAACCTGAACCGTAGACACCATGTTTTCCCAAATGCGTGGTGGCGAGAACATCACGTGCGGGCCGATCTCGCGGATATTCTCCTGCGCGGTTTCTGGCTCTTCAGGGAAGTTCACGGTAAGGCCGATGAGCAGGCCCGTGGAGAGCGTCATCATTTGCTCGCCAATCCAGGCAAGGGGCAGGAAGGATACATACTCGTCCGTTTCTTTGACAGGGTCAATGGTCGTGAGGTGCTTGCCCATCGCCAGGAGGTTGTCGAAGGTCAGCATTGCGCCCTTGGAAACACCCGTGGTGCCGGAAGTGTAGCATATAATGGCGACATCGCTGCCTTTCCCTGCCGCGACATTCGCCTCAAATAGTCCAGGGTGCTCGCGCTCGTGCTCCCGGCCCAACTCCAGCACGGCTGTGAAGCTCATCAGGAATTCCTCTTTGTAGCCCCTGAGGCCCTTCGGGTCATAGTAGATTACCTTTTTGACCTTAGGCAGATCGTTTTTGATCTCGATGATCTTGTCGACCTGTTCCTGATCCTCGACGATCAAGAATTCCGAATCCGAGTGGTCGATCACGTAGCGAACCTCTTTGGCCACCGAGTCCTGATACAGGCCAACCGAAATGCCACCTGCCGCCTGCGCAGCGAGCTCGGCATAGACCCATTCGGGCCGGTTATCGCCGATGATGGAGATCTTGTCGCCGCGCTCAAGGCCCAATCTGACAAGGCCGAGAGAAAACGCCTTGACGTTTTCGAGGTACTGCGCCCAGGTGACTTCCTGCCAGATGCCAAAGTCCTTCTCGCGCAGCGCCACTTTGCTCTTTCCAAATCTTTTCGCTTGTGCAATAAGGAGTTTAGGAAAAGTATCTTCTGTCACTTCGATCCACCGAAGCTTGCCAGACCGACGCCATTCGCCTCCCCCAGGTAAGCTCTGATGACCTGCGGATTCGCGCGCACTTCGTCTGGCGTTCCTTCACCTATCTTCTGCCCAAAATCGAGCACCGCCACGCGATCCGAGATGTCCATGACTACGCCCATATCGTGCTCAATCAGCACGACGGTAACCTCCCGCTCCTCGTTTATGTCCAGGATGAAGCGAGCCATATCTTCCTTTTCCTCAATATTCATTCCCGCCATCGGCTCGTCCAGCAAGAGAATCCTGGGTTCCCAGGCCAGGGCTCGGCCCAGTTCCACCCTCTTCTGATAGCCATAAGGGAGTGTGCCGACGACTCGCTTGCGAATCTTCTCGATCTCCAGGAAGTCAATGATGTCCTCGACCGCCCGGCGATGCTCTATTTCCTCCTTCTGGGCAAAGCCAAAGTAGATGCCGCCGATCAGAAGGCTTGATTGCAAATGAACGTGGCGTCCCAACATCAAGTTGTCGAGGACAGTCATTCCCCTGAAAAGCTCTATGTTCTGAAAAGTGCGCGCAATCCCCAAACGGGCGCGTTTGTAAGGGGGGAGATGAGTGATATCCTGCCCGTCAAAGCTCAATCTTCCCTCAGAAGGGCGGTAAAGTCCGCTGACACAGTTGAGAAGGCTGGTCTTGCCGGCGCCGTTCGGACCGATGATGGCCAGGATCTCCCCCTGGTTGACATCGAGGGTAATACCGCGGAGAGCAGTCACGCCTCCAAAATGGAGCCCCAGGTTCTCGACCGCAAGCTGGATCATCGTCGTCCCTTCCTGTGTTTCAGGCATTGCCTTCCCAGGCTTAACGCACGGGCGCCCTTGTTCAGGTGCCCGACGGCAGGGCCAAATGCGGCACCCTACGTGGCTTCATCCACTTGCAGGCGTGCCAAGTATCTCGTCCACCTTGGCGAGGAAGGTCGCTAGCTCGAACGGCTTGGGCAGCAGATGATGTCCGTATTGCTCTAGCAGCGCCTCAGAGCCATTGCCTCCCTCGACCCCCTCAGCCGTACAGACCAGGATGCGCAGGTCGCGAGTTGCTTCCGTCTGCATAAGTTGCGCGATTATGTCAAATCCGGACGCCTCACCCAGTTGCGCATCCAGGATCAGGAGATCTGGCGCAGCCAGCCACACTGCCTCGATAGCATCCTCCGCCTGCGAGCGCGTGATCACGGTGTGACCCCGGCTCGTCAGCACAGTCGCCATCAACTCCAGATACTGCAGCGTATCGTCGATGATCATAATTCTGCTCAACGTGCGCTCCATTCAGGCCAGGATCAGCGCTGCGACCGAACCGCGATGCAAGCTGCCGCAAGGATAACACGGTTCTCGAGCTTTGCTCAAGCGTGCTGACCCTCGTTCTTGCAAGTGCACAGTACCTACAGTCCTCAGCACAGTGTGGGGGGCGAGGCGTGGGGTAGCACCTAAAGATAATAGGTGCTGTTCGCTATCGAGGCGTGAGTGGCCCGGCAACGGCAGGACAGGTCAGATGGCAGTGGCGCGTATCCAGGAGCAGAGGCGAGCATAAGGTTTGCATCCGCGCTCGTTCGACAACCTGTATGGTCAGCCGCGTGGGGATTCCGACACCTCGATGAGGCCTTTGCGTACAGCGTAGAGGATGGCCTGGCTGCGGTCGCGAATGTGCAGTTTCTGATATATGTTCCTCACGTGATTCTCAACTGTTCGCTCGCTGATGCACAGGTGGCTCGCCACTTCCTTGTTAGAATGGCCTGTGGCGATGCTGCGGAGCACCTCGAGCTCGCGACTGCTCAACCCATCATAGGGGTCGATCTTCTTCAGGTTATGCGACGTGGCAAGCTGGGCGAACTCCTCGAGCACCCTGCGTGCGATCAAAGGGTCAAGCTGTGAGCCTCCATTTGCGGCCTGTCGAATCGCCTGGAGCAACTGCTCTGGCGCGGAGTCCTTGAGAAGATAGCCTATTGCCCCAGCTTTCACCATCTCAAAGACGCATTCCTCGTCGTCGTAACCGCTGAGGCCGATTATCTGCACGGATGGATGGGCGGCTTTGATCTGGCGGGTTGTTTCCGGTCCGTCCATACCTCGCATCTTTACATCCATGAGGATGACGTCGGGGAGCAGCTCCGCCGCCTTAGCCAATGCCTCTGCCCCGCTGCTGGCCTCCGCCACCGTCTCGACGTCACCTTCTAGATCGAGTATGGCGCGCAGGCCACAACGGTAAATGGGGTGGTCGTCGACAATCATCAGGCGTACACGCTCCTCGGCTTTCACTTGATGCCTCCTAATGGAATTCTGAAGGTGAAGGTGCTCCCTTTGCCACGCTTGCTTTGCACCCAGATACCTCCACCGTGGGCGTGAATGATCTGCTTGCAGATGTAAAGCCCAAGGCCCGATCCTTCGGGAGTGCGTTCGCGCAGGCTCCTGCCCTGATAGAACTTCTCAAACACGTGCTCCACGTCCTGCCTGGGAATGCCAATGCCCTCGTCCTCGACTTCGACAACCGCCCACTGGCCATTTTCTTCCCTTGCTCGCACCCGCACGTTCGCGCCATCGCCGCTATACTTGGTAGCGTTATCCAGGAGATTGGTCAGCACACGCTCGATTTGTGTGGGATCAGCCTCGACGAGCAGTCGCTGCGCAACGTGGGCCGAGAACTGCCAGCGTTCAGCCTTGTCCACTCTGAACCGTTCTACGAGACGGCGAATTGTGTCGGCGAGATCATACGTCGTCTTCTTCAGCGGAAACTGGCCCGATTCCATTCTCGTCACGTCGAGGATATCTCGTGTCAAGGCGCTGAGAAGCGAGGCAGCCTCGTCAAGACGCTGCAGGAACGAGTCGCGTTGCGCTGGTGTCAGAGAGATATCGCTCCGATTCAGGGCAGCGGCGTAGCCGCGAATGAGCCCGAGCGGCGAGCGTAGCTCGTGGGAGACCATCGAAAGGAACTCGGATTTCAATCTCGCCGCTTCCCGCAATGCCTCCGCGCGCGCCGCCTCCTGCACGAACCGCGCGTTCTGAATCGCCACCGCCGCCTGCGCAGCAAAACGCTCCAGCAGGTCCACATCATCGTTGTCGAATAGCCGGCTGTCTGAGTCGTCGAAGACCTCGATAACGCCAATAACCTGCTCCTGCCACTTGAGTGGCACGGCAAGCACGGCATTCATACCAAGATCCGATTCGCTCAGAACCCCTTCTCGGAAGGTGCCGTAATCGTTGACTATCAGCGCCTCGCCAGCCCTGGCAACTGATCCCGTGAGGCCTTCGCCGGGCTTGATGGCAAGGGTATCGAGGACAGCTGGTGCGTTGTGCCTGCCGACAAAGCGCAGAGTGCCATCACGGTCGTCGATCAACGCCACTGCCCCCGCCTTGACCTTGAGTAAGGTCGCTGCCGATTCGACCACCGACCGTAACAGCTCTGGCAAATCCAGGCGAGAGGTGATCGCCAAACTGATCTGATGCAGGGCAGCAAGCTGCTTATTGCGAAACTGGCTCTCTTCGAACAGCCGGGCATTCTCGATCGCTACGGCAGCAGAGCTGGCCAGGCCGAAGCAGAGGCGAACCTGATCTTCGGAAAATGGATGAAATCCGCCGAACGTGGTATTAAAGACCACGCCAATCGCCTTGCCCCGCGTCACCAGGGGCAAACCAAGGACAGACTTGTTGTGGAAGATGGCCACTACGTCCTTGTTGCACCTGGGATCGGTATCGACGTCGTATACTGTCACTGGCTGCTTGCTGGTGATGATATCCTTGACAAACCCATCGCGCCTCACGTCCAGGCTAATCCTCCAGAAGATGCCGTGTTGTGTGGGGACGCCCACGGCGCGCTTGAACGCGGGTAGCAGGTTGCCGCCCGTCGCGTCGAGCAGGTAGACCGAGGAATGGGGTACGCCTGTCACTCGACTGATAGCCTCGAGGATGCGCTGCATCGTGACTTCCAGGGACAACGAGGAATGCAGCGCATTCGCGGCATCCAGTATCACCGCCGTCTCGTTCGCTCTCCGCTCAAGAGCTTGCCGCAGCGCGCGGTTCTCAGCCCGCAATGCCGCACTTTCATCTTCCGTGGCTCGACGGGGAGAGCGTGAATCCAAAAACGTAACCTCCCGCTGGTCATCGGCTGATAACAGCCTGGACACTCGCGAAGCAACATCGGCGGACGAGAATAGGGCGTAGCGGGCGCAAACCCGATCTCGTCGGGCCTAGCGTAGCGGCCCGCGGCCTATTATATCACAAGAGCAAGCGCGCTTGGAATGGTGTGCGTGCTAACATATTCTGCCGCGTGCACGATCGTTCGCCGCTTCCCCCAGCCACGCGCTGACAAAGACCTTCGATTCTCATCATCTGCTTGTCCTGCTAATGAAGGTTAAGCGACATCGTCTATGACGAACGCAAATAACACTGCGCCCCTTCTCTCGCCCTTGCAGACTCCTGGAAGAGAGATGCATTCAAGCTTGAGCTGTTTTCCGTGGACTACCATTCTGGCTACGTTCCTATCGCTGTTGCCGCTTGTCACAGGGCGAACGATATCAGCTAATTCGCTGGGGAGCCCTTCTGAGACCGAATTGCCAATGATTGCGCAACTTTCGATTCGGAAGATGCGCTCCACCCAGGGATTCACCAGCACAACGGCGTCGTCGTGATCTACACCGATGATAGCCGCCGGAATGATGTTGATTATCTTTTGCCAGGCAACCAATCCATTGGAACCTACCATAGTTTCGGATAAGGCGGCGGGTGGAGTCAATTCGCCGACTTCCTCCCCGACCAAGGAGTTCGTGAGGTCTAACCCTGTTTGCTTTACTTCCTTCTGGAAAGCGTTGATGCGCTGCAGGACCGCGCGTGCACTTAGCGCTTCCTCATACTGTTTGACAGCAGAATCCTTTCTACCGGAGATTGAAGGGGGGCTTATTGCTAGTATCGACTGGCTCGATAAGCTCTTCACTAGTACTTTCGGGGTAGTTTGACCGCGGGTGCGGTTGCTGCGATTACTGGCTGTAGACGTACACGGTAGAAGGGATAAGCTTCTGGTGTACGTACAGGTTGAGTTTGTCGATGTACGCCTCTTTGATGCGTTCGCCTTTGGGAATGAGGAGGATACCTGTCGAGCTTCGCAGGTCTCGCGCCAGAACCATTCCCTCTCGTAACTCACGCACGCTGATGCTAATCTCGTGCGAAGCGGAAACAGATGGGGAATTCTGGACCACCCGCCCGAGGGCCTGAATAACAGATGGGTCGAAAATGCCACTATAGCCTTTCCTTTGCGGGGATTCGACGAAATCGACAGGGTCCTTCGATTCGGCTTCCAAATAATGGTCGAAAGCGTCGGCCACGGCTATGATCCTGGCCCCAACTGGAATAGCTTCCCCCTTCAATCCATCTGGATACCCAGTGCCGTTCCATCGCTCGTGGTGAGATTTCACCAGTATGCCAATTGGTTCCAGGCCATCGATTATGTGCAATGCAGCCTGGCCAAGGGTGGAATGCTGCCGCAGCAGACCTCGCTGGCTCGCGGTCAACAGCTTCTCATCCCTTCTCAAAACTTCATCAGGCAGGCCTATCTTGCCGATATCGTGCAGGAGAGCCGCCACCTCGACGTTCTTAATGGTATCCTCGCTCAGTTCCATCTCACCGGCGATAGATCTGGCCAGCGCGGCTACCCTCCTTGCGTGACCGCCGATAGCTGGATTGCGGAACTCGATGAGCCCGGTGAAAACCTTGATTGTATTGACGAAGCTCCCCTTTAGCTGCTCGTAAAGCTGTTCCAGCTCGGCGTTTTTTTGCCTGATCTCTTTGGTACGTTCCTCAACCGTTTGTTGAAGGCTTTCGTTCCACTGCTTGAGCAGCGCGTTTTGTTCCTGAATCAAGGCGTGCATTCGTCGGTTATCTTGTACTAGCCGGTACTGATCTATGCCTTGCTGCACCAGAAGCCGCAGCCCATCTGGATCCCACGGCTTGGTCACGAACCGGTAAACCTCTCCCCGATTTATCGCTTCCATAGCCGAGTCGAGATCGGCATAGCCAGTTAGCATTATCCGTATCGTATCGGGCCAGCTATCGCGCACCTGCTTGAGAAACTGTATGCCAGTGGTTCCTGGCATCGCGTTGTCGGAGACTACTAGCCAGGCCAGGTTTGTCTCGAGGATCTCCAGCCCTTCCTCGGCGCTCGAAGCCGTCAAGATACGATAGTCGTTTGATCTGAACAGGCGACGAAGAGAGTTGAGAACGTTTTCTTCGTCGTCGACCAGCAGTATAGTCGCGTCTCCCTCAGCCATATGAGTCTCCTTCGCTATCGTTTTCCATCACGCCGGCGCAGTTATGGGCAGTTCCACTGGCCGAGCGAACAGCTCCGATTATCTTTCCATCGCCAGTGACAATCGGTACCGCTGCGACCACGGTTGGCTCGCCGACAGCTTTCGAGATAATAACATTGGCAACGGTGGCTTTTCCTGTCTGCATCACTTTCTGGAACCATTTGTGATCGGCCACATTTATTTTATCCCAACCGCTGGCTGAAGCGATTAAGGTACCCTGAACGTTGGCGATGCCAACAACGTCCGCGTATTCTGGATATGCGGAACCTAACGCCTTTAGGTGATCGTCCACGCGAGCGGCATCGAGCTTCTGGATATCTGGATCTGACGCGTATACTTTGGCTACCTGGAGCGCCTCATCGAAGGCGTCATCGACCATCGCACCCATTACCTGAGCTGTTTGCACCTGATCCTCTATAACCTGTCGCCTCTGTCTGACGTAAGCCGACCTGACGTTCAGAAGCAGAAGGATCAGAATGGGTATCAGTATTAGCGTGCTGCTGGCGACGAGTTTAGTCCGCAGGCTCAGCTTCAAAATGATCCTTGCCTCTCAGCGTCTTTCGTACGATTCATTGGCGCGGGCAGTGCCGAAGCAAAAGGGGCCACCCTCTTCTCATCGGTGGGTGGGCGTAGTATAGCGTCGAATAGGTGTTTGGTCAAGTGACCTACAGAGGGCGTAATGTTCAGACTCGGCGGGCTGAAGCCCCGCCGTCAGGCCTTGTAGCGCCGGCGTCGCCCAATCGCGGTCTGACGCGAGCACTTATGCGCATTACCACTTAAGTCGGGTATTTGCTTGCCTGGCAGGGCGCAATTCATTGCGCCCCTACGAGCACGATTCCACGTGTAGGGGCGCGATTCATCGCGCCCGCGTACCCCCAATCTATTTGTTAACTGCCATCAGTGCCCCGACCAGCACCCTTCGGTCGAAAGTCTGAACTCTTACACGGAGGCGACACACATCCTTGGCCCCTGGCCTCTGGCCCGCAGTACGGCCTCAGCTCGCCCGTGTTACCTGGCAGAGCTGAGCCTTGTATGGTGGGAATCCAGAGATCGGATCGAGCCCCTTGTCGTCGATCAACAGGTTGACGTTGGCCTCGGCCCAACCGTGAGAGGCGCTGACGACCCCGGATAGGATCGAATCGGTTACCCTGGCCTTGAATTTCACCTGGCCGCGAGGGGTCTCGATCAACACGTCATCCCCATCGTGAATGCCCCGCGCTGAAGCGTCCCTTGGATTGATATCCACTTGAGGGTGAGGGACGACGTCGCGAAGTTTCTTTACGGTGCGGAAGCACGTATGGGTGAATTGGGCTATTCTTGCCCCTGTCATGAGCACCAGCGGATAGCTCTTGGCCAGTTCGGGCGTGCGGATGGGGCTTTCGCTCGGCTCCACGTAGGCCGGAAGCCCCTCGTATCCGTGCTCCACCAGGATCGAGGAGACTATCTCAACCTTGCCTGACGGCGTCTGGAAACCGGTTTTCTCGTAGCGCCGAGGCTCCAGCACGGGCTGCTCGAACTTGATCCCTTCCGGGTTTTCCCGCAGATCGCCAATCGTCAGCTCTGACGGCTCCAATATGGTATTGAAGCACTTCTCGATATCCCCTCCCCAGAACTCGTGCTCAAGCCCAAGCTTCTCCGCGAGCTTGAACGTGAACTTCCAATCGGGCCAGCTCTCGCCGATGGGATCGATTATCGGCTCCCGCAGGCGAACTGTCCCGGCCTTGGCCGTGAAAGGCGAGGGATATAGCAGCGCGGGATTCTCAAAGAAGGTTGCCGCGGGAATTACTATATCCCCAAGGAACGTCGTGGGCGTGTGGAAATAGTCGCTGAAGGCGAGGAAATCCAGACTTTTCAACGCCTCTGCCATTCTCGCCGTGTTGGGCCAGATCATTACGTTCGCGCCGATCCCGACGAGGGCCTTGATTGGATACGGCTCGCCCGACTCTATTTGGTCCGCCAGGGCGTTGGCGTGCCCCTCGTGGTAGATCTTGGTCCACACGGGGAATCGAGCTGCCCCTATTCTGGGAGGTAGCTGGCCGATTCTCTCCTCGAAAAGGCTGATATCGTTGGACGGCACTCCTTTGGGATACGGCCTGTTGCCGCCCGGCACGTCCAGGTTACCCGTGAGCGCGGGGAGCAGGGAGATGGCTCTGTAGTTGCTTACGCCGTTCGAGGTGTGAACGGTCCCGCAAGCCGAGAGGTGTATTTTGGCTGGGCTGTTGGCAGCGTAGATCAAAGCAAGCTCGCGGACCTTGTCCGCTGGCACCCACGTGATCTGCTCGACCTTTTCGGGCGTGTACTCCGCGACCAGCTTCCGCAGGTCTTCGAACCCGACCGTCCATTTGCCGACGAACTCGCGATCGTAGAGCCCCTGGCCAATTAGCACGTGCATCATTCCTAAGGCCAAAGCGCCGTCTGATCCCGGACGGGGCTGGACGTGCAAATCGGCCATCTGCGCCATCTCGGTCCTTCGGGGGTCAACCACCACTATCTTCACGCCGGCCTTCCTGGCAGCCAGGATGGGCTTTAGCGAGGGCGGGCCGGAGATCGGAGGATTGGACGCCCAGACCAGATAGAGCTTGCTTTGGGGGTCCAGGCCCGCGCCACGAGTGAAGCTCGCGTATTCCTTTCCATAGCTCAGGTACGCGGCAACATAAGTGGCGCTGTAGCAAGAGCTGCTCTCTGTTAGGAAGTTGGGGGAGCCGAAGGCGTGCGCGAGCCTCTGCCAGTACGGCCGGGGTTCCTTGGTGTAGCCGGAGTAGAACACGACCGACTCGGGCCCGTATTCGCGTTTCACTTTCAGGATCGCGGCGGCTATGGTATCGAGCGCTTCATCCCAGGAGATACGTTCGAACTTCCCTTCACCGCGCGCGCTCGTTCTTCGTAGGGGATACTGGAGGCGATCCGGATGCATTGCGAAATCCACCTGGGCCTGGCCGCGGATACACGGCACCCCTCGGGGGGCCGCCTTGACCGGCCTGCCCTCGGCGAAAGTAACATCGGTCAGGCAGAACCCGGTTGTACACATATAGCAAGTGGTGAGTTTGGTATCGGGTGCGCTCGCGGCACCGGTCGAGGATGCTTGATCGAGAGCCATAACTATTCTCCTACAATGTGTGGCATTAATGCCATCATACGCCGAGCCTGGCGGCCTGTCAATGATAAAAGGGGCAGGATTGCCGTTAGGTGGCAAAGGCAGTAGAATAGGACCGCTGGATTCCGTGGGCGCTTCAACGGCGCTCGCAACCGGCCGAATCAGGGGAAGGGAAGAGCCTTTCTCTGCACAGAATGCAGTCGCAAATGCTGCTAATCCTAGATTAAAATCAAACGTTCGACGAAGGAGAGAATTCATGGCAAAGTTTGGCATCAGACTCTTAGACGACGTGGGTATGCCCAGGGATTTGGTGGCGATGGGCGTGGAGGCTGAAACACTTGGGTACGACAGCGTCTGGTATCCGCACGACACGTTCCGGCTCAATTCCTGGGTTCTAACGTCAGCTACCGCGCAAGCCACCGAACGCGTGCAGATATTCGCCCGTACCAACCTCTATACTACCGATCCGTGCGAGATCGCGACCTACATCGCCACTCTCGACTGGCTGTCCAACGGTCGCGCAAATCTGAGCATCGGCTTACACACCACCGATATGCTGTCCTGGCTCGGCATCAACGACGTCGACGTGCAGCGGCGTACGCGGGAGACCACTGAAATAGTGCGGCGCCTGCTCAAGGGTGAGGTGGTGGCTTATCACGGCGCGGAGTTCAACTGGACGGAGAAGGCATTTCTGCGCTTTAAGCCGCTGCGCGAGGAGGTGCCAATCTACGTCTGCCCGTTCGGGGAATCCTATCTGGAGCTGAGCGGGGAACTGGGCGACGGCTCACTGCCTATGGTAGCGCCACCCGATTCGGCCGAGGTGCTGATAGAGCCGATCCTACGCGGGGCCAGGAAAGCGGGGAGAGACCCCAAGGAACTGGATATCGTCGCCTTCGTCTGGATCTCCGTGTCGGAGGATGGTAGCCAGACGAAAGAGCAAATGAAGGACGTGGCAGCCTATTTTGGGCATTACCTGGACAGGCCGGCCCTGGCCACCATCGATCTCACGCCGGAGGACTTCGTCCCCGTCCTGCGCCACGTGCTGGCGGGGGACATGCCCGGGGCTCGCGCTCTGGTCACCGACAACATGCTCAACCTGGGCATTCACGGGACCCCCGAGGAGTGCATACGGCAACTGGAGCGCGTAGTGGAGGCCGGCGCAACGCACATCTCGTTGGGCGGACCGATGGGGCCGAACCCTCGCGAAGCGGTTCGGCTGATCGCGCGGAGGGTTCTGCCCTACTTCCGGTAAGCCCTCAACTAGTGAGCAGGGTCTCGTCGGGGAGTATTTCACCGCTCAAGATGTGGAACTTCTCGACGAGCCCTGATGCCGTCAGGCATGTCTTCTCGGGCCCGGATACGTCGACGACGACGCGCCCCTTGTGCATCATCAAGAGGCGGTTGCCGTAGCGGATGGCGTGCTCCATATTGTGCGTTACCATCATCGTGGTCAGCTTCTGCTCCGAGACCACTTTCTCGGTAATGGCCATCACCTGGGCTGCCGCTTTCGGGTCCAGAGCAGCGCAATGCTCGTCCAGGAGCAGGACCCTGGGCTCGGCAAGTATGGCCATTACCAGCGCCAGGGCCTGTCGCTGGCCGCCGGATAGTGTTCCTACCTTGGTCGTCAGTCGGTCCTCGAGTCCCAGCGCCACCTTTGATAGGGCGGCCCTGAAAACGTCGCGGCGCTTGCCAGTCACGGCCATGCCCAGGCCGCGGTTCCGTCCACGGAGGAAAGCCAGGGCCATGTTCTCCTCGATGGAAAGCTGCGGCGCCGTGCTGGCCAGGGGATTCTGATCGATGCGGCTGATCAGTTCGGCACGGCGATGCTCCAGCCAACAGGTGATGTCGGTGTCCGCCACCGTAAACCTCCCGGCATCGGCCATGACCACACCGGCCAGCGCCCTCAGGAGGGTCGATTTGCCAGCGCCGTTGGACCCGATAATAGTCACGAACTCCTGTGGTCGCACGTGCAGGTTGACCCCCGCCAGGGCCACCACCTCGTTGACCGTTCCCCGCAGGAAGTGGTGCACTACCCCTCGCATGTGGATCACGTGGCCGCACCTCCTCTGGCAACCGCTCTCCGAGTGACCGTCTCTCGCCACCGGTTACGCAGTTGCGGCGCCACCAGGGCCAGCAGGACCAGGACGGCCGCCACGGCTTTGAAGTCGGTAGCGGGAAAGCCCAAGCGCAGGCCGAAGGCCAGCAGCGCCCGGTAGGCGATAGACCCCAGCACTGCGCTGAGCAGCGAGCGGCCGACGCCACCCTGGCCCAGCACCGTTTCTCCGATCACCACGGCAGCGGCGGCTGCAACCAGGGTGCCGATGCCCATGCTCACGTCCGCGAAGCCCTGCTCCTGCGCGGCCAAGGCGCCGGAGAGGGCAACCAGGCCATTGCCAAGCGCTAGAGTTATCATTTTGGTGTCCCTAACGTCCACGCCCAGGCTGCGGACCATGATTTCGTTGTCGCCGGTGGCGCGGACGGCGAGGCCGAGGTCGGTGTGGAGGAACCAAAAGAGGGCGCCCCCGACGATCAGGGTGAGCATCGCCAGAAAGGCGATGTTGCCCCAACGGCTCTCCGTCAGCCCTAGGAACCCGAGCGCCTGGC
Organism: Chloroflexota bacterium; assembly: GCA_023480885.1. Classification (GTDB taxonomy): domain Bacteria; phylum Chloroflexota; class UBA6077; order FW602-bin22; family JACPRP01; genus JAMCWX01. The sequence goes on along the minus strand of JAMCWX010000014.1, from coordinate 1,816 downwards.
CGTAGATAGTGTCGTAGTTCAGGAGAGGCACGTTTGGCCTTCCCATGGTGCGCAACTGCGCCGTGTAGAGGGCGCTGGCCACCAGGATCCCGGCCAGGATGTTGTTTATGCCCAGGCGAGTATGTATGGCGCCGGCGATGAGCCCGGCCACAATGCCGCTAAGCACCGCAACTATGGTGGCCACGGGCGGCGACGCTCCTGCGACCAGGAGCGTCGCCGCGACCCCCGCCGCGAAGGGGAAACAACCCTCCACGGTCAGGTCCGGGAAACCCAGCATGCGAAAGCTCAACAGTATGCCCAGCGCCATGAACCCATATATCAGGCCCTCTTCGGTTCCGCTGGTCAGTACAGTTTCCACTTTACTTGATCACTTCTTGAGCCCGTTTGACGACGGAATCAGGGATCTTCAAGCCGATAGCCTCGGCCGCCTTCACGTTGACCGCCAGCGATTTGACCTTGACCTCTTCGGGCACGATCTTGCCGGGCTCCTCGCCCTTGAGAACTCGCGCGGCCATCACCCCGGCCTGCTTGCCGGTCTCGTACTGGTCGTTGCCCAGGGTGGCGATGGCACCGCGCTTCACCGATTCGATGTCGCCCACGAAGAGCGGCAGCTTGGCCTCGTTGGCCGTCTTTATCAACGCCTCCAGCGCAGACACCACGGTGTTATCCTGAGGCATGTAAATGGCATCGACTCGACCTACCAGAGATCGGGCAGAGGAGAGCACGTCGCTGGACGACGCCACGGTAGCATCCACCACTTTCCACCCACGCTTCGCCACGTCCTTCTTGAGGCGATCGACATTGCTCACGGAGTTCGACTCGCCGGCGTTGTAGATCACGCCGAGGGTCTTGAGATTGGGAAGTATCTCGGCGGCCAGATCCATTTGCGCCGGGATGGGGTCGAAGTTGTAGATGCCGGTGAGGTTGGTGCCGGTCGGCTGGCCTATGGACTTGATCAGTCCAGCGCCCACCGCGTCGGATACGCCCACGAACACCAGAGGGATCTTGGTTCCCTGGGTGGCCTTGGCCGCGGACTGGCCGGCCGGCGTGGTGATCGAGATGATCAGGTCCACGTTGTCAGCCACGAACTTGTCGGCGATGGTCTTTGTGGCGGCCACCTGTCCCTGGGCGTTTTGCAGATCGATCTTGATCTTGTCGCCGTCCTTGAATCCGGCTTCAGCCAGCGCGTCGATGAGCCCCTTGCGGGTCAGATCCAGGGCGGGATGGGCCACCAATTGCACGATGCCCACGACCTTCGGCTTGGCTGGAGCGGCTGCCGCCGGTTTGCTTTCCGCGGGCTTGGCCTCCGCTGGTTTGGCAGCCTCGGTGGTCTTAGACGCCTCCGTGGACTTGGTTGTCTCGGCGGGCTTGGTCTGTGCGGGGGCAGCCCCACTGCAGGCGCTTGTCGCGAGCAGTCCGACTGCCAACAGAGCGATGAGTGCTTTGCGAAGCATAGTCTGAGCCTCCTTTCATTTTGCGCGCACGGGAATTGGCGCTATCTGATTACAGATAGTCTTCCAGACGGAGCTCTCCATCCCTGGCCACTCGCTTGCGCTCGAACTCACCCCATTCCCCAAGGGGAATCGTGGCGTCGATGGCAAGCTTAGCAAGGTGGATGCCGTAGGCGTCGCGAGAGAAGCCTCCAGTGTTCGGGAACACCTGCACCCCGCCTTCCAGCCTGCAGCGAGTGGCAACGGCCCACCACACGTCGTTCATATCGCCGGGGTCGACGTCCTGGTCCACGACGACGCAGCATTTCAGCCATCGGTACTTGCCGAAGGCCGCCATGGCCACGTTCATCGGCTCGCCCTCGTAC
>JAMCWX010000062.1 GCA_023480885.1 Chloroflexota bacterium | reverse complement strand
AGAGGCGGATTTCCGAACAGGTAGAACTCCTGCTAGATCGCTACTCCGCGGAAGGAGAGGTCGACCGCGCCCTTGAAAGAAGCCTAGAATTCCTCGACCGCTACTCACGCCACGTGCAGGTTGACACGGGAAATCCCCGTTTTGATCAATACTTCAATCGGAATCTGCCGTTCCAGATACTTTACCAGACATTTCTCTCCAGGTCTTTCTGCCAGACGCAGAAAGGTTACCGGGAGATAGGCTTCCGGGAGATACAGGATCTCTTCGCCTCGATGCCCTACTTTATCTCGATGGGCCATTCCTGGCTCGTTAAGGACCTGCTGAAAGAGTGGGCCAGCCAGATCTACGAGTTCGGCTATGCCAACCATAATTTCTACTGGAAAGGCAAAGAGCCTGGCGAATTCTCCGACGATGCCCTCTGGTTCGTGCAAGCGCTGGATATTTATGTCAACCACACTGGCGATATGGCCTTCCTCGACGAGCAACGCGATATCGCGGGAAGCGATCCGACGCGGCAGCGCAGTATTTACGAGACGGTGAAGGCGATTCTCCGTTATTCGGGAGAGATCTCCATCGGCAAACACAGGCTGCCACTGCTGGATAAGGCGGATTGGAACGACACGCTTCGCCTGGACTACGACTACTTGAACGGTCCGCAAAAGGAAGCGGCGTACAACCAGCAATTGGAGTCGCATCACGACCCGAGCAAGCCGTTTGAGAGCGACTACTCTGAGAGCGTAATGAACGCGTTCCTGCTCAAAGTCGCCCTGGACGCTGCACGGAAGATGGCGTCACGTCGGGGCGATAGCGCTTACGCCGAAAAGTTAGAGGCGCTCGCCGATAGGCTGCGCCGCGACCTCCAACAGCACGCCTGGAAAGGCAACTTCTTTGCGCGCGTCCTGTTCAACCGTTACGCCGACGGCCGTTACGCATACCTTGGTGCGAGAGGTGATGACCTCTCTGCCGATCCAGCTATCGACGGCACCTATTTCCTGAACTCGTTCAACTGGTCGATCCTGGCCGACGTCGCCACGGAGGAGCAGATCGGGATAATGCTGAACGTCATCCGCGATATTCTGCTTACACCCCACGGCCTGAAGCTGTGCTCTCCCGTCAACTACAGCGCGGTATCGGAACGTGGAGGCAGCGGAGAGTATTTCGCTGGCGACAGAGAGAACGGCGGCGTGTTCAAGCACGCCAATATGATGGGAGTGGCGGCGATGCTGAAGGCAGCAAAGACGGTGAAGGATCGCAATCTAGCCGCCGAACTGCGCGACCTCGCCTACCGCATCGTCGATCTCGTTATGCCGTTCCGCACTATGGACGATCCCTTCGTGCTCTGCGGAAACCCACGGTTCTGCACGCAATACAACAACAGCGAGACAGGAGAGAACGTTGGTCCCTTGCTCAGCGGAACCGCTACCTGGCTGTGGCTGTCCCTTATGGCAGCGTACGGCATTAAGATAACGGCGGAGGGAATCGAGTTGGATCCGATCTTGAAGGACATTAAGCAGGAAATCCGCCTCTCGCTGAACACGGGCAAGGCTAGTTACCGCGTTAAGATCGCCAAGCCAAATGGCTTCTGTCGCGTTCGCGATGAGATGCCGCTGGTGCAGCTTGATGGTTTGCCAGTTGCATCAAACAGGATACCACTTTTCAAAGATGGGAAGGTTCACAGGGTCAACGTAGTCTTCGGGAGTGGATAAACGCTACCTGCCGGCTGGTGATTGCCTGCAGCTACCTACGGAAGGCGAGGGGAACCCCCTGAGCTGAGTGCAAGAGAATGCGCGCTCCGCCGAACTCGAACTGGAAATCCATTCGCCGCAGCCCCTCGCCTTCGAGAGCCGTAGCTACTGCCTCCTGGCGCTCAAGCGGGCAGTACACCATCAGGAAACCGCCACCGCCAGCGCCGGTTATCTTGCCACCGATTGCGCCACTAGCCCGCGCAAGCTCGTACCAGTGGTCGATATCCGGGTTTGAAACGCCCTCGCCCAGTTGCCTCTTCTGCTGCCAGGTCTCGTGCAGAAGCCAGCCGAATTCGTCAAGCGCACCAGTGAGAAGCAGCCGCTTCGCCTCCTCGGCCATGGACTTTATGCGATGGAGCGAGGCGACCACCACGCTGTTGTCATCCTCGGATTTCGCCCGCTGGTTCTGCAAGATAGACGCCGAGTTATGGGCTGAACCTGTGAAGAATAGCATCAGTCGTCGTTCGAGATTCTGAATCGTTTCAGGCTCCAGTCCGAGTGGCTCGCGCACCACTGTGCCATCCCGACAGAAAGAAAACGTGTTTAGCCCACCGAAGGCAGATGCGTACTGGTCCTGCTTGCCGATAGGCATGCCGAGTTTTTCGATTTCAATTCGACAGGCCATTTCCGCAACTTCCTGTTTGCTCATATCCTGCTCGCGTAGCATAGCCAGGGCTTTGACGATGGCCACGGCAACAGCGCTGGACGAGCCAAGGCCTGTTCCAGGTGGCACTTCTGAGGCGAGAAACAACGAGATACCGCTGGAAAAATCGAACTCGTGAAGGATGGCAAGTGGCAGACTCAAATCTCCTTCCCACAGGAAGGAATCTTTACCTCCGTGCCGGTAGAAGGTGTGATAATCCGAGGAGGTTATCTGGATGTTCCGTCCACTGGCGACGTTGACGATTACGTAGAAATACTTGTCGATGGCGGCGCTAATGACTATCCCACCGTGGCGGGCATAGTATGCTGGTAGGTCGGTGCCACCGCCGGCCAGGCTGATTCGAACGGGGGAGCGGGCAATCAGCATGATATTCCCTCGCAAGGCTTTAGCAGCAAGAGGTCGGCTCTGACCGAGGGTCGATTGACTCCCTACCAATCAGTATAGTGGGCACGGTGGCAGGGTGCAATACACTGTCCATTAAGGTTTTGTAAGCTTTCACCCTCATTCAGGCGCTTTTTAGGCAAGGCAAGCGCGCAGATTTCTTACAGTTTGTAATAGATCGGGGTTCGCTCTAGATCGCCAAGCATTCTAGCGGGCACGACCACGATTAGGGCACCGAAGTCGCGGCGACATTGCGTCGCCACCGTTCCTCAACGAACGGATCTATCATTGAGGGAGGCGACGACAGAGAAACGATAACCCAGGCCGGCCTGATTGATAATGTAGCGAGGCTTCGCCGCACGGTCGCCTATCTTGCGTCTCACCCGCCTGACGTACTCCCACAGGTTGTTTGCGGAGATGTAAGGATTTCCCCAAAGGCGTTCGAGGAGTAGCTCGGTTGGAAGAACCTGACCTGCATTGCGAACGAGGAGTTGCAGCAAGCGGGATTCCAACGGTGTGAGACGACATGTTCCCGCCGGGGTCTGCACTTCGCGCCGAAGGAAGTCCAGGCTGAGATGTTCGTCAACGTGGACCGGAGAGAAAGCGGGCGGACACGAGAGCCACGTTCGTCGCAGAACGCACTTGATGCGAACGGCGACCTCGGCATACCTGGCCGTCTTCAGGACATAGTCGTCCGCGTAGAGCTCAAGAGCCTTAAGCTTGGTCTCCTCGTCATCCAGCCCTGTTAGCACCACTATTGGCACGTCGCCTTGGCGCTTGATCCGACGGCAGAGATCGAGGCCACCGACGTGGGCCAACCGCAGATCCAACACGATCAGTCGTGGCATCTCTCGCTTGAGATCCGCCAGCACGCCACGTCCATCCTCAGCCTCACGCACCAGAAATCCCTCTGACTCCAGGTAATCGCGCAAATGCTTGCGATCCTGAGCGTCACCGTCGGCAACAAGTAATGTCGCTAACGAAGTCTGCATTTGCTGCTTCCTGCTCGATCCTCAACGGACGAAATACGAGCCACGAGTTGCTGGCCAGGGAGAAATTCTTCGCACGAATTAACAGCAAGAAACGTGCCGCTGGGCTGCCGCAAGGATGGTATGACTTTCGCCAGCTCCACGTACATCGAGGTCCTCAGCGAAATACGCACGACCATCGCAGCCATCTGCAAAGGGACACCAGGTCGTTCCTGTTGAGGCTAACGTTGAGGCAGTTTTAGTAGACTGGAGTGGGTGCGAGTCATTCAGGACGTCGGCTGTCCAGAGGTACGAAGATGGGCGATGTGCAAGGCCGGGACTTCAGAGCTGGTCCTCGGGCCATTCTCACGGCCTTCGACGTGACCAGCCTCGTCGTAGGAGCTGTGGTAGGGGCAGACATCTATGTGGTCGCGTCGCTAGGCGCCGGCCTGATGGGCCCAGCCATGCTAGTTGCGTGGGTGATAGCGGGTATCATGGCAGGCTTCATCGCCCTGAGCTTCGCCCAGTGCGTGGCGATTGTGCCCAAGGCTGGAGGACCCTACGCGTACGTGCGCGAGACATTCGGCTACTTTCCAGGCTTCCTGGTTGGATGGTCGCTCTACCTTGCGGAGCTAGTCGCCATCTCTGTCTTTCCAGTTGCCTTTGTGCGTTACCTGACGTTCTTCTTTCAGGACTTGATCTGGTGGCAGGATGCCCTGGCGAAAGGGATATTCATTGCCTTTTTAACCGCCACGAACTATCTCGGCGCTCGCATAGCAGGAAAGGTCAATGATGTCCTCATGGTCGCCAAGATGGGGCCTCTCTTGTTGCTGATTCTTCTCGGAGTGGCAGTCGTCATATTTAGCCCTGCCAGCAGCTTCGCGAACCTTGTCCCCTTCGTCCCCCTGGGCTGGGGCGGAATAGGCAGCACCATAATTCTCGCCTTCTGGGCATACGCGGGGTTCGAGCTAGCTGTACTACCAGCCGCCGAGATCATCGACGCCCCTCGCATTTTACCGGTGTCAATAATCCAAGGGATGGCTATCGTCACCGTTTTCTATTTATCAGTTAATGCCATTGTCGTGCTGGTTATGCCCTGGTATGCGTTCACTGCCAGCACTGCCCCTCTGGCGCTGGCGATGGAAACAATAATCCAGGCTCTTTCACTGCCTCTTTGGACGATAGGCGCTGCAATTATGGCAGTGGGCGCTATTCTATCTATCAGCGGCGCGGATGAATCAGCCACACTGGGTACCTCTCGACTCAGTTATGCGATGGCTGCTGATGGATATTTTCCGCACGTGTTTGCAAAGATTGACCCCAGGTACGGAACGCCGTACCTGTCGCTACTCTTCCAGGGCGTGTTCACACTAGTCGCCTCACTGTTAGGCAGCCTCACTGGTCTGATCGAGCTCTCAGTTTTCTTTTTGTCGGTGACCTACCTCGGTACAGTCCTCGCGGCTATGAGACTGGTTTCTCGCGCGCCCGATCTACGGCTGCGGTTCGTCGGCTCGCGCGCAGTGCTGATTCTAGCATTGGTGAGTAGTCTCTACCTGGTATCGCAGACAGAAAAGTCATCTTTCATCCTGGGCATCATCGCGATCGCTCTGGGAGTGCCGATCTATGCCTTTTTTGCGCCGAAGAATGAGCTGTCAGAGGTAAGAGACCGGATACTGTCGGAGGAGCAGCGCCTGGCAGCTATCCAACGCGCGCTCCTGGTAGCTCCCGCGCGGGCATTGGAGTACATTCACGCGCTATTCTCGAAAGGTTGACATATTCAAACGGATTGAAGACAAGAGACATAGGCATGCCGGCAAGATACGACGCGAATACGAGAACTGGAGCGACAAAAAGAGCGAATTGCGTTCCAGAACCAGTAGCGATGATCATCGCCAAAACCTACTTCTTTGCCTTGGCGCGACCTGCCGCTGTGAGGATTACCTTGCGCAAGCGGAGGCTTTTCGGCGTTACCTCGAGGAGTTCGTCATCTTCGAGGAAGTCCAGACTTTGCTCCAGACTCAAAATGGTTGGCGGAGTGAGAATAACGGCGATGTCAGAAGTAGATGAGCGGATATTGGTCTGTTTCTTTTCCTTGGTAACGTTGATCGCTATATCGTCTTCGCGAGAGTTGAGGCCAATAATCATCCCTTCATACACCTGGGTTTGAGGTGGTATAAAAGTGATTCCGCGTCCCTGAGCGATGTTGAGCCCGTAAGTCACGGCCTTGCCGGTTTCCGAGGAGACGAGAACGCCATTTCGCAGTTTCGGGATGGGAGAGCCAATTGGCTCATAACGCAAGAAGAGCGAATTCATTACCGCGGTTCCTCGCGATTGCGTGAGCAACTGGTTGCGAAGTCCCAGGAGCCCGCGCGTCGTGATCTCGAATACAAGTCGCGCGCTTCCGTCAGAACTCTCCGTCTGGGAAAGGAGAATACCTCTGCGGCGGCCAACTTCGGCGGTAACGGCGCCAGCGTAGTCCGGCGCCACGTCGACGGTCAATTCCTCGACAGGTTCCATCACGACGTCATCGACCGTCTTAGTAATGACCTGGGGCTTGCCGACTTGCAACTCGAAGCCTTCCCGGCGAAGCGTTTCGATAAACACGGAAAGATGCAACTCTCCTCGACCCGAGAGGATATACTCACCGTTGTCTCCCATCGCCACACGAAGCGAGACGTTGGTTTCCAACTCTTTGTCGATGCGGTCGAGGATTTGCCGGCTGGTGACGAACTGGCCTTCTCGGCCAGCGAAAGGAGATGTATTGGCTGAGATAGCCATCTTCAGCGTCGGCTCAGCGATCTCGATTGTGGGCAATGCCTCGGGAGCAGCGATGTCGGCAATGGTATCGCCAATCCCGACATTCTTGATGCCAGTGATTGCCACGATGTCCCCCGCTTCGGCTTGCGCCACTTCTAGCCGTTTCAAGCCCTGATTAACGTGAACCTTATCGATGCGAGCCGACTCGCCGACGTCTTCTCTGCCAAGCACTGCGACGGAAAGACCAGGTCTGGCGATCCCGCGTCGAATCCGGCCGATAGCATACTTGCCCAGGAAGTTATCCCAGTCGAGGGCGGCGACGAGCATCTGGAATGGCCCGTCGATGTCGGTCTCTGGCGGAGGGACGTGTTCAAGAATAGCTTCGAAGATAGGCGTGAGGTCCGCTGGCTCTGACGGGTCACTCGGCATGTTTTTCCATGCCTTTCCATCGCGGCCGATCGCGTAATAAATGGGAAACTCGAGCTGAGATTCGTCGGTTGCTAAGTCGAGGAAGAGGTCGCAGGTTTCGTCGACGACTTCTTGAATCCTGGCGCCGCGTCTATCGATCTTATTGATGATGACAATCGGACGCAGGCGCATTTCCAAAGCCTTCTTCAGGACGAATCTAGTCTGAGGCATCGGCCCCTCCTGGGCATCGACGACCAGAAGAGCGCCATCGGCCATATTGAGCGTCCGTTCGACCTCTCCGCTGAAATCGGCGTGTCCCGGCGTGTCCACAATATTGATCTTGGTGTCCCGATACGTGACGGCCGTGTTCTTTGCCAGGATAGTTATGCCCCGTTCCCGTTCCTGCTCGTTCGAGTCCAGGATAAGGGTCTGGCTCATGGCCGCTTCGTTTTCGCGGAAAGTCTTCGACTGCTTGAGAAGGCCATCGACCAATGTCGTCTTTCCGTGATCGACGTGAGCTATGATGGCGACATTTCGTAATTTCATACGCGAGAATAAGCTCCTTCATACAAGGCGAAAGCCCCATCTCTGGGGCTATGACTATCTGTCCCCTCGATTCATTTTGTGAGGCCTGCCTCGGCAAGCTCCCGCTCGCTGCAGCAGGCAGGGCCACATCTTGCTTGCTCTGGACTTTCCCCTGGCCAGGTAATTATACTTGACCATCAGTTTTCTATCAATCTCAGCTTTCCTCCACAGGCCGAGCGTTCGCACGGGGTAGACAATCGGCGACGCGGTAAATCTCCCTCAAAGCAGCCGGAGAATCAGGGTCATACAGCCCGCAAGCCGACCCCAGGATGAGGCGGCCACCGCGTGCCAGACGAGAGATCCCCGCCGACACGTCGTCCACTGAAATCCCCGCTAAACGGTCCGAGCTGAGCCACTCTGCCGCTATGCCTGCTATCAAGGCGACCCGATCCTTGTGCTGGTCCTGCACGTCGGCCAAATTCATAGCTTCCGTTTCCAGGGAAAAGAAGGAAAAACCCATCTCTACCAGTGTGGGCAACAGGGGCATAAGGTCGCCATCGGAGTGAAAGCCCAGCGGAACGTGGAGGTCCGTGGCAGCGAGCAGGAACTGGCGGTAGTGGGGGAGCAGGAGGCTAGCGAAAAGGACGGGTGAGAAATACAAACCTCTACTGTAGGCGAGGTCATCCGCCAGCAAAACCAGGTCGGCGCCGGCCCCGGCCCAGGCATTGAGTTCCTCGTGGACCAGCGCTGCTTGCGCCGCCACCTCCTGCTCGACCTGACCAGCGTGTCTCACCAGCCTTTCCAACAACTGGAGCAGCCCATGGCTTTGAGTGAGCCTCTGCCAGGGGCCGTCGACGACGATCCCGCAGGCCAGATCCCTGGCATGGACCGCGGCCACTGCTTCTCGCAGAGCCTCGGGTTGATTGGGCACCGCCTGAGGCCCGCCACAGCTCACGAAGCATAGATCCGCCCCCAGATTCGCCGCCAGATGTGCAACCCCGGCCGCGTCGTTCGGTAGCCCTTGACTTTCGAGCACTGCCGGCGCCACCCAGACCTCTCCACGTGCCAAGGGATCGACACGCGAGCCGGCCAGGACAGAAAGAACCTTAGCACGCCCCATCTACGTCATCTCCACGGGCCGCAGCACAAAGCCACCCCTCCACATCGTGAATTGCTGGTTGATTATAACACAGACGGTGTGCCGACAACTATTGTGTATTACTCCTGACAGAGCTGTCACCACGAGTGCCAGCCAAGCGTTGGCAGTGAAAGGATTCTTCGGCCTCCAAACGGACGCCTGCCGCATTTGCCACCTGCGATAATAGTATTGTGGCCGTCAATAATAGCGAGCGCAGTCCACCAGCCTGCGAGAATGGAAAACGGAGCAGGCTCAGGTAGAAGCGGAGTTCAGGTCTAAACCCTCCTGAACCCCGCCAGGCACGCGCTCGATGGAAGCGAAAGGCGCCACGCCCGTAGTTGAAGTGCTGTCGCCAACGATGGAGAACGTCGTAACACCTGCCACCCGCTCGATCGTCTCGAAGGAACGGCCATCTTGCAGCGTGAATTGCACCTCGTAGGCTCCGTTCATCAGTTTATTATCTGCATACGACGCTCGCAGTCGAAGCCCGTCGTGCGTGAGATGGCTGTCCGCCTCAGACGAATCAGAAATGTTCCAGACACAAAGGACATTAGAAGAGTTCCGAATGCCCAGGGAGAATACAGGTCGCTCCAGCTTGCAGTGCACGTGAACGTCGATCTCGACCCCAAAGGGGGAGCCTGCGGCGATCTCGACCATCGATTGGCCATCAGAACCGTAGACGCGCGCGTTGTGTGTCGTCACCTCTCCAATAGAGATTCCATTGCCCTGGCGAAGCCCCCTTTGCTCTGAGTGAAACACCAGCCTCTCGTATGAACAAAGCGCTTCCAGAGACGGGCCCTCGGCGACGATCTCGCCGTCTTCCAACACGATGCTGCGCTCGGCGATGATGGGGAAGACCTCTCGTGGAATGGCGGTCTTCTTGATGATGCCAGAGTTGGCGTAGACAACCGGCCCGCATCGTGTGACCGCGTTGGACAGAAATGTCCACGGTCCATCGCGCTGTAGGTGAAAAGAATATAGGGCATTCCCTGCTACAGTCTAAGAACGGGAGTTGAAAACACAATCAAAAGGCATTGCGGGTATTCTTACGATACACACCATTGGAGGAGGAACCTCGGAAATCCTGCGCCTAGTAATAGGTAGACTCTTGGGTTGCTAATACAATGCTACAGTTCACCCGCCGTGCTTTGATGCAAGGTATGTTATGTTGCCGCCGATGATAGTGCAGAGGATATCGCTACGAACTGCCTGCGCTACTAGGTATTCGTATGGATCACCAATGGCGAGGCCAGGTGCTCTCACAACGGCTATGTCTGCGTACTTCCCTGGCTCAAGGCTGCCGATATCGCCTCCCAGCCCCAGTATCTCTGCTCCAGCCAGCGTTGCTAACTGCACCAGGTCACGGGCGGAGGGCACCGGCATCGCCCCGGACCCGACAGCCGCCTGACGCTGGCACAAGGACCTCAGCAGCCGCATTTCAGAGAAGAGATCAAAGCCGAAGTTACTGGCAAGGCTATCAGTCCCGACGCCCAGCCTGACCCTTTCCTGCCAGAGCCGGAGTGTCGGCGCATCTCCCACTTGCAGCAGACGATTGCTCCACGGACAGAGGACTACATCTGCCTTTGCGTCGGACAGAAGCGCGACATCCGCCTCAGAGAGGTGTACACAATGCACAGCCAGCGTCTTCTGATCGAGGAGTCCGGAACGCCAAATGTGCTCTACAGGGCTAATACCGCGCCCCCTGCTCGAGACGAGATCGTGGCCCCCGATGCGCCTGAGCGCCTCCGCTAACTCTCCCTCACCCGCCCCAACTAGCTGGCACTCTGCCTGCGTTTCAGCCAGGTGAATTGCGAGCGGCAGTTGCCTCTCGTTTGCCAGTCGTCCAAGCTCCTCCAACACCTTGCTGGAGAGAGTGTAGACGGAGTGTGGCGAGAGGCCGATTTTCAGGTTCTTACCTTCGGCCAAAGTTTGAGCCCAGCGCAGGCGCTGTTCGACATCTGCCACCTGCTCGTGCGGGTCATTTCCCCGCAACCCCACGGCCTCGACGTAGCTAATGCCCCGCAGTCCCGCCTCCAGCGCTACTTCGAGGCCTGGCCCAAAGGTGACGATGTCGCCCACGCAGGTGATTCCTGCCTCCAGCAGCAGCCGCACTCCACGTTTGGCAGAACGCGACCAATCTTCTCTGCTGAACTTGCGACTCGCTGCTACCAGCCCTTGGATCCACGACAAGAAGGGCCGAGACTCATTTAGTGGCCCCATATCGGTGTATTCCAGGTGGGTGTGCAGGTTCACCAGGCCGGGCATTACTATGGCATGGCCGAAATCGAGCACCCGTCGACTTGCGCTGGCTGCGAGTACCTCTTGACGAGGGCCAACCGCCTGGATCCTGTCTCCTTCAATGGCTACTGCGCCATCGACGATCGGCTCACGGCTGAGCGGCAGGACGATGTCTGCGGCGATGATCACGACTCACCAAAGACCCGGCTGATATTGTAGCTGGTGTCTCGCTGCGCGGGAATGCGGCCCGCAGCGCGAATGAGGCAAATCATCTCGTCACGCGTCATCTGCCTGCTCACCCCTGCGGCTCGCACCACGTTCTCCTCGAGCATGATCGAGCCGAAGTCGTCAGCGCCGAAGGAAAGACTTACCTGTCCCACGTCTTTGCCAGGAGTGAGCCATCCTCCCTGGATGTGGTCGACGTTGTCCAGAAAGAGTCGCGATACCGCCAACGTGCGAAGATAATCGAACGACGACGTGACCTGCCCGCCCAGCCTTGTGTTGACCGGTTGATATTTCCAGGGGATAAAGGCTCGAAAGCCAGCATTCGGGCCGACGCGGTCCTGCGAGGATCTGATCGCCTGCAGATGCTCGACCCTGTCTTCGATCGTCTCGACGCTGCCCAGCATCATCGTCGCCGTGGTACGCATTCCCTGGCGATGAGCCTCCTCCATCACCCCCAGCCACTCCCTCGCCGTGGGATGCGAGCGGCCCACGGCACGGCGTACCCGGTCCACCAGGATCTCAGCCCCTCCGCCGGGCAGCGAGTCCAATCCTGCCTCCCTGAGGCGGCGCAAGGTCTCAGCCACCGAAAGGAGTGAGACGCGAGCGGTGTGAAGGACCTCTGATGGCGAAAGCGAATGCAGCGCCACTTCTGCAAAGCGCGCCTTGATGGCTGCGAACAGGCATTCAAAGTACTCGATGCCAAGGCGTGGGTGATGCCCACCCTGCAGCATGATCTGGGTGGCTCCCTGTGCGACGGCCTCTTCCACCCGGCGAAGGACCTCCTCCACGGTGAGTAGATAGGCTTCTGGATGGTCGTCGACTCTGTGGAAGGCGCAGAAGTGGCACCGGGTGACGCACACGTTGGTGTAGTTAATATTGCGGTCGATGAGGAAGGTGGCGTAGTTCTCGGGATAGCGACGGCGGCGCACTTCGTCGGCAGCCGCGCCGAGAAGATGCAGACCTCCCTCCCCCAGCAAGAGTACGGCATCGGCAGGAGAGAGCCGTTCCCCAGCGAGCACCCGTTCCACTATGTCCTCGCAAAGCCTGCCCCTGGCATCAACAACCATCCGTCTTTCCCCTATCGCCCGTCATCTCACTGGCCCCTCCCCTGGCGACGTATGTACCTGGACAACGTTGTACAGGGTGTCGCGCTCGGCAGGGATGCGTCCGGCTTCGCAGATCAGATGGACCAGGTCATCTTTCGACAAACGCTGGGGCGTGGTAGCGCCAGCATTATGATGGATTTGCTCCTGCACCACCGTGCCGTCCAGGTCGTCCACGCCGAACTCCAGGGACAACTGGGCTATTTCCAACCCGACTGAGACCCAGTAAGCTTTCAGGTGGTCGAAGTTATCGAGGAGCAGGCGGCTAACGGCGAAGGTTTTGAGAACCTCGTGGGCAGTGGCTTGGGGTAGATGCGCCAGGTTATTGCCCACATTGTGAAAGCGCAACGGCACAAACACCAGGAAGCCACCAGTATCGTCTTGCAGCTTACGCAACTGCAGCAGATGATCCACCCGCTCGGCCGGCGTCTCGATGTGGCCGAAAAGCATGGTCGCAGTGCTACTTATTCCCAGCGTATGAGCGATGTGGTGAATCTCCAGCCAGCGTGCAGCGCTGGTCTTGCGAGGGCAAACAAGGCTGCGCACGCGAGACGAAAAGACCTCGGCTCCTCCCCCGGTCAGGGAACCGAGCCCAGCGTCTTTGAGGACACGCAGCACTTCCTCAGCAGACAAGCCGCTGATCTGACAGAAGTGGTCGATCTCCACGGCGGTAAATGCCTTGATATGCACGTTGGGCATTGCAACCTTGAGCCGGCGCATCACCTCCAAGTAGTAGTTGAAGGGAAGCGTCGGATGCAGGCTGTTGACGACGTGCAGCTCGGTCACACCGTCGGGTGCGCTATCGATGGCTTTGCCCACCGCCTCGTCGATGCTCAGAGTGTAGGCATCTGGCTGCCCTTCTCTCCGGGCAAAGGAGCAGAAGGCACAGGTGCCAACACAGACGTTGGTCAGGTTGAGGTGGCGGTTGGTGTTAAAGAAAACGTAATCGCCGCTCTTGTGCTGCTGAGCAAGCCTTGCCAGGCGCCCCAACAGTGGTAGATTATCGCACTCAAAAAGGGCAATCCCATCTTCTGCAGATAGGCGCTCGCCGCTATCCACCTTGCGCTCGATGTCCGCCAGCCGTGTTCTGGTCACAGCCATTACGAACCTCCACTAAACTTTCAGGACACGAACTCGATTCGGTCCACCCCAGGGACGATGCCACACTCCTGCCCGCGACGAAGCAGCAGGTCAATGCCCTTTTGTCCTTCTGGCCCCATGTCCAGGGTGAGGTCGTTGACATACATGCCGACGAAGCGATCAGCCATGCTGACCTCCAACCCGCGGCCAAAGCGAAGGGCGTGGGCCAGAGCTTCCTGGCGATGCTCCAGCGCATAAGCAATGCTCGCTCGCAGAATGCCCGAAACGCGAGCCACCATCTCGCCCCCCAGGTTCTTTCTCACGACGTTCACTCCCAGGGGCAAAGGAAGGCTGGTCTCCTCCTGCCACCACTCACCCAGGTCCAGCACCTTGCACAGCCCCAGGGAAGTGTGGGTGAGTTGTCCCTCGTGGATGAGCAATCCGGCCTCGGCCTGTCCCTCCCGCACCGCGTCCATAACGCGGTCGAACGGCACGACGACGGGCTCGAACTCCGGCAGGCGCAAGCGCAAGGTCAGAAAGGCGCTAGTAAGGAGTCCAGGGACGGCTATCCGCCTTCCCGCCAGTTTGTCAATCGGAATAGCCTCGCGGGCAACTACCATTGGGCCGTAGTTTCTGCCGAAGCTACCGCCGTGGGTTAGTATGGCGTAGTGAGCGTGGACATAGGCGAAAGCGTGCACGGAGACCGCGCTGATTTCGAGCCTGCCCTCCTCTGCCCAGTGGTTGAGCGTCTCGATATCGGCCAGGATATGCTCGAAGGTTAGCCCCTGGGTATCAATCTTCCCCTCGGCTAGCGCGTAGAACATGAAGGCGTCGTCGGCGTCGGGGCTGTGCCCCAAACGCAACAGTTGACTTCCCATGACAACTCCCATCAAGAATGTAGTAGCTCAGGATTGGTGCTCGATCGTTCCATCGAGATATCGGCTCTGGGGAACGCCAATGCTGCGCAGCAGCAAGATCCGTAGTGCAGGCAACGCCTGCTCCAGAGGATCGGGCTGGCCTGTATAGAGCCAGCGTATCACCACTTCGCTAATGGCGCCCAGCCACACGTAGGAAGCTATCTCGGTGTCGATAGGTGGGATGTCACCATCCTCCACCGCTCCGTCCAGATGGCCCTTGATGATTTGGGCGAAGCGCCCATGCACCTCTAATAGCTTGCGGTCGAAAGCCTGGCCGAGGCCGACAGCCTCCACTAACAAGAGCTTGGCCAGCTTTCGGTGCTCGGCGAATGTCTGCAGAACAGTGCAAAGAGCTGCGTCCACCTTGTTGACGCCGCCGTGTCGACCAGCGATGGCCGACTCAACCTGCTGCGCCAGGAGCCTGGATAGCTGGTCCACCAGGGCAAGGAAAATGCCCTGCTTATTTGGGAAATGAAAGTAGAAAGAGCCCTTTGACGTGTCAGAGGCACGAACGATGTCGTCCACGATAGCACCGTGGTATCCTTTCTGGGCAAAGACCTCCATAGCTGCTTCGAGGATGCGCTCCCTCGTCGAGCCTCTGGGCTGCTCATCGCTATCCTTCTCGTGGCTCCGCGCCACACGATTTCTGCGCCACATCAGCCGACCACCTCCAGGCATTTGGGCGCACTAGACCGACGCGTCGGTCTAATGCGCTGATTATACTTTCGCCTCTGCGCGCTGTCAAGCGTTTGATTATCCGATCACTACTGCTGATCAGTCTCGGTGCTGGTCGCCAGAGGCAGCCGCTCCTTTAATTGTTCCAGGCCGCGGTGGATGTGGCCCTGCACATGGGCAACCTTGCGACCAACAGCAACCTTGAAGTAGGTGTCGAATTGTCCCACCCGTCGGAACCGCTTGTACCGAAGCTTGAGCAGTCGCTTGAGAGGCAATGCCTGCAGGGCCGTTAACTCCTGTAGCAAGGCGTTCTTCAATTGCCAGGCCGCAGTCTCGTGATCGAGGTGCGCGCCGCCTTCAGGCTCGGGCACGACCACGTCCACGACTCCTAGCGAGCAACAGTCCTGGGCAGTGAGCTTAAGGGCAGGCGCGACATCTTCTGCTCGACTCGCGTCACGGTAGATGATGGCAGCGGCGCCTTCGGGAGAGATGACGGAGTAAATCGCGTGCTCAAGCATGAGAATGCGATCTGCCACACCTAGGGCGAGCGCTCCCCCGCTGCCGCCTTCGCCAATGACGACGGCGATTATAGGGGTTTGCAGGTCGGACATCGTGGCCAGCGAAGTCGCCAGGGACATGGCGATGCCCCGCTCCTCGGATTCCAGCCCTGGATTTGCGCCAGGGGTGTCGACGAACGTAATGAGAGGTAGACCTAGCTTGGCCGCAAGGCGCATCGCTCGCTGCGCTTTGCGGTAGCCCTCCGGGCGCGCTCGTCCCTCATTGCGAGACGCATCGCCGTGGCCGCGCTCCTGGCCAATAACCACCACTGGCTGGCCGCTGAGGTCCGCCAAACCACATGCCACCGCTCTGTCTTCCCCATAGAGGCGATCGCCGTGCAACTCGACGAAGTTGGACATCATTCGGCAGATGTAGTCCAGGGCGGTTGGGCGCCGTTCGTGGCGGGCCAGTTGCACCGTTCCCCAGGCAGACTCCATCGGGCGATGCGGGCTCAAGTAGTCGGCCTCTGCCTTTCGCCCGACGGTCAGGCGAAACTGGGGATCCAGGAGATGGAGGAGGACTGAGAGCAAGGTCCTCAGGCGGCCACGCTCGACGATCATGTCCACCATGCCGTGATCGAAGAGAAACTCTGCGGTGTGGGACAGCGTATCCTGCTCTTGAGTTGTCTGGCGCACGACGCGAGGGCCGGCAAAGCCAATGAGGGCGCCGGGCTCGGCGATGATGATGTCTGCCAGGTTCGCGAAGCTCGCGTAGATACCCCCGGTGGTAGGGTTCGCCAAAATGACGATGTATGGCAGACCGGCCTTGTGGAGGCGCTGAGCTGCAGACGCAGTTTTGGCCATC
Source organism: Chloroflexota bacterium (assembly GCA_023480885.1). GTDB lineage: Bacteria > Chloroflexota > UBA6077 > FW602-bin22 > JACPRP01 > JAMCWX01. The sequence goes on along the minus strand of JAMCWX010000062.1, from coordinate 29,326 downwards.
TGCATCAGCGAGAGCATGCCCTCCTGTATGCGGGCACCACCCCCTGTGGCAATGATCACGACAGGCAGTTTCTCCTTGACGGCAAACTCGAAGGTCAGGGCTATCTTCTCCCCAACAACCGAGCCCATAGTGCCCCCCAGGAACTCGAAGTCCATCGCCGCCAGCGCAACGGGTTTCCCTCCAATACGGCCAGTCCCAGTGAGCACCGCCTCGGTAAGGCCCGTCTTGCGGTGAGCCTCCTCGAGGCGTTTATCATAGGAGATTCTGTCGGAGAAGGAGAGGGGATCCACTGAAGCGAGCCAGCGGTGCGATTCCCGAAAAGATCCTTCGTCGATCAGCGCGTCGATACGCTGGTGAGCGGTCATACGCAAATGGCATTGACAGAATTCGCAGACCCTCAGGCGTTTGTAGACGTCGGACTGAGATAGGTCGGCGCCGCAGGAAGGGCAACTGGGAGTCTTGGCTGGCTGAATGATCGCCGTCCCGTCGATTTTCTGCCCGTGAGATACAACTGGGTCAGAGCGGTTCTCCAATGAGCGCTCCTTTCGCGGACCGTTCCGCGCATGTTTGCCGAGAACATTATACACCCAGTTTGCTGAATCCGGAGCCGTTTTCGATTTGTCTATTTCGATTTGTCTATTGACAAACAACCTAGCCCGTGGTACTATCGCACCAAACGTTCGGTGCGCTTTTCGGAAGGGGATATCCTACAACACCTCATCGATTTAGTGACAACCTAATCAAGGAGAACACGATGTCTTTCAGATTGGGCTTCGACATTGGCGGCACGTTCACAGACTTCGTGATCCAGAATGAGAAAACAGGCGAGGTCTGGCTAGGAAAGACGCTGACTACGCCAAAGGACCCATCCATTGGGGTAATGAACGGCCTTCACGCGTTGTTAGCGGAGAACGGCGTCGATGGAAGCCAAATCGTTCAAGCCGTTCACGCAACCACGCTTGCCACAAACGTGGTCATTGAGCGCAAGGGCGAACGAATAGCCTTGCTGACTACCAAAGGGTTCCGCGACATCCTCGAGTTCCAGCGGCAGAAGCGATATGATCTCTACGATTTTTACGCCGACAAGCCAGTACCCCTCGTGCCGAGACACTGGATACTGGAGGTGGAAGAGCGCATGGCTGCCGATGGCTCGGTTGTCAGGCCACTCGACGAGGAGCAAGTCCGTGACCTCGTGCGTCAGCTTACGGCCAGAAACGTGAACTCCATTGCGGTTTCCCTGCTGCACTCTTACCGCAACCCTGACCACGAACGCCGAATCGAGCAGATCATCAAAGAAGAGAGCCCCCAACTCCCTGTGTCCATCTCATCGGATGTTTCGCCTGTGATTCGCGAATACGAACGCACCAACACCACGGTCGTCAACGCCTACACTATGCCGGCCGTACGCGAATACTTGCGTCGAATCACCGCTGGCCTCAACGAGAAAGGCTACTTCGGCCATCTCTACGTGATGCAATCCAATGGCGGCATTGCCACCTCTGAGACAGTGCAGAAATACCCGGCCAGGATTATCGAGTCCGGTCCAGCTGCAGGAGCCCTTGGTGCCGCCCACTTCGGCAAGATCGCTGGCTACACCAACCTGATCTCCTTCGACATGGGCGGAACGACGGCGAAGATCTGCCTCGTCGAGGATAGCAAGCCAGGGATGACGAACCAGTTCGAAATCGATCGGCTCCAGCTCAAGGCAGGCAGCGGTCTCGTGATCAACGTGCCCGCCGTCGACCTCATAGAAATCGGCGCTGGGGGTGGCAGCATCGCCAAAGTGCAGATGGGAATGATAGCTATCGGTCCTGAAAGCGCTGGCGCGGACCCTGGCCCAGCTTGCTACGATATCGGCGGCACCGATCCGACCATCACCGATGCCAATCTCGTCCTCGGCTATCTGAACCCCGACTATTTCCTCGGCGGAAAGATGAAGCTGAACAAGGAAGCCGCCATCAAAGCCATCGACGAGAGAGTGGCCAACCCCCTCGGACTGAGCGTGACTCAAGCTGCTTGGGGCATCCACGAGATCGTGACCACAAACATGGCCCGCGCCACGCGGGTTGTTTCCATCGAACGCGGCAGGGATCCAAGATTGTTCACCCTCGTTGCGTTCGGCGGTGCCGGCCCCATTCACGGGGCCAGGCTTGCCAGAACCATCGGCGTGCCGCGGGTCATCTACCCCGCCGGCGCTGGAGTTGCCTCGGCCATCGGCCTTCTGGTGGCGGACGTCACCTTCGATCTCGCTCGAACGTTCATCGCCAGGATCGACGAAAACGCTATCGGGCCAATGAAACACATTTACGGTGAGCTAGAAGCCACGGCCCTTGCAATGCTCGAAGAATCTAAGATCAAGGGCCAATACACGCTGGTGCGCTCGGCGGACATGCAATACGTGGGACAAGGGCACGAGATAACAGTGACTCTCCCGCCTCTGACCTTTACGGATGCAGACGTCGTCGCCATTCGAAAAGCATTCAACGATACCTACGAGGGACTATACGGATACAGCGATCCAGGCGAAGCCATTATGGTAGTCAATTGGAAACTCACGGCGTCCTGCGCCACGCCAAAAGTTGCCTCCAGGAACTTGCAAAAGATCGGCAACGTGGAGGATGCTCTCAAAGGTGTGAGAAAGGCGTATTTCCAGGAGACCGCGGATTACGTCGATTGCCGCATCTACGACCGCTACAAGCTGTTCCCAGGCGCCACATTACAAGGTCCAGCCGTGATCGAGGAACGGGAGACGGCCATAATCGTGCTGCCGGGCGATGTGGCAAGGATGGATGAATTCGACAACATAATCGTCGAAGTGGCCGTCAAGGAGGAAATCGCAAATGCCTAAAGTTGATCCTATTACCCTAGCGGTAGTTTGGGGCGGCCTGCAAGCTGTTTCTCAAGAAATGGGTGTTGTGCTGAAGCGCACCGCGTACTCCGAAGCCGTGCGGGAAGGCGAGGATTTCTCCACGGCCATCTTCGACGCCGATGGGCGGCTTATCGCCCAGGGTGATTTCAGCCCAGGCCATCTCGGCTCTATGCCATTCGCCGTCAAGCGAATTGCCCAGGAGTTTCCCCCCGAAACCCTCAGCCCTGGCGACGCTATCATTCAGAACGACCCGCAAATCGGTTCCGGACATCTGCCCGATTTCTTCGCTTTCTATCCTGTTTTCTACAATGATGTCCTTGTCGGATGGACGGTGAACTGCGCACACCAGAGCGACATTGGCGGGGCAGGGCTAGGCTCGCAAGTTATCGAGAAGGTAAGCGATTTCTATCAGGAAGGGCTCCGCATTCTTCCCCTGAAGATATTCGAAAAGGGGAAACCGATCGACAGCGTTTTCCGCATGATCGCCGGAAACGTTAGATTACCCGACAAAGTGCTTGGGGACCTAAAAGCGCAGCTTAACGCCTGCCGCGTCGGCGGCACGCGATTTCAGGCGCTGCTCGAACTGTACGGGCTCGAAACGGTGAGGGCATGTACCGAGGAAATCCTGCAGCGCTCGGAGGAGGCGATAAGAGCGGCTATCCGCCAAATCCCGGATGGCACCTACCATTTCGTCGACTATCTCGACGATTCTGGCCGCGATACCGACCCCATCAAGCTCGACGTTACAGTCACAGTGGCTGACGATGAGATTGTCGTCGATTTCACCGGAAGCAGCCCTCAGCGAGAATGCGGCATGAACAGCTACTATAACTACACCTACGCGTACGTCATCGCCTGTGTGCGCTCCATGACAGACCCGTCCATACCTCATAACGAGGGCTGCACCCGTCCGCTGAAACTGGTCATCCCAGAGGGCAGTTTCTTCAACGCCCAGCCGCCGGCGGCTTGCGGTGGCCGCCACGTCACCTGCAACCGAATATTCGAGGCGACGCTTGGCGCTATTGCTCAGGCCATTCCTCAAAAAGCCTTTGCTGGAACAGGCCACATGGCCAATCCCATTATCGGTGGCACTCATCCCAAGACTGGCAAGAAGTTCTTTTTGTACGATCTGCTAATGGGCAGCGTCGGTGCCAGGTCCACTAAGGACGGCATCGAAGCCGTCGCCTCGCCCTGGAACGCGCGCAACATCCCAGTAGAGGTCCAGGAGTCTAACTCCCCGATCCTGGTGGAGTGCTTCGAGTTCGTCACCGACTCGGCGGGGCCTGGCAAGTATCGCGGTGGAATGGCGATGAGAAAGGATGTGCGGGTCTTCAGCGAGGATGCCAAGCTGTTCAATATGGGTGAGCGCCAAAAGTTCGCACCCTACGGCTTGTTTGGGGGCAAACCTGGCCAGCTTGGAATCTCGATCCTGAATCCTGGATCAGAGCAGCGGATTCTGCACTCCAAGGGCATCTATAGTCTGGAGTACGGAGATTGTCTGCGCACTCAGACCCCAAGTAGTGGTGGTTACGGCGACCCCTTGGAGCGCGATTCTCAGGCGGTGCTTAACGATGTCATCAAAGGATACGTCTCCGTCGAAGGAGCGAAGCGAGATTACGGGGTGGTCATCGACTCATCCACGCTCACCGTCCTGGAAGACGAGACGAAAGAGCTTAGAAACATTCTAAGAACCAAGACCTTGTGACCATTTTTGACAATCCAGGTGCCCCGTGGTATCATTCCATTTGGCACACCAACCGTTCGGTGCACTTTTGAACCATAGCCACAAGACGCTTCACGAGCATGCGACAGAAGTGGAGGTGTGGTACTGAAAGCACGTTCGAAGAAGGCTGAAGCCAAACGAGAAGAAATTCTCCAGGCAGCGACGAAGATCCTCCATCAAAAAGGCTACCATGGCACTTCCATGCAGGACATTGCCGACGCGGTTGGCCTTTACAAAGGTAGCTTATATCAGCATATCGATAATAAAGAGGACGTGGTTTTCGAGATAATCTTCGAGGGGCTGAAGGCCACGGTGGACGCCCTGGAGCAAACGTGCGCGGCGGCTTCCACGTTCCACGAAAAGCTGCGCCAGGCGATAAACCACAATATCCGATACACAGCTACGCACGTCGACGTGCTCGCTGTCTTGCTCGAGAACACAAAACACTTGTCCAAGGAACGACAGGCGCCCATAATCGGGCAGCAGCACAGGTACGAGAAGATCTTTATCGACATCCTCGAGAACGGCATCCGCGCTGGCGAATTTCGGCCCGTCAACGTGAAGGCAGCCGCCTTTGCCATCATAGGAATGTGCAACTGGGTCTACCGCTGGTATTCCAGCGGTGGAAGCCTCTCCGCAGATGAGGTCGCTCAGATATTCTACGACCTAATAGACGTGGGCTTGAGGAAGCCAGCCGAACACACTGTCGCTACCACCGTCCGCGAAGATGCCAGTGCGCTCCTTCACCTCGGGTAGAACGCGACGAATCGAGCTCAGCTTGTCCTTTCGCGTCTTCAGCTAACGCCGGCGCCAGATATCTTCTCGGCCGCAGCCAAAATCGATTCCACGATTTTCGTATAACCGGTGCAGCGACAAAGGTTTCCGGCGATCGCGACCTTCACCTCTTCCGCGGTCGGGTGCGGATTCTCATCCAGCAGCGCCTTTGCCGACAGAATCATCCCTGGCGTGCAGTAGCCGCATTGTAGGCCCCCGTGCTCCAAGAACGCATCTTGAATAGGATGTAGCTGGCTCCCTTCCGCGAGCCCCTCGATGGTGAGCACTTCCCGACCGTGGGCGTCCACGGCGAGCACGAGACAGGAATTCACAGCGCTCCCGTCGAGCAACACTGTACAGGCCCCGCAGTCGCCAGTGCTGCATCCACGCTTGGTCCCGGTCAATCCCAGGTCGTCTCGCAGCACTTCCAACAGCGTCCGCCTCGGCTCAACCGCCAATTCATGCAGATCTCCGTTTACTGTAAGGCTAATTGTCCTCTTCAATTCGCCACTACCCTCCCCTCGCTCGCGCGTTCCAGCGCCTGGATAGCGGCACGTTTGACGAGGACACCTACCAGCTTTCGGCGATAGTATTCAGATGCCCGCACATCTGAGATCGGTCTGGCTTCAGCCGTAGCGGCCTCAGCCGCCTCGGAGAGAACCGCGTCATCCAGCGGAACAGCTTTTCCTCGCAGAACATCCTCCGTCTTTCTCGCCCGCATTGGCGTCGGCGCCACCGCGCCCAATACCACGCGAACCTCGTTCAGACGCTTACCTGACGAATCCAGCGTCAGGACTATCGCGACGCCGACCATGGCGATATCCATGGCTTTGCGAATGGCGTGTTTTACATATATCGCTCCAGTGTTCGACGGTGGCGCCGGCACGATCAACTCGGCCAGTAGTTCGCCCTGCCCCAACGCCGTCGCCCCTGGGCCAACGAAGAACTCCTCCAGGCTGATGATGCGCTCGCCAGAGGAACTGACGATCCTCGCCTGTGCCCCTAGACCAATGAGAGCGGGAGCCATGTCCGCTGAAGGCGCAGCATTGCACAGATTGCCTCCGATGGTCGCAAGGTTGCGCACCTGCACCGATGCCATCTTCTGTGCAGCCTCGCCGATGACCGCCCACTGCTGTCTAACTGCCGGCGACGTATGAACGGCGCGAATAGTCGCCAGCGCGCCAATCCTCAAGGTGCTGTCGTTGGCCTCGATGGACGCAAGGCCCGGAATTCTCTTCAAGTTTATCAAATAGCGTGGCGCCAGTGCCTGACGCTTCATCCTCACCAGAAGGTCTGTGCCTCCGGCGAGGGCCCTAGCATCTTTGCCATATTCCGCTAGCAGCAAGCTCGCCTCTGAAAGCGTCGTAGGCTCCAAATAGTCGAAGTATTTCATTCCAACCTCATGACAGTCCTACTTCTTAGCCTCTGGATTCCAATTCCCGCGTGACGATTGCTCTTAGGCTTCTCGTTCGTCAAATATGCGCTTGGTTTTCCTCTCCGACCTGGGTAATTCTTGATAGGGCACAATCTCGACGACCGGCGTCACTCCAATACGCGATTTCATGAGATCGCGCACCGCGGATTCGATCTCCTCGTTTGTAAGGCTCGTATCGGCGCATCGCTCGACGCGCAAGATCATCGAGTCCCTCCCTCTTTCTCTGCGAAGTACCACCTGATACTCCGTTCCGACGCCCGGCGCATTCGATAGGACCACATCGATCTGGCCAGGGAAGATGTTCACAGCGTGGAACTTTATCATATCGTCGGTGCGACCCACGATGCGGTCCTGGCGCGGATGAATCACGCCGCAAGAGCATCGGCCAGGGATCAAACGCGAGAGGTCTCGCGTGCGATATCTTATCATCGGCATCGCCTCTCTCGTCAGAGTCGTGGCCACGATCTCCCCTTGCTCGCCCATAGGCACTGGCTTGCCTGTGAGCGGATCGATTATCTCGAAGATGAAATGGTCTGCGAAATAGTGGATGCCCTGATGGGCAAGGCAGTCGATGCCGATGCCAGGGCCATAAAGCTCTGTCATCCCAATGATATCGAATACCTCGACGTCGAGCAGCTCGGCAATCCGCGCTCGCAGTTGGTCGCTGGATCGTTCGGAGCCGAGAATCAGCGTGCGCAGCGGGAAGAGCGCGTAGCTCGACGTACAAATGATCGCCGTGGTGCCGAAATCCAGCATCATTTCGATCTGCATGTCCGTGTTTCCCGGTCCAGTCGGGATCGTCATCATCCCGAACCTTTCTGCGCCCAATTGAAAGCCAGCTCCAGCCGTCCAGAGCCCGTAGCCCACCGCCACCTGGAATCTGTCTTCCTCAGTCAATCCCGCCAGCTTATAGCAGCGTGCGAACATATCCTTCCAGTCGTCGATATCCTTCTGAGAGTAGTAAGCAACAGTTCTCTTCCCTGTAGTACCCGAGGACGCGTGTATACGCACGATATCTTTGAAGGGCACGGCCCGCAAGCCGAAAGGATAGGTCTGCCTCAGTTCATATTTGTCCGTCATCGGGAGCTTAACGATATCGTCCAGCGTGCGAATATCATCGGGGGTCACGCCCACCGCGTCCATCTTCTGTCGATAGAACTCCACGTTGTTGTAGGCGTGAGCCACGCTCCACTTCAACCGTTCGAGCTGTAATCTCGCCAGTTCCTCCTCGGTCGAAACCGGCGACATCGCGATGTCACTCATCGATCAGGCCTCCTTCGCTCCCATCCTTCGAGGTCTCCTTGGCTTCTTCTAGAGCTCGCAAAACCTTCTCTGGCGTTATCGGCAGATCCTTAATCCTCACCCCCGTGGCATCGTATATCGCGTTGGCGATCGCCGGCGCGGTCGGAACAGTGGAGCATTCCCCCATCCCTTTCGCTCCAAACGGCCCGATCGGGTCGATCGTCTCGATGATTATTGGATCAATGGCTGGCACATCTTGCACTGTCGGAACACGATAATCCAGGAGGGAGACGTTCTGTATCACCCCATTCTTAACCTGAAGCTCCTCTGTCATCGCGTAGCCGAAGCCCATAGCAACCCCACCCTCGATCTGCGCCTCCAGGCCCATCGGATTGAGCGCTCGGCCCACGTCGTGCGCCGCTGCTATCCTAACAACGTCGACGGCGCCTGTCTCAGGATCGACTTTGACCTCTGCCGCGTGGCTGCCGAAGGCGTAGGTCGCCGAGACGTTGCCGAAGAACCCCCTATCCAGCTCGACGTTGGGCGGATCGTAGAAGTACTTGGCCACGATCACGTCTCCGCCAGTTCGCAGTAGGTCCGCCCGTGCCGCCTGGCCAAAGGTCAGGAATCTGTCGGGAGACCCCTTCACGAATATCTTGCTATCCAGCGACTCCAGATCCTCAGGCCGGGCCTCCAGTTTCTGAGCGGCCGCCTCGAAAAGCTGCTTCTTGGCCTGCTCCGCCGCGCGTTTGATCGCCATGCCAGAGATAAACGTGCTGCGACTGGCGTGCGATCCCACATCCCAGGGCTTGATTGCCGTATCTGAATTGATAACTCGAATATCCTCCAGTCTGGCTCCCAACTCCTCCGCGGCCATCATCGCCTGAACCGTCTCCGAACCTTGTCCCAACTCCGACGAACCGATGATCACCGTGATATCGCCGCCATCGTCTATCTTCACAATAGCACCACAGCCATCGGATTTGTAGATTCTGGCACCTCCACCTACGTGGATCAGGCTGGCAACGCCGACGCCGCGATTCCCGCCCTTACCATGATGCTCGCTCCAGCCGATCCGCTGGGCCACTTTCTCGATGGATTCCGCCAGTCCACAGCTAGTGATCTTCACGTCCTGCACTGTGACGTCGCCCGGCTGGTTCGCGTTCTTCAGGCGCAATTCGAGCGGGTCAATGCCCAGCTTCTGGGCCAGTATATCCATCTGCGATTCGATTGCAAACGTAGCCTGCGGGTTGCCAAAGCCACGAACCGAGCCACCGTAAGGCTTGTTCGTGTACACCACATCGCCGACGAACCTCACGTTCGGCACCCTGTAGAGCGAGGTCACGCTCATCATGGCCGCGAAAAGCGCGTGCGAGCCCCAGGCATTGTAAGCACCATTGTCGCTGATTATATGCACATCCCTGGCCAACAGCGTTCCGTCTTTCTTTGCCGCCATCCGAATGTCGAGGATCATCGGCTGGCGCGGACGGGCGGCCAGGAACTCCTCTTCCCGCGTAAAAGCTATCTTGACCGGCCTTCCCGTCTTCTGCGCCAGGGCAATACAGATGAAGTGGAACGGCTCCGTATCTATCTTGCTGCCGAAGCTGCCGCCGATCGCCGGTTGGATAACTCTCACTTTGCTCCAGGGCATCCCCATAACCTCGGCAACGTCCTTGCGGAACATAAAGGCGAAATGAATGGGCACCCATACCGCTAAATTGCCAGCTTGATCGAAGCTGGCCAGGCATATGTGCGGCTCCAAAGGGCACGCGTTTATGTACTGCGTCCTGAACCTATCCTCGACGACGACGTCTGCTTCGGCAATGGCGCCTTCCACATCGCCCTTGTTGAACGTCCAACTGAATGAGACATTATTCTTGGATCTCTCGTGGACGAGGGGAGCGCCTTCGCGCTGCGCCTCTTCGGGATCGTACACCGCCGGGAGTTGCTCGTATTCGATTTGTATCAAGCTGAGCGCTTCTTCAGCGGTATTATCGTCGATCGCCGCCACCGCTGCGACCTCGTCGCCGACGCATCGGACTTTTTCCCATTTCAGGGGCGAGTTATCCTTACCGTAGCCGAACCCCGAGCGAGGCATATCCGCCGCAGTTATTACTGCTTTTACGCCGGCAAGCTGCTTCGCCTTGCTCGTGTCGATGCTCACAATGCGGGCGTGAGGGACTGGGCTGCGTAGAATCCTCCCGTGCAGCATTTGAGGCAGCTTGATGTCGTCGGTGTATACCGCTCTGCCCGTCACTCTCGCCACGCCATCTTGCTTCGGAACGCGCCTGCCTATTACGTTGAACTCAGACACTCGCCCCTCCCGATCATAAGAGTCACCTGGGCCCTATTTTCCCCTTCACGTAGTCGATAATATCGTCGAGACGAGTCCCAGGAAGGAAAACTTCGTTAACCCCAAACTCTTTCAGAGCTGGCACGTGGGCGGCTGGAATCACGCCGCCGACGACGACTAGCTTGTCGTCGGCCTTTTGATCTCTCAGCCTCTCCATTACCCTCCTGGTGTAACCCATATACGCACCAGACATTATACTCAGGCCGACGACGTCGACGTCTTCTTGCACAGCCGCCGCGACGATCTGGTCAACCGTCTGGTGAAGCCCTGTATATATTACTTCCATTCCCGCTTCGACGAAGGCCTTGGCCACCACCTTCGCTCCCCTATCATGGCCATCCAACCCAGGCTTGGCCACGAGAACGCGAATCGGGGCATTAGATCTTGCCATTGCACTCACCCCTAATCAAAAGATGTTCACCGGCTCCTTGAACTCGCCGAACACTTCCTTAAGCACCGCCGTCATCTCACCTAGCGTAGCGTAGGCACGCACCGCGTCGATCAGCGGGTACATTATATTGCCCTTTCCGCGTGCCGCCCTGCCCAGCGCATCCAGCGTCTCCTTCACGCGGGCGTTATCCCGACGCTCCTTGAGCGCCCTCACTCGCCTGATCTGCTCCTGCACCCACTTCGGATCGGCGTAATGTAAGGCAACAGTCTCTTTCTCCTCCTCCATCACGAACATGTTCTCGCCAATCAAGGGCCTCTCTCCCAACTCGACCTTTCGCCTATCCTCGTACGCTTGCCGCATCAGCAGTCGCTGGACCCATCCTTCCTCGATGGCCTTTATGATACCGCCGTTTGCCTCCACCTCTGCCATCGTCGCCTCGATCTGCTTCTCCATCTCGTTCGTCAGGCTCTCGACGAAGTACGACCCAGCCAACGGGTCGATGGTATTCGGCACGTCGGTCTCGTAGGCGATCAGTTGCTGAGTCCGCAGAGCGATGATCTGAGCTTCTGGCGTGGGGATAGTGTGGCCTTCGTCCTTGGTATGCGTAGCCGAGGCCTGGGCACCACTGATGATGCTTGCCAACGTCTCAATGGCACCGCGTATCACGTTGCAGTCGGGCTGCCTCCGCGTGAACGATCCGCCCGTCGAGCCAGCGATGTACAGCATTCGCCAGGACTTCGGGTCCTTCGCGCCAAACCTATCCCGAAGAATCCGCGCCCAAATCCTGCGCGCCGCCCTGTACTTGGCGATTTCCTCAAAGAACCCCATCAGGGTGGCGAAGTTGAAGCTCAGCCGAGGGGCAAACGAGTCGATATCCAGCCCACGGCTTAGCGCGTTTTCGATGTAGGCGATGGCGTTGAGGAACGCGAAGGCTATCTCCTGAACGGAGGTGGCGCCGCTCTCGCGAATGTGGTAGCCGCAGACGCTGACTGGAATATACTTCGGTATCACCTTCGAGCAGAACTCGAACAGATCTGCCGTCATTCGCATCGTCGGTTGGACAGGAAAGATGAAGGCGCCGCGAGAGAAATACTCTTTCAGATTGTCATTCTGCACAGTCCCGCCGAGCTTGTCTGGCGACACCCCCTGCTTTTCAGCGGTGACGTAATACATCGCGATGATGATCGGCGCCGTCGCGTTGATGGTGAAAGCGGTGCTTACCTTGTCCAGCGGGATGCCATCGAAAAGTACCTCCATATCCTCCAGCGAATCGATGGCGACGCCGACGCGGCCGACTTCCTCCTCTATCTCGGGATTATCGGAATCCAGACCCATCTGCGTCACCAGATCGAACGCGATGTTGAGCCCAGTGTTGCCTTCCTTCGCAAGGTACTTGAATCGCTGATTGCTCTCCGCAGCCGTGCCGAAACCCGCGTATTGGCGCGTTACCCAGAGCTTCGTTCGGTAGCCGAGGGGATGCCCTCCACGCACCATCGGGTAGTCGCCGGGGAAGCCGATGTCCCGCAGATAATCCAGATCGGGCACGTCAGCCGGGGTATAGAGCGGCTTGATCCCAATGCCCGTCGAGGTATACTTCTTCTCGATCCTACTGGCCTTATTCTTTTCCTCCCATTCCTGCTGCGCGCGAGCGATGTCTTCGATCTTTGACTTCTCGATATCTCCCATTGTTCTTCCTTCCTGCCTTCAGATGCTTCCCGCCAATCTGACCACCTGCATTCAGTCCGTATAATAAAGTTCATGTGCAAGCAAGACATTTTCTGCTTTGCGGCGCTAGAGGCAGACTCAATACTGGCGCCAATAGAGTGGTTCGGCAATATCGGTTTCCTGCTTCCCGACACTTAACGACAGTACTCTTCACTGCCTGATGCTCCCGCGAAAATCTGCGCGGTCGATGAATAACGAGGTCTACATAGAAGGACTCTGGCAATACGCAACTGACCAAGAACGTATCGCACCAAACGTTCGGTGCGATAATATCACGTGCCAGGTTGTTTGTCAATAAGGTTGTGTTTGCTCTTGCTTTGTTGGGATACATTGGGGTTTGCATTGGTGCAGGCGTCCCTTCGGTGAAAAGACGCCTGCACCAACGATTTAGAACGGGATATTCCCGTGCTTACGCTCCGGCCGATTTACTTTCTTGTTGCGCAACATCCGCAACGCCGAAATCAACTGAGACCGCGTCTCCTTTGGATCGATCACCGAGTGTACTATCATCTTCCCCGCTGGATCGAACGGGTTCGAAAACTTGTAGTCGTACTCCGCTATCTTCTCCGCCTTGAATTCCTCCGGATTCTCCGCTTCATTGATTTCCTTACGATATATTATGTTAACCGCCGACTCTGTGTTCATCACCACCAGTTGCGCAATAGGCCACGCCAGCATCTGGTCCACTCCCATCCCCATGCAACTCATCGCCATAAATGCCCCGCCATACATCTTCCTCAACACCAGCGTCACCTTCGGCACCGTCGCCTCCGCAAACGCGTACAACATCTTCGCCCCGTGCCTTATGATTCCCGAATGCTCCTGCTTAACCCCAGGGAAAAACCCAGGCACGTCCACCAAACTCACCAACGCTATGTTGAATGCATCACAAAAACGAATGAACCGCCCTGCTTTGTCCGCCGCGTTGACATCCAGCGCTCCCGCCATCACCATCGGCTGATTCGCCACTATTCCCACCGTCTGCCCGCCGATACGCGCAAAACCAACAATTATGTTGCGCGCGTACTTCGGCAGCACCTCCATAAAGTCCCCGTTGTCCACCAGCCGTCGGATCACCTTATGCATGTCGAACACCTGTTTCAGATTCGGCGGTACTATACCAGCGAGCTCCTCGTCTACGCGGTTGGGATCATCCCCTGTGTCCACAATCGGTGGCGCCTCCAGGTTGTTCGACGGTAGAAAGCTCATCAGCCGACGAATCTGCTGCAAGCATTCGAGGTCATCCTTCGCCACGAAGTGTGCCGTTCCCGTCACCTGGCTATGTACCTTGGCCCCACCCAGTTCTTGGATAGAGATGTCTTCGCCGGTCACCTGCTTGATAACGCCTGGACCGGTGATCACCATCTCGCTTCCCTCTTCGGTCATAAAAATGAAATCCGTTAGCGCAGGGGAATAGACGGCCACGCCGGCGCAAGTGCCCAACATAGCCGATATCTGCGGAACGACGCCGGAAGCCGCGGTATTGCGGAAGAAGATCCCTGCCACGGGTACCGACGCGCCAGCCCCCTCGTTGATTCGCCCTCCTCCGGAATCGAGAAGGCCGATGATCGGGGCCTTAACCTTCAGCGCCTCGTCCATCAGCCGGCAGATCTTCTCTCCGTGCACCCAACCGACTGAGCCACCGAGGACAGTTACGTCCTGCGAGTACACGAAAACCTGGCGGCCGTCAATCATGCCGTGGCCGACCGCCACAGCGTCGCCAGGAACCTTGCGCTCCTGCATTCCAAAGTCGTGGCTCTGACATTCCGCCAGCATATACATCTCGACGAAGCTGCCGGGGTCAAGCAGCGCGTTTATCCGTTCGCGCGCGGTAAGTTTGCCACGCTGGTGGACCCTTTCGATAGCCTTGGGTCCTCCGCCATCAATCGCCTTGCGCTCCAGGCTCCGCAATCTCGCGAGTTCGCTTTCGTGCGTCTTCTCAATAGCCATTGCCTTCGACCTCCGAATTCCAGTATTGTCACCATAGACCAATGTCAGGTATACCTCTCCAGGTGAAGTTGGAAACCGCCGACTCGAGCAAGAGCGCCTCGGCAATCGCGGCGCCTGGGCGGCATTATAGCAGTCCACAACACCCAAATCAACGAGTTGCTTCCCCTGCGCCCGTGATCGAAAGACGAATGCACATTTCGTCCATATTATTGACAAACAACCTGGCACGTGATATTATCGCACCGAACGTTTGGTGCGCAATCATCTGATATGAGTCCTGCGCGGGAGGAATGATATGCAACTACCCAGGTTCGACTTCTTGCAGCCGCGGTCGCTGCAAGAAGCCTGCTCCATTCTGAGAGAGGGCAACGGAAAGGTATCCGTTCTAGCTGGAGGTACGGCATTCATGGTCGCCCTGCGCTCCAGACTGCATACTCCAAGCGCCGTGATATCCACGAAGGCTTTGAGTGAGCTAAGTTACATACGCGAGGCCAGCGATGGCGGCCTGGTCATCGGCGCAATGACCACTCTCGAAGCCTTGGAAAACTCGCCCCTCGTGGCCAACGGATACGCCGTTCTGGGTCAGGCCGCTCGATTCGTCGGCGTTCCTCCAATCCGCCACGTCGCTACAGTCGGGGGAAACCTCTGCCTCGACACCAGATGCATCTTCTATAACCAGTCGGAGTTCTGGAGGAAAGCCCGACCTGACTGCTTCAAACTGGGAGGAGATGTCTGCCACGCCATCGACAAAGGCCGGCGCTGCCTGGCGGTGTACCAGGGCGATCTTGCGCCGGCCCTCGTGGCGTTGGGAGCCCGCGTGAGGATAGTCGGTGTCAGCGGAGAAAAAGTGATCCCGCTAACCCAGTTCTACACAGGAAATGGCGAAAAGCCCAACGTCCTGGAGCCCGGCGACATCCTGGCGGAGGTGCAAATCCCGCCTTCGTCAGGCAACACTTGGGGAGGCTACGAGAAGCTGCGCGTGCGAGAGGGCATGGACTTTCCACTAGCGGGAGTGGCGGTGTCAATTAAGACCAACGCAAACGGTGCCATCGACCAGGCCAGGCTGGTTCTAGGAGCAGTTGCGCCCTCCCCCTTGGAGGTGCCCGAGGCCACCGAACTCCTGGTGGGGCAGAAGCTCACCGACTCTCTGTTGGAAAGCGTGGCCCAAAAAGCGTACGATCGCGCTCGCCCTGTTGCCAATCTAGCCGTCGACGCCAGCTATCGAAGGAAGATGGTTAGAGTGCTCGTCAAGCGAGCAATTGGCCGGGCTGTATCTGGCAACGGATAAAGGTGTTCCTTTCGTCTTCGCACCTGCCTTTGGCAAGACCCGAAGGAAAGTCGAACACCCGCTCTGGAATCGAGATCCTTTTCGCAGGAAAGGAGAATCATGAATAAAATTCCGGTTTCCCTGAATGTCAACGGGCGAGAGGAAAACCTCGAAATACCTCCTCACAAGACCCTCTTGGAGGTGATCAGGGACGATCTGAACCTGACTGGAACCAAGTGTGGCTGCGAGGATGGAACTTGTGGAACGTGCACGGTTCTGCTCGACGGAGCCGCCGTACGCTCCTGCCTGCTTCTAGCGGCAGAAGTGCAAGGACACGAGATAGTCACCATAGAGGGGCTAGCCGATGGAGAACGCCTGCATCCAGTGCAGCAAGCCATCGTCAACCATGGCGGCGTACAGTGCGGGTTCTGCACCCCTGGGATGATACTTTCCGCCAAGGCGCTCTTGGACAAGCAACCTTCTCCCACAGAATCGGTAGTGCGCCAGGCCATATCCGGCAATCTCTGCCGCTGCACAGGCTACACCAAGATAGTCGAATCGATCATGGCCCTCTCCGGCCAGCCAGTATCATCATAGAACGAAAAGGGGCGTTTATAATGTCAGAGTATTCGGTTGTCGGCAAGCGTATCCCCCGAACCGATTCGGTCCCCAGGGTCACAGGAGAAGCCAAGTACTCCGCCGATCTGTCTCTGCCGGGGATGCTTTACGCCAAGGTCCTTCGTAGTCCCTACGCCCACGCGAAGATTCTGAATATCGACACTAGCAAGGCGGAGAGGCTGCCCGGGGTCAGGGCAATCATTACTGGCAAGGATGCAATTCCGTACAAGTGGGGCGTCTTCGCCTACACCAGAGATATGCAACTGCTTCCCAGCGACAAGGTGCGCTATTTCGGCGAAGAAGTGGCCGCCGTAGCTGCCATAGACGAAGACATCGCTCGGGAGGCCCTGGACTTGATCCAGGTCGACTTCGAGCCTTTGCCATGGGTTCTCGATGCCGAAGAGGCTCTTTTGGAAGGCGCTCCCCAGATTCACCAGGATAAGCCCGGCAACATCAGCGTGCGCATTTTCGTGGACGAGGGGGAAGTCGACCGCGCGCTTGAGGAGTCTTATCTCGTTCAAGAGGATCGCTTCTCGTCCCCCGAAGAGAATTACTGCCAGTTGGAGCCCTATGCCGTTCTCGCCAACTTCGATAGCACGGGCCTCGACATTTGGTGCCCTAACGCGGGCCCGCACATGAAAGCCAGACCTCTCAGCAACGCCCTGGGCATACCCACCTCTGAGGTGCGCGTCCGCAAGATCACAATCGGCGGACACGGTGGAGGTAGATCCGAGGTTTCGCCCGCGGATTTCATGGCTGCCCTGCTTTCCAGAAAGGCCCGCCGCCCGGTGAAGCTAGTATACACCCGCGAGGAGAACTTCAACTGCGTGCGACAGGTGCACGCGGCGACTACGCACTCCAGAGTAGGCGTCGATAGAGAGGGCAGGATCACCGCCGTCGATATGAAAGTCATAATGGATGGTGGCGCCTACGCTAGCACTGGGCCAATCGCCGCCTCTGTGGCTTATATCATGATCGAAGAAGCTTACAAGTTCGCCAATTTCCGCTACGAGGCCATCAGGGCTTACACCAATAAGCCGCCAAGAGGGATGTATCCGCATCACCCGCGCACTGCGTACGGGGGCCTGGAGCTGCAGCTCGACGTTCTGGCCGAGAAACTGGGGATGGATCCCCTCGAACTCAGGATCAAGAACGCCGTCTATGAGGGCTACGTCACACCCACCAAGACGGTCATTACCTCGTGCGCCGAGGTCGAGACTATGATCAAGGCCGCGGAAAAGGCCGGTTGGAAAGAGAAACGAGGCGCCCTGCCCCCTGGTCGTGGTATAGGTATGGGCGTCGGATCGGTCATAAGCGGATTCCCTATGGGAATCCGTGGCGGATCGGGCGCTTTCGTAAGATTTAACGAGGATGGCGACGCTACTGTCATCTCCGGCGTTGTGGACAACGGGCAGGGCAACGACAGTATGATCGCTCAAATCGCCGCCGAGGAGCTGGGACTCTCGGTAGACAAGATCAAAGTGGTAACCGCCGATACCAGTATGACACCTGCCGATCAGGGGGCCTACTCCCAGGCTTCCACCGTCATGTCTGGCGGTGCCGTCAAGGCCGCTGCAGCCGATGCTAAGAATCAGCTTCTTCAGGTAGCCGCCGAAATGCTGGAGGCCAACCCCAAAGATCTCGTCGCCCGAGATGGCCGCATTTACGCTAAAGGATCCCCAGACAGATTTCTCGATATCGCCAAGGTGGCCAGGACGGCCCTCTCCCGGGATCACGCGATCCTCGGGCGCGGTGATCGTTGGCCAAGCGCCGATGCCAAGAGAGAGTGGGTCAAGAACCCGCGCGGTCAAGTGGCCTCGGCATTTTCTTTCGGCACCGCCGTGGCCGAGGTGGAGGTCGATCGAGAAACCGGCAGAGTGAAGCTGCTCAATATGGTGGCGGCACACGACTGCGGCTATCCCATCAACCCTCTGGCCGTCGAGCAACAAATCCAGCGCTCAGCGCTGGAAGCTGGTCCGGAAGGCACACTCCTGGAGAAACACGCGTGGACCGCCAACGGCCAGAATCTAAACGCCAATTTCCTTGACTACTGGTTCCCACTCTCCACAGACGTGCCGAACATCGATCCCATCATCGTGACCTCCAACGACCCGTTTGGTCCGTTCGGAGCCAAGGAGGGCGGCCTATCCATTTCTGTGGCGATGGTGGGAGCGGTGGCCAACGCCGTGCAAAACGCCATTGGCGTTACGCCCAAACAGCTGCCGATTACCCCTGAAGTTGTGCTCCGCCTGTTGGAGGAGAAAGAGAAACAGTCTGAAGCTAAGTCGTAAAGGAGCAGTGGAGATTGAAGGTTCGCAAGTTCGACCACATCTGCATCGCGGTCAAGAACCTGGAGGAGGCTCGCAAGCCCTACGAAGAGATACTGGGGCTGGTGCCCGATATCCTCTACGTCGCCGAAAGCGAAAAGATAAAAGTGGCCCGCTACTATCTGGGCGACGTCGCCCTGGAATTGATGGAATCCACCTCTCCTGACGGCGAGGTGGCTAAGTTCATCGAGAAGAAGGGAGAAGGTGTTTTCCTCCTCTCTTATCGGGTGGACGACGTGCAAGAATGCCTGGACGAGCTCAATCAAAGTGGCTACAATACCATCGACAAGAAACCACGGAGCATAATGGGCCAGCGGTTTGCTTTTATCAATCACCCCAGGGAGATGTGCGGCGTCCTCACCGAGGTTTGCGACCACGGGGATTGATCGAGCGATGCCATCTCGTAGGGGTATTCGTGGAGAGTCTGCGTCTTCCTTGCTTCAGACGAGACCGACTACATCACAGGACAGCCCATCTTCGTCGGCTGTCGAATTAGAGTGCGAATCTGAATATCTTGCGAGGTGGAAATGAACATAATTGCAACGGTGAAGCAAGTCCCTGACCCCGAGGCCCCGGCGGGAGCCTTTCGCATCGGCCCGGACGATAGGGTTATGGTTTCTCCAACCGTCTCAAGCGTTCTGAGTCCGTATGACGAAAGCGCCGTCGAAGCCGCGCTCCAGTTGCGAGATGCTCACGGCGGCAAGGTTTCCCTCGTCTGCCTCGGCACCGAACCTGACGACAGCTTTCTACACGAGGCGATGGCAACAGGAGCCGACGAAGCGTACCTCGTCGTGGACGATATGTTCCAGAACGGCGATGCCTTTGCCACGGCGTATGCCCTTTCCAAAGCCATAGCCAAGATCGGCGAATACGATCTCATCGTGTGCGGACGTCAGGCTTCCGATACCGATGCGGGTGTCGTCGGTTCGGTCATTGCCGAGTCCCTGGGCTTGCCTAGCGCGACAGTCATCAGGAAGATCGAGGTCGTGGGCGACAAACTGAACGCCGAGCGCGTGATCGAGGACGGGATCGAAGTGCTGGAACTTCCCTTGCCCGCGCTCCTCACGATGACCAGCGAACTCTACACCTTGCGCTACGCCAGTGTCATGGACATTATGTCCGCCTCAGAGAAGCCAGTGACCATCTGGAGCGCGTCAGACATCGGAGCCGACGCCGTGGAGTTAGATGACCTGGCAAATCGCTCCATCTTGCGCAAACAATTCATTCCCGTCTCGCAGACTCAGTGCGAAGTGATCGGCGGCGACAGCGCCCAGGAAGCAGCGGCCAACCTTGCCCAGGCGCTCCGCAGCCGGAAGGTAATCTAACCGATGCGATCGGTTTTCCTCATCGCCAACTTGATCGAGTTGCAGGAGATTAGACAATGAGTGACAACTCAGGAATTATGATCCTCGCCGAGGCACCCAACGGCAAGATTACTGGACTCACGACCGAGCTTCTTGGGGCTGGCCGAAGAATCGCCGATATCGCTGGGGAAAAGGTGTCAGCGCTAGCTGTCGGGGCTGGACTGTCTGGAGTGGAGGCCGAACTCATTGCCTTCGGAGCCAACACAGTCTACACGGTCGACGATCCATCCCTCGGCCGATATACAGGAGACGCTTATCTGTCAGTTCTGGAAAAGGTGTGCCAGCAGCTTACCCCACGAATCCTCTTGATCGGACACAACTCCACCGGGCGAGACCTGGCTCCCAGGTTGGCCTTCAGGCTACGCACTGGCCTTGCCCCGGACTGTGTCGATCTGCAAATAGACAACTCGACCGGCGCTCTTGTCGCCATCAAGCCAGCCTACGGCGGAAACGTGATGGCTATGTTGGCCTCGAAAAGTCAGCCTGAAGTGGTCACCGTTCGCCCGAAGACCCAGGAGCCGCTCGAACGCGACGCCGGTCGGTCGGGCGACGTGGTAAAGCTCGATCTTGGATTGGGCACCCTGGCCTCCAGGGCCAAGGTGCTCGATCGGATTATGCACACCTACACCGGTATCAAGCTGGAGGATGCCGAGGTAGTCGTGAGCGGAGGACGCGGCATTGGCGGCCCCGAGGGATTTAAGCTTCTGGAAGAACTCGCGCGCTCGCTAAACGGCGCGGTGGGGGCGAGTCGCGCGGCGGTAGACGCTGGATGGGTCCCCAGCGATATGCAAGTAGGCATAACTGGGAAGATCGTCAGTCCACGACTCTACATTGCGGTGGGCATCTCAGGGTCGGTGCAGCACATGGCCGGCTGCTCACGGGCCAAGACAATCGTGGCCATTAACAAAGATTCCGAAGCCCCTATCTTCGAGCGTGCGCACCTCGGCGTAGTCGGAGACTACAAAAACGTGCTGCCTCAGTTTCACGAAACCTGCCGCGAGCTTCTGGTGGGGTAGCCCGAAATGACGCCGACCCGAGAAATCTACTGGAACATCTCCTGGGGGCTCGCGGTCTACCCGATCGCCATCATAAGCATCGCCATCATGGCCCTGGGGATCTATGCTCGCGTCAACCGCTGGCGCGCCGGGAGGCCGTCCGAGAAGCCATCCGAGATATCGCTAAGGATCTGGCGCACATTGGTTAACGCCCTCGGTCAGGCGCGCATCCTGCGTGAAGGTTACGCGGGCGTTATGCACCTTCTTATCTTCTGGGGCTTCGTCGTCCTCTTCATCGGCACGCTCCTGGTTATGGTCCACGAGGATTTCCACATTCGAGTGCTGCAGGGGAACTTCTATCTTGGTTACAAGCTTGCCCTTAACATCTTCGGCCTTGGCGCCATTGTCGGCATTCTCATGGCCGCCTTCAGGCGATATGTAATTAAAGCCAGGCGCCTGGACAGCGACCGCGCTTTCGCCATCGCCATCGCCTTCATCTTCGTGATCCTCGTAACCGGCTTCTTAGTCGAGGGATTCCGCATCGCCGCAACGGAGCTAACACAGCATCCTGACTGGGCGCCCTGGTCTTTGGGTGGGTATGGCGTGGCGCTAATAGTCCGTGGAATCGGAGAGCCCACCCTGCTCACTTTGCACGCCGCCACCTGGTGGTTCCATATGATTACCGCCTTCACCTTCATCGCCTTCTGCATCGGGTGGTCCACTCAGTCGCACATCCTGCTCGCTCCGGTCAACGTGTTCCTGATGCGCCTCCGCCCGAAGGGAGCGCTGAAGACTATCGCCGATTTCAAGGATAAGGGAGCGTTGGGGATGGGCTCGGTTCGGGATGCTGTCTGGAAAGATCTCGTCGATTCAGACGTGTGCGTTCGCTGCGGTCGCTGCCACGAGCGCTGTCCCGCGGCCTCCACGGGCAAGCCTCTATCTCCCCGAACGATCGTTCAGAAAATCAAGAATCAATTGCATATGGAGACCGTGGGCCTCCCCTGGCACAGCGGTGGCAACGGAGCCAGGCCGCAGCCGAATCCAATCGTCGGACAGAACATCTCCGACGACGAAATCTGGTCGTGCACCACCTGTGGGGCCTGCCATTACGAGTGTCCCATCTTCGTGGAGCCAATGACAAAGATCGTCGAGTTGCGTCGCCACGAGGTAATGGTGCGCGGCAAGATGCCCGAGACCGCTCAGGTCGCCATGGTAAGCCTGCAAAAAAGGGGGCACCCCTGGACTGGCACGCCGCATATGCGCACCGAATGGGCCAATGACCTCAACCTCAACCAGCTATCCAAGGCCGGTCCTTCCGAAGGAAGGAGCAATCTCCTGTTCTGGGTGGGATGTTCCGGCGCTCTGGTAGACCGCAACATGCTCGTCAGCCAGGCTATGGCCAGGATTCTGCAGCGTGCGGGGGTGGAGTTCTACGTGCTGGGGAACGAGGAAACCTGCTGCGGCGACCCTGCGCGTCGCGTCGGGAACGAGTATCTGTTCCAGTCTCTGGCCAAAAAGAACATCAAAATCCTGCAGCATTACCAGGTCAAGACCATTCTGACGACGTGCCCCCACTGCTTCAACACGTTTAAGAACGAATACCCGGATCTGGGGGGCGTTTTCGAGGTGGTCCACCACACCCAGTTTATCGCCAGCCTGCTGGCGCAGGGCAAGTTGAAGCTGGATCCACCATCAATTCAATCCTTGACCTTCCACGACCCGTGTTACCTTGGCCGGCACAATGACGTGTACGAGCCTCCACGGTCGGTGGCGCAAGCAGCCGGAGGCAGCGACATCCGCGAGATGGTTCGTTCCAGGGAGAGAAGCTTTTGCTGTGGCGGGGGCGGCGGTCGTGCCTGGATGGAAGAAACCATCGGCACTCGCATCAACCAGATGCGCACGCGAGAAGCCTTGAGCACAGGGGCGAGCATCGTAGGAACTGCGTGTCCCTTCTGCTTGCAGATGTTTGAGGACGGCATCAAAGGAATCGATGCAGGCGAGCGGATAAGAGTTCTGGACCTGGCCGAACTGGTGGGCCAGGCACTCCAGACAACCGAAGCCACGCCACGACAGGTGACAGAAGTCCCTCTCGGTTAGGAGTTTCTAAAACTCCCTCAACAACTCCCTCGCCACGACCAGACGCTGAATCTGGTTGGTGCCCTCGACGATTTGCGAGAACTTGGCCTCGCGCATAAACCGTTCGACAGGGAAATCCTTGGTGTAGCCATAGCCACCGTGTATCTGTACAGCGTCGGTAGTAACCTTCATCGCCACGTCGGTGGCATAGTACTTGGCCATGCTACCGAACTTGACCATACGCCTATCGTCTTCGTCGACGTAAGCCGCGGCGCGGTAAGTAAGTAGTCTGGCAGCCTCTATTTCGGTGGCCATGTCGGACAGCATTACCTGGATCGCCTGGAAGTTAGCTATCGGCTGCCCGAACTGCACCCTTTGCTTGGCGTAATTCAGCGCAGCGTCGAACGCACCCTGGGCAATTCCGAGCCCGATAGCCGCCACGGTGGGACGGGTCACGTCGAGGGTTCTCATTGCAATATCCCAGCCGTCCCCTTCTTTGCCCAGCAGGTTCTCGCGCGGGACGATGCAATTATCGAAGACCAGTTCGGCCGTGGGGGAAGAGTGCAAGGCCATTTTGTCCTCCACGCGTGGAGCGGAGAACCCTGGCGTCCCTTTCTCGACGACGAAGCAACTGATGCCCTTTCTTCCCGCGCTGGGATTGGTCTTGGCGAAAACAGTTACGTAGCCGGCCATATTTCCGAAAGATATGAAGCGCTTCCCACCATTGATAACATAGTGGTCGCCCCTAAGCTCCGCTCTGGTCCGCATTCCCGCTACGTCCGATCCACCTTCCGGCTCTGTGAGGCCAAAGGAGCACATGGTCTCACCAGAAACGATGGACGGCAGAAATTTCTTCTTCTGCTCTTCGCTGCCGGCGAGGACGATCGGCTGAGCGCCCAGGTGATTCTGCGACACCCACATCATGGCGTCGCCGTTGACTCGGGCAACCTCCTCCACGATTACGCAGAAGCTCACCTCATCCCCACCAGACCCGCCATATGCTTTGGGGAAGGGGAATCCGATCAGTCCATTCTTGCGGATTATCTGCTTGAGATTCTCGGGGAAAACCCCTGTCTGCTCGATTTCCGCAGTGCGCGGACCGATCATCTCTTCGCAAAGCCGTCGAATGTTCTTCCGAAGAATCTCCTGACCCTGGTTCAACGCGAACTGATCCTTCATCGATTGCCTCCCCGTACGCTATCTAAACTGAAGCATGCCAAAATGGTGGCCGCACCGAACGTTTGGTGCACTCAAGAATGTATCACACGTCGGCCAGCTTGTCAACAAGAACTCTTGCGGAATTTGTTGCGACAAGATACAAGGTTCTTTCCACATATGGGGGTTCGTCTTAGATCACGCCGTCACGTCTAAGCGCCTCGAGCTCGTGCTTACCCATTCCGAGGATGCCGCCGTAGACGGCTTCGTTATGTTCACCCAGTCGAGGCGGGAACGGCAGCGTCTGGTCAATCTCTTTCAAGTACTCCGTCATATAGGGGGGCGGAGCCATAGTCACCTCGAATCCCGTCGCTGGATCCACACTTTTCAGCAGCTTCGGCTTTACCGCCGGGTCCTCGCAGACATCGCGAATCCCCTGGACTTTGGCAATCGGGATCATTGCCCTGCGGAACGTCTCGATCAGCTCTGCCGTACCGAACTTCCTGGTGGCCTCGGCAATCCGCTCGTTCAACCGATGCTTGTCGGCGATGCGGCCAGCATTCTTCTCGTAGCAGGGTTCGGCAAGTTGCTCGAAACCAGGAATGGCCAGCAGCCGTTGCCACTGGATATCGTTGCCCATGGCAACGTACACAAAACCGTCGCTCGTAGGGAAGACGCTCACAGGGGCGAAAAACTCGTGAGTGTTCCCCCGCCGCGTCATCACCTGGTTGAATGTGGTCGCCATGGTGACTGGCTGGACAAGCCACGAGACCGTGGAATCGATCATGGCCATATCGATGCGGCTGCCCTCGTTCGTCATTGCGCGCTTGAACAGGGCCTTCATTATGAGACCATAGGCGTGCTCGCTCGTACCCATGTCCGGCAGTGGGATCCCCAACACTTGAGGCTCACCTCCGGCCTCCCCGGTCATCTCCATCAGCCCGCCTCGCGCCTGCAGAATGGGATCGTAAGCAGCCTCGTTGGAATCTGGCCCGAAGCCAGAGATACCCAACCAGATGATATCTGGCTTTACGGCCCGGAGCGCATCGTAATCGATTCCCAGGGTAGCGTAATTCTTGGGCAACTGGTTCGTTGTGAAGATATCGACGTTGAGCTCCTTGATGAGCTTGCGCAGGATCTCCTGCCCTCTCTGATTCTTGAGGTCAAGGGTTACTGCCTCTTTACCTGAATTGAATGCAAAGAAGTACGAACACATCTTTTCTTCACCTGGCTGGAACGGGTAGCCGATCCTGCGGTTGGGATCGCATTGGACAGGGTGCTCCAACCGAATGACCCGAACACCATCCTGCGCCAGGCGATCAACCAGGTGAGATAGGGGAGAACGGTAGCTTGCTCCAGACTAAGAACGGTAAGATTGCGGAAGATGTTCGAATTTCGCTTCATTATTCCACCTGCCGTTGCTTATGCTTACCACAGAGAGCCAGGGTTCAACAACCTATGTCTCAATACTTTGCGTACTGGCATTCTACCAGGAAGTCTATCCACGATCAACACGCAATGATAAGCGGATTTCCCTCTTGACAATCGCTTGCAAATGAATATACTGTATACAGCATACAGTATTCAGTCCTCCATCTGACCCATTATCAAGTTCTACGGTGTGTTATGGAAAGCGTCCTGGCAGTACCCCGTCTGGAAACACGCAAGCCCCTCCGTGAGGAGGTGTACCAGGTCCTTCGAAAGGCTATCATCGAAGGAAAGCTTAGAGGCGGAGCCAGGTTGGTGGAGACCGAAATCGCCCAGCAACTCGGTACTCGGTATCAGCCGCACCCCTGTGCGCGAAGCCATTCATATGCTCGAGAGCGAGGGCATGGTCAGTTCGATCCCGCGCAAGGGTTACGTCGTCGCCGACTTCTCGGCTCAGGAGGTGGAGGAAATCTTCGGCGTTCGTCAGGTTCTCGAAGGATACGCCGGGCGCCTGGCCACAAGCCGCATCTCTGTTACCCAGCTAGACGAACTCAAGGTGATCTACGCCCGATCTTTGAAGTGCGTCGACGAGCAGGACTCGGCGTCGCAGCTTTTCCAGTTGAACACCGAGTTCCACGACCTCCTCATCTCGTGTTCGCAAAACAGGAGGCTCCGCGAGCTCATCGACACGGTGCGCAGCTCTCTGTTGAGCTACCGCCTGGCCACGCTGACCGACCCCGCCGAAAGAAGGCACTCTGTCGAAGGACACAAGCTGATCCTGGCTGCCCTGGAGCGAAGGGACGCCGACGCCGTGGAAGACCGCGCAGCTCTCTGTTGAGCTACCGCCTGGCCACGCTGACCGACCCCGCCGAAAGAAGGCACTCTGTCGAAGGACACAAGCTGATCCTGGCTGCCCTGGAGCGAAGGGACGCCGACGCCGTGGAGGACCTGATCAAGAGGCACGTGGCCCATTCTATGAACGTCGTCTTGCAGAAGGAGTTCCAGAAGGAACTGGAGCACAAAAAAAGGAGGGTGGTATGAAAGGAAAGACAGGGACTTCGGCTTCGCATCTTGCGGTCGCTATCGTG
Organism: Chloroflexota bacterium; assembly: GCA_023480885.1. Lineage (GTDB taxonomy): Bacteria > Chloroflexota > UBA6077 > FW602-bin22 > JACPRP01 > JAMCWX01. Next base: position 2,546 of record JAMCWX010000062.1, on the reverse strand, counting down.
GTCGTCCTCGTGGCTGCTGTGCTGCTCTCGTTGGTTAGCTGTGCACCGGGAGCAAGTAACGCTTCGAACCAGCCACAGTCGGCAAGTGGGTCATCAAGCTCGGGCGGTCAGAGCGCTAGCTCTTCGGCGCCGGCAAAGCCTCTCAAGAAGGTCACCGCCGCGATATCCATCGGTGACCCAACGTTCTTCTATCCTCTGGTAGCCAGGGCTAAGGGATACTTCAAGGATGAGGGCCTGGACGTAGAAGTGGTCTACTCGCAAGGCTCGGGCTCCAAGACGGCAGAGATGCTGGCGGCCAAGCAAATTCAGTTCGCCACTGGTGGCATCGAGAACGCGATGAAATTGAACACCAAAGGGAAGCCGACCGTCGTCGTGTTCAGCCACATGAACCGGCTCGATTACGCTACCATCGTGGTCAACAAAGAGCTTTACGATTCCGGCAAGATCAAGACGCTAAAGGACCTCGCAGGCAAGAAGATCGGCGTGACCGGGCTGGGCGGTGGCCTTCATACGATGGGAGCCCACATAGTTAACCAGGCTGGCATAGGCAAGGCCGTCGAGTTCATTCCTCTGGGCGACAGCTCGGGCGTGCTGGGAGGCCTGAAGTCCAAGCGAGTGGATGCCATCGTGGCCAACGAGAGCTGGCGACAGAAATCCGAGAAGGAGGGCTTCGGCAAGACGCTGTTCAGCGCCGCCGATGACAAAACCTGGAACGAGATTTTTGGCGGCAACATCCCCGGCATCACGCTCTGGGTTCTCAAAGATTACGCGGCGGAGAATAAGGACACCGTGGAAGCCTACGTTCGGGCGACGGCCAAGGCAATGAAGTACATAGAGACGGCGTCCCCTGAGGAGATCTTCGACGCGACCCAAAACGAGTCTGACGAGATCAAAGTGTCCGGTAAAGAGCAGTTCGTGAGCGTGACCAAAGAGCTCAAGAAGAAGGTCTACAACTACAGCGGAATGCTCGACAAGGATACATACGACAGGGGCATGAAGGTATCTTTGGGCATCGTGGGGAAGGATGTGCCCTACGAGCAGGTTGTAGATATGTCGTTCCTGAAGCAGATCTCGGGCAAGTAGGACGAAACGGGGGTGCCAAAGACACCGTGGCTTCGAAGATATCGATCAAAGGTGTAACTCAGAGGTTCAACAGTCAAGGTAGCGTTTTCACAGCCCTTGAGGACGCCAATCTTGACATCGCAACGGGCGAGTTCGTCGCACTCATCGGGCCGAGCGGTTGCGGAAAATCCACTCTACTCAACATCGTCGCCGGGCTCATTTCACCTAGCGGCGGCACCGTTCTGATCGAGGGAGAGGATTATAACGGCCGTCGGCACCCCCAGATTGGTTACGTGTTCCAGCAGGATACCGTTCTGCCCTGGCGCCGCGTTTATGACAACGTGCTCCTCGGGCTAGAGTATCGCGACGTGCCGAAGAGCGAGCGGCCGGCGAAGGCGGCGCGTTTTCTGTCGATGGCGGGCCTCCAGGGCTTCGAGAACTACTACCCATACCAGCTTTCCGGGGGTATGAGGCGTCGCCTTGCCCTGGTGATGACCCTCGTGGTGGAGCCGTCGGTGTTGCTCATGGACGAGCCTTTCGGCGCCCTCGACGCGTTCACCAAGATGTTCATCCACAACGAACTCCTGCAAATCTGGGACCAGTTTCGTCAAACCATCCTGTTCGTCACGCACGACCTGTCCGAGGCTCTGACGCTCTCGGACAGGGTCATCATAATGGGGACACGTCCAGGGCGAATACTGGCGGAGTACCAGGTCAAGCTCCCTCGCCCACGGAACGTTATCCGACTGCGTGAAGATGAGTCTTTCCTCCGTCAGTCCAGGGAGGTGTGGGATCTTCTGGCTTCCGAACTGGAGAGGCAGGACTTGCTATTCTTAAAGGGGTGAGAGCAAGTTGGGAACTCGACAAGCTGCGTCACTGGCGACCAGGAGCAAAGGTAAGCTCGCGCGTGAAGAGGGGCGATCCAGCGATCTGTTCAAGACTAACCTGACGCGTGTGGCCATCGTGATCGCGGTGCTGGCGATGTGGGAATACTTCCCTCTGATAGAATGGCTCCAGAAGAACACCTTCTTCGATCCGTTCTACATCAGCAGCCCTTCCAGAGTGGCCATGCGCCTGTGGGACATGACGTTCGGCTCGCTCAGCGGGATGCTCTGGAAACACCTGGTGGTAACCCTCGAAGAAACATTCGTCGGACTGATAGTCGGCATCCTATCGGGGTTCCTTATTGGCGTATGGCTGAGCCAGAACCGTTTTCTGGCAAATGCCTTCGAGCCCTTCATTCTAGCAGTCAACTCCCTTCCCCGCCTGGTCATGATACCCCTGGTGACAATCGTCTTCGGCTTCGGCTTCACCTCGAAGGTGGTGATGGTATGGTTGATGGTGTTCTTCCTCGTGTTCTTTAACACCTTTCAGGGTGGGCGAAGCATCGAAAGGTATTACGTAGACTCCTGTCGGATACTGGGAGCATCGGACCTGCAATTGATGAAGACGCTGATCATCCCGAACGCACTGGCCTGGGCCTT
>JAMCWX010000060.1:4210-45630 GCA_023480885.1 Chloroflexota bacterium | reverse complement strand
GTTCCTTGCGCGACGGCTTGGTTTGCTGCAGCCGCTGGGGCATAATTGGAGCAGAGCTTGGGTCCGTACTCGGCCAGCCACTGGCAGCCACGAACGCCTCGTCGCGCACGGGCAATCCCGAGTTGGCGGCACGATCGTAGCGCGCCAGGGTGTACTTCTCGGCGACGATGCGCCGCTCCCTCGCCACGACCTCCACCGGACGGCACCAGTCTTTTTGCGAGCGCGCCAGGGTTTCCTGGCGAACCGTCTCGTCTGCCTTGGGAGCCCGACCCACCTTGAAGGAGAACACCGGCTGCACCCGCCCCTTGATCCTGAGGCGAGCGTAGCAATGGTAGCTGCTCAGGCAGGCGAGGGCCTCGGGCTCGACGGCGCCACCCAACAGAGCGGCCATGTTCTTCTGCTCTTCGGGACCAGCGCTGAAGGCGAAAATCTGCTGGACGTTGTTGAGGACGACCTTTGCCACAGAAGGCTCCTCCAGGTTGCTCAGGCCCTGGGTGCCCACGACGAAGCGGACGCCCCACTTGCGCAGCTCGTTCACCAGCCCTTGCAGGTTGGCCGCGTTGATGAGCTGAAACTCGTCGAGCATGACGTAGATGCGCGGCTGGGAAGACTTGGGCAGGCGGCGTAGGGCCAGGTTCACCAGGTCCAGGATCATCCCCATCAGGACTCGGGTGTTCTCCTCCCAACCCGTAGCTGCGTTGACTATAAAGTGGTGCCCTTCCCGAAGGATGCGATCGATATCCAGGGTAGTCTTGCGCGAGCCCACGATGTTGCCCATCACCCCACTCTTCAACAGATTTATACGGTTGACCGTGGAGTAGGCCCACTCCCGCCTCTGGCTCTCCGTGGCGCGCATCCAGCCCCCGTACCAGTAGCCCACGACCATCGGGTCCTCGCCCACTCGCCGGTAGATGGTGATCAGGTCGCGGACGAAATTCAGGTCGTCGAGCAGCGTCTCCAGGTCCAGGAGGGTGTAGTCGAACCCCGTGGCGCGGCCTACCTCCGCCAACAGCTTCGTGCCGCTTGCCGCCAGGCTGCGCATCCTCTGGCCCCAGGCCTCGGCCCGGGCTCGCTCCATAGTCGATAGCACCGAGCTGATAGCCCGGTCCACTCCCTCCTGGCTCCGATAGGCCACCAGATCGGCGTAGTCCGCGGCCAGATCGGGGTCGACGGATACCAGATTCAGACCGAAGGGGTGCGGGCGGTTCGAGGCGCAGAGGTATACCGTCTTATCCCGTTGTGAGGCGGGCACCGCGCCCGCCAGGTAATCTGCAAGCTCTTCGTGGGGATCGATGGCGATGAGCTGCCCGCCCGATTCCATAATCCAGCGACCGATGAGTCGCAGCAGGTTCGACTTGCCCATACCGGAGGCTCCCAGCACGGCGATGTGCTCGTCGAGGAGCTCGCGGGGCAGACGTACATCCCGTCTCGCCTCGGGGTGGTCGGTGAGCCCTGCCGCAAAGCCTTCAGCGCATAGGAACGATTGGTCGCCCGAGGGCAAAAGAGTTGGGAACGGGGTGCGCTCCAGACCGCCCACCTGGGCCTCGCCTTGAGGGAAGTGCCAGAGCAAGGCCAGCTCTGCGCTGTTGAGCCAGCAGAAGCTTCCTCCGAGCAACCTGCGGCGAGCCTGCAGAGCGGGCAATCGCGGGTCGAAGCACGCTGCCCTTGAGACCAGACTATTGGTGGCGCCCGCACCCAACTGGCAGTAGGCGGCGAGGGCCGTCGCGATGCGCTCCTCGGCCCTGGGTCCGTAGGCCGTCACTCTTACCTGGGCATCGTAGCCCCGGTAGCGAAGCTTGGCGGCAATCAGGTGCGGATCGACCTCCAGCACCCATCGGCTTGCCTTGAACAGCCAGTAGGAGCCCGTCAATACGCCAATGGCGAGCGCCAGAGCCACCAGCCCCTTGGCGTGGCTTCCGGCTTTCAAGAAGAGAACCCCTGCCAGGCCAAAGATGAGGGCGAAGCCGAGTCCGAGGAACAGGCGCGCCGGTATCGAGCTCGCCAGCGCTTCGCGCGCACCCCTGCCCATCTCGCCGGCCGCCAGCGCCCGGTAGGGGGCGCCATGATCTCGCCTCGGTAACTGGGCCACAACCTGCAGGAGAATCTTTTCGTCATCCCGCAGATCGTCGGCGGCGTGCAGGAACGGCACGATCGGATCGGCGGCGGTGAAATCGTCGTCGTCCGTCTCTATCCGCAAGGGACAACAGGGGTGGTTCTCCTGGCTCAGTTCGGCTTGAGCTATCTCCTGGTCTTCAGTTGGATAAGCTGGGTCCAGCTCCGGCTCCAGCGTGCCGCCCGTGTCGACTTCCTCGCAGGACACTTGAGGGTGGGCACCTCGAAGATAGGAAAGGCACCGGGCGGCGGGAACTTGTTCGGGGAGGCGTAAGAACAACCGGCGTCGTCCCCCGGCTTCCAGCAGTATGTCGAAGCAAATAGGTTCTGACCCGAGCACGCTCTCCAGCATATGCGCCAGTGCCTTGATCCCAGTACTGTTCTGTTGGGGTGGGATTATTCGAAACAGGCGGTACTTTTCAGATTCGATCATCCCTTGCTCTTCCTCAAGTAGTTGCCGAAACGCCGCACCAACACCGCGACTGCTATCACTACACCCACGATAAGAGCCGACGCCAGGTGTAGCCCCTTCGCCAGGAGGATCAGGAGAACGAGACCCACCAGTCCAAGGAACGCGGCGTAGGCCTTGGCCCACTCGTCCGGAGCTTGGTCATTCTTAGGTCTAGAATTGACCCTCGTCACAGTCCTTCACCTCCACGCTGAAGTCGCCCTGCGCCAGCGTACGCTCGGGCGCTGGGGTCTTCGGCCGAGTCCAGCAACCGTATCTCCAGCTCCTGCCGTGTCTTCCCTGGGATGGAGGCATCCTGCAGGTGCAGGCGCAGGTTCTCCGTCCGTCCTCGCCCATCCAAGGTGACTTCTCCGCTGCCACGAAAGCGGGCAATCACGCGGTCGAGTTCGGGGGGCACCACGCCCAGGACCCGCTCGAATGACTGGCGATACTTCGCTCTGTCCACCGTGAAGGCAAATATCCGGCTCCCTTCGCTGTCTCGAGATCGCCTAGCGTCGGTGGCGGCCTTCAGATAGAGGAGCGGATGGACAGGGAGCTCCATCATCTCCTCGGCGCGCCAGCCTTCGGCATCTTCGATGTAGATCGTTGGCCCAACGGCTATCATCTCGATCGAGTCCTGGCTTATGTGCCAGCGAGCGGGCGCCTCGAACTCGATCTTCCCGGCAGCGACTACTGGCTTCGCCGTCCCCTCGAAGAAGGTGATCAGCTCGTACTCCACCTGGTAAGACCTAGCCGTCTCCAGGCTGGCTACCGCTTCCTGAAGAGGTGACTGGGCACCGCTGCAGGCGACGGCGAGCAGAACTATCGCGACAGAGATGAGCCATCTGGACCTTGAAGACATAGCTTTACTTCCCTCCTGTGAGAGCCAGGATGGCCTCGACGTAGCGTCGCGTCTCCCCGCCGGCGAACGATGCCGGCACGTAGCCGTACCTCTCTTTGAGCCGACGCGCGCCGGCTATCCCCGCGTTGTAGGCAGCGGCCGCCCAGTAAACATCTCCTGCAAAGGCCTCCAGCCCATTCGACAGGTAGCGCACGCCCGCCTCTATATTGAGGCTCGGCTCGTAGATGCGCGCCGGGTCGTAACCCAGGCCGGCGAAGGTCGCCGGCATCACCTGCATCAGACCTGCCGCGCCGACCCGACTGATCGCCCTCGGGTTGCCTCCGCTCTCTTGCAGGATCACCGCCCTGACAAGACGGGGATTCACGCCATAGCGCGTCGAGGCCGCTTCGATATCGGCTTCGTAAGGTTGAAGCGCCGCCGAGCCCTCTTCCGCGCTCCACCCTGTATGAAGCGACCCTACCGTAGGGCCTCCTCCCTCCCTGCCGGCGAAATGATCCATCGCCGCCAGAGCCAGATCACCCCCGGGCAGGCTCTGAATGAAAGCCAGGACGCTCACCACCACGAATAGGGCAGCGCTCAGGGGCAGCAGGACCGCGGCAACTACCCCACACCCAACCAGCTTCTGCATACTCACCCTTGCTGCCTCTCTTGCGTGACCTCTTGCTGTTGCCGCTCCACCTTGCGGTAGCTGGTGTCGAGCATCTCCCACCAGCGCGGCACGACGATCAACTCCACGGGGATGTGGTGGGTAACGTGCCGCTCAGTGTCGCGAATGATCAGGACGTAGGACCCCGCCGACAGGTTGGCGATGTCCTCCACTTCCCGATCGGAAAGCTCGCAAACCCTCCGCAGGTCCTCGGCCGCGCCCCGGGCCAGGTTCATCAGGATCACCGTCTGGGCACTGGAGAGGATCTGCCGAGTATCGGGGCTCGCCAGGAAGTCCTCCGGCTGGTGGGTGAGAAACCAGACGGAAGCCCCGCGCTTGCGGCAGCGGCGCGAGAAGGCGCTGAGGGCCTCTACGGCGCCCTTCTGGCTGAAGTACCACCAGGCTTCATCCACCCCGATCAGCGAGAGACGCTTCCCGGACAGCGCTCTGCCAGCGATCAGACGCAGCGCCTGAAACACGCGGACCGCTTTCAAGTGGTCGTCCCTGATGCCGGAGAAGCCGAAGCCCACCACGGGGTTGCGCAGGTCGACGTTCGTGTCGTGGTTGAAGGCATCTCGGTAAGCCCCGGCCACGTACGGCTCCAGCTCGAGAGCGAGCCCCTGGCCTACTTTGGCCAGGTCTCGCTCGCGCAGGGTCGGCGATGACTCCATGGTGGCGCACAGATGTTCCAGCAACGGCTGTGGCTCGACTCGCCACGTGCTCCGATCCTCTACGTCGATGCCGAACTGCCGGTATGTTTCCGCGAGAGACGCGCCCAGGACGCTGGCCTGGGCGGCTTCGAGGCCGCGCCGGTTCATCACCTCGACAAGGGCCTGGATGTCGGCGTACTGCCCGGCGTAGCCGTCGGGGTCGTCGGGGTCCAGGCGCATAGCGTTGATGTGAGCGCCGCCCTGCGGGCTCATGTCAACGTACGTGCCATGCAGCGCCTCCACCACAGCCTGGTACTCCCCTTCCAGGTCCAGAAGGTAGACGTCCATATCGTAGCAGGCCGCCTGGATGGCGATGGTCTTGAAAAGGGCGCTCTTGCCCGAGCCGGGCCGGCCCACGAGGATCGTGTTGCCGTTGCCTTTGAAGATGTTCTGCACGACCAGGGTGGCCGATTGGCGGTGCACGCCGAAGTAGAAGCCGTCGGGGTCCACGTATTCGGCGTGGTAGAAGGGGAAGAAAAGGGCGACCCCGCTGGCGTTCATCAGTCGATCGGGCCGGATCTCGGGCCGGCCTAGCGGCAGCATGCTCCGGTAGGCTTCCTCCATCAGGCCATCGCAGGTAGCCGCGAAGAACCCCGCGTTCTTGAAGGCCAGCTCCAGCTCCTTGGACTGACGCTCCATCTCTTCCGTGCTGTGACAGGTTAGCTGCACGAGGGCGCTGAAGTAGAACAGGGACTCCCGGTTGGGGCCATCCAGCTCGCGCAGCGCCGTGTCCACGCTTTCCAGTCTGGCCTGGCTGACGTAGCTCTGCAACTGGCCCCGGGAGGCGGAGAAATGCTGCTGCCCTTCCAGCATAGCTCGCTGGTGCTCCAGTCCCTGGCGCGCCACGAAGTCGTCGATCCGCTCGGCGTGCAGCACGAAGCGCAGGTCGAATGGAAGAGCGTAAAGCTCCTCGATGCGGGCCCGGCTGAGCGGCGACAGGTAGTCGTAGACCTGCCACACCCGCGCCACGTGGCCTTCTCCCAAACTATAGGTGTTTAGCGTCTGCTGGAAGCCCGGCGGCGCCAGCACGTCTCGCAGTGAAACGACCCGGAGGCCATCGCTGCTGTCACGTTCTTCACCCAGATTATCCGGCCGCCAGATCTTGTCCTTGTGCCGAAAAGGCCATTTCATAGCTTTCTCCTTCCTCCAAATTGCCCTGCTCCGAAACACTCGGTTCCTGGAATGGTTTCGGAGCCCGCACTACCGTCGGTAGCTCCAGGTTCGCTTCCAGCCTGGCCACGTCCTCCGCCATCAAGTCAGGCCGGCCCAGACGCTGGATCTCCACGGCCAACCTCCTGCCGCTGCATCGCTTGTACTTGAGACCGACGTGGCGCAGCACGTCCTCGACCTTCTTCAGCTTGAGCTCCAGATCGTCGTTCGCTTCCCGCAGTCTCTCCGTCGAAATAGGAACTTTGTGGCGTTCCCCCGCCACCCAACGGGCAGCTCCTTTCAGCCCCCCGTTCGGGTTATGGGAAACGAGTATGAGGCTGCAGCGGGAGCGCAGATGCTCGGCCAACAGCACCTGGAGCAGGCGGCACTGTTCCTCCAGCAGCATGCCGAAGAATCCCTGCTGCTGGCCTCGCGCCTCGGCCATCCCATCCAGCCGCCGCGTGACTACCTGAAGGTAATCCGCCACCTCCTGGCGGCGCGTCCCCACGTAGACGCTCACCGGGAAATGGATCGTGCGCAGCCCTTGCCAGTAGCGGGCTAAGTGCCCCTGCATCTCCTCCCGGGACATCAGGGCCGTGTCCACCGGTGCGACCTCCACGGCTGCCGCGAGGGCCCCGTCGCCCAGCAGCACCAGCTCATCCAATGCTTCCTCGAAGGGCATCCAGGATCGGCTGCGCGTGGACCATAGCCTGGGCTGGTTCACCCTGTTCGGTCCGTTTTCTACGTTTGGGCTGCGGCGCCCTTTGCGTACAAAGATCCCCTTCAAGCCTCGACCTCCTATGGCAGCGTTCCCCGCACGACGTAAGACAGTATGGCGCTGGCGACGGCCAGGGCCGCCAGGGTGAACAGCGGCCCGAAGGGGCCGGCGTCTGTCAGGTATGCCGTGGTGGCGACTGCCTTACGCTTCGGGACGGTTCGCGTCGGCTCGGCGTGAGCTGGCGACGGTTGAGACGGCACTGGTCTGGCAGCCCTCTGGGGCTTCGGCGACCGGATAATTCCCAGCAAGACATCTCCCGGCGAGCCCAAGGGTGCGCCGGTGTCCCAGACCCCGAGCGTACCTGCCCTGCGTAGTTGGAACCGGACGCGGTGAACGACGTACGCTTCAGGCGCGAGGCCTTTGATTCTCAGAAAGCCGACGATCAGGCCCAGACACGGTGGCAGTGCCAGTCCGCCAACGCGCACCCACAAACCGAAGTTAGCCAGGATGAAGAAGAGCATCGCCCCTGCGAAAAGCCCAGCTCCTACGTAAAGTCCCTGGCGCAGGCCAATCTCGCCCCATATCTTCGGCTCCAGCGTGTGTCCCTTTGGTATCCACTGCTGCACGGCAAATGCTCCTTTCTAGACGTGCCCCTCTGTCTGGTCAGACGCCTGATATTTCTCTTCCAACTGCTTCACGTAGGTTTCCAGGTGCGCCACGGCTTCTACACCTCCGCCCAGATTCGGATCGCGCCCCAGCTCTTCGGCGTAAGCACGTCCCTGGGGCAGGTGTCCCACCGCGTTCAGCCGCTGCACGAGGCCAGCCACTTGCCCACGCACCTGTTCTGCCTCGCCGCTGGCCACCCCTTGACACTGGGATCCATCGTGAAGCCCCAACGACCTGCCGATGCCCTCGGTCGCCTGCAGCTCGATCTGAGCGATCCCAGCCTGACCCGTGGCGTACACTGGCTCACCTCGGAGCGTCCCTCGGCTCATCAGCTCGGCCTCCAGGTGTAGCCCGGCCACCCTCTCGATTCTGGACTGCTCGCTCCCGCCGAGGTCATGCCCCATACGGGCTATCCCCTCGTAGGCATCGCCTTTGAGCACCGACTGTCCCGCGGCCGAGCGGCCCAGGCTGACCAGGCCAGCTCGCAGCCCTTCCTGATCGGAGGTTCTGCGGCTAACGCTAGCCACGGCCCGGTCGATCGCACCCGCTCGTTCCACCTGGCTTGGGCCCGAGGGCCGACCGAAGATCTGCGCCCGCTGATCTCGCAAACCTGCCTCTGTCCAGCGCTCCCTGGCTTCCTCTCTGACCTGGTCTCTCTCCTGCACGCCGCGGCTGAAGCGATCCTCTACCATTCCCGACATTCCTAGCAGACGTGCCGCCATTCCAGCGCGACCTACCGGCCCGGGCGCCATTGCGGCGAGAGATCCGCCGATTACGGCTGCTCGGTTCCAGTCGAACCCCTCTCGCCGCCTAGCCTGGTACTGTTCACGCCAGCCTTCGGGCGTATCGGGATCTCCTTCCGCTAGCGCCTTCCCTGAAGGAGGCGTGTGGGACGCCAGTCCAAATCCTGATGGGGCCAGTCCCATACCGCCGAGTCCTTTTCCGCCTCCAGCACCGCTCACTGCGGATGGAGAACCGAGAGATGAGGAAGCTGGCCCGGCAGGGGCAGCACTTCCGGGAAAGCTCCTCGCCGTGCCACTAGTATTACTACGCAACTTCGGTGCTGACGACCGTCTTTGAGCAATCTGCCGCTAGCCCGTCTTTAAGTACCGATTGGCCTTGGTTACAGGGCAACGGGACACCTCACAATATAGAGCATATGGAAGTTGCGTAGTAATACTAAACTAATCCCAAGGTGAAATCTACATTCAGCGGCTGCGGGGTCTTCTCATCGCCTGTCATAGTGAGCGCATCAGCCTGGGATTGCAGGACAGTTCGGCAACGCTGCTTCACCTCGTCGGTGCGGCCAGCCAGCCGCTGGAAGAATTGTCCCATCTTCTCCTGCACTTTGGCTTTGGTTCCCAGACAGACGTTTCCCGTGACCTCCTCCCGCGCCCAGTCCCAGATCGCCTCATCCGCATTGAAGTCGGGGCTGTAACCTGGCAAAGGAACCAGACGCAACTTCAAGTCTGGTGTGGCCAGAAGCTCGCGGATGGGCTCGCCCCGGTGGGCCGGACCATTGTCCCAGATGACGATCAGTGGCTCTGGATGGTTGGTCCGCAACTGGCGTAAGAAGGCAGCCGAAGTCTCCGCCGTGCAGTTCCCTTCCGGCTCCATTTCCTCCACTTCTCCCGTCTCCAAACAGACCGCCGAATAGTAGGTGGCTTTTTCTCCCAAGCGGGGACTGGTCGAATCTACCAGGGCTGGCTCCCCTCGCAGTACCCACTTGCCTCGCAGGTCGGCATCGGCTCGGAAATGAGCCTCATCGACGAAGAATATCTTGGCGCCGATCAGCTTCGCCTCGGCCAGCAGCGCCACATAGAAGGCAACGAAAGCCGCCCGCCGCTCGGCATCGGCCTTCAGCAGCCGCTTCTTCGGGCGCTTCAGCACGAAGCCCAGCCGATGCAGGTAGTTCAGACAACTGCTGTCAGCCAGTTCCCGGCGAAAACGCTGCCGGACAAACTCCCGCACCACCTTCCAGTTCCAGTTTGTCATTTCGATCCCGGCTTCCTGGGGCGACGCCTGCACTGCCGCTTTCAACCGGGCCTGCTCCTCCTCGCTGAGGGCGGGGGGGGACCGCCGGTTTGCTCGAAGGCCATTGCCGCTGGTCCCACTCGCTTGAAGTCGGCTAACCAGTCGCCGATCGTGTGAGCATCTCGCTCCAAGGCCTCGGCTACCTGCGCAGCAGACCAGCCTCGGCCCAGCAGCCAGAGCGCATGCCAGCGTTCGCGCTCTCGCGGAGTGGGAGCACGGTACATACGCTCTCGTACCATCCGCATGTCCAACTGCCATTGTTCGAGCAAGCCACTAACAACATCCATCGCCAAACCTCCCCGGCTGACATCACTACGAACAGCATACCACATGGACTCTGCGGGTTTCACCTTGGGATTAGTTTAGGAGAGCTTCCCAATGCGGCGAGTCCTCCTCCGCCGACGATGGCTCCCGCCACAGCTCCACCGGCGGCCAGGGCCCCCACCGTCACCGAAACTGCTGCACCGACCCAGCCCAACGCGGCTCCGAAGGCCCGTTGGACCGCGGCGTAGTTCAAGGCGCCAGCCGTGGAGAGCAGACCGAACATCACGGCACCGCTGGCTACCGCTCGTGGCATCTCGTCCATTTGGCCAAGCGAGCCGAGCGACATGTCGTACAGACCCTGGATGGAGCGGAGCAGGATGGCGTTGGCCGGCCCCAGAAGCATCACGAAGAGGAACATCTGGGCCCAGAGCGAGGCCAGCCGTTTGGTGAGGTGCGAGCCCAGGGAAACCGCCGCCAACGGTGAGAGCACAACCACGATGAAGAAGAGAGCCCAGCGCGCCACGGCCATCATCAGTAGAAGCAGCGTCGGTATCAGTAGAATGATGGCGATGATGATGGAGGCCAGAGGGCTGGCGATCCCCGCCGCGGAAAGCACCTGGCTCGCCATCAAGGCCGGATCGATGCCCTGGCCGGGACCCGGCGCCTCCAGGATCATGTCTACCAGGATGTTATCTGCCTCGTTGACCAGGTGGAATATCTGCAGCGAGAAAGCCGCCAGCGATAGCCCGGCAATTGCGGCTACCAGGCCCTCCATGTTGAGGCCGATCGAACGAGGGTTCTGGGTGACGGCGGAAACCTGCATCGCGATACCGGCGTAGAGGAGGAGCACGAATCCCAGGACACCGGCCATGGGCAGTGCCGCCAGTCGCCAGAGTGGCTCGACGATAGCGTAGAAGTTGAGCTGGCCGGGTCCGGCCTCGCCGTCCGATGCCAGAGTGGGCGTCTTGAGTATCAGGTTCATCGTGGCGAAGGTAGGCTGCGTCGCCCCCCGCATCGCGTCGCTCATCCCCTTGAGCACGGCATCTAAGACATCGCCGACTACCGGGAAGTTGAAGACGTTGTAGGTGCGGTGCTCGACGGTCACGCTCGGAGCCGGCGTGGGCTCGGCGTCAGAGCCAGGTGGTTCGTCGGCTCGGGCGATGCCGGTAGCGCCAAAAATGAGAATGACAGCGAGCGCCACGGCCAGTGCGAGGATGGGAAACCAACTGTGGAGTTTGTTAGCGGGTCTTGTAGCATCGTTGGCCACGGTTTTCCCTCCTACTTGAACCTCTCCAGAGTGCGCGAGTGCCCGGCCTCGTTCAGAGTGCTTATCAGCACGTTGAAGATGTCGACGGCGAAAAAGACGATGGCGAGTCCGGCCGCCAGAGCGAATATCCCGCTGACGGAGCCGGCGATCACCATCGGGCTGCGGATTGCCGCCCCCGCTTCGATCTGGATGCCGATCCAGAGCAGGACCAGAAGGCCGACCACGATGCTGACGATCCCCGCCACTGAGGACGCTTTGGACGCGATGGTGTCTATTGGATCGGCGTAAGCCACGGAGTAGCTGCTCAGAAGCACCAGGGTTCCGGCCAGGCAGATCCAGCATCGCTTCCACGGGAAGCCTCTTCCTCCAAGTTTCGCCATCATTTCTTTCCTCCTCCGCCTCCGGCGCGCCAGACGAGGGCAAAAACTGGGACCTGCTGGCCATCGGGACCTCGCCCGCGCGCCACTCCAAGCCCATACGTCTCCATCTCTGCCGGCGGTTGAATGCCACAGCCCAATTGCTCGATCGAGCTGTCGGGAAAGCTAGTATAGACACTCGCCTCGCAGCCCCGGCGTACCTCCCACAGCCAGCCTCCGGACAGAAGAGAGGTCTCGTACTCCCCCTGCACCGCCTCCGGCCCGTCCACGGCGTAGCGCTCTGCCAGCTGTTGAGCCACGGCGCTCGCCTCCGGATTAGGCGGATGTGGGTTGGCCCGTCGATCCTGGACTTCCTGGCTGAGTTGCAACAGAACGGCACGTTGCAACTCCCCAGCGTTCCAATCCTCGGACAGGGGCACCAGGTTCGGGCGAACGGCAAGGAACTCTCTGCTCACAGCCGTTGGGCGTGAAGTGTTCTCACCCGCCGTCTTCGCCAATGGCGGCGACGCTACCGCTCTAGTGACAGCGGGTGGTCGATCGCTGAGGTACCAGGGCTGGTAGGGCCGCTCCAGGCCGGCGAAGCTGACAGCCATCTGTGGCGAGAGCACGGCCAGCCAGTGCAAGGTGACGGCGATCAGGACTATCCCCGCCAGGCCCCAGACAAGCCACCCTTGCCGACGATTCACCCTCGGACGCCAGGACTCGTTCCAGGTGTTGTACAACGCTCCCGCGTCTCTTCGGCTCACTGTGGATTTCCTCCCATCACCGTGGTTACCTTGATCCCCTGGAGTCCCTTCTCCAGCACGTAGATCTCCTTGACCTCCCTGCTAACGCCGATGGTCTCCAGGTGGTAATCGGCCTCCACCAGAGCCTTGCCGGCCGCCTGCAGAATCAGGTGGTACTCACCGGTGGAGTAGTGCCATCTGCTGGGCTCCTGCTCTTGACTTCGCAACCCCTCGATACGGCTGCGTTCGGGGCCAGCTGACAGAGCCTCTACCCTCGCCCAGCCTGAGGCGGGGCTTTCGGAGAGCCACCTATGGAATTCTTCGACGTAGTTTCGTGTGGCATCCTCCCACACACGATCGCCGTCGATGCCCTGCAGCCATGCTCCGATCACAAGGTAGCCCGCGAGGATAAGACACAAAGCCGCCAGAAGATTGATCGCCATTCGCTGTGTCATCCCAACCTCCTCAGCGAGTACCCAGAGGCGCTCCCGCCTCGGATACTCTCACCGTGAACTCGCTTACCGGCAACCACCACGGCTTGAAGACGCGCCAGGCTTCGACCGAGATCTCGCGTTCCGTGGTTCGCACGACGAAGCCCGTGTTTGGAATCTGTCTCAGGTTCGCTTCCATCTGAGCCCGAGCCGCCGCTTCCGCCGCGCCTCTGTCCAGGGTCACGTCCAGGGAGCTCCTGAACCTTCCCTCGTCATAGTATTCCGCGCCCGTGGCCGCTGCTCCGGCCGCGATTTGCTGCAGCTCCAGCCTATCCATCAGAATGAAACCCAGGTCCACCAGAATGGCCACCACCAGCACCACTATCGGCAACAGCGCCGCGTATAGAGGGAGCAACTGTCCCCTCTCATCTGCCAGGACTCGTTCTTCTTTCCTTCTACTGAGAAAGCGGGGAAAGACTCGTCGATTCGCGCTCATTCCCAGTTCCTATTCCTCTTCACCAGTCCTGCTGCCGTGGCTCGCACCGGCGCTTCGTCCAGCAGCGGGCGCATTCCGAACTGGAAGCGATGCGTTCCCTGGATAGTGACTTCCACTGTCCGCCCTGGCGCGTAGCCTCCCCCGTCGAGGACGGTGAACTCCACTCGGTCGAGGGTCGTTCGCAGCGCCTTGGCCCTCACCTGATCCTCCACTCGCTCCGCTAGCCACGCTCGCGCGACCGTCTCAGATGGAGCGTCGACTGTAGCGGCCACCGCTTCTCGGGCGACCTCCTGAATTCGCCAGCTATCCCAGGCGTAGAGGTAGATGTCGATCCCGGCGAGGAGTGCCATAAGCAGAGATGTCAATGCTAGAGCCGTCTCTACCAGCGCCTGCCCCTCCGCTCTCCTGAGTCTCCCGACTTTGTCGGGATCCCGTTTCGGGACGACCGTGATTCTTGTTATGCGAGGGTCGGACGATACATCTCGAAGGACGTTACGCATCGAGGCCTGCCCTTTCTTCTCGGCAGCGAACTCCATCGCCTGAAGCCACAGACCCAGCCCACTAGAACGAGCCATACGGCCCAACCTCCTTGACCCGGGTGACCGTCGCCTGGGAGACCCTCTGCGGCATCCCTGGCAGTCCAAGACCAGGGAGATCGAACTCGACGCGGCTCTCCAGAAGATAGCGCACGTAGCCTCGACGCAGGTCTCCTCCCGGAATCTCCACGGTCCGCCAGGTTCGCACCGTGACTTGAGGGTGCTCGGCGAGCCCACCGAAGAGGCTTAGCCAGCTTTGGGCCGCGGCCAGGGTTTGCTGCTCCAATTGGGAATTCCCACCGGACACCCAACGTCCATCTTCCCAGCGTGCCTCCGTAAGCTGCTGCGATGACGACTTGTCCGCGATGCCCACCACAGCCGAGGCATCCGCCGGGAGCGCGTCCCGGTAGACAACGCTGCCTTGCCAAGAACTGTAGGATGAGGCGGCGTACGCTACCATATTTCCCAGAGCGCCTATGCCAATGCTGAGTGTGCCGAAGAGAACAAGGACGAACACCGGCAGCGCCAGCGCCGTCTCGACCATAGTCTGACCTCGATCAGTGCCAGTGTTCTCGATTGCCTTGCGGAAGTTCCCTTTTTGACCTGACATCACTCTTCCACGCACGGAGTTTAAGTAACTGGCCTCGGACCCTGGTTTCCCACAGGGACAACTGCTAACCACGCCATTTCAGTGGTTGGCCACAAGCTGTAGAGAAATGCAGTTGGCCATCACTGTAAGAATACCTTGAGAATCCTAGGTAACAATTCCCTGGGCACAGATTGTGCCCAGAGGGTTGACAATCGCCGGTGGGGGCAGTTAACCGAGATTCAAGTACGCTTGAATCTCGGTTAACTGTAACTGAGGCCTGATGAGCACAGAGAAGAACTGATCAGTACCTCGTCAAATGCTATGCTAGTAATGACACCATACATCCACTGATCACCGACACCATCTGATTCTCCGCGCGTCTAACCAATACATACTGTGCTCGCATGTTGTGTTCAACTCCCGAACGGGCATTCGCTGGACAGAAGAAGCATTTCTGTGCCCTCCCGCATTTTGTGTGGAAGGGGAATTGCGATCTCCCACATTGCCTGGCATAAGTGCGCCAAGTGTCGGTTCGATCCCCATCTTCCGCAGTGCAGGCTCCGCAATACGGTCTCCGATGGGGATGTTGGCCCGGGCAGCCCATAAGTTGCGGGAGAACTACTTTTCTCCAACAATGTCTCGCTCGATTCTCCCCATTTCAACACCCTGGACAATAAGGGTCACGTGGACGGATGTGGCCAACCGATTTCTCTGGGGACACGACCTAATGAAGATTCTATTATGTCTAATCTGCATACTAGTTGCATATAGAATACCGTATGGTTATTATGGCTTGGCTCTGAATTGCCTTCCTGTGCCGAGCAATTGTATGCCGGTGATTAGAAAGCAACGGGGAAAGATTCTCCGCGCGCCTCTTCCGTCCTTACGGAAAATAACGCAAAGAAGATGCGTGGCGTGATGAATGAAAGTGCGATTAGCTGTTGCCCAGACCAAATACCGAAGAAGGGAAGAGTTGTCTATGTTTGAGCCAAGGGAGCGCCTCGAAAGATTCAGAAAGGGTGTCGGTGTCTTTAGTGCTGATTTGCCAGACACAACTACGGCTATGCTCGGTTTCATTGGGGCTTGCGGAGCGCCTGGTGCGCTATCGGCGAGGGAGAAGGAACGAATTGCCTTAGGAGTCGCCATCTTCTCAAGGTGCGAGGACTGTATTGTGGTCCATACTCACAAGGCGTTGGAGCTAGGCATCACCCGCCAGGAGATTCTAGAGATTGCTGCGGTGGCAATGTCCTTTGGGGGAGGACCAGTCCTTGGCGCAAGCGCGTCTCTTGTTTTGGCGGCTGTTGACGAGTTTGAAAAGGATTTCGTTCATTAGGGGAAAAGGCCTGATCTGCAGGAGTCGAGGATCCACCTGTTGGGACCGAATTCTTCATTATTGATAAGCTGAAGGAGAAACTAGCAAATGGCAATCGATAACAGGCAAATGTGGGAAGATCTTGGGATTGATTTGGATGAACACGACAAGCTTCTCAATGCCCTTCCACCGATTTTCCAGGAGATCTTCCTTTCCCAACAGAACCGACCTCAGGGGATGGGATTCTTCGATTTTGTGGTGGGCGACATTCACGGTATCAGAGTGCAGGAACTGAGGCAGCATGCCCTGGATGGGGGCAAAGTCGTGGCGACCTATTGCGTGTTTGTGCCTGATGAAGTCACTCTGGCGGCAGGCGCCGTTCCCGTGGGGCTTTGCGCTGGCACTCAATTCTCCGTCCCTGTTGCGGAGGAGGTTCTTCCCCGAAACACTTGCGCCCTCATCAAATCTTCGTTCGGCTTTAAGTTAGGAAGGACCTGTCCTTACGTACAGTCAAGCCATCTCATCGTCGGTGAAACTACCTGCGATGGCAAGAAGAAGATGTTTGAGCTTCTCGGCCAGTACCAGCCTGTCCACGTGATGGAGGTCCCCAACAAGAAGACGGAACGAAGCCGAGCCCTCTGGCGGGGAGAGGTTGCCGAATTCAAGAATATTGTTGAAGATTTGACCGGCAATGAAATCAAGGCGGATAAGCTGGCCGAGTCTACCGGGCTGGTGAACCAGAAAAGGCGAGCCCTGCAGCGCTTGTACGATGCCAGGAAGGCAAACCCGGTTCCGATAAGCGGAAAGGATGCACTGCTGGTTACACAGGTCTCTTTTTACGACGACGTAAAGCGCTCCACCCAGATGATCAATGCGCTGGCCGACGAGCTGGAGCAGCGGATTGCCGGTGGGGACGGGGTCTTTCCGAAGAACGCCCCTCGCATTCTTATCGCCGGAAGCCCGATGGCCATCCCCAACTGGAAAATGCATCACCTTCTCGAAATAGCCGGTGCCGCTGTGGTCTGTGAGGAGTCTTGCATAGGAACAAGAGCCTTCAGTGACCTCGTTCCCGAAACTGGCGGCACGGTTGAGGAACAATTAGATGCCATCGCCAATCGCTACATGCAAATTCACTGCGCTTGCTTTACTCCCAACGATGAGCGCCTGGAAGACATCGTCCGACTGGCTAGGGAATACAAAGTCGATGGTGTTGTCCATTACAATCTTCAATTCTGTCACACCTACGCCAACGAAGCGAAAAAGGTGGAGAGCGCCCTGGCAGAGGCGGGCATTCCTTTGCTGCGAATCGAAACCGACTATAGCGACGAGGATATGGGACAATTGAGGACGAGAATCGATGCCTTCCTGGAGACTCTACGCTAATGACTCACCTGGGGCTAGATGTCGGCTCCCGAACTATTGTCCTGGTGGCTCTGCGCCAGGGTGTCCTGGAGGGTTCGGTCGTTCTTACGACAGGGATCAACCCTCTGCGTCGTTGTAAAGAGCTTCTGTCTGGCAAGACCTATGGGCGACTGGTGGTGACCGGCTACGGTCGCCACCTCGTTGCCCCGGAGGTAGGTGGGACAGTGATTTCGGAAATTCGCGCCTACGCGGTTGGAGCGAGAAAGCTATATCCTGATTGTCAGACGGTCATAGATATCGGTGGTCAAGATAGCAAGCTAATCTCGTTGTCAATTGGTGGCGAAGTGCAGAAATTCGAAATGAATGATCGCTGTGCAGCGGGGACAGGGAAATTCCTGGAGATTATGGCAAACACGCTCGAGGTCGATATAGGAGACCTGGGAACGCTCGCTCTTGGAGCGTCCAAGGCCATTAACATTAACAGCTTGTGCACGGTCTTTGCGGAGTCCGAGGTTGTTTCTCTCATAGCCAAGGGAGAGGAAAGCAGTAATATTGCCCTGGCCCTTCACGAAGCCATCGCAAACCGAATAGCCTCTATGGCCCGCAGAGTGGGAGTCAAGGATCGAGTAGTGTTCGCCGGCGGGGCTGCTCTGAATCCCTGTCTGCATCAACTGCTGAGCCAAAAACTGCGTGTCGAAATTACGGTCCCAGACAATCCTCAGACCCTTGGCGCTTTTGGTGCTGCTCTTATAGCGGAAGGATCTGATGTCTAACTGAAGGTTTCTTGACGTATCTAAGTCGGGATTTCGTACATCCCTCTTGATAACCTGCTCAAATACTACATATGATGTCTCCCCGCCGTTTGAGCAGATCGACGACCGCCTGTGCGAACTCGATGTTCCAAGTTGTAACCACAGCCAGCCATTCCACTAGCGCGCCTCCTTAGGGCTGTATCCCATCTTCCTTCAGCGCAGCCCGCATTCAACTCTGGGCTACTTCATGTTGAGTTCAGCGGGCCAGAGCAAAGAGTGGCGACAGCGTCGCCACAATCAGAGGTGGAGACAGTGACGTTACCATCGCCCCTGGGCCACCGACCTTATGCTAGAACAACTCTCCTAGGGCCAAATTGAGCTGCTGCTCCAACTAGACGACCCTCAATCTTGGCCACGCCCGGCTCTCAAAACCACGGGATCCCCAGCAGGTTTACCCCCAGGCTTATGGCCACCGGCAGCATCACCGATGTCAGAATCGGTGGTATCTCGAAGGCGATGGCCATTCCCGTCCCCCTGATTACCGCTCTGCCCTTGGCCGCCTCCAGCGAATAGCGCAGGTTCTCGCTGGCTTCCTTCGATGCTCGCAGCAAGGTCTCCACGAGTCCGATGCCGGCCCGATTCTCGGCGTAGACCAGGAGGGTGAAGAGATCGACCACCGCCTGGACTCCAGTGCCCCTTCCGACGTGAAGGAGAGCCTGGGCGAACGGATAGCCCTGCAGGTCGATGAGGCGAAAGGCGTGGGCCACGTCCTCTTGCAATGGCCCTTCGCCCTCCTCCGCCACTGCTCGCATCGCATCGGATAGTCGTCTCCCCGTGCCCATGATCCGGTTCGCCAATTGGGCGGCAAAGAACGGAAGGGCCACATAGATCTCGCGCTTGCGGGCTTCCGCTCTTCGCCTCAGCGAAATCATCGGGAGCCGATATCCGAGAAGGACCGCCATTCCCACCAGCACCACCGCGAAGCCGATGTCCAGCCCACTCACAAGGTAGGCGAAGGCGACGCCGGCAGCCCAGAGCATTGCCGAGGCCTGCTGTCGCGCCCGAAACGACTCGGTGCTCATCGCTCTCATTCCAGCCTGGTCCAGGAGATCGCGCAGCTCTCGGGCTTTGGCGTCTGCTTCCGGCGACGGGTGATAGCTCAGGCGTTGGCCGAGAGGCCACACGATCCGATAGGCCAGAGTGCTGGTAGACCCCTTTCTCAACGGAAGCTCTCCCCGCGCCAGAGAAGCCAACTCCGGTATGAAGTAGAGCAGGCCAAGGAGCGCGAGCAACGACAGGTAGCTCACCGTGCCCTCCTACTGCGGCCTCACGTTGATCGCGTTGGCCACGGCGTTGATCGCGTCGCGAACTCGTCCGCCCAGCAGAGTGAAGGCTGCCACAACCGCGAGAGCGACGAAGCCGACGATCAGTCCGTATTCCACCGCTGTCTGGCCCTCCTGCCGATTGAGCCGTCGTGCCAGGTCCTGAAGCATCACCTGGCCTGTGACCCACTCCTTCAAGAACGTCTCTTTCATGTCACATCCCCTTTCTGTTTTGTGTCTCGTCAACCGTTCGACGATCAAACTTTGACCCCCTTTATGAGATTGGCAAGGCGCCCTTGGCGCGTTACGAGCAGGACGCCAAGCCAGGAGTAGGCCAGCATTAGCACCACGAGACTCTGGCCCAGGGTAGTGCGAAACATCAGGTCCGCCACCTCGGGGCTGATAATTCGCCACATACCCAGCATCGCTATGGGAATCGCCGCCAGAACATACATCTGGCTCACGACCAGCGAGAAAGATGCTCGAATAGAGCTGCGCAGGGTTCGCTGCTCGCGAATGTGATCCCTCACGTGGCTTAGTAGCTGTGAGGTCTGGCCCTCTGTGCCACTAGTGGCAGCGGCCACGAACATGTCGAAAGCAGGATGGGCAACTCTTCCGCCAGCAGAGCGAAGCGCCTCTGCCAGGGTGTGATTGGTCTCCTGAAGCTCCTCGACCAGGTGCACCAACTCCGGACCGAGGGGCGTGGGGAGAACACAGCACAATCTCTTTGTTCCATCGTGCATCTCCTCCTCAACAAGCTCGCTCAAAGCCGAGCGAAGGTTGCGGCCCGAGGCCTGGAGCAGGTTGATGAGGATGGACAGAACCTTGTCCATCTGCTCCTCGACGGCTTCCTCGCGGCTCCGCTGATTCATCATCACATAGCCGATCGGCACGATCAGCGACGCCAAACCGACCTCAGCTGCCAGCAGATCTCCCCCCAGGAGCCAGCGTGTAAGCACGACCACAGCGATCACATTGCCTACACACACCCCTAGTGTTGATTCGCAAAAATATGACTCAGGCATAATTCTTGCCGCTCGGCATGTTGGCTAGTTTGTCTAGGAGGCCAACATATGGGCGGTGTGCTTCGACGACCAATTACCGGTGAGGAGCGCTTACAGTTGCTAGCGTGGCAGCATTCGAGCCGAACAACATTGTATGTTCGAGCCCGCACGCTACTGTTAGCCGAATCAGCGCCGAGCGCGACTGCCATTGCAGAGGCGCTGGGTATACACGTGCAGACGGTACGTGAAACGCTGCGGCGCTTCACGACGAACGGCCTGGCAGGGGTCAAGCTCAAGCCCCGTCCGGGTCGCCCGAACAAACTTGGCGAAAGCGCGGCCGACGTGCTCATAGCGATGCTGCACGACCGCCCCGCCAGGTACGGCGTGGATGATGCTCGTTGGACCCTTGGCACTGCGGCATCCACGCTGGCGCGAGAACTGCGAAAAGATGCTGTCAGCGTCGATACGATCCGCCGCCTTCTCAAACGGAGCCGACATTCTTGGCAACGGGCCAAAGAGTGGATCGAAAGCCCTGACCCGAAGTATACGTTCAAAAAAAGTGGCGCGACAGGTTGCTTACCTGGGTAAATACGGCTCCCGATAGGCGCGCCGGGATATTCGTTGACGAGAGTTGGTTCGTCTTGTGGCCGTACCCCGCCGAGCAATGGGCGCAGCATGGCCGCCCGGCGAGGGTGGCCAAAGCGAAAAACTGGAAAAAGAGCGAGCGTCCTCCGAGTTGTGCTCTTTACGCCGGTATGGATGCCGTAGAGCGCGAGGTAAGTGGCGAATGGCACGATACCTGGAATCAGGCAGAGACTTGGAACTACCTCGAAGGGGTCTTGAAGGAATACCGGCGGCGTGGCATCCGCTATCTGGTTATCTTCTGGGACAATGGGCCGTGGCACATCGCAGCGAGCGTGCGTGCGCGCATCACCGAGCACAACCGGCAAGTCAAGCGGGATGGCGGCGTTCACGTCATACTTTTTTATCTGCCAATCAAATCGCCCTGGCTGATGCCGCTGGAACCGGTCTTTGGACAAACCAAACGAGCTATCGGGCCTGAGCGACGTCAGGAAATGTCCGAGTTGAAGTCGGCCGTCGAGCGCCGTATTGATAGACGAAATGCATTGGTACGCAAAAGAAGACAACGTTCAGCCCCCCAATTGATCGAGTGAGTCGAAATTTTGCGAATCAACACTAGGTAGTGGACGGTGGCTACATCGTGCAGCCCGCCTCGGTTCAGCCAGCGGCGGAGCCGCTTGAAAGACGTGTTCTCCGATGGGAACTGCAGCGCTAGAACACGGTCGGCCTGTCGAAGATTCGTGCGAAGCTCAGTCGGCCCCGGAATTGAGATGCGCCGTGAGCCGTACAAGGCCATCAGCACCCCCACGCCCACAAGGCAAGCCACCGCAAAGGCTGCAAGGCTAATCACGACGTTAATTTCCTCCTGCTTTCCCGCGCGTTTGTCCTTCCCATCAGAAACAATTAGGTGGGTTTACCATTTCAATCCCTTACCAACCTCGGCGCTTCCACCCCGTACCTCCGGCACAGCTCGACTAGCCTCGGCGAAAGCTCTCCTCCCAGGCAGCGCAGATGCTGCCCATCGTAGAGGAAGAGCTCTCCGGTCTGGATCTGTCCGGTCGACCAGTCGATGTTCGTGACCACGTGAATCTCGGTGACCTGGCGACGGACCCGGTAGCGGCCTTTCTCAAGCTCTTCCAGGACCTCTCGCTGAAAGATCACCAGATCGATGGCGCTGTAGATCTTGTAATAGAGCATCCGCTCCGGCATGTCGTGGCGCATTCCCATATACATCAGCGAGAGCAGGCGAACGAAGACGTCGCGGGCGTCGTTGGCGTGGAGGGTCGTCAGGCTTCCCTCGTGCCCCGTGCCCATCGCCTCCATCATCTCCAGAGCCGCTCCGTCGCGCACCTCGCTCACCACGATGCGATCCGGTCTCGCCCGCATGGCGTTGACGATGAGATCGCCGACCGTTATCGTTCTGCCCCCTTCGGCCGAGGCCCGCCGTGTTTCCCATATCACGTGGTTGGGGTTGGTATGGGGTAGCTCGCTGGGCGCCTCGATGAAGACGACGCGCTCTTGCTCGGGAATTCTTTCCGTCAGGGCGCACATTGTGGTGGTCTTGCCCGAGGAAGTGCCACCAGCTATGACGACGTTTGCTCGCGCCAGCAGCATCGCCAGCAAGAAATCGGCGGCCTGCTGCGATAGTGTGCCCCGCGCCACCAGGTCTTCCAGCGCCAGGGGCTTTTCGGGAAAGACGCGCAGGGTGACGCCGTATCCGTATAGGTTGATGCTCTTGTCGACGATATTAATGCGCATCCGTGATCCCGAGAGTCGGGCATCCACGAGCGGGTTGAGCGGGCCGATGTTCTCGCCGCTCTCCCGAAGCAGCAGCTCCACCGTTCGCGCCAGTTGCTCGTCGCTCAGAGGCGGAATCGAAAGCCGCTCGTCCCCACGGTAGACCCACGCGGAGCGGGTGCCGTTGATCATTATCTCGGTTGTGCCTGCCATACTCCGGTACTCGTCGATGACTCCGAGGCCGAGGACCGCCTGAAGCACGCTGTTCAGCACCGCTTCGACATCCAGGGGTTGATTGCGTAGCTGCCGCTGCAGCCTCTCGCCTTCCACCAGTTCCCGAGCGATGGCTTCGGCCGATACCCCATTCCTTCCCGATGCGCCTACCTCCATCAGTCGGCGACGCACCTCGTCGGCGAGGCGTTCCACCAGCTCGGCATCGGCGCTAGTGGAAGTCGCGGCCTTTTCGAAGCTATCTCTCACCCCGCGGCGCAGGGCAAAGCCTCTGCTAATCAGGTCTCGTTCGTCCATCAGCCCCTCCTGAATAAAGCGAATCGTTTTGACTGCGGGACAAAGACCTCGGGCAGCGGCCCCAGCTTACGCACCATCTCGGCCATAGCCACGGTGAACGGAGTGCTGCGCTCGGACAGCACGGCAGGCCTTCGCTCCATCCGCGAGGCCTCCACCTCGGCTGTCGCCAGGGGAATCTCCCCCAACTGAGGCAGGTTCCCCAGAAGCTCGCGAATCTGCCCGCCAGCGAGACCCACCCCGGATTCCACCTTGTTGGCCACGAATCGGACCTTCTTCTCTCCCTGGGCCACTTTTTTCAGGTCGGCCAGAGACTCGGCCACCATCTCCACTGTCTGAGGACTGGGAGTGGTCACCACGGCGATCAAATCAGCTTTGCGCAGGGCCGCCGCGTGGGAGGGCAGGTTGAGGTCCTGGCCGATGTCCACGACGACGAATGTGTACATCCTCGCGAGCGCATCCAGGATTCGGGCGAAGAGGTCCGGACTCCCAAGATGATCGTCGATCCACTGCTCGTCCACCGGCGGGGCAAAGAGCAGGTTGAGCTCCCCTTCGTGGCCGCTGTGGCGCCGATAGATGAGCAGGTTCTGCCGAATGAGCTCGGTCAGCGCCGGATCGTTGGTCTCCACCGAGGCGTTCACGCAGAGCCTGAAGAGGTTTCTCACCTGGTCGTGCTGAGTGAAGGGAAACAGCCGGAACTGGATGGAGCCCGTGGCGCAGAAGTCCACCAGAACCGTCGGGTGGTGGCCGATAAGCGCCAGGGTCGCCGCGCTCTCGCGGGCCATAGTCGACTTACCGACGCCTCCGGCCCGGCTGTAGAACACGATGATCCGATCCTTGATCACTTGCAATCGGTCCCGCACCTCGCGGACCACCAGATTACCTTGCGGATGCCGCAGTTGTTCGGCTCTCACGCGAGCCATCTGTATCTTTAGTATGAGCTCGTCGCCTTCGAAGGGCAGCGCCTGGACGTCGACGAAGCCCATATCGCGGAGTGTCGATGCTGCTCCCATCCCTCGCGAGGTGAGCGCCACGCAGGTCGCCCCGCTGGCGACGAGGACCGTCTCCACGGTTCGCCGCGAGAGACCGGACATATCGACGTCGATCAGGACCACGTCGGGGTGCTCCCGCTTCAGCGCGTCGATCAGAAGTGCTAGACGTGTATACCAGCCGACCAGAATGATGTGGTACTGCGCGTTGGCCCGCAGATGCTCGTAGATCGCGTCGTGCCATTCGGCGCTCGCGGTGGCCAGCGCCACGCGGATCTGCTCGATGGGTTGAGCCTGTTCCTCAGCCAAAGCCTTCCTCCTCTCTACGGCTGCCCGAGGTTCGTGCCTTTGACTTGAATCACCGGCAGCCAGCGCGTTCGGCCCGATTGCAGCATTTCCTCTTTGACCTCTGACCATAGCATCGCGTCGGGATCCGAGATTCTCACCTGTCCCACCACGCGCCAGCGCTGCACTGGCTCTCCTGTGACCGGATCGGTGTCCCAATACGGCTCCTTGACGTCCTCCCAGTGCCAGCGGTCCGTCTCCCATAGCTGATGCTCGTACAACACCCGCCAGCTGCGTGTCGCCTGAACGCGGTAGGCATCCAGTTCGTCTCCGACCTCTGCTCTGCATTCGCTCGGGCAGGGTTGCCCGTGCGAGCTCCAGTTGTAGGTGTGGCTGGGCTGGTACTCGTATTCCTCCAGACCCGAGCCATCGCCGAAGTCCCAGCGTGTGGGCTGTTCCTCGATGGCGATCACGTTCTCCCCCTGCCCGGGGTCGGGCTGTCCGCCGGTGACCTGAAATAAGGTTTCCAGGTGCACCACGCTACGCGGAGGCGATATCCTCAGATCGCTGGAAGGCGCGGGGGGTGCGTAGCCCTTCCAGTAAGTGCGCCGTGGCGATTCCGGAGGTGGGCCAGGCGGGGGTGGCGGCGGAGGCGCGGGCTCCGATGGCGCACAGGGATGGTCGGCGGCGAAAACCCAGAACTCGTTGGCCAAGACCCAACTACCGCCCCGCACCTGCCAGTACTTGTTCCAGTACCAGATTCCCGCCGCCAGATTCGCATCCCCTGGGCAGGCGAAGCGCCGCCACTGGGGAGCGGTCCCATCGTTGCGCCAATCAGGGCCCGGCCCTGCCACCACCGGCCCGGCTCCCGGGACAATATCGCCTTGCGCGGTGGCCGTGCTCGTGGTCGTGCCATCGCGGAAGACCGCGTAAATGCCATCACCCGTGTAGACGTTATCCACCACCACGGACGTGACGTAGTGGTAGCCCGGTTCGAGCGGTGGCCAATCGGCCGTATCTGCGCTGGCGACAATTGGAGTCATCGCCATAAGCAGAACGATCGAGATGAATGCTTCCAAGCCTATCGTTACGATCCTCATTGGGCGAACCTCTGCGCATTCGATGATTGCTGCACGATTGGTGTGCCGGGCAGCCTCGAATTCATGGTTGGCTGGTCAACAGAAATGTTGGCTGCCAGCAGAATGGCCAGAATGGCGAGCGACAAGATGATCGGTACCATGTGGCTGACGGTTCCAGGCGTTGACACGTTGGTGACGGGTGGCTGCGCCTCACCGCATTGCCTGGCGGTGCCATTCGGCTTGGTTTGAGTTCCAACCGTGCGTCTACGGGTTTGGCCTTTCATTTGCCGGCTGCTCCTTTCCTACAGGATTAGTTGCACCAGATGATCGTTTTTCCGGTTGGTCGTCCCTGCCAAACAGATCGCGCAGGGGAATAGTCCCGCTGATCGGCTTGCCGAAGAGGCTACGGAACACGGTAGAATCTATGGTCAGTTCCCCGCTCTGCGCGAGTACCTCGTCCACCCTGGAAGGCGCCACGATCACCTCGCCCACCTTGCCAGCATAGGCCAGCACGGCGGCCGCCACCTTCGGCACCTCCAACGCCATCTGTTTGCCATCGTAATAGAATACCTTCTGGTGCTGGAGATAGAGCGTGGCCTTGTCGCGGGCACCTTTTCCGGTCTCACGCACGGTCGGGTCCTCCCACACCAGGTAGATGTCGACGTACTCGCCGGGTAGAATGCTTCCTCCCATCGCCACGCGCTCGCTCGGAGCCGGTAAAGGAAAGAGCACGTTGCGTGGATCGACGATGGCGGAGGTTGCGCCGAAGCCGTTCAGATTGCCACCCGTCGCCGTTTGAAGATAGGGGCGAGTAATTGGATAACCCTGGGGAATAAATGCTCTGGTAACCATCCCCAAAACCTCGCGTTGTTCGCTGGCCTCAACCATCCCCGGTAGCTTGGCGCCAGCCGGAATCGAGATAACCTTGATCCTTTCGGTCGTAAGCACCGTGTTCTCTCCCAGGTCCTTGGCCGCCGCTACCACCTGGACGCTCTGTGTAGCGCTCTGGACCGTGACGTACGCCACGGCCATGGCGATGGCGAGGACGATGTAGGCGCGAAATCGCAGGAATTGCTTGACCATTCTCTCATCCGAATCACTTCTTAGTCGGCCAGGCGCCGGCTCTCGAACCTTGCGGCGCTCCTCCTGGGAGGCCATCTTCTTGGCTAGCGCTCGGGCCAGTGGCACCTGGCCGACACTGAAAGCATAGCACCAGAAGGCGGTAGAGTGAATGCCCTGGGCACAGGTTGTGCCCAATGGGTTGACAAGGCCTCACCGAAGACACCAACAATTGACCGCTTGATAGGACTGGTCGCGGACCACACTATTGACAATCTGTCTTCGTTCGCATATCATATCATCAATTACTGATACAATGATGTACTGGAGGCTTGCGTATTTTGTACAGTGCCAATGCCCAGTCCGTCAGCCTGAAGGCCAAGCTCTTTCGGGGCTTCTCCGGTCCGTCCCGTCTGTCAATCCTGGACGCATTGCGCGATGGACCGCTCAGCGTCACCGAGATCGTCGAGGCCATGGGTCTGAGCCAGTCGAACGTCTCTAAGCCCCTTGGCTGTCTGCGAGAGTGTGGGCTGGTTGTGTGCGCGCAACAGGGCCGTTTCGTGTGGTATCAGTTGAGCGACGCGCGGGCAGCAACGATTCTGCGCCCGGCTGAAGAACTGCTGGCAGATGTGGCAAAAGGCGTTTACGGATGTACGCGCTACAGCGCCTTTGCAGGGTGGCAGCAGGTGACGAGATGAAAGTAGTATACAGACTACTGCCGGCCCTTCTGATCGCGTTGACGTTGGACTGGGCAACCAAAATGTGGGCGGAGCAGACGCTGGTTCTCGACCAGCCCGTATCGGTCATCGGGCAGGTCTTCCGTTTGACGTTAGGTTACAACACTGGCCTTGGCTTCGGACTCTTCGCCAGCAATGGGCCAGGACCGGTCGCCCTTACTGGAGTAGTGATCTTCGGCCTGGCAGCCTGGATCGTGAATGCGCTGCGCACCGGCGACCTCTCACCATCAGCCGGATGGCCCATCGGCCTGCTCTTTGGCGGCGCGATTGCCAACTTCGCCGACCGGCTTCCCGATGGTCGCGTCACCGACTTCCTGGACGTGGGCCTGGGTGCAACTCGCTGGCCGACCTTCAACCTGGCTGATAGCCTCATTGTGTTAGGTGTCAGCTTGTTGATGGTAACAATTATTCGTGCGAAACCAAAGGAGACGTCGCAATGAATACTTCCCCAAAAACCATCGAGGTCCCTATTCGGGGTATGGACTGTGCCGAATGCACGCAACACGTCAGGCACGCTATCTCCACGCTCCCTGGCGTCGAGTCGGTCGAGGTCTTCCTGTCGTCAGAGAAAGCCGTCGTCCGACTCGATCCAGCGCTGGTAGACCTGCCAGCTATCCACAAAGCGGTAGAAGGCGCGGGCTATTCTGTTGCCGCCACAACTGAGGCTCACCCTGTACCTTCTCCGCTCGGGGATTTTACCAACCGCATCCTCGTCCTGTTTGGCATCGTCTTCGGCGCCGTGCTGTTCGTGGTTGTCGTGGGTGAGTGGCTGGGACTCTTCGAAGCCTTCACCGAACGCGTGCCCTGGCCCATTGGCCTGGCTATCATCCTCATAAGCGGCTACCCCGTATTCCGCAACGTCGTCCGGGCCGCTCTCAAGGCGCAGATCGTCTCCCACACATTGATGACGCTGGGCGTGCTGGCCGCGATCGTGGTCGGCGAATGGGCCACGGCGGCCGTCATTGTGTTCTTTATGCGCATCGGCAACTACGCCGAAAACTTTACCACTGAACGGGCCCGCCGCGCGGTGAAGAATCTTACGGCGATGGCTCCCCAGACAGCGCGGGTGGAGCGCGACGGCGTGGAGCAGGAGGTGCCCGTTGCCGAAGTGCAGGTCGGGGAAACGGTCGTCGTGCGGCCGGGCGAGAACATTCCGGTGGACGGCGAAGTCGTCGACGGCCACGCGACAGTGGATCAGGCGGCCATCACCGGCGAGTCGATGCCTGTGGAGGTCGGGCCGGGCGCGAGGGTCTTCGCCGCCACCCTGGCGCGCCTGGGCAGTCTCCGCGTCCGCGTCACTCAGGTGGGAGCGGATACTACCTTCGGACGCGTGGTCAAGATGGTGGAGGAGGCCGAAGCGCATCGCGCTGACGTGCAGCGCATCGCGGACAGGTTTTCGGCCTATTTCCTGCCGTTCGTGGCAGGCATCGCTGCGCTCACCTTTCTGATTCGCCGTGACCCTCTGGCCGCCGCCGCAGTCCTCGTCGTGGCCTGCTCGTGTTCCCTCGCCCTCGCCACTCCGATTGCCATGCTTGCCTCTGTGGGGGCGGGTGCCAAGCGCGGCCTGCTCATCAAAGGTGGCAAGTATCTGGAGACTCTGGCGCGCGCGAATGTGCTGCTCATCGATAAGACGGGAACGCTCACGTTGGGCCAGCCCCAGATCACCGATGTGATCCCATTAGGAGGACAGCACGAATCCGAGGTTCTTTCCCTGGCCGCCTCGGCAGAACGTTACTCGGAGCATCCGCTGGCTGAGGCCGTGCGCGATGCGGCGAGGAGGCGTGGCCTACCCGTATTCGAGCAAGAGCAATTCGAAGCTATCCCAGGCCATGGCGTGCGTGCCCGCATCGACGGCAGCATTGTCGCTGTCGGCAACCGCCGATTGATTCCCCAGGCCTCATCCCTCACCATCGTTTCCGAACTCGAATCACAGGGAAAAACCCTGCTATTCGTCGCCAGGGATGGTGAACTGGCCGGAGTGCTCGCTGCTGCCGACACCTTGCGACCTGAAGTCCCAGCGTCTCTCGCCGCCGTGCGCGCTCTCGGCGTTAGAGACATAGAATTGCTTACGGGTGACAACGAACGGACGGCAGCCGCTCTCGCCGAGCGTCTTGGCGTGCGCTACCGCGCCAATCTCTTGCCGGAGGAGAAGATCGCCATCGTCAAAGAATACCAGGCCAAGGGCCGTACCGTCGTGATGGTGGGCGATGGCGTGAACGACGCGCCGGCGCTGGCTCAAGCTGATGTCGGCATCGCGATGGGAGCCGCTGGAACCGACGTGGCTATCGAAGCCGCCCATCTGGCACTGATGCGCGAAGACTGGACGCTGGTGCCGGAAGTGTTCCGCATTGCCCGTCGCACGATGCGAGTGGTGAAAATGAACATCGCTTTCACCGCCGTGTACAATCTTGTCGGGCTTTCGCTGGCTGCCCTGGGCTTCCTGCCACCCATTCTTGCTGCCGCCGCTCAGTCCCTGCCCGACCTCGGCATCCTGGGCAACTCGTCTCGTCTGCTGCGTCAAACCCCGGGCGAACGCCTCCAGGCGGATGTTCTACCCGTGTCAGTGGGCTCCCCAGTGAGAGAGGCGCCCCAAAGCAAGGAAGGATAATGAGCGAGAGTCTCCTGTGGCTTCTGCTCGACACTTATAGAGCCAGAAAGCAAGGCCCAGCCGCGATCGAGCGGCGGCAGCGCGCCCGCTTCACCGAGATGGTGGCCTACGCACGGGCTCACTCTCCGTACTACCGCGAGCTCTACCGAGACCTGCCCGAGCGCGTCGATGACTCTGCGCTGCTGCCGGTTACCGACAAGAAGACGCTGATGGCCCGCTTCGACGACTGGGTCACCGACCGCGATGTGACGATCGAGAAGGCGCGCAAGTTCATCGAAGATCCTAGCCTGATCGGGGCGCCGTTTCTCGGCAAGTACCTCTTAGCCATCACTTCAGGCACCACCGGGACGCCCGGGATCTTCGTATTGGATCACCGGCACTTGGCCGTGGGCGCCGCCTCGATGGGATTCATATTTGCCCAATGGCTCACGGCCGCCGACTTCCTGAAGATCCTCTTCCGTGGAATGCGCGTGGCAGCACTGCATGCGACCGGCGGCCACTACGCCTCAGTCGCGGGCGTCACTCGGGCACGCCTTTCCAACCGCCTTCTCGCCCGGCAACTTAAGGACTTCTCGGTGCATACGCCACTGCCGGAGCTGGTCGCCAAGCTCAACGAGCTCCAGCCGGCTATGATCCTGGGCTACGCCTCGATCATCGCCCTGCTCGCGGGCGAGCAGGAAGCCGGCCGCCTGCGCATCAAGCCAGTGCTGATCGTGGTGACGGCCGAGGGGCTGGGAGAGGGCGAGTACGGCAGGATCGCCAGGGCCTTCGGGAGCAAGGTCGGCAACGTGTACGGCTCCACCGAAGTCGCCCAAGCCGCCTACAACTGCAGGGAGGGGTGGCTGCACCCCCTCATCGACTGGATCGTGCTCGAACCGGTGGACGCTGACTACCGGCCGACTCCGCCGGGCCAGCAGTCGCACACCGTCCTGGTGAGCAACCTCGCCAACCGGGTGCAGCCGATCCTGCGCTACGACCTCGGCGACAGTATCCTACAGCGGCCCGACCCCTGCCCGTGCGGCAACCCGCTGCCCGCGATCCGTGTGCAGGGCCGCGCCGCCGACATACTCACCTTCCCCACCGAGCGTGGCGAGCAGGTCTCGATTCCGCCACTGGCATTCGAGGTTAACCACATTCAGGGGATCGAGCTGTTCCAGATCGTGCAGACCACGCCTACGAGCCTGCGAGTGCGCCTACGTCTTGCGCCTGGTGCCGACCCGGACCGCGTTTGGCAGGCAGTGCACACTGAGATCAGGCGTCTCCTCGGCGAGCACAAGCTCGGCCACGTCACACTTGAGCGCGCCGAGGAGCCGCCGGAGCAGAGTCCCCCCGGCGGAAAGTATCGTGAAGTCATTCCGCTGAGCTGAGGAGGCCAGATCGTGCCACATGTTGATTCAACAACGTTTCTGAGCACGAAGGGGAAAGGGCCATTCATCAAGGTTCCAGCGATGCTGAGCTCGGTATTAATTGCCAGGCATCCCATCATGCGCTTCCATCTATGCTGCATCCCGGTCAGAGCTGAAGCTCTACGTTGACGACGAGGTCTACGAGGATACTTCACAGGTCGTCGACCTCGCCGTTTTGCTTTCACCGTTACCCCCACGGTCTTGCCGGTTCATGTTGGACGGAATAATCTGGTATAATCCCTACGTGATCAAAGTTCTCGTCGCCGTCATCGCTCTGCTGCTGTTTCTTGTCGGTTGCTCACAGGAGACTACCGTCCAGGTCAGGCTGTCGCAGAATCTGCTGGGCAGCGATGCTCGCGTTCCTGTCTCTTTGTCCAGTGGGGCACTAGTCGTTGGCTTTGACCGCCGCTTAGAGCCAAAAGAGGACGTGCGCATGTACGGAACTCTTCTGGCTTACCTGGAAAGACAAATCGGGCGCCAGTTTCGCTTGCACGTGACGCCGCGAGAAGGCGACATTGTGGACGAGATTGGGGCAGGGAAAGTGGACTTCGCAATTGTCGGAACGCTGAGTTATTTGCAGGCCCGCGAGCGTTGGGGGGCGCGGGCCTTGGTGCGTGGACTTAATGCGGCAGGCGAACCTACCTATCGAGCGGCTATCATAACGCGCCCTGATAGCTCGATCCGTTCTCTTGCCGACATACGTGGTCGGTCGTTCGCCTTTGGTGCTCCCAACTCTACGCAAGGACACTTGATCCCACGCCTGATGTTGAGCGAGGAAGGGACTCTCCTATCGGACCTTCGCACGTACACTTATGCTCGCTCCCACGCCGAAACGGCGAGCGTCGTCGCCAGCGGCCGCTACGATGCCGGAGGAATACAAGATACTCTTGCTCGGGCTTTGGAAACCAAGGGGTTCGTGCGTATCGTCGCGCTCTCTTCGCCTTACCCCAGCAGCGGGATCGTGGCTGCCCCCCACGTGAATGACGACGTCGCCGAGATTGTGCGCCGAACTCTGCTTGATTTCGATCCGATGGGGCGCGACGCGCCAGATCTCTACCACTGGGAACGTTCCGAAATGCCTCTCGGCTTCGCGCTGGCGCGCGATGAGGATTACTTGGTATTGGGAGAATGGGCAAGATCGTTAGGGTTGTTGGCGCGCTAAGGCTACGGCCGCGCACCCTGAGTGGGCAGATTGCGCTAAATACATCGGCTATCGTTGTGGTCGCAGGCCTCTTGACTATCATCGCCATCAACGCGGTGCTAGCTCGCGCTCTCCAAGCAGAGCAGTTTACTAAGGGCCAGTCCGTAGTTCGCACCGCGGGCGAAAGCCTGGACAACGATTTGCTGGACGGCGACGTTCTGGCCGTTCGTGAGGTCTTGGACAATGTCAAGGCCACCAGTCCCGACATCATTTACGCCTTCGCTTTTGGATCCGAGGGCACGCCCATTATTCACACCTTCTCGGACGGCTTTCCAGGCGATCTGGTTTCTGCGAATCGAGTTCCCCCACACCAAACCGAAAGTGTCCGCTTGTTGATGACAGAGACCGGACCGGTACGGGACTTCGCCTGGCGGCCTTTGGACGGGCTGCCGGCAGAGATACACATTGGCTTTAGCGAGAACCAGATTCTGGCAACCCAGCGGCAGGTGACGGTGATCCTTGCCGTTCTCACCATAATCGGCGTCCTCTTCGGTGTTGGCGCATCGGTTACCTTCAGCCGTCTGGTTGCTCACCCAATTATGCAACTGGCAGGATATGCCCGTCTGTTAGGCCAAGGGCGGTTTGACGAGACTCCAGCAGTTCACAACAACGACGAGATCGGTGACCTCGCCAACGCCTTTGCCCACATGGCCAGAGAGGTTAATGAGAGCATGGACCGTCTTCGGGCTTCCGAGGCCGGGTACCGGGCCCTGATCGATGCCGCCTCGGAGGTGGGGGAAAGCATCGCCCTCATCGCGAACTCCAGCCGCAATGAGGGGACTTTCCTCTTCGTCAACGACGAGTTTTGCCGACTCACGGGATACAGCCGGCAACGCCTGCTCGGTGCAAGCGCCGCCGAGATCATTCACGCCGACAGCCTGAGCCTGGTGTTGGCCAACTGGCGGGCCATTCGTAGCGGCGAGCCCGCACCACATCAGGAGATGGTCCTGGTGGCGCGGGACGGCAAGGCCACCACCGTCGAGACCGGCGGCACCCTGGTCAACTACCAGGGGCAGGAGGCCCTAGCATGGTTTGCCCGAGACATAACCGAGCGGAAGGCCCGCGAGGAGGAGATTCGGCGGCGCAACAGAGAACTGGCGGCCGTTAACGCCGTCGCTGTCGCGATGAGTAGCCCTGGCGATGCTGACCACGGTTTGCAGCTTGCCTTAGAACGGGTGCTGGGGGCACTGGAGCTAACGTGTGGCTGGATCTATGTTGCCGACCGCGAGGGCTCCGCACCGCGACTTGCCGCCTCCGTTGGGATAGCTGGTACCAGTTTGGATAGCCGCCTTTCGCCAGCCTTCCCAGACTGCGCCTGCCGGGAGGTGCTCAACACTGGCACGGCCAAGATCATCGATCCCAGGGAAGGCTGCACCGTTTGGGGAGCCTCCACTTCTGATGGGCAGCCTCTTCGTTGCCATGGGACCGTGCCGCTCCTGGCCGGGAAGAAGGTGCTCGGCGTGCTCAGTGTCGCCTCCACCCGTCCTGGGGGCCTTGAGCCGAGCAACTTCACGTTGCTGGAAGCCGTAGGTCGGCAGATCGGTGTTGCCATGGACAACGCCTGGCTCTGGGCTGAACTGGAGGGCAAGGAACGTCTCCGGGCCGAGCTGCTAGCCCGTGCCATCCACGTTCAGGAGGACGAGCGACGCCGCATCGCCCGGGAACTTCACGACGAGACCGGACAGGCGCTGAACACCATGGTCTTCGGCCTCAAGGCCGCCGAAATGGCCCTCGAGAGCGACCTGGGCCGCGCTAAGGAGGTGATAGCGAGGCTGAAGGCTGCGGCCAGCGACAACGTGCGAGAGCTACAAGGCATCATCTACGACCTGAGACCCAGCGTCTTGGACGACCTGGGGCTGATCCCAGCCCTGCGCTGGTTTGTCGAGAGCCGTCTGGAAGCCGCCGGCCTGGAGGTAAAGTGGGAGGTCGCGGGCAGGGAGCGGCGGTTGGAGCCCGAGGTCGAGACTGCCCTCTTCCGCATCGGTCAGGAGGCCCTCTCCAACGTTCTTCGCCACGCCGGGGCCAGGCACGTCACGCTGGGCTTGAATTCCTCGTGGCGTTCCGTTATCCTATATGTCAGCGATGATGGAAAGGGCTTCGATGTGGAGACGATGCTGTCTCATCGGGACGAGAGCGGTCGAGGGCTCGGCCTGCTAGGAATGAAAGAGCGGGTCGAATTGTTGGGCGGGGACTTCTCGGTCGAGTCCGAGCCAGGAAAAGGCACGACGGTACGGGCTGGCGTTCCCTTGGCTGAAAATGAGGCCAAGTCGTGAGCGTGATCCGCATTCTCCTGGCCGACGACCATGCGGTGCTGCGGGCAGGCATCCGGGCTCTCTTGGAGATGCAGCCGGACTTCCAGGTGGTCGGGGATGCATCTGATGGGGCGCAGGCCCTGGCCGCTGTCCGCGAGCTTCAGCCGGACATAGTGCTGATGGACATCGGTATGCCTGGCATGGACGGTCTGGCAGCCACCCGCCAGGTCAAGGATCTGAGCCCCAACACTCGGGTCCTGATCCTCACCCAGCACGAGAACAAGGAGTACATAGTGCCCGCTCTGAAGGTGGGCGCCTCGGGGTACGTCCTCAAACGCTCCGAGGGCGACGATCTGCTAAGGGCCATTCGCATCGTCTGCGCCGGAGGCACCTTTTTTGACCCCTCCATGGCCGGAGTGATCGCCGAGGAAGTACGCCATCGCGCCGCCGAGGATCCGTATGAGTCACTCTCGGACAGAGAGAGGGAGGTACTCCTGCTACTAGCGCAGGGCAAGACCCAGAAGCAGGTCGGGGAAGCCCTCTTCATCAGCCCCAAGACCGTGGATTTCCACCGGACCAACCTGCTTCGCAAGCTGGGGCTTTCCGCCCGCACAGACCTGACCTGCTACGCGATGAGGCGAGGGCTGATCTCGTAGCTAACCGTGGCTGCTTGCACTCTCCTCTCGTGCGCCTGTGGATGATGGAACTCCATCAGACGTTTGAGGACACCTCGCTAACGTGGACTAGTGGGTCACGTTACAAATAAACAGCGATTATGAGCCAACGATGCTACGTGGGTGGCACGCGGCCCGTCCCAGTCGATCCCAGTTAATTGCGACGTGACCCACTAGTACATGGGCGCTAGGGAGATTCCCTAGGTTGCAACTGGGAGTTGTCCTAGTTGTCCCTCCTACCTGTTTCCCCTATCCTTAACGCGATGTTGGGGCATGGCGTTGTGCTCCAAGACGTCGTTGTCATTGCTACATCAAGGAGGATGCCATGACTAGTGAGAGTCAACGGACCACATTGGCCATTGAAGGCCGGACCGAGGTGGCTCGCCGAAACTTCCTGCAGAAGTTAGCCGGCGCGGTCGTGGGCGGGCTATTGGTGCCGGCGGTGATCGGCGAGGTGGCTCGCGCCGCGCCGGTCGCCCAGCCACAGCCCGCCGAACCCCTGGCCGAAATTCCTGCCGTACCTGCTCCATCAGCTGGAGAGAACCCGATTGTCAGGATGATGGAGGACCTCCAGCGAGCTCTGAAGAAACCGGTGGAGCAGCGCCGCTGGACCATGGTTGTGGATCTGCGCAAGTGCCTGGGCTGTCAGGGTTGCACCATCGCCTGCATCACCGAGAACAAGCTGCCACCTGGGATTGCCTACCGGCCGGTAATCACCGAGACCACAGGTACCTTTCCCAACGTCTCGCGCAATTTCGTTCCGCGGCCCTGCATGCAGTGCGAGAACCCACCCTGCGTGGGAGTGTGTCCGGTAAAGGCTACCTACAGGCGGCCCGACGGAATAGTGGCCGTCAACTACGACCAGTGCATCGGGTGTCGCTACTGCATCACGGCCTGTCCCTATTCCGCCCGGTCCTTCGACAGCGGCTTCTTCTACCACGATCTTGCAGGCGGAGTTGCACAACCTTATGAGGCTCTCCCCTCGCCTGAGTACAAGCAGGCGCGGGTGCGCGTCCAAGGCGACTCTCCCGTCGGCAACGCCCGCAAGTGCCACTTCTGTATCCACCGCACCGAGGCCGGTGAGCTTCCTGCCTGCGTTCTCTCGTGCTTCGGAAAGGCCACCTACTTCGGCGACCGGAACGACGACCGTTCCCTCGTGGCTCAGCTCCTGTCCAGGGCTAATGCCACGCGCCTGAAGGAGGAGTTGGGCACCAAACCGAACGTTTACTACTTAGCGTAGGAGGCAGAGCATGAACGAGAACGAGATCAGTCGACGAGACTTCCTGAAGATCGGCGGCCTTACTGCCGGAGCCCTGGCAGGGGTCGCCTCCGGAACCGTTACCTTCCGCACACTGGAAAGCGCGGAGGCGGCGAGGCTCGCCGCCGCTGCCCCTCAGGTTAAATACACGGCCGACGTCATGTGTCCCGCCGAGTGCGGCCTAGCGGTGCGGGTTGACAACGGAATCGCCTCGGCGATCTACGGAAACCCCTACTGCCCCATGAACGCTGGCGCGGTCTGCGCTAAGGGCGCGAGCGGACTCCAGATGGTCTACAACCCCAACCGGATCAAGTATCCGATGATCCGTGTGGGCGAGCGGGGCGAGGGCAAGTTCAAGCGGGTGAGCTGGGACGAAGCTATCGGCTACGTAGCCGACAAGCTCACGGCCATCAAGAAGAAGTATGGTCCCGAGTCGGTGATCATGGACGCGGGGGATATCACCGACCGCGACACCTACTGGCGGCTTTTCTTCGCCTTCGGAACTCCCCACTGTACGGAGCACGGCTCCATCTGCGACACGCCTCGCAGACATGGCCCCAGGATTATGCTAGGCGGCAAGCGCATAGAGCCGGACATCATGCGACCGCTGCTCGTCCGCCAGCCCGACGGGAGCCTGAAGAACGACTACACTTACAAGACGCGGCTCATCATCTACGCCGGCTGGAACCCCTTCACGGCGACCCGCATCCCTTATGAATCCAGGGGAACGGTGGAGGCAAAGCTTGCGGGGGCTAAGATTATCGTCGTCGACCCCGCGCTTTCCAACACGGCCTCCAAAGCTGACCAGTGGATACCCATCCGCCCCGGGACCGACGCCGACTTATTCGCCGCTATGCTACGCTACATCCTCGAACAGGACAACCAGAACGACCCGTTCCGACGCTATATCGACTGGTCGTTCGAGGAGTACAGCCAGGGCTGGGACGACTTCCTGGCCGCCTTCAAGTCCTGGTGGGACAAGAAGGATCCTGTCAACAACCTGAACTACTTCTCTCTCGAGTGGGCCGCCCAGCGCACCGACATCTCGGCGGACAAGATAGCCGAGCTCGCCCACACTTTCGGTATCACCAAGCCGGCCGCCCTCATCTGGGGTATGAACGGCACCGGCCATCACTACAACGGCTACCTTCCGTCAATCATCGGGACCGCTCTAAACATCATCACCGGCAACTTCGACGTTCCTGGCGGGGCTATCGATACGGAGCTCACTAAGTCCGACAAGGGCGGCAGCTCCACCGGCAAGCAGTTCCTCACCCGCAAGGTGAAGCGTGTGGTGAACGGCAAGGAAGTGGAGGGCGAGCAGGACAAGCTCCACATGGACTACTTCGGCGACTGGCCCTCGGCCTGGGACGACGTGGTGGGAGATTATCCTCGTCGCTTCATGGAGGGCGTGACGCTTCAGCAAGGACCCTTCCGCGGTCACCGGTATCCTATCAAAGGATATATCCTCCGGACCGGCAACTCGGTGATCACGGGCTCCAATACTCAAGAGTGGGTGAAAGCCCTCACAATGAAGGAGGGTAACGACTATAAGGTCGAGCTCGTCGTCTACGTCGATACTCCTCTGCTCGAGAGCGGTCTGTACGCCGACGTGATCCTGCCCGAAGCGTCGTATCTGGAGCGGATGAGCCTCTCTGACATCTATCCCTCCCACCCGCTGATCTACCTTCGGGACTTCGTCATCGACAAGCAGCACGAGTCCAAGACGCCGTACGAAATCATGCAGCTGCTAGCCAAAGCGCTGATCGACCGGGGGGATGCGGACGTCAAGGCTGCGGACTTCACGGAGAAATACAAGAAGGAGGAGGACTTCTGGGACGAGGCCCTGGCTGGAGCTCCGGGCAAGCCCAATTCGGGACTTGTGCGCCCGTACCCGCAGTATCCCGAGGGCTACAAGATCCTGGGCACCCCGGAGTCGCTGGAAGCCGGGCGGGTGAAGGTCGACGCCGAGAAGAAGGAGATCAAGGGCGAGCCCGTCACGGTGAAGTGGCTGCGCGAAAACCACGGCATCGCCGTCTGGCCTATGTCCTATTACCGGTACAAGGGAGGCGGGATACTGAAGACCGGCAGCAAGAAGGTGGAGTTCGTCTTCAAGGCTTACGACAAGTACAACAAGCTGATCGACGAGAGCGGCAGCGTACCCCCCGCGCTCAAGGAGTTGGGCTGGGACCGCTATCCCAAGAGCTTTTACTGGTTCGAGACGAAGTGGAACCCTTACACCAACCCGGCCTACGCCAAGTACAAAGACGAATTTCCGTTCCAGGTGATCACAGGACGGATCCATCATGCCATGTCCGGCACGCAGTCAGTCGACTGGTTGGGGCGCATCCGCTCGGAGGACCTCTGGTATCCCCTGAACGACGACGTGACCGTGGACGAGGTGCTTGTCGGCAGCGATGGGCCGAAGGCGACAGGGCGCAAGCTGCGTATCCCAAAAGGGACTTGGTCCGTCGGCGTCGTCCAGATGAACGCCTCCGACGCGGCGAGACTGAAGCTGAATACGGGCGACCTCATCGAATTGGAGACGCCTTACGGAACCAAGACCCGCGGCAAGGTGAACGCGGTCCAGACCATCCGTCCCGGCACCCTTCGCATCGCCTTCGGCGGCGGCGGCCGGTTTAGCCCGGGCCTCGGCTGGACCTATTACTTCAAGGATATCACGCCGGATGCTAATATGCTCACCGATCCGAGGACGCTTTCTCCGATCATGGGCCAGCCCGGCTACTGTGACATCCTGGTCAAAGTGAAGAAGGTCTAGTATGGCCATGCACGAATCATTGCAGAGACGTACTCTGTTGTATGCACTTCTGGCTCGACTCTACACCTATCCGTTGGACGAGCGGCTTATGGAAGCCCTGGCCGCCCTGCGACTGGATGAGGCGCCGGCTGAGTTGGAGGAGGCCCTCGGCCAAATGCAGGAGGTAGCCGCTAGCTTCACGCCGGCCGAAATCGAGGTGCTGCGCGTCGAGGCAACCCGGCTCTTCGACGGGCCGGGCAAGCCCATGGCGCCGCCTTACGCCTCATTCTACCTCCACGGGAGACTGATGGGCCCGCCCGCCGCGTCGGCGTATCGGTTCTATCTCGCCCATAGCGCCCTGCCGAATTCTGACGGGCGAGTGGCTCCCGATCACCTGGCTCTGGAGCTGGGCTTCCTGCGCTATCTGGCGGCGAGAGCTGAGCGAGCTGCAACTAAAGGAAGGTCGGACGAGGTTGAAGAGAGCCTGCGGGCCTCCCGGAAGTTCGTGGAGGGGCACCTCCTGACTTGGATGAGTTCTCTCATAAAGTCCGACGCCTTTTGTGATGCGGACTTTCTCAACGGGGACGAAAAGTTCACCCCCACCTAGTTCGGGTAGAATTGAAGTTGCCAAATCCCTCTCCACCCGGAGCTAGAATGGGGGCAACTCCAATTTTACTGCCTTTGCGTTTTCACGACCAATATGTTTCATTCGTTCGTCACTCCATCGCCAACGTCACGGAACCCAACCGCCACCTCCACGCCAAGTACGCTCTTCTGCTACTCGATCTTGGCGCCCTACGTCCTATCGTGGAGCATCTCTACTCACCAAATATGGGCGCCACCGCCAAAGCCCCAGAGGATATGCTCCGTTCCCTGCTGGCTATGGTCCTGTGCCGCGTCTTCTCCATCGACGACTGGGTTGATATGATGCGCACTCAACCCTTCTACGCCATCATCAGTGGCTTCGACC
The DNA here is from genome assembly GCA_023480885.1 of Chloroflexota bacterium. Lineage (GTDB taxonomy): Bacteria > Chloroflexota > UBA6077 > FW602-bin22 > JACPRP01 > JAMCWX01. Next base: position 5,728 of record JAMCWX010000060.1, on the reverse strand, counting down.
CCGACAACGTCCCAGGCGTCGGCACCTTCTTCCTTTTTGTCGACCGCCTTCTCGGCCTTGTCGACAACCCGCCTAAGCACCGTCGTAAGCCCAGACCCAAATCCCGTGATACCAAGTCCCAATCCAAAGACAAGAACAAAGATACTGTCAAACATCAGGACATCATCAACAGGCTGGCCAAGCGCATTATGAAGGCCGGTAAAGCCCTCAAGCGTGACGACTGGGCCTTTGATCCCTCCGCCAAGTACCACCGCTTCGAGGCCGTCCTCAAGGAGATCTTCTACACCATCTTCATCCCTAAATCGGTGGAACTCGGCCTCATCGATTTGGCCAACCTCTATGTCACTGCCGATTCTACCAAGCTATCTACCTATGCCAACCCCCACGGCAAGCGAATCTGTTCCTGTCCCAAAGGCAAGCCCTGTGGCTGCAAACGCCGCTACCAGGACGTCTCCGCCCGTTGGGGCTGGGATTCCTACCGCGAGTGCTTCGTCTATGGCCACAGCCTCTATGAACTGTGCGCCTACTCGCTGGATCATACCGTCCAACTGCCCTTAGTCATCTCCATCTTCGACGCCAATCGCCACGATTCGGTGCTGGGCCTGGCCATGATGCACGAGGCCATCGATAAGCTTCATTTGCCCATCAAGGTCGGCACCTTCGACAAGGCTTCCGATGCCATGGGCTTTTACAGCCTGGGCTACGAGCACTGGGATGTGGCTATGGTCATAGCCCTCAACGAACGCAACAAAGGGCACTTCACCTACCCGCCCGCTAAGTTGGACGAACACGGCACCCCGTATTGCGCTGCCGATGAGCCAATGCTCTATTGGGGACACTGCCCTGATCGCAAGCGCTTGAAGTGGCGCTGCCCCCGCAAGGCCAAGAAAGGTAAACAGGTGCAGCCTTGCGAACACGAGTGCAACTGCTCGCAATCGCCCTACGGTCGTGTGGTCTACACTTACCCCAAGAGCAACTACCGCCTGTTCACCACGATCCCGCGTGGCGGTGAACTATGGGACAAGCATTATGACCACCACTCGGCCTCAGAGCGTTCTCACAAACGAAAAAAGTGGGACTACGGCTTGCGCCAGACCAGGACGGCAGGCAGAGAACGCATCTTCCTACGGGCAATGCTGATGGCAATGGCCCAGCACGTAGAGGCCTGGGCAGCCCTAGCGGCTCGCCAGGGGCAGTTGCTCCAGCTCGACCCCGCGGCCTAGACTGACATACCAGCCATACGTTATCCCTTGGTCTTCAGTTGTTAACGTGCAGACCAGATGCTTAACTATGTCCTCAACCGGCTTGCTTACTTGCCATTACTTGCCTTCTGGCGTCTCGACATCTATCTCTCAGCCGTCAATGCAGTCTACCGACCTCCAATCGCCGTTACTCTGCCTGATTACTTTCTGAGAGAACTCATCTTGCATCCAGTTCAAAAGATGCCCCAGAGTACGAGCTGTCTCTCCCCCATCGGTGCGATTCGAGGAGGCCAGAAGGCAAGTAATGGCAAGTAAG
>JAMCWX010000060.1:0-4200 GCA_023480885.1 Chloroflexota bacterium | reverse complement strand
CGGTCCTGTTTGTCAGGAAGGTCCACGAAGATGATCTTGGTGAATCGCCCCTCCCTAATCTGTTCGCCAGCGAGGTCTCTGACATCGTTGGCAGTGGCGAAGAGGAAGACACCTCCCTTTCGATCTTGCATCCAGTTCAAAAGATGCCCCAGAGTACGAGCTGTCTCTCCCCCATCGGTGCGATTCGAGGAGGCCAGGCCACCCACGGCTTTTTCGAACTCAGAGAGGCCGAGCACACAGGAGAGAGTTTCCGCAATACTCAAAGCCCGACGGATCGCCATAGCGCCAGAGCCGATGATGCCGCCGCCCTCGCCCATCACGGCGGCCATGTCGAGGTCGATCAAGGCTTTGCCCATTATCGAACTGGTCACTCGCTTGAGTAGGTCCTTGCCTACTCCTGGCAGCCCCACGGCTAGAATGCCTTTGGCTGGCTCAATGCCGTAAACCTGGGCCTGAGGAGTAAAGGTGAGAGCAAGCTCCTGGATCAGTTCCCTGTGCCGGGCGTAGCCGCCGTAGGAACTCAAGGGCTCCGGGTGGACGTAGGTTAGCGACCCACTCTGGCGAATGGCGTCCTTCTTCTCGTCCAGGATGAGTTGAATCGAGTCCGGCCCGAGGCCTCGACTAGTTATTACCGCCTTGGCCAGGGCGTTCTCGATCTCCGTTTCCGTGAGGCCGAGGAGGGCCTGCACCAGACCCTCCTTAGTTCGATCGTCTACGCTCAGCGAAACGTCGGGGTTCTCCTCCAACCCCACCAGGGAATCATCGAGCATAACCTCGATGTCTTTGGCCGAGGGCAGGGGAAGGTCGATGAACTTCACCTCTTTCTCCAGCTCAGGCGGGATTGGAAACTGTGGCGAGACGAAGATGACGTTCTTGGGCTGGCTCTTGATGGAATGAGCCAACTCCCTGAGGCGACGGATGACCATATGGTCCTGCTCCAAGCCGCGATGGTAATCGAAAAGGACGAAAATGCCGCTCTCGAACTTGTTGTCGATGAGCTCAAGGACGGCTAAGGTGTCCTCCGACTGGTCGCCGATGGCTTGCGGACGCTTCCCGTCGATTCGAGCAAGACCTCGCACTCGGGACCAGGTGTAGAGACCTTTGTCCTTGTGCCGCTGGGTCGAGGCCAGGGCGGTTACAATTCGCAGGGCTCGCATCTCCTCGTGAGTGTTAATGCACAACAGCGGGTACCTCGCGCGGATCAGGACGTCCAGTTCTTCTATCAATTATTACCTCCTACAGTTGTGAAATCCGTCGGCTGATTGTTCAGCCTGAAGTGGATTGAGATTCCTGCCACGTTAGCCGTCACCTTGCGGAATCGTCAGAGTTCCAGCGCCTTGAAGCGGCTTGGTTCGAGGCGACGCCTCATTTCGAGCGCCGAGGCGTGGGTGAGACGAGAGATCTCGTCGAGGATGGAGTTGATGGGGGCAAGCTCGCGCTTGCGGGATCTCTTTGGGATAGGCGCTGTAGCCATTTTCTCCAGCTGACCCAGCAGCCCCGCTAGCTCGGCATCGTCCTGGCTGTCGAGAAGCCGGAAGGTGCGAGCCACTCTGACCGCCCGCTGCGCCGTTTTCCCTCTCAGGTAACCGTTCTTCTTGATGCTTTCGGCGATGGCGATCGCATCTTCGTAGACGCGAGCGCGCAGCTGGTCCCACGCTTCCTGGAAAGGAAACGCCATCTCCTTGAGCTGCTCGCGGTAGCGACGCATCGCCTCGTCCCGCATCCGTCGCTTGGCCTCCAGCTCTTCGGAGGCGTTGCGCCGGACCATCTCCTCGGCCAGCGTCAGTTGGCGCTGGCGGGAATCGATCTCTTCGAGCTCCAGGCGTTTACGAGCCTGGATGGCTTCGCGTTTGGCCTCGATGCGACTGACTTCGAGCATTTCCTCCTGGATCTGGGAATCCCGGACCAGCATTCCTGGCCGCCAGATGAGGCGAACTGCCTCCACATCTTCTCTCGACGGCATCGCCCCGAGGTAGCGTTTGACGACACTCTCGATCCACTCGTCCGGCACTTCCTGCCCCACCGCCCGATATCGGAGCGCCGCGTCACGGGCCATTCGCTCGAAAGCCTGCGCCATTTCATCCCGGATCGCGTCGTAGTCGGCCAGAATGGCATCCTTGGCCTTCTGTAACTCCGCGTCCGCCGCAGTGAAGCGTCTCCGCCACTCTTTCCAGGCCAGAAACGGCACCCAGCGATACGGCTGGAAACCTGTGATGTCGAAGGAAAGGTCTTCCAGAGCCTGACGAGCCGCGTGGGCCGCTGACTCCATCGGCGCCAGATACCGGTTGGGGATAAGGCCGTTCTGGCCAGGAGTGAACTTGATTGCCTTGCCTGCCGGTGGCTTCACTCCAAGGTCTTCCCAGGAGAGCCTTCTGGTGAATCGGGACAGGCCGATCGCGTCGATATCTACGAGGGTCCCGTCCTCAGCCAGTTTGGCGAGCTGAAGTCGGACCAGTTCCACTCGTTCGGGCTCCACGCCCAGCTTTTCGGCGTGTCGAACCCGTACGTCTTTGCTTCCCATACTGACAGCTTGAATCACACTACCTCCCTGTTTTCTTCGTGAAGAGGTGTAATGGGCCGGCCGCCCTTGGGTGACGGGACACGTCGCTGCAGATAGGCCGTCAGCACCAGGTCCTTGACCTCGTCGGGAAGTAGCTCCCCGATGTCCTTGCTGCGCTCAGGAAGCGGCACCATAACCGATTTGCTGCCCAACTCTCTGCGCAGTTCCTCGGCGGCCTTTCTGCCGGGTGGATCACCATCCAAACAGAGGAAGACGCGGGACTTCTCCTTAAGCTTCTCCATCATTTCCGCCGTGGGATGAGTGCCCAACAGGGCGACCGCCGGAATACGTCGGTTCAGCTCCCGGGCTAGCTGGCGCAGAAGCAAGAGGTCGAATACGCCCTCTACTACCCAGGCCTCGTCGCCATCCGATAGGGAGTCCAAGCCCATCGGCGGCTTGGGGATGGTGAGGCCCAGGTACCTGACCCAGTTGTCGTTTTCGAGGGTCCGACCGATAAGCCAGACCGGTTTACCCTCTCGGTAGATCGGGAAGGTGAGCCGCTGCCACATCCGCTCCCTCCCTTTTTCGTTGAGAAGGCCGATCTCCTGAGCGATTCGTCTTTCTCGAATGCCCAGGGTCTTCGCCAAGGTCCCGGGGCTCCCGCAGTAGCCCAACCGTTCGGCGAAGATGGTCTCGATAGTTAGTCCCCTTTGCCTCAGATACTCCAAGGCCAACCGATTGTCGCGCAGGTTGAGGTGATAGAGAGCAATCGCTTTCTGGAGAACGGCCTGGCCGTATTCGCCAACCTCCAGCAAGGGCAGTGGTGGAGGGGGCGGGGCTTTCGGAACGATCGCCACACGTGGTTGTGGCCCTTCCAGGAAGGCCACGGCCTCCTCGGTGGAGAAGTTGTGAATACGCTTGACGAAATCCACGACATCGCCCCAGACGTCACACCCGAAGCAGTAGAATGTCTGGGTCTCGGGGTACACGGTGAAGCTGGGGGTGCGGTCCCCCTGGTGGAAGGGGCAGTGAGCCACCAGCCTTCTGCCTTCACGGCGCAGTTGAATACCGGCCGATTCCACTACCTCGACCAGGCTGTGCCGGGCCTTCACGCTCTTGTAGTCGATCATGCTGTCTTCGCCTCCTTGGGCTTGCTTTGAGCCATCTGTTTCACAAGACAACGGGCGCAGAGTGGTCTACTGAACTGCTTTCTCGACCTCTCCGCCACCTCGTCGGCTGTTAGCGTAGTGCCGTCGCGAGTCTTTCCTTCCTTGATGTGCCCCTGACAGTCAGAGCAGATAAGCGCCGGCGGCATTCCGTGGCCGTCTCTCTCGCCCCGTCCCTCTCCGTCAGCGGCCACTCCTCGACCCGCCTCGTTAGGAGCTTTTCCGTTCCCATCCGGGCCCTTCCCTGGCGCGGGAAGTCTTGCCCACGATGGAAGATCCACAGTCTCGCGATGTTGTCCATTGCCACTGCTGCCAGGAGCTTTTCCGTTCCCCTTCTGTCGATCCCTGGCTGGTGCGTCGGCCGCGCTACCGGAATCCAGTTCCAGGGCGGATTCGGTGCCGTAGCCCAGCAGCGCCAGGGCCCTGGCCAGCGCGTGGGTCTCGGCGGTCTCGACGGCCCGGTAATCGCCGTTGGTCGCGGCGCTACCCAGCGCCTCCACCTTCTTGCCACCCTGGATCGCCACCGTCACCAAT
>JAMCWX010000031.1:24402-45939 GCA_023480885.1 Chloroflexota bacterium | reverse complement strand
TCATGCTCATCCACGAGTACCGCAAGTTTCCCTTCATCGATCCTGAATTGCCGATAGAACTACTGCCTGATGGCTGGCTAGGAGGTGAGGCCGCGTCCTTGTTCAGGGAATACCACAGATTGCTGGCCGACAACGCTAACCAGTTCTTCGACGCTGTCTTCGAGAAAGCTCCTCGATAGCAATCGAACCGGTTCGAGGATACTCGATCGACAAGAGACATCCGCACGTCCCGAAGGTATGGCATTATCCACGCGTCGAGGCGCATCCTTCGGCAGGACGTTTGCCATATATCCCTCCTCTGTGTTACCCTTTATGTCGATGGAAATGAATTTATCAGTTGGTGCAAAGAAGCGTAATTTGAGACGAATCGCCGTTCTGACCAGCGGTGGCGATGCTCCGGGCATGAACGCCGCCATACGCGCCGTCGTGCGCACCGCCCTGGCCGAGGGAATCGACGTCATCGCCATTCGCCGCGGCTACGCCGGCCTGCTGGCGGGCGAGATACACGTCGTGGACAGGCGGGAGGTCGGCGGCATCATCCAGCGAGGGGGCACGATACTCGGCACAGCCCGCTCGGCTGAGTTCGCCACGAAGGAAGGGCAGCTTCTTGCCCTGGCGAACCTCCAGAAGTTCGGGGTCGAAGGGCTTGTCGTCATCGGCGGCGACGGTTCGCTTCATGGCGCCCTGGAACTGCACCGGTTAGGTTTCCCCGTGGTCGGCGTGCCCGCGACTATCGACAACGACCTCTCCGGCACCGAGATGGCCATCGGCGTCGACACGGCGTTGAACACCGCTCTGGAAGCTATCGACCGCATCAAAGATACGGCCAGCGCGCACAACCGCGCCTTCGTCGTCGAGGTCATGGGCAGGAACTCAGGCTATCTCGCCCTGATGGCCGGTCTGGCGGCAGGCGCCGAGATAGTGCTGATCCCAGAGGTCGACACCTCCCTCGAAACGGTGCTGCAGGAGTTGCAGGCAGCGTATCAGGCAGGGAAGCCCCATTTCATCGTCGTCGTGGCCGAGGGAGCCAGGTTCAAGGGACCCGAGGTGGCCGAGTACATTGCGCGGGCGAAGGTGGACGAAGGCTTCGAGTCCCGGTTGACCGTGTTGGGCCACGTGCAGCGCGGGGGCTCGCCCAGCGCCTTCGACCGCATCCTCTCCACCAGATTGGGCGCTGGCGCCGTGCAAGCCCTAAGAGACGGCCTCACCGGCCAGATGGTCGGTCTACAGGCCGGCAGAATCCGCACCGTACCTCTCGAAGAAGTGCTGGACCACCGCCGCCAGCTAGACATGGAAGTCTTCCGCCTGGCGAACATATTGGCGAGGTAGCTGGTCGAGCGGAGCCACGAAACACGCAAAACACACGAAAAGATCGCTGAAGGACGTGTGAAATAGGCGATGAAGAGATGACGAGGTCGGCTGTTGTACGGGGTTGGCCGTAGTCGTGCGCACAGGGACGGGCAATCAAGCTGCACCTTTGGTGAAACAGGTGGTGCAGCTCGATCTCTGCGCTCCCTGGTATATGCACGTCTCGTCGCCAACGCTCAGCCGCACGATCCAAACCCGATTCAAATAGGCGATGCAGCACCGTCAGATAGACCGCTCGTTCCACCGGAAACCGGAAGCGCCGCGTTTGCAGCAGGTCGGTTAGGACCGCTTGGATGCCCATACTCTGCCACAGTCGACCGAAGACGAGGTTAGGCCCCAACTGCCGAATACTGCCGGCCTCTAACTGCCCGGTTTGGTAACCTTCCACCAGGTTGACCTGTTGAGCGAAACGGGCCAAAGAGCGAAGGAGGATGTCGGTAGCGCCGTTCGACGTAAGTTCATCGACCCGTCCCAGAGTGCAGAGCACGCGCTGGACGGTGCGTTTTCCTTCGCGGTGATTCTCCACGATTTGCAGGTAGCGGTAGGGTTCTTTGCCCTTGGCTCGTACGAACATCGGTAGCCCCTTTGCCACCGCACTATCGCACGAGACAAGACATAATGCACGCATAAATCAGGTCAATATCCCATGAAATTAGGCACCGCATTTGCATATCATTTGCTCCAAAACAGCCCCATATGAGCGTGGAAAACCATCATGGCGACCTAGCAAACTGTACAACTTCGGCTTGACGCAAATCGGAATCGAGGGCGAGATCGTTCCGACCCCGGGACATTCGCCAGACAGCGTATCTCTAATACTGGATGAGGGAATAGCGTTCACCGGTGACCTGACGCCCGAACCGTTGTTATCCGCAGACGATGTCTTGTGCAGGGAAAGCTGGACCAAAATATACGGGCACGGAGTACAACTGGTATATCCTGGTCATGGGCCCAGATCATTAAAATAGCGGCTGGGACGATGCGTATGAGATCGACGCGGTTTCCGAAACCGCGTCGATCTGAGGGTCCTTGAGTCCTATCTGAAGAACATCTTGCTGACGCCCCACACGATGCCGATCACGATCAATGCACCTACGACGATCACGCCGATGGTGCCTGTGTCGAGACCAGATGCTCCAGCGGCGGGGGCCGGCGTGGCGACAACTGTGGCCGCGGCAACGGGCTGCACCGTAGGGGCAGGCGCTGTGGTTGGCTTGGCGGCTGGTGTCGCGGCGGTCGCGGGGACTGGTGTCGCGCTGGCGTGATGGCACGCGCTGCACATCGCGCTCGTTCTGCCCTGATGATCCGCGGGCATGCCGATGCCGCCTGGCTTGCCCACACCATCGCCACCTAGCGTGTGGCAGTTAGTGCATTCTGAGCGTCCATCGAGACTGTGCGGGATCTTGGGCTGTTCGAGAGGCACGGCGGCTGCCGTTAGCGGGAGGAGCACCATCAGCGCCACGACCAACGCTGCCGCAAACGAAATGGGACGAGAAATCACTCCTGTCCTCCTCTTCGTCGAGTTTCTTCAGGACATCCAGCCTCTCACATGTGAAGCTGACAACCAGGTGAAAGGATCGAGTGCCATACTAGTACAAGCGTGGCAGCATGTCAATACGGAAGCCTATGATCTCGCCGTCCGTTTCGGCTGCTCCTACTATGATGGTCTGTATCTAGCTGCCGCCGAGATGACAAATGGCCATCTACTTTATACCGATGAGAAACTCAAGCGCAATATCGGACACCGCTTCGCATTAAGCGTCTGGATAGAAGACTACCAAGCTCGGTCCTCTTGAACACAGTTGGATGCACGAGGGCACCAACAAGAAACATCGCCTATCGCAACATTGCGCAGCCGGCTGAGCGATGTTAAAATGTGCCCGTTCAAGTCGGTCCACGGCGCTCCTGGAAGCGCCTGCCGCGGGTCGGGGGCTGCTGATGTCCCGCGATGGTCTGCACGAAGAAAACACGCCAACGCAAAGGCGTCTCGGATCGGTGACGAGTCTGGCTATTGCGGCCGTCTCGCTCTGCGTTCTGCTTGTCGTCGCTTTTCTGCTGTTTCAGGGAAACGGCACGCCGCCGATTCCTCAGGCTTCTCCGTCGAAGCCTCCTGCATCCGCAGGCGCCGGTCCTCGCCTGTACGCCTCTTACTGCTCTAGCTGCCACGGCACTGGTGTCGACGCCATTGGGAGTGCCCCGGATGTGGAGAAGCTACTGTCGGAGGGAAGGTCTGCCAAGGGCATGCCTGGCTTAGCCGGCGTGCTCGACCCCGGCGAGATCAAGACGCTCGCCGGATACGTCGTCGCGCGCACGACGTCAACCGCCAGAGGGGACGCGAAGGAGAGCGATGGCAGAGACCTTGAAGCTCGCAGGCTCTACGCCAATGCGTGCGCTGCCTGCCACGGTTCGAAGGGAGATCTGCTTTCAGATGTGAATCTAGGTGCCAGAGCCTACTGGCAGAAGGCGGATGAGATGGGCCTGGCCAAAGCTGTGGTAGACGGAAAGGGCGGCATGCCGCCTATGGGCAAGGATCGCGGGGGAATCCTCTCCGATGGCCAGGTGATGAGCATCATCTGGTTCCTCAAGGATCGGGCGGCGATTGCTCAGAGAACGACGCTGCGAATCACGCCCACGCCCGGTGCGATTTCGCCACCAGGCCCTGCCCAGCCGAAGCCCCAGCCGTCTGGTTCGAGCGGAAGCTCGAACCACTCACCAGACTGGCTCTCCAAACATTCCCGAGACGTGATGGCCAACGGCGCCGGAAGCTGCTACAAATGCCACGGGACCAGGTATTGCGTCGATTGCCACGTGCGGCGGTAAGTGTGGTATAATGTTATCTCTCGTGTCACAATGCTGAATGACAGGAGCGCCGGGTGGTAGGTAAGCGCTACGAAATCAGACTCGCGGGACAGGGCGGCCAGGGCCTCATTCTGGCAGGGCTTTTTCTGGCGGAGGCGGCCGCGCTTTACGAGGGCAAATACGTGGTGCAAAGCCAATCCTACGCGCCGTATGCGCGCGGCGGCGCGAGCGCTTCGGAGGTTGTTATTAGCGATGAGGAGATCGATTATCCGCGTGTCGTCAAGCCCAATCTGATCGTCGCGCTTAGCCAGGAGGCTTACGACAGACATTTCCGCGATTTGCAGAAAAACGGCATCCTCATCGTCGATTCGTCCACTGTGGAACACGTGGACACCAGCAAAGCGTATCTTTTCGAAACTTATATGGTGCCGATTACTGAGATCGCCAGGCAGGCTACAGGAAAAGAGATGACGGCGAGCATGGTCGCTCTGGGCGCGATCTCTGGCCTGACCGGCCTCGTCTCCGGCGAATCGATTATGGCGGCGATCGCTACGCGAGCGCCAAAGGGCACCGTGGAGATCAATAAGCGGGCTGTGCAGGCCGGAATCGAGGTCGGCAACAAGCTAAGGGAAGGGATCGGCAGGGAATGAGCAGGATCAGAATCACCGAGACAATCCTTCGAGATGCTCACCAGTCTCTACTGGCTACCAGGATGCGAACCAGGGATATGCTGCCTGTCGTGGAGCGTCTGGACCTGGTCGGATATTATTCGCTCGAGGTGTGGGGCGGGGCGACTTTCGATTCCTGCATCCGCTTCCTCAACGAGGACCCCTGGGAGCGGCTGCGGCAGTTGAAGAGGCATGTCACTCACACGCCTTTGCAGATGCTGCTGCGCGGGCAGAACCTGGTGGGCTACCGACACTACGCGGACGACGTGGTCGAAAGGTTCATTGGCAAATCCGTAGAGAATGGCGTGGACATCTTCAGGATTTTCGACGCGCTGAACGACATTCGCAACATGGAACTTGCCATCAAGGTGGTGAAGCGTGAGGGCGCTCACGCGCAAGGCGCTATCTGTTACACCGTCAGCCCGGTGCACACCGTGGAACGCTTTGCCGAGATCGCCAAACATCTGGATCAGCTCGGCTGCGACTCTATCTGCATCAAGGATATGGCAGGTCTCATCTCACCTCACGTGGCTCGCGATCTCATCAGAGCTATCAAGAAGGTGACCAGCGTCCCCGTCGATCTGCACTGCCACTGCACCAGCGGCGTGGCGGCAATGAGCTACTTTGCCGCCTGCGGCAACGGCGTCTCGGTGCTCGATACGGCCCTTTCGCCACTCAGTGGCGGAAGCTCGCAGCCGCCGACGGAGAGCATCGTCGCGGCCCTTCAGGATACCCCGTACGACACAGGGCTCAACATCGAGCTTCTGTTGGAGATCAAGCGCTATTTCGAGGGCTTGCGCGAGAAATATGGCAGCTTGCTCGATCCCATCGCCGAGCGCACCGACGCTAGCGTCTTCATGCACCAGATTCCTGGCGGGATGCTCTCCAACCTCGTTTCTCAGCTCAAACAGCAGGGCGCTCTCGACAAGTACGACGAGGTGCTCCGCGAGCTTCCGCGCGTGCGCGCCGAGATGGGCTACCCGCCGCTGGTCACGCCTACGAGCCAGATAGTCGGCACGCAGGCTGTGTTCAACGTGCTCACGGGCGAGCGCTACAAAGTGGTTTCGCGCGAGGTCAAGGATTACTTCAAGGGACTCTACGGCCGGCCGCCGGCGCCGCTGGATGACACCGTCAAGCGCATCGTCATCGGCGATGAGGAGCCAGTCTCCGCGAGGCCAGCCGATCTCATCCCCCCGCAACTGGCTATCCTTCGCGCCGAGGCCACCGAGCTTAACATAATGCGCAGCGACGAAGACCTGCTCACTTACGCCCTTTATCCGGACGTGGGGGTGAAGTTCCTCCGCGGTGAGGTAAAGGAAGAGGCGCTGGTCCCTGTTTCGTCGGAGAACAAGCCCGCTGTGGTCGAATTGCCCGCTGCCCCACGCGTGTTCGAGGTGGACGTCGACGGCGAGCTTTACCACGTGAAGATCATGCCGACGGGCGAGATAGAGATGGGCGCGAGAGAGGCGGCAGCCCCCAAACGACCTAGCGGTCGAATCAAGGGCGGCGTCGTTTCACCGATGCAGGGCGTCGTTCTCAAGTTGAAAGTGCACGTCGGACAGTGGGTGCATAAAGGAGACGTGCTGGCCATCCTCGAGGCGATGAAGATGCAGAACAGCATCGTCGCCCAGGAGGCAGGCGTGATCACGGATATTTTCGTGTCCGAGGGCGAGACCGTCGTCGCCAACGACGTTCTAATGGTCATCGGGCAGGACGAGTTGAAGGCGACGGCAAGCTAGATGGCGCCGGGCGATCAGGGCGCGATGAATCGCGCCCCTACAAATACGACGACGCCAACTGTGGGGGTGCAATTCATTGCGCCCGTCGCGGTGGGGGGGAGTCCTGCCCAATGGACTACGGGGTGAACCATGTTTCATAAGTTACTGATTGCAAATCGAGGCGAGATCGCGGTGCGCGTGATGCGCGCCTGCAAGGAACTGGGCATTCCCACGGTAGCCGTGTGTTCCGAGGCGGATAGGAAAGCCTTTTTTGCGCTCTATGCCGACGAGGCCTACGTTCTCGGTCCATCACCTGCCAGGGAAAGCTACCTGAACGTCGACAAGATCATCAACGTGGCCAGGACGTGCGGCGCCGATGCTATCCATCCTGGATACGGTTTTCTGGCCGAGAACGCGGACTTCGCGCGCAGGTGTGAGCGCGAGGGCATCCACTTTATTGGGCCGCGCAGCGAGACCATCGAGGCTATGGGCAGCAAGATCAAAGCCCGCGAGATAATGGCCAGGGCCGGCGTACCAACCGTGCCCGGCACCGGGGCGATCGAGAATCCGCTGGAGGCGGCGGATGCCGCCAAGGAAATCGGCTACCCTGTGCTCATCAAGGCGTCTGCCGGGGGTGGCGGAATCGGCATGCGCGTGGTCGAAGACCGCCGCGAGCTAATGCACGCCATCGAGCACGCCCAGTCCACCGCCCAGTCCGCCTTCGGCGAGCCCACGGTTTACATCGAGAAGTACGTGCGGCATCCTCGCCACATCGAGTTTCAGGTTCTGGGCGACGACTACGGCAAGATCATCCACCTGGGCGAAAGGGAGTGCTCGATCCAGCGGCGCCATCAGAAGGTCATCGAGGAGTCGCCATCGCCGATCATGACCCGTGAGCTCAAGGAAAGGATGGCGGCCGCGGCCCTCAGGGCGGCGCGCGCGGTCGATTACGTCAACGCCGGCACCGTCGAGTTCATCTACTCCGAGGGCAACTTCTACTTCCTCGAGATGAACACCCGGCTCCAGGTGGAGCACCCGATTACCGAGGTGCTCACCGGCGTGGATCTGGTTCAGGCCCAGTTGCGCATCGCGGCCGGCGAGCGGCTCCCGTACCGGCAGGAGGAGATACAACAGCACGGGTGGGCGCTGGAATGTCGCGTCTGCGCTGAGGACGCGCTGAATAACTTCACGCCGACGCCAGGCACAATTCGAGGCTATCGCTCCCCTGGCGGCATCGGCATTCGCGTCGATAGCGGCGTCCATATGGGCTACGTCATTCCGCCTTACTACGACTCCCTGATCTCCAAGCTGGTCATTTACGGCCGAGACCGCAAGGAGGCGCTGGAGCGCACGCGCCGGGCGCTGTTCGAATACGTCATTCTCGGCGTGGTGACCAACCTGCCCTTCCTTAAGGCGGTCGTCGAAAACGAGGATTTCCAGCGCGGCGACTACTCCACGCATTTCATCGAAGAGCATCCGGAGTTGCTTGCCGACGTCGAGAGGATAAGCAAAGAGCGGTCCCTCGGAGGCATCTTTGCGGCTCTCAAGAGCAATCAAGCCATTGCCGCTATCTCGGCGGCGGTCTCAGCGTATCTGGCTGAGGAAAACGCTCAGAAGGTGTGAAGCGCTCTATGACCTACGACGTAACCCTTATCCCAGGCGATGGCATAGGCCCGGAGATCGCCGAGGCTACCCGTCGTGTTCTGGAAGCTACCGGCGTCAGGTTCAACTGGGACATTCAGGAGGCTGGCGAGAAGATAATTGGCAAGTATGGCACCCCTCTTCCCGATCACGTCCTCGATTCTATCAGAACGAATAAGATAGCTCTCAAAGGTCCCATTACCACCCCTGTCGGCAGCGGCTTTCGCAGCGTCAACGTTGCCTTGCGCCAGTCGCTCGACCTCTACGTCAATTTGCGCCCGGCGAAGACGTTCCCGGGGGTTCGCAGCAGGTATGACGGCGTCGACCTGGTCATCGTTCGGGAGAACACGGAGGACCTCTACGCTGGCATCGAATTCGAGTATGGCACGCCCGAGTTGGCGCAGATCGTCGAGCACATCTACGAGCTGGCCGGCAAGAGGATAGCGAAAGATTCGGCCATAAGCATCAAGTCCATCTCGCGCAGCGCCTCGCTGCGCGTGGTGAGGTTCGCCTTTGAGTATGCCCTGGCAAATCGTCGCCAGAAAGTGACGGCGATCCACAAGGCCAACATAATGAAGTTCTCCGATGGCCTGTTCCTCTCGTCCGCCTCGGAGGTTGCCCGGGCGTATCCTGGCGTCGCGTTCGAGGACCGCATCGTCGACAACATGGCGATGCAACTGGTGCAGAAGCCAGAGATTTACGACGTGCTAGTGCTGCCGAACCTCTACGGAGATATCATCTCCGATCTCTGCGCGGGCCTGGTCGGCGGCCTGGGCCTAGCGCCAGGCGCGAACATAGGCGATCAAGCGGCAGTTTTCGAGCCCGTCCACGGCAGCGCGCCGAAGTACGCGGGCAAGAACAAGGCTAATCCAATGGCGATGATGCTCTCTGGCTCGATGATGCTCAAACACCTGGGGGAGCTGGAGGCGACGGATAGACTGGAGCGCGCTATCGCAGCCGTGATCGCCGACGGCAAGCTGGTCACCTACGATCTGAAGGACAACCCGGACGATCCGGCGGCAGTCGGCACTTCTGCCGTGGCCGACGCCGTGATCGACAAACTGGACTCGATTTGACTTAGCACGACGCGATGACATATAATCTCGATTGCTTACTGCGGGCATCTTACCCAAAAGTCGGGGATGGTGCCCTAATTAGTGTCCTGATGGATGGGAGGACCGACTCGTGCAGCAAAGTCATATTCGGCTTTTGATTGGCATCGCTATCCTCGTGCTGGTCGCGGCCTGGGTGGACTGGCCAGGCAATAATGGAATTCATTTCGAGATTGGTGGCCTGAGGATAGACCGCGAAGTCAAAGTCTCTGAAGGGCTTGACCTGCAGGGCGGAATGCAGGTGATGCTCGAGGCCGACGTGCCGCCGGGCCAGACTATCGACGCGAGCGCAATGCAGGCTGCAAAGCAGATCGTCGAGAATCGTATCAACGGCCTGGGCGTCTCAGAACCACTGGTCCAGATGCAAGGGGATAGGAGAATCATCGTCGAGCTACCGGGCGTCAAGGATCCCGATCGAGCCATCAAGACTTTTGGCCAGACTGGCCTTCTGGAGTTCATTAACGCAGGCGATTCGAGCCTTCGCTCGGGTGCGATAGTAACTACCACGCTGGGCGGCCCCGACACCATCGGGAAGACCAAGCCACAGGCGAGCGGCAACGCCTCCGATCAGACCACTGCTGCGGCTTCGCCTACTCCAGCGGCGACGCCCACGTCAGCAACCCCTTCGCCGACGCCGCAGGCGACGCCGTCCGATCAGAGTAAGCCGGCGGGGCAGGCGCAATCGACTCAGCCGACGACTGGCACGGTCGCCAGTCCTGTTACTCCCTCGTCCCCTGTGTACACGACGATTATGACTGGCAAGAATCTCAAGAACGCCGAAGTTGGTTTCGACCAGCTCGGTCGGGTTGAGATCAACTTCGAACTGACGGACGAAGGGGCGAAGATATTCAGCGATTTCACCAGGACGCACGTGGGCAAGTACATGGCAATCACCATGGACAAGAAGGTTATCTCCAGCCCCATCATCAGGGAAGTCATTCCTGGCCCCAAGGTCTCGATCTCGAACCCTGAGGCCGGCGGCATCCCGATCGACGAGGCCAAGTCTGTGGTCATTCAACTCAAGTACGGCGCCCTGCCGATACCGTTGAAAGTGGTTTCGGATCGCACCGTTGGCCCGACGTTGGGTCAGGACTCCATCAACAAGAGCTTGATCGCCGGCGCCATTGGGTTGGGAATCGTCGTCCTGTTCATGCTGATCTACTACCGGCTGCCTGGATTCCTCGCCGACCTGGCTTTGGGTATCTACGCCACCGTCGTGTTCGCGTTGTTCAAGCTCATACCGGTGACGTTGACGCTCGCCGGCATCGCCGGGTTCGTGCTGTCGATTGGTATGGCGGTCGACGCGAACATCTTGATTTTCGAACGCACGAAGGAGGAGTTACGCGCAGGGAAGACGCTCGGCGCGGCGATCGAGGCTGGTTTCGCTCGGGCGTGGACGTCTATTCGCGACTCCAATATCTCGACACTGATAACTTGTCTCATCCTGTTCTGGTTCGGCTCGAACTTCGGGGCAAGCATCATTAAGGGCTTCGCCCTCACGCTGGCTATTGGCGTGATCATCAGTATGTTCACGGCCATCACCGTAACGCGGACTTTCCTCCGCGTGGTACAGCGAATCTGGTTCTCCGATCCGCACAGGACGCCTGGCTCGACGCTGCGCTGGCTCTTCAATCTGGCCGACGCGCAGCGATACCAGGCACCTGGCGCCGAGGTTTCTCAGAAGTACAGCAATCCGCCGTCGACGGTGTAGTGGGAGGATCGACGTCGCAATCGGCTTCTGCCGCATTGGGGGCGAACCTCGCGTTCGCCCTGTGATAGGAAGCTGATCTACAGGAGGTTGTAGTGCTAGATATTATTGGAAAAAGATACTGGTATTTCCTCGCTTCGGCAATCGTCATCGTGCCAGGCTTGGTCTCGCTGCTAATGCAGCCGGGATTGAAGCTGGGTGTGGATTTCACCGGCGGCACGATCTGGGAACTGAAGTTCGCTGCCCAGGTGCAGCCTGCCCAGATGAAGGACATCTTGTCCAAGTTCGACCTTGGCGATAGCGTCGTCCAGACCGCGGGCGAGAATACGCTGCTCATTCGGTCCAAGGAAATTCAGTCTGGTTCGGGGCAGAAGGCCGATATCATGAAGGCCGTGCGGCAGCAGTTGGGCGACTTCACCGAACTCAGCTTCCAGTCCGTTGGGCCAGCCATAGGACAGGAAGTAGCGCAGCAGGCTATTTGGGCGGTGTTCCTGGCCGCCATTGGCATCCTCCTGTACATCAGTTGGGCTTTTCGTCACGTGCCATCGCCCTTCCGTTATGGCGTATGCGCCATAATAGCCTTGCTTCACGACGCTCTTCTCGTGCTCGGCGTGTTCTCGATTTTCGGCAAGCTATTTAACGTCGAGATCGACGCTCTCTTCGTCACGGCCTTGCTGACTGTCATTGGTTTCTCCGTCCACGACACCATCGTCGTGTTCGACCGGATTCGTGAGAACATGGGTAAGCGCACAGGTGAGCCGTTCGACGTGGTCGTCAACCACAGCGTTCTCCAGACGCTGGGGCGGTCGTTGAACACTTCGCTGACGGTTATTTTCACGCTGTCGGCTCTGACGCTGTTTGGTGGGGTCACGACGAAGAACTTCGTTCTGGCGCTGCTCATCGGCATCGTCAGCGGAACGTACTCGTCGATTTTCAATGCCAGCATGCTTCTGGTCGTTTGGGAGAACGGCGAGCTGGGAAGTCTCTTCAAGAGGTTGGTGCCGAGCAGGGCTTCGTAGGCCCCTACACCGTGCGCAGGGCGTGTAGCCAAACCCTTCAGGGTGCGGGGACCCGTTCGCCAAATTACCGATGCGGTGCCTCGAATCTAAACACTAAGGGCGCCAAGATGATTTCATCTGGCGCCCTTACTTGTGCGCTCGCCTGGTCGTGGAGGCAACTGGGCTAGTAATGGACGACCACGGGCGTGCCGTAGTCGGCGAAATCCCAGAAAAACGCAGCCGCGCCATAGCGCAGTCCAACGCAGCCGTGGCTGGTAGGGATGCTGCCGAAAACGTAATCTGGCTGCCAATAGTTGTAGTGCAGCGCATAGCCTCCGCCGGCGAAGTACTGAGTGAAGTAGACGTTCTCCAGGTAATACTCGTCTCCAGGCGTTGTCGAGACCATAGTCTCGTTATAGACTCGACTGAAGATGTAGAACGTGCCAATCGGCGTCGGAGTTCCAGGTCTGCCGGTCGTCACCCCAGCGGTAAATACGGCCGTATTGCCTTCGTAAGCCGTCGCGGTCTGGTTACTCACGTCGATGTCGATCCAGCGTCCGCCGTGGTTGCCGTCTAATGGCGCCTGCTGGGGAGACTCCGAGATATAGGCGGCATAAACGTACCAGCCAGAAATGGTCTGATACCAGGTGCTGCCTGCGCCAGCATTCTCGCCCGATACTGCGCCGACGATGGTAATAGCTGTGCCAAAGGGTAGCACGTCTATTATGGAAGCCGAGGTATTCGGCGCAGAACGAACGTTGACCGCGTCTGTTGAGACGTAGCCAGTCCACGACGCCGCGCTCGCCGGTGCTGCTGGAGGAAGGGACAGCCCGAGAAGTAGAACGAACAAGCATAGAGCGGTCAATATCCTCTTCGTCATCACAACCACCTCCGTGGGCGCAGAGCTGCTGGCCTATCCCTGGGTGGGGTGAAACTGGCCGTGTCTTCAGGGCGCCAGCCAACCCTGCGTTCACCGCTCAATCTTGAGCTCTAAGTTGTTAAGGTGCGAACGGCGGGTTTCACGCCCGCCGATGGTCTCGTATCATGTCTTCTACAGACCCTGCATCGCTTGTAATGCCAGGTCTGCTCTCGTGTGCAGACTCCGTGCCACGGAGTGATCATCGCGAAATCTATTCTTGTGTGGCGAGTAGATAGCGGTTTGCCTAGTTCTCTATTGGGTCGAAGAAGTGATCGATGTCTTCTTGTGGCACGTCAAAGGTAAGGTCGTACGGTGGCAGTTTCTCGGTTCTGAAGAACTCGGGGCACGTATCGTGAGCCTTGGTGAATCCTGCCGACTTGTTGAACGTTCTTTCCATACGGAGCACCTGTTTGCCCATTTCCTGAATGGAGGTTGGCTCCAGTTTTGTGCCGTGGGTGGCGTTCATCAGATCCGTTATCAGCGTTGGATTTCCACCGATAGCGGCAATGGCAAAACCGCAAATGCAAACCGTATCGTACGCCGCTCTCAGGATCTGGCTGGCAAGGGAAGTCTGTATCTGTCCCTCTGGCAGGTGATGATCGATCTTGGCGTATACTGTGTGTCCGGCGGTGTGATCTGCGCCCATCGGGGACGTCACATAGCTTACGCCAATGCCTTTGACCGCTCGTGGATCGTAAGCTGCCACACCCTGTCCCTTCATAACTGGCACGCGCTTCACACCGAGCACGCGGCCGGCGGTTGCGGCACCCTGGCCAATCACTCTTCCCAATACAGTGCCTTCGGCAATCCCGTTCATAAGCTTAGCGGCGCCCTCGAAATCGCCAAAAGGAATGATGCCAGCTTCCATGGCTACGCCGATGGATACGCCAGTCTCGATGGTATCCGTGCCAAAATCGTTGCACATGTAGTTCAGCTTGGCGATTTGATCCAGGGAGAAGATGCCGAGGTTCGGTCCTAGCATGACCAGATTCTCGTACTCCAGCGGTGAGACGATGGCCTTGCCCCGCGCGTCCGGGAAGACGTTTGAGCAGCGAATGACGCAACCCTGCATGCAGCCGTGTGTGGGGGTGCCCTCGCCACCTCGTTCGACTATAGTCTGCCTGACTCCTTCAGCGCTCAGCTTAGGATAATGTTCATCAAAAGTGCCCTGGCTGAAGTTCCTTGTTGGTATGCCTCCAAGCTTGTGTATCTTATTGAGCATACTTATCGTGCCGTACTCAGGGAACTCTTTGCCAGTGCTTGGATTCTCTAGAAGTGCCGCGTTCAGTCGCTTCTGCGCTTCTCGGAAGGCTTCCTTGTTAGCGATTGGGACTTCGGCGCGAACGTCTTCGAGGACAATTGCTTTCAATCCTTTAGCGCCCATCACGGCGCCCAAGCCACCTCGGCCGGCGTATCGTGAAGGATAACCATCGGCGTCGTTTACAGCGACGCCTGCGGCAGCCATCCGATGCTCTCCAGCAGGGCCAATGCAGATCACCGCGATTTTCTTGCCATAGCGCTCGTAGAGCTTGTCACAGAGGGCGTAGGTGCCGAGGCCGCGAAATTCCTCCGCTGACAGAAATTCGGCGCTATCCTTTCCAATCTTTAGGAGATACAGCGCGTCCTCTTTTGGCGATCCTTCGACGACAATCGATCTTAGGCCCAGACGGGCCAGGGCATCGCCAGCCACCCCCCCGGCGTTGGCCTCTTTGATTCCCCCAGTCAAAGGGCTTTTAGCGCCGACTGAGATTCGTCCACTGCTGGATACACGCGTTCCCGCGAGAAAACCATTCGCGATGATCAACTTGTTTCGTGGCCCCAGGGCGGCGCAGGTAGGTTCCACTTCCCGGAGCAGGACCCTGGCGATGAGCCCTCTCCCAGCCCAATCCCGACAATGGTCGTCCAGGTCCTCTCGTGATGTCGAGCGTTGATCCATATTTACTCGCAGGATCTGCATGCTGCGTTGCCTCCTCGCTAGCGAAGTGGTTTTCATTATAGAACGACTGGCATTTAGTTTCAAGAACAACTGGAATCGGTGATTCGAGGTGCATCTTGGAGCCACCCCCCTATTTGCTTCGAATCACCTGTTTCCGCTCTCTCGCTGCCTTGACCCTGCGAATTGACTTCGTCCTGTACTCCACAGGCCAGAGCAGCTTGCTCATTTCCACGATAACCGCTGGGGCCACAGCCGCCGCAATCACCAGCCACCACTCGGCGAGGCCGAGTGGCACTGTGCGCAGCACTACTTGCAGCGGTGGCGCGTAGATTCCCAGCAACTGCAGGGAGAGCGCTCCGGCAAATGCCAGCCAGATGTAGGGATTGCCTTCTTTTCGATGGTTGCTGAAGAGGAAATGCTCCGAGCGCGAGTTGAACATGTGCAGCAGGAGCGCGAGCGCGATGGTCGCGAAGGCCACGGTGACGGCTCGGCTGCTGTCCAGACCATTGCGCTGAACGTGAACGAACACGATAGCTGTGCTGCCCGCGATGATAAGACTGCGCCACGCTATCGAACCGAGAAGGCGCAACGGAAGCAGCGGCTCTCGCGGATCGCGGGGCGGCTCGTCCATGACACGCTCGCCTCCCGGCTCCAGCGCCAGGCCCATGGCTGGGAAGGTGTGCACCAGTAAATTGAGGTAAAGGATCTGCAAAGGCAGCAGCGGGAGTCCAAAGTCGGCCGGAATGGCGATGAGAACCACGAGAATCGTGCTGAAACTGGCCGTCAACAGAAAGCGGATGGCCCGCCTGATGTTCGAATAGATGATCCTTCCTCTCTCGATGGCTACCACGATGGTAGAGAAGTTGTCGTCGGTTATGATCATGTGGGCCGCTTCCTTGGCGACGTCCGCCCCGCGCTTGCCCATAGCGATGCCGATGTGCGCTGCTTTGAGCGCCGGAGCATCGTTGACGCCGTCGCCCGTCATGGCCACTATCTCGCCGTCGTCCTGCAGCGCACGCACGATTCCCAGCTTGTCTTGCGGTGCGACGCGCGCGATAACGTTTACATGCCGCAGAAGGCTGCGGGCGCGGTTCGTTTCGAGGTCGGGAATATTGCGCGCCTCCAATGCCTCTACCTGGTTGTTCTTCCTCAGCCCAAGCTCTCGAGCCACGGCAACCGCCGTCAGCAGTTGGTCGCCGGTGATCATTATCGTGCGAATGCCAGCCTGTCGGCAGCGCTCGATGGCCTCCTTGACGCCTTTGCGGGGTGGATCGGCGATAGCCACGAGACCGACGAACGTCAACTGCCTGAGCCCTTCGCTCGTGTCGTACACAGGAGCTAACTGACGGTAGGCCAGCGCCATCACTCGCAGCCCCTTGCCAGCCAGTTCCAGGTTTTGCAGTCTGATCCGTTCCCTGTCCTCGTCGGTTATTCGTCTTACCCCTTCGGGAAGAAGGACGTCGGTCGATTCTGGCAGTAGCACTTCTGGTGCGCCTTTCACAAGGGCCACGACTCCGCCGTCGGGACTGGCGTTGAAAGTGACCATCTGCTTGGTGCGTTCGTCGAAAGGTATCTCGTTGAGCCTTGGGTATTGCTCCGCCAGCGCCGGCTTTTCGAGGCCGCCTTTCATTCCCGCCACCAGCAGCGCAGCCTCGCCTGCGTCCCCGTGGATGTGCCAGCCCAACTCCGGATCGATTTCGAGCGCGGCGTTGTTGCAGAGCACGCCGATGCGCAGGGCCGTGGAAAGCGCGTGGTCGGTTGATGGATCGATCTCGACCTCGCCGGAGACGAACTCTCCGTGAGGCTCGTAGCCCGTGCCTGTAACCTCGATGAGCCGGCCGCCCAGCGCGAACCTTCTCACCGTCATCCTGCCCTCGGTGAGAGTGCCAGTCTTGTCGGCGCAGATCACCGTGGTGCTGCCCAGGGTTTCGATAGCCGATAGTCGCCGCACGATAGCGTTGCGCTTAACTAGCAGGTGTAAACCATAAGCCAGGGCGATGGTCGTCACCGCGGGAAGCCCCTCGGGCACGGCCGCGATAGCCAGGACCACGCCGGTTTCGAGCATCAGGAACAGCGGCTCGTCGTGCAGCACGCCGACCGTGACGACGATAATCGCTGCCGCGAGGATGACCCAGATCAGGGTTCGTCCCAACCCCTCCACCGCCCGTTCCAGTGGCGCCTCTTCGTGCGGCGTTTCGACGATCAGGCGTCCTATGCGGCCCATTTCCGTCGCCACGCCGGTCGCGGTCACGACGGCGGTCCCGTGTCCCTCAGTCACGATTGTCCCAAGATAGAGCATATTGCTGCGCTCGGGGAGGGGCGTGTCTGGCGGCAGTGGGGCCACGTGCTTCTCGATCCACTCGCTCTCGCCGGTGAGGATGGCTTCGTCGACTGTCAGGTCTCCTTCGTCGATCAGCCTTGCGTCTGCCGGGACTCTCGAACCTGGCGAGAGGATTACGATGTCGCCGGGAACGACCTCGCTGGCGGGAACCTCCACTTCCTCCGAGTAGCGGCACAGGTGGGCCGATGGTGCCGCGAGTTTCTTGAGAGCTTGCAGCGCCTGCTCTGCTCGCAATTCTGTGGCAAAGCCGATCAGCGTGTTCAGCAGGATTGCGGCAAGGATCGCCAGTGCGTCGAGGTTCTCGCCAAGCAGCAGGGAGATGACGGCTGCGACCAGGAGGAGCAGGACGACCAGGCTGCGAAACTGCGCCAGCAAGAGTTCTTTCTTGCCAGGGCCCTTGATCTCCCCGAAAACGTTCGGCCCGAACTGCCCCTGCCGCTCACGTATTTGCTGTTCGCTGAGGCCCTTCGATGGGTCGACCCCAAGGATTCGACAAGCTTCATCTATGCCAAGGCTATGCCAGAGATCTTCCCTATGTTCCATCATCCCAGTCCCCGCTACCGTCTGCACGAACCGTTCCAGAGACGACGTGTGAGATTGGCACGCATTCTGCAGACTATGTAATCACCGATGAAGGGCTTTGGAGGCACCGATGAGAAAAGCCAAAGGGATTACCTGTTTACCAGTGCTTACTTTCGATTCAGGCAAGAAAATAGCAACTGTCCAAGGTGTATTGCCCACAAGTGACCACAGGCGCATTCTGGCTCTCCTGGTGGACGAGGGGGGCTGGTTTGCCGAGGCCAAAGTCTTGCCTTTCCGAGCAATTAAGACGGTTGGGCGTGACGCGATCGTCATATCCAACGAGCAGGCCATCATCCGCATCTCGGAAGATAGCGAGATTAAGAAGGCTTTCGACGAGCGCAAGGTCGTGACCGGTCTGCGTATGTTCACGGAAGACGGGAGAGACCTGGGGACGATTGAGGACGTTTTCCTCGACGAGGTGACAGGCGAGGCCAAGGGCTTTGAGGTTGCAGGCGGCTTCCTGACCACCATAACCCGCGGCCGAATCTTCGTTCCGATGCCGGATAGATTGAAGGTTGGCGACGAGATCGCCTATGTGCCGCCAGAGACGGGCGTGCTGGTGGAGGAAGAGGTTACCAGCGGGATCCAGCGCGGACTCGAGGAGGCGCGTCGCCGTGGCGAGGAAGTTCTGGCGCGCACGGTGGAGGAACTGGAAAAAGCGCGCGACGCAGCTATGAAGGCCACCGCAGAGCAACAGAAGAGGTTCGCCGTCGGCAAAGTGGCTGACCGGACCGTGGCCGCCCCCGACGGCACCGAGATCGTTCACCAGGGAGATACTATCAGCGAGCAGATGGCGTCACAGGCAGAGCAAAAAGGGGTCTTGCAGGACCTGGTATTGGCCGCGGGGACGAGCGTAGCCCGAGGGGCTATGGAGAGGCTGCGCGAAGAAGCCGCTAGAGCCTTGAAAGAGGTGCGCAGGACCGCGGGGCCGCGGGCTGGCTCGAAGCCAGGACAAACTGCTGGCAGGGGCGCAAGTGAGGCGGTGGGCCGGCGTGTTTCCCGCGTGGTTCTGGACCAGAACGAGAGGGTGATTCTAAACGCTGGCGACATGGTCACGCACGAGTCGATCGACCGCGCGCGAGAAGCTGGCGTGCTGGACAATCTCCTGGGCGCCGTGTCGTGGGAAGAGCCGCCAGTCATCCTTGAGGAACACAGAGTTCGCAGGACGCATAGGCACGAGCCTCCGAAGGCTGGCGAGCGCTGAGATAGTCCTTAATCGTTATCTCCCAGCTTCAGAACGGCCATGAACGCTTCCTGAGGAATTTCGACGTTGCCCACGCGCTTCATACGCTTCTTGCCCTCGGCCTGCTTTTCGAGCAGCTTGCGCTTTCGGGTGACGTCGCCGCCGTAGCACTTGGCCAGCACGTTCTTGCGCATCGCCGAGATGGTTTCGCGGGAGATTACCCTGCTGCCAATGGCGGCCTGTATGGGCACGTCGAACAACTGCCGGGGAATCAGCTTGCGCAGCTTGCCGACGAGCTCCTTGCCGCGCGGATAGGCGGTGTCCACGTGCGTGATGAGCGATAGCGCGTCCACGGGCTGGTTGTTGACCAGTATCTCCAGCTTGACCAGCTTCGACGGCTTGTAATCGTTGAGGGCATAATCGAGCGAGGCGTAGCCCTGGGTGCGAGACTTCAGTTGATCGTAGAAGTCGACGAGTATCTCGCTCAGGGGCACGCCGTAGGTGAGCATGACCCGCTGCGTGTCCAGGTATTCCAGCTTGTCGAATTCGCCCCGTCGCGAGGTGACCAGGTCCATGATAGCGCCGATGTGGCTGCTGGGCGTGATGATGGTGATCTTCATCCACGGTTCCCTGATCTCCGCTATCAGACCGGCGTCGGGGAGAGCCGCGGGATTGTCCACCAGCAGCTCGTGGCCATCGGTCGTGGTCACCTGATACTCGACGCTGGGCGACGTGGTCAGCAGGTTGAGCTTATACTCCCGCTCCAGCCGTTCCTGGACGATCTCCATATGGAGCAGGCCCAGAAAGCCGCAGCGGAACCCGAAGCCGAGAGCGATCGAGCTTTCGGGCTCGAAGACGAGGGCCGCGTCGTTCAGGCGCAGCTTCTCCAGCGCATCTCGCAGCAGGTTGTACTCCGAGCTCTCGACCGGGTAGAGCCCGGCGAAGACCATTGGCTTGGCGGCGCGGTAGCCCGGCAGCGGCAACTCCGCGGGATTAGAGGCGTCGGTGATAGTGTCACCAACCTGCGAGTCGGCGACGTTCTTCAATCCTGTGGCGATGTACCCAACTTCGCCTGCCGCGAGTCCCTCCACCGGCGTCATTTGCGGCCTGAAAATGCCCATCTCGAGCACGTTGGTGCGCTTCTCCGTGGACATCATCAGCAGATCGCTGCTCGGACTGACTGCGCCGTCGACGACGCGCACGTAGGCGATGACGCCCTTGTAGGAGTCGTAATGCGAGTCGAAGATAAGGGCGCGCAGCGGCTGATGAACGTTGCCCTTTGGCGGGGGCACGCGGTGTACGACAGCCTCGAGGATCTGATCCGTGCCCGTGCCGTCCTTGGCAGAGGCGAAGATCACCTCGTTCTTCGGGATGCCGATGACGTCCTCGATCTCCTGAGCTACCTTCTCAGGCTCGGCGTTGGGCAAATCGATCTTGTTGACGATGGGAATGATCGCCAGGTCGTGTTCGAGGGCGAGGTAGACGTTTGCCAGCGTCTGCGCCTCGATGCCCTGGGCAGCGTCGACCACCAGCAGCGCACCTTCGCAGGCAGCGAGGCTCCTGCTGACCTCGTAAGTGAAGTCGACGTGCCCTGGCGTGTCGATCAAGTTGAGCTCGTAGCTCTGCCCGTCTTTCGCCTGGTAATTCATGCGCACGGCGCGCGCCTTGATAGTAATGCCCTTCTCCCGTTCCAGGTCCATCGAGTCCAGCAACTGCTCGGCCTTCTCCCGTTCGCTGATAGTGCCGGTGTACTCCAGGAGCCTGTCGCTCAAGGTCGTCTTGCCGTGGTCGATATGTGCGATTATCGAAAAATTGCGAATGTAATTCTGCTTCATTCCCGGTCTTTCAAACGTAGAGGCGGGTTTCAAACCCGCCCCAAGCCGGCGCTCTTAAAGTAGTATACATCATTTTGGGCCTTCCGACAAAAACAAAAGCGAGGAAAGGGAAGAGGATGACCTCGGCGGACTGAAGTCTCACCGTCAACCCGCGTATCGAAGGCGCACTCTGCACAGCGGGTTGACGCGAGCACTTTAGTGCCGCGAGTCGCGCCTCAACCTCGTGGCCAGCATGCCGCGTACTTGCATCAGCTCTTCGGAGCGAAGGATGAAGGAGAAGGCGAGATAGCTGGCCGCGCCAACTAGAATAGAGGCGCCCACGAACAGCAGGCGATTGGCAAGCTGCGGGAGGTTGAACGAGTCCAGGTAAAGCGCCAGGTAGCCGGCGAACCAGATGACCACCACTCCCATAAGAACTGCCGCGATCGAGGTCTTGACGACCGAAGAGAACAGTCGCTGCTCGCCCAGCCCTCCCAGGCGACGGCGCGCAATGTAGAGCAACGTGAGGGCTTCGAGAGTAACCGCGATGGATGTGGCCAACGCCAACCCTCCGTGGGAAAGGAACTGGACGAGAATCAAGGACAGAGCGACGTTAACGACCATAGTTGCCACCGCCACGATGACGGGGGTGCGCGTGTCCTGCAACGCGTAAAATGCTCGCGTGACGATCTCAGTGGCCGATTGGGCAAAGAGGGCCGCCGCGTAGAACTGCAGCGCGAAGGCTCAAAA
>JAMCWX010000031.1:0-24392 GCA_023480885.1 Chloroflexota bacterium | reverse complement strand
TAGTCCCCGTTGGAAGAGCAACTGGATGATGGGGTAGCGCAATACGATCAGGCCGACGCTGGCAGGGATGGTCAGGTATAGAATAAGTCTCAGCGCTCCTGTCATCGTTCGCCGCAGGTCGGCCATTTGATCCAGCGCCCCCTGTGTGGCCAGCGTGGGGAAAACCGCCGTGGAGATGGCCATGGCGAATATCCCCAGCGGCATCATCGTCAGCGTCCAGGCGTAGTTCAGGGCGGCGTACCGCTCGGCCAATCCCGAGGCCAGGATTAGCGTGACGAAGTAGTTTATCTGCGTTACTCCCAGGCCGATGGTGCGCGGCAACATCAGCTTTCCCACCTGCCGCACTCCAGGGTGATGGATGTCGAGGATCTTGCTGTAAGCCATTCGCACCTGCACGAGCCCAGGGACCTGCACCAGGAGGAAAAGCAAGGCGCCCGTCGCCGAGCCCAAAGCCAGGCCGTAGAGGCCAAAAGGCTTGGCCAGGAAGAGCGCGCCGCCGATAATGCCAACGTTGTAAACCGAAGGCGCAAGCGAGGCCAGAAAGAATTTGCGATGAGAATTGAGCACGCTGGTGACAAAGCAGCCTATAGTGAAGAAGATGGGCGAAAGCAGCATTACACGAGCGAGATCGGCCGCGAGCGCGCTCGTCTTGCTGTCGAACTCTGGGGCGATCACGTGGATCACTTGAGGCGAGAAGGCCATCAGCAGCGCACAGATAGGGACCAAGATGGCGATGCCCAGGTTGAAGAGCGTGCTCACCATCTTCCAGCCTTCTTCGCGCTGGTTCCGAGCCAGGTAGCCGGTGAACACGGGAATAAAGGCTGAGGCCACGGCGCCGCCGGCCACGACTTGAAAGATGAAATCGGGAATGCGGTTGCCAGCCAGGTATGCCTCGTATTCCCTGCCCGTGCCAAATTGATAGGCGATTACCATCTCGCGCAACACGCCGGTGAGGCGGCTGACGGTAATGGCCGCCATCATGATAAGCGCGGCGCCAGCCAGTCTGTGTCTAGATTCCGTCAGTCCGGACTCCATCGATCCCTTCCCAATCCCCTCGCTTACTCCACCACGTTAGATCGCGCCAGTATCCAATTTGCCGCGGTTGCGGATTCTGGCGATAACCGCCTGGTGAGCTCGATCCTCGAAGGATGTGTCGACGCGGGCAAGCGAAGCCTGGTCTCCGTATCGCCGCTGCAAAGCTACGCGAATCAGATGGTCGGTGAACCACGGGTTCTTCGGCAGTATGGAACCGTGCAGGTAGGTGCCGAAGGCGTTCTTGTAGATGGCGCCTTCCCTGCCGTCTTCCGCGTTGTTCCCGAATCCGTGGAGGACCTTGCCCAGGGGCTTCAGGCTTTCCCCGAGGTAGGTTTTTCCGCTGTGGTTCTCGAACCCGACCAGCGTGTGCCGCTCGCCTGTGAAATCGCACTCGACTAGAACGTCGCCGATGCACCGCTTCGATCCCGCTACCGTCCAGGCATCAAAAAGCCCGATGCCCGGCAGCACAGCATCGGCGCCGGTCTTGAAGTACTTCCCAAGAAGCTGATAACCTCCGCAGACGGCCAGCAGGGCGGCGCCTTCTTGTACCGCTTCGATGATGGCTTTACCCTTCACCTCCTGAAGGTCTTTGGCGATCAACGCCTGCTCTTTGTCCTGCCCGCCGCCAATGAAGATAATGTCACAGGCGCTGGCGTCGAGACTGGCGCCCAGTGGCACATTCACCACCTCGACCTCGATGCCGGCCCACTGTGCTCGGCGTGAAAGGGCGATGATATTGCCTCGATCCCCGTAAATGTTCATCAAGTCCGGGTAGAGATGGCAGATTCTCAGTTTCAAGCTGTTCATCTCGTCACGTTCACCCCGCGTCTAATCCTGCCAGAATTTGCCGACGTACCCCATCTTTTGCATCAGCGCTCGAATTTCGAGCATCGCGGTGTAGGTGGGCAAGACGTAAAGAGTGCCCCCTTCGCCGACATTGGTGAGTCCCGCCTGCAGCGCTTTGTCGAGATCGGTTTCCAGCGAGATGGCCGCGGTATCGACCAGGGCGTATTTCAGGCGCACCGCCATGTCTTCGGCCCTCGTTCCCGAAATGACGACGCTGTTAACCTTCCCTTGCAGCGCCTCGAAGTCGACGTCCCAGAGCCAGGAGATGTCGGTGCCATCGGCGATATTATCGTTGATCAAGATTAACAGGTTCTTGGGCAAGCCGTCCAGGAAGAGCGTCCGCAGCACCTCGTTGAAGCCAACTGGGTTCTTGACCAGCGCCAGAAAGACCATCTTGTCGCCGATGGCCACGCGCTCTATCCTGCCGAAGGCCGCCGAAAACGTGTCGACGCCTTGCTTGATAGCCACGACCGGGATGTCCAGGGCGAATCCCGTCGCGGCTGCCGCCAACGTGTTGTAGACGTTGTAAAGGCCTGGCAGGCTCACCTTGACTTCCAGTGGCCCGTCGGGCGTGCTCAGCGAAAGCTCAGACCCGCTCGTGCTGGCCAGCATGAGGTGAGCAGCGTAAAGGTTAGGTAGGGGACGCTTCTCGCCGCAAACAGGACAGGCGTACTTGCCAACGTGGCCGTAGAAGGCGACGTCATACACGTAGCGGGCGCCGCAGTTAACGCAGCTTTTTGAATCGGCGGCGTGCTCCAGGATCTGGTTCCCATATCGCTCATCCTCGATGCCGAAGTAAAGGACTCTTGCTCTGGTGGACTTGCCCAGGCTCGCCACAAGTGGGTCATCGGCGTTTAGCACGACGCAAGCTGATGGCGGCAGGGTTTGCAGCGCGCCGCGCCAGAGGCCGGCAACGTAGTCGATCTCGCCATAGCGGTCAAGCTGGTCGCGAAAGAGGTTGTTGATGACCACCACTTTCGGATGTGTCTCGGCCAGGGTCCTGGGCAGGTTGGCCTCGTCGACCTCGAAAAGGCCAACATCGCCACGTGGCTGGCCGAGAAGGCTCGACGAGTTCAGAATGGCTGACGTAACGCCAGTTATAAGGTTGGCTCCAGATCGGTTGTGCACTGGCTTGAAGCCGGCGTGCCGCAGGATGTTGGAGATCATCCGCGTGGTGGTCGTCTTGCCGTTGGTGCCGGTGACGATGATGCATCCCTGCTCCAGTCTCGCCGTCATCTTCTCCAATGCCCTGGGGTCGATTCGTCGTGTGACTTGGCCGGGGAAGGTGGTCCCCCCGCCCAAATTTAAATGGCGGCTCACGAAAGCCACCAGTTTCCCCGCGATTATGGCCGCGACCAAACGCACCGAACTCACTCTCAGCGCCCCCGCACTCCCTGGCAGTAGACCGGTTTTCGAGTTCCATGCTGCAATATGAGTGCCAATCGGGGGTAAGTATACCATAACGTGAGTATTAGGTCTGCTTGGGGATTCAGATGATTCCTGAGCCACGCAGCCGCTCGATCTGCTCAGTTCCATAGCCGAGCATCTCTAGAACCTCGACGGTGTGCTCACCCAACTCCGGCGGGCCAACACCTTCGATCTCGGCGTTCGGCGGCAGGATCGGGTTGCGCACGAGCGGCGTGATGAGGCCCCCCGGACCCGTCATCTGCGACATGAGTCGGCGGTGGACAAGCTGCGGGTTCCGTGCTGCTTCTGTGAACGTGTTAACCGGCGTGGCCGGCACATCTGCCGCCTCGAAGAGCCGCAGCCATTCGTCGCGATCCTTCTGCCGAAGCACGCGGCGCAACTCCTCCTCTATCTCATCCCGCGCCCGAACGCGCGCCGCAAAGTCCAGGTCGGCCCAGCGGGCCAGTCCCGTTGCGGCGCAGAGGTTTTTCCACAAGTGATCCTCGCCAACGACCCCCAGAGTGAGCTGTCTGCCATCACGCGTCTCGAAGAATCCGTAATGAGGCAATACGCTTATCGCATGGTCGTGCCCCGGCTGGAAGCACGGCGAATCCGGCGGGAAGCGCATCAGATCGTACGTGGCCACCCAGGCAAACAGACCGTCGGCCATGGAGATATCGATATACTTCCCCTGCCCGGTCCGCTGGCGCTCCACCAACGCGCTCACGACCGCGAAAGCGGCGAAGAGTCCCGAGGAGAGATCGGCCAGCGGCATCGCGGTGTCCGCTCCTGTGGCTCCCTGTGCCGAGTATGCGCCCAGCATGCCGCTAAGGGCCTGGTAGTTGACATCGTGCCCGGGCTTGTCACGATTGGGGCCGTCCTGGCCGAATCCCGAGATCGAACAGTAAACGATCTTCGGATTGATGGCTCGAATAGCCTGGTAATCCACGCCAAGTCGCGTCACCACCCCTGGCCGGAAGCCCTCGACGATCACGTCAGCCTTCTCTGCCAGGCGGTGGAAGATGGCTCTGCCCTCTTCGCGTCCCAGATCCAGCGTCAGGCTCCGCTTGCCCCAATTGAGGTTGGCAAACAAACCGGGCACCTGCCGGTCAAAACTGCCAACGCCTGGCCGTTCGACTTTCAACACCTGCGCACCCATCCAGTGCAGCAGCGAGGTGCAGTAGGGCCCTGGAAACAACAGGGAGAGATCCAGGATCTCGATCCCGGTCAGCGCTTGCATTCGAGATACCTCCTCACCATCTGCTCGTCTTCCTCATTAAGATGGTGTGCTTCAGTTTACCCGTTTATCGCGATAATGAAAAGACCCTGGAAAATCGAAGATGAGGGGAAATCGATTGCGCGTCGGCACAACTATTGCTGTTGCTGGTGACGGAGCATTCGCTATTGCCTCGTGGCGCGCTCGGGTGCATAACGAATGTCTCACCTCTATAGAGCGATGGAGGAGGGTCACCATGAAGAAGACGTGGTTGTTTCTCGCCGCCGGAGGAGTTCTCGGCGGATTTTACGCCTTTCAACACCTGCGGGCGCCCGCGTGCCCATCTGCAAACGGACATCGCAAAGGCGAGCGTCGGCCGAAAGTGGTGGTTCTCGGCGGCGGATTTGGCGGGCTCGCGGCCGCGAATACGCTGGGAAGGCAAGGAGGGGGATTGATAGACGTCCTCCTGGTCGATAAGGATAACTATCACCTGTTTACGCCACCGATCTACCAGGTGGCGGCTTGCGGCGTGAATCCGTGGGACGTGGTGTGCCCTTTCCGTCCCCTTGGCGATAGAAACGGCTTCAGCTTCCTGGACGCGAGGGTGGAGGGCATCGACTTCGCCGGCAGGCGCGTGAACATTGCCAATGGCAAGCCCATCGACTACGACTATCTGATAATCGCGTTGGGCAGCAAGACAAACTACTTCCATCAGGCGGACGCGGAGAAGTACGGCTCGCCCCTGAAAACTGTCGAGGATGCGCTGAACTTGCGAAACAGGGTGCTGGATGCCTTCGAGGCCGCGAGCGGAGAACAGGATCCCGACCTTCGCCGCGAGTTGCTCTCCTTCGTTATCGTGGGTGGCGGCGCGACAGGGGTGGAGCTCGCCGGCGCGTTGCACGACCTCGTCTACGAAGTGCTTGCGCCAGAGTATCGGAGCCTGGACCTGAGCCAGGTGAGGATCGTGGTCGTCGAGGCGCGGGACAAGTTGCTCGACCACATGAGTGAGACGCTGGCCTGGGAGGCTATGAGACACCTGACTTCGTGCGGCGTCGAGGTGATGTTGAACGCCAAGGTCAGGAGGGTTCAGCCCGACCTGGTTGAGACGGAAGGCGGACAAACCATACGAACGAGGACCGTTGTTTGGACCGCGGGTGTCGAAGCAAACGAAGTCGCGGCGGGTCTGGCCGTGCCGAAAGGCAAGGGAGACACGCTGAGAGTCGACAAGTATCTTCGGGTGCTTGGCCAGCCTGGTGTATTTGCGGTGGGCGATAATGCCTTTCCTGAGGACCCCAAGACAGGCGAGCCGGTTCCTATGCTGGCTTCCGTGGCGATCCAGGGGGGCGAGACCGCGGCCAAGAACGCCCTGCGAACAATCCGAGGCAAACCGCTCATACCTTTTCACTATCGCCACGTTGCCGACATGGTTTCCCTCGGTCGGAACTCGGGCGTGGCCGAATTCGACGGCAAAACCGTGCGTGGCTTCGCCGGCTGGCTCTTGTGGCGGACTGTTCACCTGGCTCTCTTGACAGGTTTTCGGGACAAGCTGGGGATGGCGCTGGATTGGACGTTCGCCTATTTTTACAGACGCGACACTTCGAGGCTGAACGTGGAGCCTGTCCCAATGCAAGCGGCCAAGATAGCTCAAATGCCGTCGAGGGCACGACTGACAGGTGAAGGGAAGCGCGCGGCGCCAGCGGCGTAGGGTTGGTTATCCTTCAGGTACGTTTGGCGCCACCGAGGCACGGAGACACGGAGTTGCTAAGTGCCTCACTCCGTCACTTCCGTGAACAGCGCGGCTTTCTCGGGCTCTGCTGCCGCTGTGACTTGCTTGGGGTACCGAACTGCCTGGAAGGCAAGATAGACCAGCGGCAGCGTGCCTCCCAGGATGATGAGGGCGTCCCCAGGCAACCGTGCCCATTCCAGGAAGTGGATTGGTTCGCTGAGGACGAACTCCAGGCTGCGGGCGTGCCAGTACCCGTTCTGAACGCTGTCGTAAATCTGCAACATCCCGATGGGGAAGAGGTTCGCGAAAGCCATCCAGGCGAGGCCAACGTTCACGGACCAGAAGGAAATCGCTTCTGCCCTGGTGCTCCATCTGTCCGGCCTCACGATGTAGCGCAGGCAAAAGAGCAGCAGCGCCACGGCCAGCATTCCGTACACGCCGAACATCGCCGTGTGGCCGTGGTTCACCGTCAGGTTGGTGCCGATCTCGTAATAGCTGACGATGGGCAGGTTGATCAGGAAGCCGAATACACCAGCCCCCAGGAAGTTCCAGACGCCGACCGCCACCAGGAACCAGACGGCCCATCTATGGGGGAACTGGTTAGGACCGCCAGCCCTGGCCTCGCCGATCTGCAGAAAGCTCCATGCCTCGAAGGTCAGGAGCAACAGCGGGATTACCTCCATCGCCGAGAAGAAGGCGCCCAGCGCCATGAACTGAGCCGGCGAGCCGTTGAAGTAGAGGTGGTGCAACGTGCCGATGACGCCACCAGCGGAATAGAGAATGATGCTGAGGTAGATGACCCGAGTGGACACTTTTTCGGAGACAATGCCCAGGAGCACGAACGCGTATGCCACCGTGGCGGTCGTGAACAACTCCAGGAAGTCCTCGACCCAGAGGTGCACCACCCAAAACCGCCAGAAGTCAACCACCGCGAAGCCGCTACTGGGGTTGGCCAGCATGCCCACCGCGTAAAAGACTGGTATGGCCAGTGAGGCATAGAAGAACAGATAGGGCATGTTGCCGATGCTCTCCCCGCTAAACTTGGGGCGCAACCCCCGATAGACGATGAGGGCCCAGAAGAACAGGCCAATCGTGAGGAGCGCCTGCCAGACGCGGCCGAGGTCCAGATACTCCCAACCCTGAGCCCCTATCCAGAACCAGAGGTCGCCCAGGAGGTTGCGTATGCTGGCTGCCTCGCCTATAAGGCTTCCCACCACGACGATTACCAGCGCCCCAAGAAGAAGATACGACAGATTTCTCTGGCCCTTCGGCTCCCTGCCCGTGATGAGTGGAGCGATGAAGATGCCCGCGCCAAGGTAAGCCGCGGCGACCCAAAAGATGGCCAACTGAAGGTGCCAGGTGCGGGCGAGGTTATACGGCAGCAAGGCGGACAGGTTCAGGCCGTAGAAAGTGCCGGTGGGGTCAGCCCTGTAGTGGGCGATGACGCCGCCGACCAATGTCTGGGCCAGAAAGAGAAGCGCCACGATCAGGAAATACCAGGCCGTCGCTCGCTGTCCAGGGGTCAGCCGGACGTTTCCGGGCGGGATGAAGCGTACTTGGCGCTGCTCGAGCTCGACGCCTCGCCAGCCCAGCCAGTCATAGCGGCCGAAGAAGAACAGGACGATCCCTGCGCCGCCGAGGAGGGCGATGATGGAGAGAACGCTCCAAGTGACGGAATCGGCCGTCGGGAGGTTGCCCACGAGCGTCTCTGGCGGCCAGTTGTTAGTATAAGAATAATCGTGGCCAGGCCGATTGGCCGTTGTGGCCCAGGCCGACCAGGCGAAGTAGGCGGTGAGCTTGCGGATTTCTTCGGGGTTCTGGATGAAGTTTGGTGGGACTATATTCTCGCCCGTCGGGCTATCGAATCGGGCGCTGTAGAACTCGCGCAAGGTATCGAACGCCGCGGCCTGTCCAGCGATGAAGGTCAGCGTGTCCGTGTCGGGGTCGTAGTTGTTCTGGTGCAGATCCTCGGCCACCTGGTCGATCGGGCTGAGGGCGCCGGGGCGCTGTCCTTCTGCGCTGGGAGTTCTGCTCATCTCCTCAGCCTGCAGGTGCAAGTATTCGGCGGTGAAGTCGGGGCCGAGAATGGCGCCGTGGCCGAAGAGCGAGCCGTACTCCATGAGCGCGTATTTCTCGAAGACGCTCTGGCCACCGAAAACGTCGTCTCTGGTGAAGATGACGCGCCCCGCGGGATCGACGACCTTGCCCGGTATGGGCGGCTCGTCGCGATAGATGGTCGTGGCGAGGAAGCCTAACACCGTGAAGCCGAAGACAAACGTAAGAACGGCTCCCTGCAACCAGCGCGGCGAAATGACCATGCCCCTGCTTTTCAGACCATCGCTCATACTGCACCTCCGGTCCAGTGTAGCAGATCAACCCCAACGTGGGCCTCAATAAACAGGGGATGTGTAATGGGCTCGCCGCGACGGTGTTACCGCCGTCGCGCTCGACCATAGGCCACATCGTGCGGCCCAATGGCGATGAAGCGGACCACGTCGCTTTCGATGGCATAAATGAGTCGGTACGCTATCCACTTCACCTTCAGATCGTATGCGCGCACGTGCGCGAGGTCCCCTTTCTTGGGCTCCCCAGCCTGGTTAGGGTCCTTGAGAATCGTCGGAATGTGCACCGCCACGATCTCGGGCAAGAGAGGTTGGTTGCGCCGGGTCAGCTTGAAAAGGTCCTTGGCGGCCGCCTCGATGAATTCGTATCGATATGCCATCTACTTTCGCCGTCTCGCCCTTGGGACGCGCTCTCTTGCCTCCTTCAGTAGCTCGGCCACGAATGAAGGGCCATCCACGATCCTCCCAGCCTCCCGGAGGCGCTGCCGCACGATCTCATCCTCATCAGGGCCGCCCAGAATGGGCACCCAATGGGAGTCTGGCTCGATCTCGAATAGCTCTCCTGGCTCGCAGTCCAGCGCCTCGCAGATTCTGGCCAGGGTATCGAATTGAATGCCTGCACTCTTGCCTCTTTCAAGCGCCGATACTGTATCTGGGCGCACGCCCGCTAGCGCCGCCAACCGGCGCTGCGACAAGCGCCGCTCCGCTCGAACGATAGGTAATCTCAGTTTGATTCTGCCCATTGCTTGCTCCGGAAGCATTTTTCGACACGAGGTATAGTCGGTTATAGCGTGATATAGTCCGCTTATATAGTGACATTATACTCAGGACTACCTGCCTTGTCAAACGGCCTGCCCGCCGCGTCGCGCTTATGCCCGAGCGTTAAGCCTGGGTCGGGTAGAAATGTCCTCGATGCGTTTTCAACAAGAACCTCGCTTTCAGGGTGCAGCCTCGGGGAACTTACGAGGAACGGCTCCATCTAAACAAGGGTGCGCGGCTGGAAGGCACGTTTACTGTGGCCGATCACGACATCAGCTTCGGGCTGTTCAAGGTGGCAGGACGGGCGCAGCTATTGATCTCGCAAAATCGAGTGAAAGGGAGTTATCGGTTCTCCTGGCTATCGGACGAGAGCGCCGATTACCTGCTGCTATTCGACAACTCGTACTCGGTCATGAGGAGCAAGGGAATCGCCCTGTCGTATTCGATTACCGAACCCTGAGAGAGCATTGACTTTCGACGGCGGCGATATATACTTACAGCACGCCGATGACGGGCGAATAGCCGCGCTATCGACGCATGAGGAGGGACTCGTGAATGCTCCTGGAGATTACGTACTGAGGCATAGGGATACGGAGGGAAGATTGTGAAACTCTCGGTGTCTCCGTGGCTCTGTGGAGAGCGTGCTTTATCGTGAGGTCTTTGAAACTGACGTGAGAAATAAAGAAGTTGCCAAGCTGCTGGGTGACATAGCGGACCTGCTCGAGATCAAGGGCGAGAGCGCTTTCAGGGTCGGCGCTTACCGTGAGGCTGCGCGGCGCATCGAAGGCTTGAGCTTTGACGTCGAAACGCTCAGCGCGCAGGGCAGGTTGCAAGAGATACAGGGCGTCGGCGAATCCCTGGCGGCGAGGATAGACGAGTACCTGAAGGTTGGCAGGGTGCAATACCTCGAAGACCTCAAGGCCGCTATCCCCGCTGGCCTCGTCGAGTTGCTGCAAGTCCCCGGCCTGGGACCGAAGAAAGTCAAGCTCGTCTACGAGAAGCTCGGCGTGATGGGGATCGACGACCTGGAGAAGGCCGCGCACGAGCATCGCCTTCAGGCGCTGCCAGGGATGGGAGAGAAAAGCGAAGACAAGCTTATCCGAGAACTGGAAAGGTGGCGGAATCGCTCGCGGCGCCTTCTTCTTGGGGATGCCCTGCCGCGGGCGGAGGCCGTGGCCGAGATGCTTCAGGGTTGTCCTGCTGCTCGGCAGGTGGAGCCCAGCGGTAGCATCAGGCGCAGGCAGGAGACTATCGGCGACATCGACATTCTGGCCTCCTCGGATTCTCCCGAAGAGCTGATGGCCTGCTTCAACACGCTGCCCATCGTCAAGGAGGTCATCGCGCACGGCCCAACCAAGAGCAGCGTTCTCTCCGTGGATGACCTTCAAATCGACCTGCGGGTCGTGAAGCCGGTGTCGTTCGGGTCTGCCCTGCAGTATTTCACAGGCTCGAAGAACCACAACGTGAAGCTGCGTGAGCTTGCTCAGAAACGCGGTCTGAAGATCAACGAGTATGGCATCTTCGAGGGAGAGACTGGCAGGAGAATCGGCGGTAATACGGAGGAGGAAATCTACAACGCGCTTGGCCTGGCCTGCATGCCACCAGAGTTGAGGGAGGACCGAGGCGAGATCGAGGCCGCAACTGCAGACAGGCTGCCTGACCTGATCGAAATGGGCGACATCGAAGGCGACCTGCACGTTCATACCGACTGGAGCGACGGGCACAACACGCTGGAAGAGGTGGCGCGAGCGGCGATGGCCAAAGGCTACTCGTATCTCGCTATCTGCGATCACTCCAAGTCTCTGGGCGTTGCCCACGGGCTGTCCATCGAGCGAGTAAGGGAACAGAGGCAAGACATCGACGAGCTAAACGAGCGGCTGCACCCCTTTAGAATCCTCGCCGGCATCGAGATGGATATTCGTGCCGATGGCACGCTCGATTACGATGACGAGGTTCTGAAGGAATTCGATATCGTGAGCGCCTCGATCCACTTCGCAATGGGACAGCCAGTTGATAAGATCACTCAGCGAGTGATCGCCGCCATGCGCAATCCCTACGTCGACGTCTTCAACCATCCCACGGGGCGAATCATCGGCAGGCGCTATCCCTACGAGATCGACCTCGAGGCGGTGTTCGCCGTCGCCGCGGAGACGCACACGGCGTTGGAGATCAACGCCGCGCCTGACAGGCTAGATCTGAACGATATCAGCGTCCGCAGGGCGAAAGAACTTGGCGTGATGATTGCCATAAATACCGATGCCCACGCTATTCCACAGTTGGAGTTCATGCGCTACGGCGTCGCCACAGCGCGCCGAGGCTGGATCGAGAAGCCCGACGTGCTCAACGCGTTGCCTTTGCCTGAACTTCTGGCCAGGTTGAAGCGCTCCCGGAGCAAATGAAAGGAAGGTGACCTAAGAGTGCCTGAATTGCCTGAAGCTGAAACGCTGGCCCTTGAACTCCGCAGGACGGTGGTCGGCAAGCGGATAGTCGAGGTGCGTTTCCGCGAGCCGAAGGCGTTGAATCTGCCGCCCGATGAGTTCGTGCAAAAGGCGAAGGGACGCGTCGAGAAAGTGCAGCGAAGAGCAAAGGCGGTGGCCTTGTTCCTGGAGGGCGACGGCAGCCTCTGGCTGCATATGGGGCTGAGG
Source organism: Chloroflexota bacterium (assembly GCA_023480885.1). Lineage (GTDB taxonomy): Bacteria > Chloroflexota > UBA6077 > FW602-bin22 > JACPRP01 > JAMCWX01. The sequence continues at coordinate 12,416 of JAMCWX010000031.1, read as the reverse complement.
AGCGATGTGGGGAAAGTTCCCAGGAACGAGGTTCCACCGAAAGCCTTCTTGACGCTGGTTTTCGACGATGGCTCCGCGTTCTACATGGACAAGACGTTTATGGGCTACGCTCATTTCGTGAGCAAAGAAGAACTGCCCGTCCGTTGGGCGGAGTCGGGCATCGACCCGCTTGACGAAGCCTTTACTCCTGGCAAGCTGAAAGAGATCGTCGCGTCGAAGCCATCTCAGGCGATCAAGAGCCTACTAATGGACCAGTCGATTATTGGCGGCATCGGCAACATCTACTCCGACGAGGTTCTCCACGCCGCCGGGATTTACCCCGCGCGCAAATGCTCGACCTTGAGTGACGAAGAGGTCAAGCGGCTTCAACGCGCGATTCGTGAAATCTTGACGTCTGCCGTCGATCAAGGTGGCGGGCCTGAGATGCGCGACTTTCGTGGCAAGGTAGGCGGTTACAAGGAAGCAGTCCATGGGCGAGAGGTTTGCCTCGAACACGACTCCCCTGTCAAGAAGATCAGCTTCGGCGGCCGAACGGCCTACGTGTGCGAGAAAGCGCAGGGATAAGTATCCCCTCTTTCAAAGGGAGGGGGGATACTTAGCGCTCACCTCTGGCTATGGTATGGTAACTGCCAGCTACTTGTCAACCTGTAGGTAGACCCATTACTTTGATTGCGGCGATGGCATCGGTGGCAGGGTGATGTGCTTGAGAAGCTTTGGCCGGAGGCGGCGCGGGCTGGTGGCGCGGCGGCGCTGCAGGAGGTCGACGAATGCCTCCAGGCGCGTGATCGTGCCCGTTCGCGCCGTCTGCTCGTCGAGGATGATGGTCAGGACAGGTATGTCCGCATCCTTTCGCAATCTTGGCAATACGTTTTGCGCCACCACCTCTGGCGTGCAGGTGAAGGGCGCGAGCTGGATGACGCCATCGTAGCCGTCTTCCTTGGCCATCACCGTCTGTCCCACGGTCTCGCCCGACCAGTATTTCAGGTATGGCCGCTCGGACCGTCGAATGCGCGCTTTGTGGCCGATGCCGAGCCAGTCCAGGATAACGCCAGGAAATACCGAAAGCCACTGGCTGACCTGCTCGGACCTGTTCGCCTCTGCGCCCAGCTTGCCCAGTTCGGCCTCGATATCTTGATTGATGTATGGCTCCTGCACGACGTAGATCTCGCCGACGATGCAGATCCTAACAGGGGCGCGCTCTGTGTCGATAGCCACCTTGCTCAGGAGGGTATCGTACTTTCTTCTAATGGCCTTCAGCGAGTTCTTATCCCCCACAGTAGCCATCTCGTCGATGGCGTCTTGCCAGATCTTATTCGCGGTTCCCTGCCGAATCTCCCTAGCCCTAACGTATTGAACCCTCCGCTCGATGTCGTCCACGTTCCTCTGCACGTCAAGTGTCAACATTATCGCCGAAACGCAATCCTTTATCGATCTGCCTGATGCCTCGTGAAGGATCTGGGCCAGGCCGCTGATGGTTCGGCCGCTGATCTCTGGCAGCATCCATTGGAACTCGTAACCCAGGTCCCTGAGCACTTGATCCTGGAGTTTCTGGTAGTAGCCGAAGCGGCAGTTATTGGGCCCTGTGAGCAGGACGATGGAGTTGGCGCCAAGCTCGAGGGCCTCGAGGAAATTCCCCAGCGTCAGCTTGTAGGGTACGCAGGCCCATTCTGGCGAATGTTTGGACGCCAGGTCCAGGGAGCGCTTGCTGCACGGCGGAGGCATAACGTATTCTATGCCGAGCCGGCCCCAGAGAACGCGAAGGGCAGCGTGCACGGTCCCCATGTGTGGAAAGCCAAGCTTCATGTCTTTGCCAAAGTTTGGCTTGCTCGGCGTGTAGAATTCCGTGGGGAAGTTGTTGACGAAAGTTGCCGATTTTCGTCGCCGCAGCGTGTCGACGAAGGCCTCGAGGCGCGTTACGAGCCCGGCTTCGGCCGTATGCTCGTCCAGGGTCAGGGTGAGCAACGGATTGCAGTTGCCGTGGCGGGCTATGCGCTGCACCGCGTCGATCATCATCGAATCCGGCCCGCAGCCGAAAACGGTGACGACCATCACCCCGTCGGCGGCATCTGTGTATAGGAAATGGCCGGCCGCGCCCGTTATCTCCCTTTCGTTCATCCAGTACGGCGAGCCGATGATACGCGCTATGCCTTTGTCCAGGTCTTCGCGACTGGCGGAGTCGACTGTGAGGACGCGCACCTGCATATTCGAGAGTTTTCTGACGATGTTATGGTTCAGATACTCGTCGTATAAGTTGTAGGGATGGCCGACCAACGCGACCCTGGGCGCATTCGGCGGAAGGTCGTCGCGCAAGAACTCTTTCTCGGAGCGACCGTCCAATACCTCCAACGCCTCGGCAGGGGTCAGTCCTTTGGCAAGCAGCGCGTGGTAACGATGGTAGGTCGCAAGCGCGGCTTCAGCCGCGCGGTCGACCCTAGTTTTGCTGGCCTTCAGGCGCTTGCCGATCGCGTAAAGCTCCTTGTAGACAGCCTTGCGGCCAGTGTTGACGTCGAAGAGCATGTCGAGGATGGGAGGGGCATCGGGAATGGCGCCACGGACCTGGTCGGGGAGGGCAAACAGCTTGACGCAGTTGTAGAGGTTATTCTCGACGCTCTTGACGCTGGGAACGAAGACGAAATCGACCTTGCCCTGGAGCTCGGCGACGTGGCCAGCGTAGGCTTTGAGCGGCAGACAGGTCTCGGCGACCAGGCAAGCGATGCCCTTGTTGAGCATAGCTCTCGTGGTTGTGGGCGTAATTACCAGTTCGACGCCAAGGGTTTCGAAGAATGCCCTAATTGCAGGATAGTAGCGGTAGAAATGCAGGCTCTTGGGGGTGCCAACCTTGATCATTGGTCACGCTTCCTGGTGACAAAAACATTCGCGAAGAACGGTCCGCACAGTATCGGACCGTTCTCGAAAAGCCTTTAGTCTGAAAAACGCAAGGGGAGCCTGCTCAGCTTGGTGCCCATTGCCTCCTGGCTCCCCTCACCAGCCCAGCCCCCCCACATTCCCCTAGGCGAATTGTAGCACAGGCGATTGCCAGGTACAAGCATTTTGGCAGTTAGAAATGACAAATTTGCAAAATAAAAGCGTATTTTGCTCTTTAAGCTGCTCCTTAAGCTGCGACTGGACAAGTTGCCGCAAATGTTGTATATTCTCTAACAAAGTTAGGGCCGACCCATCGGGTCGCGTGTCAAACCAGGAGGTGAACTCGTTGGCCAACACCAAATCAGCGCTCAAGATGATCCGCGTGGCAGAGCGGAGGCGGGCGCGAAACAAGCCGGTTCGCTCGGCTGTTAAGACGTACATCTCCAAGGCTGAGCAGCTTATTGCGCGAAGCAATGTCGAGGGCGCAGCCAGCGCTGTCGTCCAGGCGATCAGAGAGCTGGACATGGCCGCCACCAAAGGAGTGATTCACAAGAACAACGCGGCGCGTCGCAAGTCTCGCCTGATGCGCAAGCTAAATCTCTTGAAGATGGCGTAACTCCAAGACCCGCAATAATTGTCTCCCGGCACAGAGTATTTCTGGAAACTCGCTGCAAAGCCGCTGCCAGGAAACCTGTACCATAATTGAGTCCCAGCGACTCGGCAGAAGCCCGCGGCAACGGGCTTTCTTGTTACCCTACAAGGAATTCGTCCCCGAAGTGATTGACGCGAACACCTGTTCGTGTTAGAATTGCGCCATGGAATATATGTTCGTATGGCCGCCAGGCCGGAGGTGTCCAGTGTCAACCGTGTCTAGCGACAGGCTCTCGCCTCGCCAGCAGCGCATCCTCGAGTTCCTGCGACAGTTCACGCGCGCTCGCGGCTATCCACCCACTATCCGCGAGATGTGTAAGGCTTGCGGCATCTCCTCCACGTCGGTCGTCGACTACAACCTCAACATCCTGGAGAAGCGTGGTTATCTTCGTCGCGATCCTGAAATATCGCGCGGACTAGAGATGCTCGATCGTGGGGACGGGCGCCAGGAATCGAACGTCGTCAGCTTACCAATCGTCGGCCGCATCGCCGCCGGCGAGCCTATCGAGGCGATCTCAGGAGAGAACGAGAGGATTCAGCTTACCCGCGATGTGGCGCCGCAGGACGCGTATGTCCTTAAGGTCAAAGGCAAGTCCATGATCGAGGATTTGATCGACGATGGGGACCTGGTGGTCATTCGTCCCCAGTCGACAGCCGATAATGGCGACATCGTGGTAGCGCTGATTCCGGACGGCCCGACGGGCGAGGGACAGGCCACGCTGAAGCGGTTTTACCGCGAGAAGGGCCTAGTGAGGTTACAGCCTGCCAACGTGACGATGCAGCCGATCTATGTAAGCCCCGCCCAATTGCGCATTCAGGGCAAAGTCGTGGCGGTTGTGCGACAGCTACAATAGACTACGCCTGCGCAAGCTCGGCCACCAGCAGATCCAGCGCGACGACCGCGTCTGCCTTGCCAGTTTTGACGTCCACGTCTGTCGCCAGTATTCGATGGTAAGCCTGCTCGAGTTGGCGCAGGGAAAACTGTCGCGATTGCTGCAACAGCTTGTCGCGCTGGAACCTGTGCAGGCGCAGCTCGCTCCCTATCTGGTCGGGCGACCTGCCGCTCTCGCTCAATTCCTTCACCAGCAAAATGAGCCTGATCTGCCGCGTTATCATGGTTGTGAGATAGGCTGGCGCATCTCCCTCTTTCAGAAGCTCGCGCAGCCGCCGCAGCGCCGTGCGGCGATCGCGCTTGCCGACCGCATCCACCAGGGTGAAAACGCTCGCCTCCCTCGCGTAGCTGACCATCTCGTGCACGTCCCTGTCAGTGATCTCTCGGGAATCGGCGTAGATCGTGAGTTTCTCGATCTCCGTGTCCAGCGCCTGGAGGTTATCGCCAACGAAGCTCGCCAGTTCTCTGGCAGCCACGCGGCTGATCTTGCCGTGCCGCAGACGCACGCGCTTCTCTATCCAGTCGGCTAGCTCCTCGTCGTTGAACGACTTGCTTTGGACGACTTTGCCGCCAGCGCTCTGGATGGCCTTGAGTACAGCGCTGTTGGCCGAGGGGAAGTTCTCTTCGACGAAGACGAGGTCTGTGGTCGGAGGAATATCATCAAGGTATTCGCAGAGCGCTTTCTCGATCTCGGCCTTGCTGGATTTGCGAGCTGATGCGCCTGCCCCGGCCCTGGACTCCAGCTTCGCCAGCAGCCTGCGGACGATCACCAGGCGCCTCTCAGCTAAAAAGGGCGCTGCATCGCAGGCCCTTGTCAGCTCATCTATTGAAGCTCGCTGGCCGTCCAGCGCTGTCGTGTTTAAGTCCTGGAGGCCCTTGTCGCCGAGTTGCTGCTTGAGCTTGCCCAACTCTTCAGCGCCCAGGAAATCGTCGGAGAGTAAGTAGATCATACAAGGTCCTGGCCAATTCTGTTAGAGCATTTGCCGATCGATTATTTCTTGTATTTTTCGATGTTAGACTTCGCTTTGTTGATGATGTCGGTGTTGCCGCCGGCAGTGTCGATGGCCTTCTGCCACTCGGAAAGCGCCTCTTCGACATTTGGCGGATTGTCGCTTACCAACGCCGCCGCGAGATTGAGGTGAGCCTGAGGCTTCTGCGGATCGATCTGCAGCGCCTTCCGGTATTGCGCGATGGCCTGGCTGATCATGCCCAGGTTGAAGTAGCTATAGCCGAGATCGACGATAACGTTCGTGTCGTTAGGATTGATGTCCAACGCTGCCTGGTACTTATCGATTGCCTTGCCGTACTGACCTGTATCGAAGTAGTCGTTACCGAGCTGTACCAAAACACCTACGTTCTTGGGATCGGTCGCGAGAGTGTTCTCGAGACTGGTAATGCGTTGCTGGGTACTGTTGTCGACTGTCTGGGCGCTGCCAGCAGGTCGTCCGTTGTTTTGCCCTGTGTTTGCTCCAGGCAGCACAGTGACGACGAGCACTAGGAGCATAGTCACCGTGACTGCGCCGATGATGATAGGGTTGACTACCTTGCTGTTCTTCGGGGTAGTACGAATTGGCTGAGACGCAGCACGCTTGCCTACAGCTCTGGACTTTTTCTTCCTGGACATGCTGTCTGTGCCCTCACCTCTTCTAGGGAGAAATAGCTCTTGCCGACGGCAGTATAACAGAAGCCGTCGTCGGTAGTCAAACCAATTCGTTGAGGCCGGGCAAAACTACGCTGCCCTGTAGCACGCCACCCAGTGCTCATCTCCCAGGTTCCTGAACTCGGGCTCCTCGTCCTGGCAGTGGCCAAAGGCCAGCGGGCAACGTTGTCTGAATCGGCAGCCCGGGGGAGGATTCACTGGACTCGGCACGTCGCCGGTCAGAATTATCCGCTCCCGCTTCTCCTCCGCTACCGGGTCAGGTATCGGAATCGCCGAAAGCAGCGCGCGAGTGTATGGATGTAGTGGCTGCTTGTAGAGGCTATCGCGGTCGGCGAGCTCCACTATCTTCCCCAGATACATCACCGCCACCCGATCGCTTATGTGACACACCACACTCAGGTCGTGGGCAATGAACAGGTAGGTCAGGTGAAAGCTGTCTTGAAGATCCTCGAGCAGGTTGACGATCTGCGCCTGGATGGTCACGTCCAGGGCAGTAGTGGGCTCGTCGGCGATGATCGATCGTGGAGAGCAGGCCAGGGCAATGGCGATCATCACCCGCTGGCGCATGCCTCCGCTGAACTGATGCGGATAGTCATCTATCCTTTGCTCTGGACAGGGGATACCGACCATCTTCAACAGTTCTACGCTGCGCTGCCTGGCCTGCTGGGCGTTCATTCCTAGGTGGAGCTCGAGACTTTCAGTGATCTGTCGACGGATGGTGAGGACGGGGTTGAGCGAGGTCATGGGGTCCTGGAAGATCGTGGCGATCTCTTTGCCGCGGATGCGGCGCATCTCTCGATCGTTGAGCTTCAGGAGGTCACGTCCGTCGAACAGGATCTGGCCGCCGAGGATGTGGCCAGGAGGATGGGGGATGAGGCGCATTATGGAGAGAGAGGTCACGCTCTTGCCACAGCCGCTCTCTCCCACCACCGCCAACGCCTCCCCCGGACAAATGCAGAAAGATACACCGTCGACTGCTTTGACTTCGCCTTCTGGAGTGAAGAAACTGGTGCGTAAGTCCTTCACTTGCAGTAATGCCGTCATGTCATCACCTTCACAGCCAGAGTCTCCAGATAGTGAACTACATTATAGTAGGCCATCTCCTGCAAGGCAATGCTCGATTACAAGCCGCTTGACGGCATCACTGTCTTGTGTTACATTAAGACAACAAAACTTACCTATTCAGGAGATTCGTCAGTCGAGACCCCGCAGCAATTCGATTTTGAGAATGGAGGCACGTGCAATGAAGATCGCAGTTTTGGGCGCTGGGAACGGAGGGTTAGCAGCCGCGGCGGATATGGCCCTCGCAGGCCACGAAGTAAGGCTCTTCCAGGCAGAGCAGTTCGCGGATTCGTTCCAGAGAATTCGGGATACTCGCGATATAAAAATTACCGGGGCTGCGCGTCAGGGAATAGCCAGGCTTCACACCGCGACCCACGACCCCAGAGAGGCATTGGATGGAGCCAAGGTGGTACTAATAATCGTTCCCGCCTTCGCCCAGGAAGCGATTGCTCGGCAGTGCGGCCCATACCTGGAAGACGGCCAGTACGTCTTCGTGGTTCCCGGCGGGTTCGGCTCTTATATCCTGGCGAATGTGCTCCGCGAGATGTCGATTCGGAAGGATATCGTTCTGGGCGAAACCTCTACCCTCCCTTATGGCGCCAGGCGAAGCGGTCCAAATGAAGTCATAGTGCACGTGCGTGCCGTGCTCAACCCCTTTGCGGCACTTCCAGCCAGACGTACGCAGGAGGCGGTTGAGGTTCTGAAGCAGCTCTACCCAGAAACGGCGCCGGTGAGTAACGTGCTGGACGTTGCCTTGAACAATACCAATCCCTGCGTGCACCCTGTGCCGGCGCTACTCAGCGCCAGCAGAATTGAGTACTCCGAAGGCGAGTTCTGGTTGTATCAGGAAGCGATGACCCCGTCGGTATGGAGAGTAATGCGCGCGGTCGATCGGGAGCGGGTCACCGTTAGGGAAGCATTTGGGTTGCAGCCTCCTCACCACGAGTTACCCGACGAGATCGGCCACGTTTTCGTCGACCAGTTCGGATACGACGGCGTAGAGGCCGGGCGTCAGATGAAAGGACCCAAAACGCTGACCGACCGCTACCTCACCGAGGATGTGCCGGCAGGGTTGGTGTTCTACTCCTCGATGGGGAGAATTGCCGGCGTGGAAACTCCCATCATAGATTCCATCATTGCCCTGGTCTCCGCTCTACTGGGAACCGACATGCGTGCCGAAGGAAGGACTGCAGAGAGCCTCGGCGTGACGGGGCTCAGGGCGGATGAGCTTGTATCGCAGCTTGTGTAGTAGTGGTCTTAAGTTGTGGCGTCGCGGGTGTAATAATCGTCCACCGCAGCGTAAGAATGGGAGTGATGGGATTCCATCGCTCGCCTCGCGGCGATGGGGTCGCCGGCGGTAAGCGCATCGAGGACCAATGCCAGCGAAGCTCTGCCCGACTCGAAGGCATCGGGGAAAGATGGAATCATCTCAAACGCTACCACCAACTCCTTCATCAGGGTTTCCATAATCTTGTACAACCGCACGTTCTTCGCCGCGCGGGCTATTCCCAGGTGAAACCTGGTATCAGCGGCAACAAAGCGCATTTGATTCAGCGGCCCCGAGGTGAAATCCTGCAGGGCCTGGGCCAGGAACTCAAGATCCTCTCTCGAAGCGCGTTTGGCGGCCAGCTCGACCACTTGCCCTTCTACCGCCCGCCTTGCCTCAAAAAGGTCTTCGATGTCCCGCCGCCCTTGAGATATGGCCGTGTTCAGAAGATCGTGAGGCATGGTATCCCTGACTACAAATAGCCCGCCACCTGGCCCCCTTCGCACCCGGAGAACGCCCGCGTGTCTGAGAATACGAACGGCCTCACGCACCGTTGGGCGGCTGACGCCAAACTGCTGAGCCAGCTCCCTCTCCCGATCGAGCTTGTCGCCCACCTTCAGTTGTCCCGCGAGTATTGCGCTGCATATTTGGTCCATTACTCCCCTGTACGCACGAGAAGGTGGAACCACAGAAAACATTCCACGTCACCGCCATCGAAAAATAGGGCTTCAACGCCGAAGCATCGTCTCGGCGGATGGCTCCTGTGCGATGATACTACCATTGGCTCGTAGCTATGTCAAGGTTCACAGGAGCGCAATGGATAGTTTTCTTTACCTATTTTCCTTGCTCCCTCCTGTGACAATGGCTCCGCCGTGTGCTATCGTATGCCAATTGAGGCAACATAGTTTACCTATTCTCTATCGTTCCGTCCGACGCGATCACTTGTCCCCTGTTTGTCGTACACCTGCTTCTCTAAATAGTTCGTTGCGCGGAGCAATGCAATGGATGTGATCCTGCGCGGGGGTGCCGTACTCGACGGTCTGGGTTCAAAAGCAGTCCACCGTGACGTGGGAGTGAAAGGAAACGCCATCGCTGCGATCGACGATCTGTCTGCCGCACAGGCGGACAGGATCATCGACGTGGCGGGACTGGTGGTTGCCCCGGGATTCATCGACATGCACTCGCATTCGGACTTCACGTTTTCGCTCGATCGAACGGCCGATAGCAAGATTCGCCAGGGCGTCACTTCCGAAGTCGTCGGCCAGTGCGGAATTGGCCTCGCGCCGATCGCCGCGAACAGAAGGGATGAGCTCCTGCGCTACCTGTCTTCCCTGCTCTCATCGTTCTCATTGGACATCGGCGAGTCGGCGCTCGAATGGTCGTCCTTCGGAGAGTACCTCGCGGACCTGAATCGCGGCGGACTGGTTGCCAACGTGATCCCCCTCGTTGGCCACGGCATCCTTCGATTGGCCACGGTGGGAATGCGCCAGGGTAAGCTGACGGACGAGGAGTTGATCCAGATGCAGGAATTGCTGGGCAACTGCCTCGAGGATGGCGCGTGGGGTATGTCCACCGGGCTCATTTACCCGCCTGGCATCTATTCCAACACGCAGGAGTTGATCTCGCTCGCGAACGTGGTGGCCGAAAAGGACGGCATCTACTTCACTCACATTCGGGGGGAAGGAGAGAGGATGCCACTGCTGCCGGCTTTGGAAGAAGCAATCACAGTTGGTCGCAGCGCTAGCGTGCCGGTGCACATATCCCATTTCAAGCAAGCCGGCAAGAGCACGTGGCCGAAGGTAGTCCAGGCTTTGAATTTGATCGATCGTGCGCGCGACGAGAGCCTGGATATCACCGCGGACATCTATCCATATTGCGCCGGTAGCACTATCCTAGCGGCGCTGCTGTTACCCGCGTGGGCCCACTCTGGAGAGTCATCGCAACCATACCTGCGACTACTTGGCGATGAACTTCGATGCCGGCTGCTCCAGGAGTTAGAAGCAGGTGTCGCGGCAAGCGGGGCAGACTGGGACGAGTTTCACGTCGCGCTCTATTCGAACAGGTCGGACTTCGAGGGGCTGACGATCAAACAGTTGGCGCAGCAGACAGGACAGCAGCCGGTAGATGTCGCCCTGGAGATGCTTGTGAACAGTCAGGGTAGTGTGCTGGTCAACGCGGCGCTCATGCGCGAGGAAAACGTGCAATTGGGATTGTCCCATCCGGCTATGATGGTAGGATCGGATGGGGATGCCCGAAGGCCTTCGGGAACACTTGGAATGGGAAAGCTACACCCCCGATCATACGGCACCTTCCCCCGCGTCCTCGGTCGCTACGTCCGAGAGCTAAACGTCGTTTCTCTCGAAGAGGCAGTCAAAAAGATGACATATCTGCCCGCGCGGAAGCTGGGCCTCCGCGACAGAGGACGACTCGCAGTGGGCTGCATGGCAGACATCGTCGTCTTCAATCCAGACACCGTGATTGATACGGCCAGTTTCGCCGATCCGTATCGATATCCAATAGGAATCGAGTACGTCTTAGTAAACGGACAGATGGTCGTCGAGGGAGGTGAAAGTGTCGGGCGTTTCCCGGGAAAGGTGCTGCAAAAATAGGTAGAAGGAGGAAATGAACTGTGTCAAAATGGCTACATTTGTTGATCGCCATAGCCTTCATCGCCAGCCTCGCCGTAGTATCCTGTCAGTCTGCTCCTGCCACGCCGGCCGCCAGTTCGCCAGCGAAGTCAGAGGCTGCAAAAGCAGAAGCGCCGAAATCTGAGCCGGCTAAGGCTGGGGCTCCCAAACCCGCTGCGGCAGCCCCGTCAGGGAAAGTGGTGATAGCCACGACCGTAGATGCCAACACGCTGGATTTCATGCGCATGAACACCGTCAACCCTGAGTGGGTCTTGGCCTCCCACATTTTCGACAGCCTCGTTTGGCGTGACGAAAACATGAAGATTCAGCCAGACCTGGCCGAATCGTGGAAGTTGATCAACGACACCACCTGGGAGTTCAAGCTAAGGAAGGGTGTGAAATTTCAGGACGGAGAGCCTTTCAACGCCGCGGCGGTGAAGTTCACCTTCGACCGAGCTATGGACCCCGCGACCAAATCGACTGATCAAGTGGTGAAATTCGTTGGACTGGATAGGGTTGAAATAGTCGACGACTACACGGTCAGGCTCATCACCAAGGCGCCGGCTCCGACGATGCTCACCCGATTGTCCATCTTTTGGATCCTTCCGCCAAAGTACTACTCAGAGAACTCCCCCGAAGTAGTTGCGAGCAAGCCCGTCGGCTCCGGCCCCTGGAAGTTCGTCGAATGGGTCAAGAACGATCACATAACTCTCGAGGCCAATACCGAGTACTGGAAGGGAGCACCATCCATCAAGACGCTGGTCTTCAGGCCAATCCCTGAGGTCGGCACGCGAATAGCCGAGCTGAAGTCCGGCGGAGTTGACATAGCCCCGACCATTCCACCCGATCAGGCAAAGTCCGTGGAGACCGCAACTACGCGCTTGGAGGGTATCGAGGGCGGAAGACGCGTCTTCATCGGATTCCACGTCACCAAGGGCAGCCCCATGGAAGACAAACGCGTGCGGCAGGCATTGAACTACGCGGTCGACGTGGATGCTATAGCGAAGGCACTGCTCGGCGGATATGGTAAACGCCGATTCACAGCCGTTATGCCCGCCGATGCGGACCCCGCCCTCAAGCCCTACACGTACGATCCCGCGAAGGCCAAGCAACTCCTGGCCGAGGCCGGTTATCCCAATGGATTCGAGACCGTTTTGGATAGCCCGATGGGCCGGTACGTCAAGGATAAGGAAGTTGCCCAGGCCGTTGCCGATTACTTGACCAAGGTTGGCGTGAAGACGACGGTGAAGCCGCTCGATTGGGCAACCTACGCGGGCCAAATGCTGATGGCTAGGAAAACCGACCCTCTGTTCCTGCTGGGTTGGAGCGGCCTCTTTGACCCGGTTGTGGATATGGGGGCGATCGACCACGAGCAGGCCCTGAACCCGACCG
>JAMCWX010000065.1 GCA_023480885.1 Chloroflexota bacterium | reverse complement strand
GAGTTGGTTCCGCCGATTTGCGGTACGGCCCACCCGCACGCCAGTTTGAAGCGTTCTTTCTGCGATGATAGGATGGTCCTACCATCAGATATCATAGCACAGAAAGCAGGGTTGTCAAGAGGTTTGGCACCAGATTTTTTGGGGAAGGAATCCGATAATGTGGTACAATGGGCTCCAGTTACAGCTACTAAACGCATCGGGGGACGAGGATTGTTAATCAAGTTCTGCCCGGAGTGCGCCGGGGAGATGTCGGTGAGGCTGGTCGATCAAAAGCCGCGGCCTGTCTGCAGCAGTTGCGGCTTCGTTTTCTACCAGGGGCCGAAGCTAGCAGTGGCAACGGTCGTTTTCCACGATGGCAAACTCCTGCTCAACAAGCGCGCTGTCGAGCCCCAAAAGGGCATGTGGAGTTTCCCTTCGGGATACGTCGATCTTGGCGAGAGCGTCGAGAACGCAGCCATCAGGGAGACGAGAGAGGAAACGGGAGTGACAATCCGCCTGGACAGCCTGGTGGGGGTCTATTCAAGCTCTGAGCGGCACGTCGTGCTCGTCGTCTACACAGGCACAATCGTCGGAGGAGAGATCACTGCAGGCAACGAGGTCCAGGCCCTTGGGCTTTTCGATCTCGATCAGCTTCCCGATCTAGCGTTCGAGCACGATCTTGATATCATTCGCGACTCCCTCGATCGCAAGGCTACTTCTTGAAGACCTCTGGCACAGCCCGTTTGTGGGCGGAAGCTTTCATCATCGTCGTCACGCGACTCAGGATATCCGGGTCGACGGTCGATGTGTCTGCTTCTTCGACAGATACGATTGTCCGGTCGAGGTCTTCATAGCTGAGTCCCATCTCAGCCTCGTCGGTCTGCCCGGCCCAAAGGCCCGCGGTCGGCGGTCGTTCGACGACAGACTGGGGCACCCCGAGTTCCCGCGCGAGCTCGCGCACCTGAGTCTTGAGCAAACTCCCGATCGGCAGGATATCGACGCCGCCGTCACCATACTTAGTGAAATAGCCGATGCTCAGCTCGCTCTTGTTGCCAGTGCCGGCGACGAGGTAGCCGAGGCTGCTGGCGTGATAGTAAAGAGTCATCATACGCAGTCGCGGCTTCAGGTTGGCAATGGAGAGGTCGTTGCCGGGCGGAAGGACATTCAAGAAACACTCGAAGACAGGGCCCAAGTCGATACGCTCGGTCTTGATGCCGAACGTATCGGCCACCAGCTTCGCGTATTCCTCGTCGATGGGATGGCTGTGGCATGGCATGATCAACCCAAGAACGTTCTCGCCAAGAGCCATCTTGGCCAGCGCGCCGACAACCGCGGAGTCTATACCTCCGCTCAGACCCAGGACTATTCCGACGCCTCCGGCGTCACGAACCTTCTGCTTGATCCAGCCACTTATCTCCTGTGATAGACTCATATTGCCCCCTGGGCGCGATGAAACGCGCCCCTACATTGAGTGCTATGGTACTTGTAGGGGCGCGATGAATCGCGCCCCTTTTCCTATCAATTCAATCCGAGAGTGCCCGTCGAAACAGGGCACCAGGTGATTTAGAAAACCTCGAGATACCGATCCAGCTCCCACTGGCTCACATACATGCGGTACTCGTCCCATTCTTGGGTCTTGGCCTCGATGAAACGTTCGTAGACGTGTTCGCCAAGACCTTCCTGCACCACGGTGTCTCTCTGAAGTTCTTCCAGAGCCTCTCCGAGCGTCGCCGGCAGCATGCGGATGTTGCGCCGCTTCAACTCGGATTCGTCGAAGTGGTAGAGGTTCTCTTCCACGGGCTCATGAAGAGGGAGCTTTCGCTTGATGCCGTCGAGGCCCGCCTTTAGCATGACCGCAAAGGCAAGGTATGGGTTGCACGCCGGGTCTGGGCAGCGTAGCTCGATCCTCGTGGCTTTGAACTGCCCCGGGGTGATCTTTGGCACGCGGATGAGAGCCGACCGATTGACGCGCGCCCAGCTAATGTACACTGGCGCCTCATAGCCAGGGACGAGACGCTTGTAAGAGTTCACAGTCGGAGCGAGGACTGCGCTCATACCCCGCGCGTGGTGCAACTGGCCAGCAATGAAATGTTTGGCTATCTTGGATAAGCCGTACTCATCGGCTTGATCGACGAAAGCGTTGTCGCCGGTATCGAGAGTAGCCAGGCTCTGATGCGTGTGCATGCCAGATCCGTTGATGCCAAAGATGGGCTTAGGCATGAAAGTGGCGTGCAGGCCATAGCTTTGAGCGACAGCCTTTAGCGTGTACTTGAAAGTAACAGCATTGTCGGCCGTCTGCAATGCATCGGCATACTCGAAGTCGATCTCGTGCTGGCCCGCGGCCACTTCGTGATGGCTCGTCTCGACGTTGATGCCCATCGCCATCAGCGCGTTCACCATGTCCTTGCGAACGTGCGACGCCAGATCGGTGGACAGATCGAAGTAGCCACCTCTGTCGTGGGGGAGGGCCGCGATCCGACCGGCATCATCAGGCTTGAACAGGAAGAACTCGAGCTCAGGGCCCGTGTTGTACTTCAAGCCGAGTTCCTGCGCCTCCTGCAAAACCTTGTACAGCACCGCGCGAGGGTCCCCTGGGAACAGCTCGCCGTTCGGGTTGTGCACCCAGCAGATCAGTCTGGCAGTTGTGTTGTCACCGCGCTCCCAGGGAATAACGGAAAACGTCGACAGATCAGGCATCAGGTACATATCGGATTCCGCAATTCGCGCGAAGCCCTCGATTGAAGACCCATCGAACCACTTGCCGTGTTCGATGGCGTCGCGGAACTGCTCTACTGGAATCGTCACGCTCTTGACCACGCCGATCACGTCGGTGAACTGCAGGTTGATGAACTTTACTCCCTCTCGAGCTGCCTCCTCGAGAACCTGTTCGGCTACAATAGTCCGATTGGCGATATCAACCGACGCCATACCTAATTCTTGTCCTCCTTAGTTATCCTGCACAATCGCACGCCCGATCTCCGTTTTTCATTCGCCGTCGAAGGCTCGAAGGAGCGAGCTATCATGCCATTATCTGCATCGTCTTACCGCAAACAAAAAGGGCTTTGGCAGTCCAAGCGCCGCACAACCCGATCTAGACCCCTCCACGCACGCCGGACCGCGCCCTTCTTGTTTCTCATCCTAAATATAGCATATGCTTAATGGCAAGTCTATGTGATACTTGACTAAACGAGGAGCAGCTATTTGTGCATATTGCACAAATAGGACAGGGGGTCCGGCTAGTACGCGTACAACCTGCCATAAGGCCTGAGCGAAAGAGGCAGCAGCTTGATGAAATCGCCAGCCAGTATCTCCTTCGCATCGTAGCCAAAGTGATTCGCGAACTCGGCGACGAGGAGATCGAGATTCTCGCGATCTTGCGCGTTGAGCTCGACGATGCCAACTTCCTTGCCAAGCTGATGCCTTTCGACGCTTCCACGAATGTACATCACGCCGGCGTGCATCCCCGTGCCAATGAAGTTGGCCTTATGAGTCTCTCCCGCCCGCAGATTGAGGCCCAGCACAACCAGGATGCCCCCCGCCATGTACTCGCCGAGAAAGTCCTGGGCCGTGCCGCCTATCACCAGCGAGGGCACCTTCGACAGGTACTGCTTCATATGGATGCCCACGCGATAGCCAACGTTGTCGCGAATGAAAATCTTGCCGCCGCGCATCGAGAAGCCGGTGATGTCGCCAGCGTGGCCGTGTATCACGATCTCGCCCTCGTTCATCGTGTTGCCGCAGCCATCCTGGGCATTGCCGTAGACGTTGATGCGAGGGCCATCCATGAAAGCGCCGAGATCGTTCCCGGGCGTGCCGTGGATGTTGATCTCGACCTCGCGCCCCAGGTCTGTGCCGATATAGCGCTGGCCGCATATGTTGACGAGATCGATTCGCTCGACATCGCCGGTGACCACTTCCCTCAAGACCGTGTTAAGATCCCTATAATAGACGCCACTGGCATCTATCTTCACGGTAGTACCGGATCGCTCAATCGAAGTAGCTGTTGGATTCATCGTTATCAACTCCCCGCCATTCTCACGCCAAGGATTTCCAACTCCGTATCGGTCAGCCCGACTCCCCGCAAATGAAGGCGATTGCCACGTAGGCTTTCGAGGGCGTTGACGCCCATGCCGCCGAGCATCTCCTTGATCTCGTGGCTCCACGCTCGCAAGAGGTTGACCAGACGATGCGAGGCGATGTCGGGATTGATGCGCTTGGCCAGGTAGGAATCGGTCGTCGCGATTCCCCACGAGCAGCGCCCTGTATAACAGGCCTGGCAGACGTGACACCCGATGGAAATCAGCGCCGCGGTGCCGATGTAGACGGCATCTGCGCCTAGGGCGATCGCCTTGACGACATCGGCGCTGTTGCGAATGCCACCAGCCACGACGACAGATGCCTGGTTGCGAATGCCCTCTTCACGCAGGCGCTGGTCCACAGAGGCGAGCGCCAGCTCTATAGGAATTCCAACGTTGTCGCGAATTATCTTAGGGGCGGCGCCCGTGGCGCCACGAATGCCGTCGATGGCCACGATGTCGGCCCCGGCTCGAACGATACCACTGGCGATGGCGGCGGCATTGTGTACGGCGGCGATCTTCACCGAGACCGGCTTGGTATAGTTGGTCGCTTCCTTCAAGGCGTAAATCAGTTGTGAGAGGTCCTCGATGGAGTAGATGTCGTGATGCGGAGCAGGAGAAAGGGCATCGGTGCCCATAGGAATCATACGAGTGGCCGCGACCTCGGCGCTGACCTTTTCACCAGGGAGGTGCCCGCCGATTCCTGGCTTCGCTCCCTGTCCGATCTTGATCTCGACTACTCGCGCCGCGTCGAGATAGCCAGGATGGACGCCGAAGCGCCCAGATGCGACCTGCACTATCGTGTTCGAGCCGTATTTGTAAAGCTTCTTGTGGAGGCCGCCCTCGCCCGTGTTCCACAGCGTTCCAGCTTCAGACGCCGCGCGGGCCAGCGACTCGTGGACGTTCAGGCTGATCGCGCCGTAGGAGATGGCGGAGAACATCACCGGCACTTCCAGGGGCACTAGGGGCGTCAATCGTGTATTTAGCTTGCCAGTTTCCCAGTCCACTTCGACCTTGTCGGGCCTGCGCCCCAGGTACGTGCGCAATTCCATTGGCTCGCGCAATGGATCGATCGAGGGATTTGTCACCTGGCTGGCGTTGAGCACCAGCTTGTCCCAGTAGATAGGATATGATTTATCGTTGCCCATGCCGGTGAGCAGAATGCCGCCCGTTTCCGATTGCTTGATGATATCCTCGATCGCCTCGCCGCGCCAGTTGAAGTTCTCACGGTAGTCGAGCGGGTTCTTGCGAATGGTGAGGGCATTCGTCGGGCAGAAGACAACGCAGCGATGGCAGGCGACACAGCGCTCATCTCGTGCGCGAACCTCGTCGTCCTCCTCGTCGTAATAGTGAACGTCGAAGCCGCACTGGCGCACGCAGACCTGGCATTGTATGCAGCGACTGGCGTTCCTCTCGACGATAAACCTTGCGGGTAGATAGGTTTTCAACATTTAAGAGGCCTCCTCAGGCGACGGCGCATTCTTCGATGGTGACCGCCTTGCCTTCTTTGTTCGTCTTAAGCCTGCCGATTATCGGCTCGCCCCCCATCGGGGTCCAGGTCTTGTCGAGGTCGGGGCAGATGAGCCTGATAGCCGACTCCTCCGACGATAGATAGAGAACGTCGCCCTTGACGCCGGCAGTCAGCGGGCGCAATCGGATGCGATCGGTCAGTCCGATCATCTCGCCTTCGTGGGCGACGATGATCGTGAAGGGACCGTTCAGAAGCAAGCTGGAATACACCTGCCGCAAACTCTTGTACAACGCTTGCTCGTTGTCGGGCAGGCGATCAATGTGGCTCCAGAGCGGAGGAGCCATAACCTTCGCCGCGGCCTCGATGGGCAGTCCGTGGCGGCGAAGCAGAAGGTCCACCGCGTAAGCCACGACCTCGGTGTCGGTGTGCATCGTGCAGATGTAGCCAAACATCTCCAGGAAGCGACGATTAATGCCGTAGGACGAAATCTCGCCATTGTGTACTACGGTCCAGTCCAGGATACTGAACGGATGAGCGCCGCCCCACCATCCTTTGCTATTAGTGGGGAACCTTCCGTGGGCGGTCCAGAGATAGCCTTCGTACTCTTCCAGGCGGAAATACTCCGAGATCTCCTCGGGATAGCCGACGCCCTTGAAGACGCCCATGTTCCTTCCGCTGGAAAAGACACAGGCATCACGGAAGCCTGTATTGATCTTCATCACAAGCTCGACCACGTAGTCGTCGTTCGACCTGTCTGCTGGTCTCCTGCTGTTCGGGTAAACGAAGTAGCGCCAGACGATAGGCGGGCTCTTGATGGCGGCAGCGCGACGCGTGGGCACTTCCTCGGCGAAAGCGACATGGAAGTTGTCTCTCAAGAAGTCCTCGACATCGCGCTGCGTCAGCTTATCCTCATACATTATGTGAAGCGCGTAATGGTCCGCGTGCTCGGGGTAGATGCCATAGACGCCGAAACCGCCGCCGAGCCCGTTGCCTCGGTCGTGCATGTTGGCAATAGCCTTGGTTATATCGACGCCCGAGAACCGGCGACCCGACGTATCCATCATCCCGAAAATGGAACAGGCGGCGATGACTTTATCGTCGCCGTAAGGGTTATAGTGATTAGCCGTATCTTTCATCTGCAGCCCTCCATCCGATGGCCTCTACTCGAGGACAAGCTCCTCCACAAGGTCTTCCTGGTCGCCATAAAGGGGAGAATCCAGGCTGATGCCAAACCGCTCCTTACGCAAGTCTTTCGGCAGGGAAATCAGCGCAAAGTCGTCGCCGATGAGGGCGCGCTTGAAGCTGCCCACGTCGATTCCGTCGCGCATCAGCCCGTAGACAATGCCCGATTTATCTATGTCGTTGACGAAAGCCATCCCGACGATCCTGCCGTCGCGCAGGATGACCTTTCGGTAGACATTTGTTTCCGAATTGAGGTGGTATAGAGTCTCGCAATCGGGCTGGCCATCGGCGGTCACGAGGCCCGCCGAAACAATGGCGAGGCCGAAGTAGTTCATGGAGTTCATCGCCGTCCCGCCAGCATATTCGGTCTCCAGACCGGCCATATTGAAGCCGGCGATCCTGCCCCCTATGTAGGCGTTGGGCCAAATCGGCGTCAGGCGATTGATGCCCAGCACGTAGTCGTACGCCTCGGCAACATCGCCGCACGCGTAGACATTGGGAACGCTGGTGGTCATATATCTATCGACAACTATGCCACGGTTCGCTTTGATGCCGCTATCCGCCACCGCGTCCAGCCTGGGCATCACGCCGATGGCCATAACCACCAGGTCACACCGCACCTCGTCGCCGTTGTCGAGGATAACGCTGCGCACCGCCTGCTCAGCGAACGGCTGGCCGGTAATCTGTTTGACGGTGGAGTTAGTGACGATTTTCACGCCCGCTTTAAGAACGGCCTGGCCGGCTATTCGCGACGCCTCTTCATCGAGGAGCACGTTGAGGATGCGATCCTTCAGCTCGACGATGGTCACGTCGATGTCTCGTTTCACCAGCGCCTGGGTTACGCTGATGCCAATAAGGCCACCGCCGATCACCACAGCGCTGCGCGCATTCTCCAACTTGGAAGAAATGAGATTTGCGTCACGCAAGGTAGTAAAGGTGAAGACGCCCTCTCGGTCGCCACCTTCTGTCTTGGGAACGAACGGCACGCCACCGGTGGCGACCAGCAGCTTTTCGTAGCGCAGAGTGTCGCCGTTGGCGAACTTAACTAACGATTCCTTCGTGTCGATGCCCGATACCTTCTTGCCGAAGATGGTGTCGACGCCGTTCGCGCGATAGAAATCCCGCGGACGGAAGAGCATCCTTTCCAGCGAGGTCTCTCCCGATAGGTATTCAGAGATCATCGGTCGAGAGTAGGCAGGGTAGGGCTCATCGGAAACGATGGCGATTGGACCTTCACTGTCGACCTGGCGAATGGCCTCGACGGCGCCGATGCCGCCGGCGGAATTACCGATAATAACGTACTTAGGCATATCAGGCCTCCTCCGCGTAAACCAGCGCCTCGTTGGGGCAGTTGGCTACGCAAGCTGGCACGGCGCGGTCGGGGCATAGGTCGCACTTGGGGCCGATGCGATGGTTGGCAACGTCTCGCACAAGCACGCCGAAGGGACAGACCAGGACACAGGTCCAGCACCCCACACATCTGTCAGGGTCGTGTTTCACCACGCCGCTGCCCGGATCCCGGTGCATAGCACCGGTGAGGCACGAGTAGACGCAATAAGGCTCGGGACAATGTCGGCACTGGAGGGCGAAAGAGAGCGGGCCGTTTTCCTGCACGCGCACGCGCGCGACGGACTGCTCCCGCTTGAATGCCTTGACGACATCCTTGGAGCGCGAGTGCTCGACCTTGCAATGGACCTCGCAGAGCCGACAGCCGATACAAACCTCTTCCCTTGGATAGACTCTCTTCATTGGGGGCTCCATAATTGGGTGATAGAATCCCAGCGCAAGTTACAGGCCTGCGGAGTCCAATAACGCACGCTTGCGGATCCGACGTAGGTAACCGTTTGCCGACATGTTAAGGCAAGTTACGGGGTTTGTCAACCTTTTCGCCCAAGTGAAATGGGGGATTTGTCGGCAAATTGCACAAGGTGATTTGCCAGTTGCGGCGGGCGATTTCAGTTGAGCTGAGGGCGCCCGTGAAGATTGGGAGCTGCTGCTCGATCTTGTTGGCCGAGCCGAACTCGGTGCCGACATCGACTGGTGGGAAAACGGCGCTGGCGGACAAGCACGCTAAAGGTCCCCGTAACTGCGCAGCGCATCGAAATCGAACATAGTGCTCATCGCTCGGTTTTCGGAAGGAATGCCGGCTTCTTCAGCGGCGGCCAACGGGTTCAATCCGCCGATAATCACCATCCCCACGCGGTTGATGCCGACTGCCACTTCGAGCAGCTCTCGTCCGGGGTGGCCCAACGTGACGAGGCCGCGCAGGCCCACACGGTTGATCTTCGCCAGAACGGTCTCTACGGCAGGCAGGCAGATCGCAGGAACCTCGCGAAAGCTAGCGAGGATTTTCCCTTCTCCGTCCTTCGCTGCGCTGCGAACGCTGGTCATCTTGCTGCGGATGAAGACCTCCAGCGGGTCCAGCGAAGATCCGGCGTAGCTAATCAGATCTGTGAACCTCCTGGGCTTCGACTCCTTTACCTGCAAGATACCGCCGAATTTCGATTCCACTGGGATGCCCGACCTTAAGAAGATACCATTGATAGTCACGCTGCAGATCGTGCCGAATCCCACATATCCTTTCGGGATGAGGATATCGCCCAACATCTGCCCTTCTTCAGCAACTGCCACAAGGTCACTCACGCAGTGTTGAGCGGCAAAGACATCGTGCATCGCTTCGACGGCTTTTCTAAAGTTGTGAGCGGCGAAGAGGGAAGTATTGAGGATTATCTTTCCTTTGCGCGTGTTGAGGTCGAAGGTCGTGCGGTAGGAAAGAGTATCGATCTTGTTGATGACCAGACCTACCTTATCGGTCACCAGCGCGTTCGAAATCTCCTCGATGCCTTTTTCGGTAATGAGCCGCCCTTCTTTGCCGTTGTTGATGGTAAGGCCTCGCTCATCGAGGAGTTGAAGGTGGTATCTGACTGCGCGCTCGGTCAGATTGACGCCGAAGCTCTCGAGCTGACGAGAGATCATCCTTGCGCCCAGAGGCTCCTGAGCGGTGCTCAGGACCTTCAAGATGGCCATTACCTTTCGTTCGACTTCGTGATTGAGCATTCGTTACCTCTTACTCCTGCACAAACGGCAATTCGCCATTCAGGTGGTTCATAACTATGCCAGACAGAGGCTTAGGGTGAAAGTACGTTGATTTCTGCGGCATCTTGTCCCCAGCCAGAGCAACGTTTCGAACCTGCGCCACGGTTGGGGGATGAAGGAACAAGGACAGGTCGCAGTACCCTTTCCTCACCGCCCGAATGGCGTATTTGCCATCTCGCGTGTACGACACCCTGCCGTTGGCCACGCTTAGCTCGTCTATCCCTAACACTTGCTGGATGACCAGTGCGTGCAGCACTGTCACATCCAGGTCTCTCACGGCTGATGCCTTTTCTTCAGAAAGGAATTCTCCGAGGTCGAGGCCGTGATTTAGCGTGAGAATGCTGAAGGTATCAGGCCTCAGGCCGAAGGCGCCGAATACCTTGCTGCTGCTGCTCGCCCTGGATAGCTCGAGAATCAGCGTCTCAGCCTGCTCGTCCGAATCCACGTGGCGATGTTCGACGCTAAAGAACCTGGCAAGATCCCTTTCCACCTGTGACAAATTCAGGTTAGCGATTCGCACCATGCGATGAGTTGGCAGCACGACTAATCCTGGATCGTTCATCTCCACCAGGAGCATCATGACGAAGTTGAACGCCTCCTCGCCTGTGAAGTCTGGATATTTCTCGCGCTGTGTGTCGCGATATCGCAGAGCGGTTTGGTAGCGATGGTGGCCGTCGGCAATGAAGACCCGCACCGGCGCCATCAGTTGCCGAAGCCGATGCAATTCATCGGCGTCGTCGATAACCCAGAGACGGTGTTCATCGCCATCGTCGCTCGCCAGCTCTGCAGCCGGCCTATCCTGGACGCGCGATCGCAGCAGCCTCGAGATACCGCCAGTCCTGTCCTCATAAAGGCCGAAAACTGGACTGAAGTTGGCGTGACAGGCGAGCATCAACTGAAGCCGATCATTCAGGGGCTTTGCCAGCGTCTCTTCATGCGGCAGAATTACGCCTGAATCCCAGTTTTCGAGCTTAAGGCCCGCGATGTATCCCCGCCGCACCTTGCGCTCGTTCCCGTAAGTGAACTCTTGCTCGTAAACGTAAACTGACGGGTCTCGCTCGGCAACCAGGATTCCGTCCCTCTGCCACTGTTCGAAGATGGCAGCCGCGCGCGTGTACTTGTTGTCTCCAGCGTCGTCGCCTTTGTGATCCAGGCCAAGCTCGAGGCGGATGATGTTGAAATCGCTCCTGGCGTAGAATGAGGCCTGGGCTTTAGGTGAAATCACGTCGTAAGGCGGAGTGGTGACGGAGGCGAGGTCGCCAACCTTGCTCAGGTTATATCGAAGTCCGCGAAACGGACGAACATCGGCCATAACTTTACTCCTCAGCTAAGGCAGTGGGTTCTCGATGATCTCCTGCCGATGCCCTAGCTTTTCAGTCATCGTTTTCAGTAAATCTATCAACTCGCCTATGAGCGGCGCGAACGATTGGTCGAGAGATCTCCAGGGATTTGTCTCGCCGATTCTCTCCCCTATCTGGTCAACCTTGCGCAAGAGCAGACCATCAGTACGGTAAATGGATTCCAGATCGTCCTCCCTGATGGCTACTCGGCCGAGCCATTCGTCGATGCCAGTTATCGGCGTATCGACGCTGTCGATAACCGCCTGGAACGCCATGACGATCCGGTCGATCTGGGCAGCCCGACTATCGCCTGAGGCCATCAACTCCAGCTCGATCTCGGCGATGCGGTCCCGCTGCAGACCGAGAGCCTTCGAGAGGTGCGCGCGCAGCATCTGGTCGGCTTCGGCACGGACATCCTGGGTCGAATATCCGCGGAAACCAGGTACGCGGTTCGCTATGTCCTCGAGCTGCCATCGATCCTCGGCCACGGAGACCTCGACAACGCAGAATAATCAAACGCGAAACGTGAAACGTTTTCGCCCGATTTGTACTACATCTGAGCGGCCTGCAAATAGAGGCCGAAAAGCATTGACAATTATAACCCGGGGGGAAACGAATAACAAGAATAGGGAAACGAAGTCCTTATTGTCCTGAAATTGTTTACAAGCGTACTTGCGGATGTTATACTGCATCGTGTAAACTACAGTCCTACCTAGCCTGGGACTGCTATGTAGCTCAAGGCTTGCCTTTCCATCGAGTTATTCTGCGTTTCTAGGGTCGGCCAGTTGAGGGTCTCAGCTTGCGAGGCTTATCAGGCCTCGGGATCTTATTTGAGGGAGGATTCGGTTGATAAGGTTTCTACGCCCAGTTAGCGCGCTACTCATCGCCGCCCTTGTTATCAGCAGCATCGGTTGCACCGCACCCACCCCAGCCGGGCCGACGTCAACTCCAGTTGTAATCGTCGTGACGCCCACTTCTGCATCCGCCGCACAACCAACCAGGGCCGCGGCGGCGTCTGGTGAATCGCTGAAGCCTGTGGCAAAAGCCACAGACACGGCGCCTGCGACCAGCGTCCCCAGTGGCTCAGGCAAGACTGAGGTGTCGGCCCTGTGGGTCGGCAAGGATGCGCAGGGCGCCATTGGCGGCACCAGCAAGGTACGCGTCGTCACAGAGAAAGGAGGCAACCGCGAACTGCGGGTCGGCTTCTACGAGGAAGAGGTCGGCGGATCCGGTCCGATGTGGCGCGCCGCAGGTTGGATGGCCGTCATAATGAGCAGTTTCCTTCTCGGCATCGATCCCACCGATTTCCGCTACACCTACGAAGTGGGCGGGCGCATCGACGGCCCCAGCGCCGGAGCGTTAATGACCATCGCCACGATCGCCTCTCTACTCGGCGACAAAGTCAAGGGAGACGCCACTATGACCGGCACTATCAATCCGGACGGCACACTCGGTCCAGTGGGCGGCATCCCGCACAAGATCGACGGCGCCGCGGCGGCCAAGAAGAAGCTAGTGTTGATTCCAGCGGGGCAGCGCAATTCTGTCGACGAGAACGCCGGACGCAGTGTCGACGTAATCGATCGGGGCAAGCGCCTGGGCGTCGAAGTCAAGGAAGTCGCAGATATCTACGAAGCTTACGAACTGATGACGGGGAAACCCCTGCCCAAGCCTGAGGGGATGAAAGAGGTGCGGCCGGAGCTACCCCCCTCCTCGTTCGATCGGGCCAAGTCCAAAGCCAAGGAATGGTATACTCGCTTCTATCAGTTGCAACAGCAATACGCGGCGCTGCCACAGAACGTGCGCCTCGACTTCACCGACGAGCTGATGGGACAGGCCACAAAGGAGGGAGACAAGGCTGATTCCTACTATAGCCAGGGGATGGCGAGCGCTGCCTATCGACAGGCGCTAAACGCCACTCTCAGCGCCTCGATTGCCTATCACACGTCGAAGGCAGTCGAATCATACCTCAACGGCGGCCTTAAGTCCTCGCTAAACTACCTCAAGTCGATGCAATCCGTGCAGTTGAAGATCGACGCCCTTGCCGACCGACTGCAGACTCAAAAGGCTTCCACGCTCGGCGATGTCGTCGCCCTGTCTGAGTCCTACGGGTACCTTAACCTGGCGATGGGCCTCTCCAGCCTGGCCGACTCGATCTTGCAACGCAATCCGAAGGATGATGAAGAGGCAATGACGATCATCACCGAGGCGACCTTATACTACGCCATTGCCGACCAGGTAGTTGAGGCAGCTAAGGATTCCATGGATATCGGGCTCGGCTTCGGCAAGGCGCCGGCGCCTAGCCAGGAAAAGGTCCAGAGCCTGGCGGAGCTCTTCCGACGCGCGGCCGAAGCCAACCTGAACTACTTCGACAACGTGGTTCTGAACGAGATCGCCCAGGGCGTCGGCGTCCATCCAGATGTCGTGAAGTCGAGATTCGCCGGCCAGGATATGACCTACACCTTCGCCAACTCGTCAATGAGGGCAATGGCTACGCTCAAGAATAGAGCCGGCGATGGTATGACGGGCTCCTTCGCCACCCTTGGCGGTGCCCTCAACTCCTATGTTATGTCCTCAGTCCTGGTAGCCAAATACTACTCGCTCGGCGTTCAGATGGACAAGGACGGCAACGTGAAGGGCGTGAAGAACGAGCGAGCGATGATCAATATGCTCGACTTCGCAGAAAAGCGATCCAAGGAACTTATTGGGCTTGCCAACACCGTCGGCGCCGATTCGGTACCGTCAGTGCTCAATTTCGAGGGTGCGAAGGTCAGCCGCGAGGGCACCATGGATGATAAGTTCAGTGCACTCAGCGACTTCTGGACGGCCTCGCTCCAGAGTCAAATGGTCGGCATCTTGAGTGGCAAGGCTAAGGTGATGCGCTAGGAAGCCGGCGCTACCCCAACAATAACCATAGCGAAGCAGCAAAGAGGTCGCTCCCCAGGAAACTGGAGAGCGACCTTTCAACTTGCGTAGACCAGGCGTTATTAGTTAGTCATGCCCTTGGCAGAGCGCCACCAAGGATGAAGATCTATGGACGCTCACCGCAAAGGGCGCAAGGATTGTCCGTGATTTCCTTTGCGCTCTTGGCGGTCTTTGCGGTTTAGCGTATTTTCGTATTAGAGTCTCTGCGCCCGCGCCAAGAGTTCGTTCACGAAGAACTGGAACTTGTTCAGATTGGTTTCAAGCTCGCTCAGTAGACTTTCATCACCCGTCTGCAGCAGCTTAAGCACAGTATCGACAGTGCGCGAAGCGTAGCGTATGGATTCTACGTAGTAGTCGTCGATCTCCTTCAGTTGCGGCGGATAGTCGCGTGCAACTTCCCGATTGTAGGCAGCGCGAATAGCGTCGGCCTCCTTCTGGAAGGCAGCCAGCACCTTGGCCTGGTCAGCCTCGCTGAGCTCCCCAGCGTTCTCAATAGAATCTATAACCTTACCGATGTTGCTCAGGGAATCCGACATGATCTGGAGATCGGCGAGGATTTCTTTCGCGTATTGCTCAGGGTTCACGTTGGGACTGGCAACCCCCTTGCGCACTGCCGTCGGCAGCGGGGCAGGGACTATCTTTGCCGCCGATGGGATAAGGAATTTGCTCTTCTTCCCCGAAGTGGGCGCGTTCGTGGACGCAATCGGCGCTGTCGTCGGCGTCGTGACTGGCTTGAGTCGGTCAGAGGTGCTAGGAACGGCAGCGGTCGGCCTGGGAAGCTCCGCTGCTGGCGAAGGGGCAGTGATCGTAGGTGCCACCGTGGGAGCGATCTTAGTCGGGGACGGTGTTGGGGAAGCCTCCGGCACAGTCGTGGCCACGACGATGATAGGTGTGGGCGCCACGGCGGGAGCACTTCCAGCGCAGCCGGCTATACCTATGATCGCGGCGGTGGAGAGAGAAGCGGGAAGCACGTGGGAAAGAAACAACCGAGAGAGCAAAGTGGATTCTCCTTTCATTGATAAGGCGGTGCTCACGCCATAGTGAGACACACAAATACCTGGTTTGTGATGTTGAAACGAATGCAAGCGCAACGACCGTGCAACTGACACCTTGACAATCGGGCAGATTATAGCAGATGGGGTGCGTGCTTACAACATGGTGAATGCACCAGCCTAGCTGAGAGCCTTCAGCCGCTCCTGTAGCCTGGCCACGCGCTCTCTGTGCCCTGCGAGCCTAGCCTGTTCCTTCTCGATAACCTGCTTTGGAGCCTTGCCCACGAACTCGGGCTTGGACAGCGTCGCCTCTGTTCTGGCGATCAATGCCTCGACGCTGGCGATCTCCTTCTTGATTCGGGCAACTTCAGCGGCGATGTCCACCATGCCGACCAGCGGTAGGTAGATTTCGACCTCGCCGGCGATTACGTGCAGCGCCTGCCTTGGCCGCTCGTCAAGCTTGGCGTGGACTGTCAGCGGCTCGACGCGAGCTAGCGTGGTGACGATGGCCCGTTGCTCATCGAGCAGCCTGGTCTTCCCGCCGGCGACGGCGATGGCCTCGATGCGGCGGGCAGGCTCGACGCCGAACTCGGCGCGCGCGTTGCGAATGCCGCGAACCACATCGATGAGCAGCTCCACCTGGGCCTCCGCGCCCATCTCAGTCGGTCCAGGCGATGGCCAGGAAGAGATCATCAAGCTTTCACTGCCATAAGCCAGGTTCTGCCAGATTTCCTCGGTCACGAACGGCATGAACGGGTGCAGGAGGCGCAGCATCCTGTCCAGGATATCGTTTAACACTATAAGGGTCGTCTTCTTTTGCCTCTCCGAGTCTTTCCCGTAGATCGTGATCTTGGATATCTCGATGTACCAGTCGCAGAACGCGCTCCACAGGAACTCGTAGAGTATCCTCCCGGCCTCGCCGAACTGGAATTGATCGAGGAGGCTCGTCGCGTCGGCGATGATTCTGTTACAGCGGCTGATGATCCACCTGTCGGCAAGTTGATAATCGGAATCCTTTGGCTGGAAATCGCCCAGGCCAGAGGAAGGCGTCACGCTCTGGACGTATCGGGCGGCGTTCCAGAGCTTGTTGGCGAAGTTGCGCCCAGCTTCGAGCTTCTCCTCGGACATCTTCATGTCGTTGCCCGGCGTGCTGCCCGTCAGGATGGTGAAGCGCAGGGCGTCCGCGCCGTACTTGGCGACGACGTCCAGAGGGTTGGCCACATTGCCCTTGGACTTGCTCATTTTCTCGCCCTTCTCGTCTCGCATCAGGCCGTGCAGGTAGACGTGGCTGAACGGCACCTTGCCCGTGCATTCCAGTCCCATCATAATCATCCTGGCTACCCAGAAGAAGATGATGTCATAGCCAGTCTCCATCACCTCGGTGGGATAGAAGTAGCGCAGGTCCTCGGTTTCCTCGGGCCAGCCGAGCGTGCTGAAGGGCCAGAGTGCAGAGCTGAACCAGGTGTCCAGCACGTCGGGGTCCTGGGTAATTCTCGGACTCGCGCAACTGCCGCAGTTCGTGGGCGTCTCCACGGCCACCGTGAGCTCGCCGCAGTCCCCACAGTACCACACAGGAATGCGATGGCCCCACCAGAGCTGGCGCGAGATACACCAGTCGCGGATGTTCTCCATCCAGTTGAAATAGATCTTGCTGAAGCGCTCGGGGATGAAGCGGATGCGCCCATCGCGCACTGTCTCGATCGCCGGCTCGGCGAGCGGCTTGATACGTACGAACCATTGCTTGGAGATGATGGGCTCGACCACGGTGCCGCACTTCTCGCAATGGCCGACCGAGTGCAGGTAATCGTCGATCTTCACTAGCAGCCCTTCTGCTTTGAGGTCATCGAGCAGTTCCTGGCGGCAGGCGTAGCGATCCATGCCGGCATATTTGCCCGCGTTCTCGTTCATGTTCGCGTCGAGGTTGAGAATGTTCACAGCAGGCAGGTTATGGCGCTTGGCGATCTCGTAGTCCGTTGGGTCGTGAGCGGGCGTGACCTTCACCGCGCCGGTTCCGAACGAGGGGTCCACAGCAGAATCGGCGATAATCGGGATCACGCGCTTCACCTCAGGCAGGATTGCCTTTCGCCCGACGAGCTTCCTGTAACGGGGGTCGTCGGGGTTGACCGCCACCGCCGTATCGCCCAGGATAGTTTCGGGACGGGTGGTGGCTACCGTGATGTGGTTGTCTTTCTTGCCTTTCTCCGGAACTAACGAGTAGCGCACGAAGTATAGCTTGGCCTGGCGCTCCTCGTGATCCACTTCCAGGTCAGACAGCGCCGTCGCGCAGCGAGGGCACCAGTTGATCATGTACTCGCCACGGTAGATCAGCCCCTTGTTGTAAAGGCGAACGAAGGTTGCCCTCACTGCTCGGGAAAGGCCGGGGTCGAGGGTGAACCGCTCTCTCGACCAATCGCAGGAGGCGCCCATACGCCGCAGTTGATTCGTGATAGCCCCGCCGTACTTCTCTTTCCACTGCCAGACGGCTTCGACGAACTTCTCGCGACCGAGGTCGAAGCGTGTCAATCCTTGCTTCGCCAAATCCCTCTCGACTACATTCTGGGTCGCGATGCCCGCGTGGTCGGTCCCGGGGAGCCACAGCGATGGACGGCCTTGCATTCGCCGCCAGCGGATGATCAGGTCTTCAAAGGCCACGAACATAGCGTGGCCATAGTGAAGCTCGCCGGTGACGTTTGGCGGTGGCATAGAGATGACGAAGGGGTCCTTTTTGGGGTCTATCTTGGGGGTGAAATAGCCATTGCTTTCCCAGAAGCTGTAGAGCCTCTCTTCGACGGTGCGGTGGTCGTATGCCTTAGCCATCTCTACCCGTTGTGATTCTCGTTGCGGCTCTCTCGGATCCATCGCTGCCATTCCTCCTGCGCTGAAATGGAAACTGGTCGAACAAAAAACTCCTCTCGTTCCAAGGACGAAAGGAGCGCTTCGTGGTACCACCTCAGTTCGGCCGAGCGTGGCTCGGCCCTCGAAAGCTATAACGGGCTTTCCCGTAAAGACCTACCGTCGCGATTGGTTCGGTGCATCAAGTATGCCCCGATGAACCCCTCGACGACCTTGGCCCTTCGACTCCCGAGCGACCTTCGACGACCATTGCTGCGGAAGGCTTTCAGCCTCTGGCCTTCCTTCTCTGCCAGCCTCCGAGTCGCCTACTCCTCTCGTTCATTGTCTTTGGGTATGCTGCTAATGCAGAACCAAGCCCTCGGCTGGAGCCATCACTCTGGCTTGGGCCTAAACAACCTAACGTATTCTAACTTATATGGAGCGAAGACGTCAACGTTATGTAGCTACACAACTCAAACCGCGTGCCCCCACTGTTCTCTTCCCACACCTTTTCTCTAGACAGCCGGCAGTAGCGCGTGCTAATATCAACGCGAAGAAAGCCTAGCTGCCTTTACATTCGAGCCTAGCCCGAAGTATAATGTCTCTGTACAATCAAGCCTGGATATGCCAACCAACTAGGGAGGTAGAGCAAAATGGGCCTTTTGTCCCGCATGTCCACCCTACTGAAAGCGAAGATGAGCGCCTTTCTGGAAAGGGCCGAGGATCCAAGGCAAACGCTGGACTATTCTTACGAGAAGCAGCTCGAGCTACTGCAGAACGTGAAGCGCGGCATCGTCGACGTGGTCACTTCCAAGAGACGCCTCGAACTCCAAGAGGAGACGCTCAAGCAGAACGTCGCCAAATTGGACGACCAGGCGCGGCGAGCGCTGGCGGCCGGCCGTGAGGATCTCGCGCGCACCGCTCTCGAGCGCAAGCAGGTGATCCTCACGCAGCTTCAAGACCTCGACAACCAGATTACGGCCCTCCAAACCGAGCAGGATAAGCTGGCGGCTGCCGAGTCCCGCCTGTCTACCAAGGTCGAGGCTTTCCGCACCAAGAAGGAGACCATCAAGGCACAGTATTCGGCGGCCGAAGCTCAGGTGAGGATCGGCGAGGCAGTAACTGGCATCTCGGAGGAGATGGCCGACGTCGGCTACGCCGTTCAGCACGCCGAGGACAAGACAGAGAAGCTGCGAGCCAGGGCCGGGGCAATCGACGAACTTGTGGCCGCTGGAACTCTCGAAGACACTACGGGGACGCCTGACGTGGTCGAGCGAGAGCTGCAGAAGATATCAGTCTCTCAGAGCGTAGATCAGGAATTGGCGAGAATGAAACAGCAATTGCAGGCCCCGCAGCAGCCGAAGCAGTTGGAGGAAGGCAAATGATCGTACGCATCTCTACCGAGGGCCAATATAAACTCGATAGCTCTCACCTGGATAAACTAAATGAGCTCGACAACCGCATTGTCAACGTGGTCGCCATTGGCGACGAGAAGCAATTCGAGCAGCTCTACTCGGAGATGGTCTCACTCGTGCGGCAGCAAGGCAAACCTGTCAAGTACGAAGAATTGCTCGAGTCGCAGATAATCCTGCCTCCGCCCGACATTACTATCGAGGACGCGAAGGAGCTTTTCAAGGGCTCCGGGTTGATTCCTGATTAAAGGGAATGTCCCAAAGAGGATACCAGCGCTCGAGCTCGGCCTCAACGGGCATCTCTTTCTCCATGACTGCCCGCAGACGCAGCTCGTAGGCGTTGTCCCGCGCCTTGTTCGGTAGCGGGACGAACGGATAGAAGTTGCCGCGCTTATAATTGTATATCCAGTATAATTGCTGCTGGTGATCGTCGACGAACTGGAACACGGCTGCCAGGAGTTGCTCTCCGAAGCCGTGTTCTTGTAATGTCTGGCTTACCATATGGAAAGTTGCGACCAAATCCTCAAAGTCGTCATCTATTAGGAGCACCCAGCGGTAGCCATAAGTGTCTTTCACCGACTGTGCCCTGGTGCCCGTCTCCCTGGTGGCAATCGACAACAAGTCGTTCAACTCAGCCTCGGCTTCGTCGAAATAGGAGGTCGTCACCGGCCGGAAACAGATGCCGCCTTTGCCAGTCGGCTTGGCATTGAACTTCACCTCAAGGGTGACTCGCGCGGTAGCGATGGCGAAGAGCTTCTCCATTTTCGACTTGACCGGCCTTTGGCGGCCAAGCAGGATGTCGAACAGGCTCATCGCAATGTCTCCATCTCTTGCTCCATCTTCTTCAACCGCTCCAGACGGTGTTCGATTGACGGGTGGGTGGAGAACAACTCCATGATGCTCGCGCCGCTTATCGCAGGAACGATGAAGAAGGCGTTCATGCCCTCGACCTCGCGCAGGTCTTGCTGCGGGATGCGCTGCATCGTTCCACTGATTTTCACCAGCGCCGAGGCCAGCAGCGAGGGGGAGCCAGTGATGATGGCCGAGCCCCTATCCGCCGCGTATTCGCGGTAGCGAGATATGGCGCGGATGAGGACAAAGCTGATAAGCCATACCAGCAACGAAACAAGGTACACAATAATCACGGCGTTGCCGCCTTCTCGCTCGTCTCGGCGTCGGCCATAGCCCCCGAACATGCTGCCGAACATAGCCGAGCGCATCACGAAGTTGGCGATCATGGCGAAGAAGCTTGCCAGCGTAATGACCATCACGTCACGATTGCGGACGTGGCTCATCTCGTGAGCCAGGACAGCCTCTATTTCCTCAGGCTGCAGGCGATTGAGAAGTGAGCTTGTCACGGCAATCACCGAATTGTTGGGGCTGCGGCCAGTAGCGAAGGCATTCGGAACGTTGCTCTCCACGAGTGCCACCCTTGGCTTAGGCAAATCTACGGACACCGCGAGGCGTTCGATCATCGCGTGCAGTTCCGGCGCCTCGGTCGGACTAACCTCTCTGGCGCCTACAGACCAGAGCGCAATCTTGTCCGAGAAGAAGTACTGGGCTCCTAGCAGCAACCCCGCGATGATGGCCAGGGTAAAGAAGTCCATGCCCCAGGCCCACAAGAACGTGATGAAGAGCAAATAGACGGCGGCAAGCATGAACATGACCAGGAACATCCTGATCGTCAGGCCCGTGTCCCCACCATACCACTTTCGTTTCATTTCAGCCTCCTCTAGCACTGACGTCCAGCATTGTTACCATAAAATTGTAGGACATGCAAGGCGAATTGTCCAGGAGATGACCAGCCTACTCTTCGCTATAGCGCTGCTCTTGCCAGGGGTCGGCATCGTTGTGATAGCCGCGTAGCTCCCAAAAACCGTAACGGTCCTCGGACATGAACTCCAGCGACCTGACCCACTTGACGCTCTTCCAGAAGTATTTCTTGGGGACGACGAGTCGCAGCGGCCACCCGTGTTCTGGTCTAAGATCGTCGCCATCGAGCCGATAGGCGAAGAGCACATCTTCGTCCAGCAGCACGTCCAGGGGCAGGTTGGCAGCGTAACCACCGTCGGCGTGAACCATCACGAAGCGAGCCTCAGCCCTGGGCTTTATTCGGCTCATCAATTCCTTGAAGGTGACTCCTTCCCAGCGATTGTCGAACCTGCTCCAACGCGTAACGCAATGAACGTCCGCTACTATCTCAACCTTGGGAAGCTGCGTGAACTCCGAATAGGAAAATTCCAGCCGCTCCTCGACTTCACCGAAAACGCGAAAGGTCCACGAGTCTGGATCGAACGGCGGGATCGTCCCGTAGTGAAGGATCGGGAACTTGGCAGTCAATACCTGCCCAGGCGGAAGTCGCGTCAAGTGCGAGGTGCTCATCGGGTAGCTCTCCTGTCGACCATTGATCACGCAAGAATGCTCTGCAAACATTCTATACCAGGCGGGCCACATCTACAAGTTAGCCAATAACCTGGACACCGAGCAGGTAGCATGATAATCTTGGATTGAAGGAGCGTAGACGAGGAGGGATGTGAAATGGACGTCAAGGTTTACACCACGCCCACCTGACCATATTGCCACCAGGCGAAGGAGTTTCTTTCGCGGAATGGGGTACGATATACCGAACACGACGTGTCTGTCGACCGCGCGGCAGGGCAAGAGATGGTGCGGAAATCGGGACAGGGAGGCGTGCCAGTAATCGAGGTCGACGGTGAGATAATCGTCGGCTTCGATCGCGCCAGGTTGGAAAGGATTATCGCGTCATCTCGCGCACGTCGTCCGGCGCTGGGCGCCAAGGTGGCAGATTCCAGGGCTATCGCCGCCAGGATGCCCGGCAAGGCGTTATCTGAAGGGGCCTACGTTGGCACAGTTAATCCAGGCTCGCCCGCGGAGACGGCGGGATTACGCGCAGGAGACGTGATCACAAGCATCGCCAACAGGCCGATCAGGAATGCGAGCGACGTCGAGGGGGTGCTGCGAGATCTGGCCGCAGGAGCGCGGGTGGCGATGACGGTCGTGCGTGATGGGCAAAGCGTGAGTCTTAGTTTGATGTTGTAGACCAGGGCGACCCAGCGGGCCGCCCACGCGCCCACTATCGGTTGGTCTTGTTATCCTGCTGTGGCTTTTGATCTGACCGCTGGCCCGCGACGGGCTTGGTGCCCACACGTAGCACGTTGTGTGAAGGCCGATATTCGCTGATCAGGCGAAGAACACGCTTGTCGCCGCCGTCGGTGACGGTTCGGACTATCGTCGACTTAAAGCCATCCTCGGCGTGCTCGACCCACAGGCTCCAGCCAACTGGCTTGGTCGGGTCCTCATCTTTCACCGTCTCAGTGCTGGTCTTGACCACGTTCTCGATGATGGGAGGATCGACCTTCACCTGCCACGTAGGCTTCTTTCCATACAAGGCGAACGTGATGTTCTCCCCGTCGGTCCTCGTTTGAATCAGGACAGGCGTCGAAGTGTTGTTCTGGAACTTGAAGTCGACAGACGGGGCATCGACAGTGGAGTCCAATCCCTTGAGCCCTTTGGGCGGAACGCCGTAGCGAGGGATCCAGTAGAGATGCCAGTACCTTTCCTCGATCTGGTAGCCTGCCCAGAAGACAGCGTGGAAAAGCGTCGTCGACACCTGGCAGATGCCACCGGCCTCCGAAGGCACGGTCTGCATATTGCCTTCTTTCAGTTCGATGCCCCACGCAGTCTGGAATCCAGATTGCAAGGTCGCCGGGCCGAGGCTGTCGTTGAAGGAAAAGATCTCGCCTGGGCTGACCACGACCCCGTTTAGTCGTTGGGCAGCCAGCTCGACGTTATGCTTTCGCTCAGGTACCGAGCCAGCGTATGAGGTAGTGGCTTCCTCGATTTTGTCTTTCATATTTACCGTCAACGCGTCGGCATCCTGGGCAGCGATTGCGGGCTTCAGAACGTTGACGGGCAACGGAATGGTTCGTTCACTCGCGGCGATCTGAGACTTGATCACGTTTATCGCCGCCGGAATGTCCACCTTGAGACCATCCTGACTTCGGCGAATCACAGACAGCTTGCCGCCTGAATAGTTGAAACGCGCGCTCTGTGGCCTGGCATCCAGACTCTGCGAGATCTGGCTGGTGAAGTTCTTGAGCCGCTCGTCATCCAGCGTAGCGATAAGCTTGGCCTTGCCCTGCCCAGTGTCTTGCTGCACGAAGACGATCATACCCTGGATCTCCTTGGGCTGCAGCGTCCAGGAGCGATCGCCGTATTTCAGGGTGAAGGGAGCCGAAAGCATTTTCTCGGCTGTTGCCTTGGCCTCCTGCGCTCCCGCTTCGACTACCTTTGGTGAGGATTCCTCTACAACGAGATCGATAGGAGAACTGGAAAGAGTGGAGAACGCCTGCTCCAAATACTTCGCGGTTTTCGCCGTGTCGAGCTTTCGCCCGGGTTGCGACGGGGCCACACGCACTTGCAAATCGGGCTGCACGATCACTCGCGAGTCCATCATCGGCTGGTCGATCTGTCGAGCGAGTCTGGATATGAACTCTTCCTTCCGCTTCTCGTCGACGCTGAAGACGGGCTGCACCGCTCTGCCGCTCCGCCAGGCAGCAAACTGGCTCCCGATCATCTGCGGGAAACCTCCCTCACGACCGATCAGAAGCGCTGCAGCAACCGTCTTGTCGGGATCGAAGCGCAGACCAACCTCGGCAGGAGTAGCCTTCCATTCCTTGCCCGAGTAACGGAGAGTAATGGGACCGCGAGCATACCCTTCAAAACGAGAGAGCATCTGCGCCCTGGCCTGTGCAACGGTATCACCCCCCAGGTCAACGCCCATGGCAGTTACCCCAAGAAAGATGCGCTCAGAGTACACCCACTGGTACATAATAGCAGCGGCGACGATCAGAAAGGCGATAACTCCTACAAGCGCGCCTGCGATCGCTAAGAAGTCACTCCGAAGGCTGTCGCCCTCGGCGCGCGTACGCTGAACCGCCCCACTCTTTGGAACTGCCTGGCTGAAAAGCCTCACCTCTCGCTCCCTTTCTAGAAGCCCTGTCCGAAAATGTCCTAAAACAAGTTAGTCCATCCTGTGCGTTTTGTCAAGTTAGGTTTCCGCAGCTAGCTATTGGGACCGCGTTGCCCCTGGGCGCTACGAGGGCAGGCATTTGAGCTGGCGGACTGCCTCTTTATACGATGCGGGGAAGTCAGGAGCATACCGCAGGTTGACGGTGATGGGATAGCGGATGCCGTGGCGATGGGTGGCTCGCACCCCCTCGACGGTTTCCTGAACACGACTTGACGGCATCGCGAAGATCATCTCATCGTCGGCGGCCAGCCCGTAGCACCTGTCGCCGGTGCACGGCAGAACCACCTGACATTCCTGCGTCTGAACGGGTCGCACGATGGAGTCGGCGCAATCTATGCGCCCTGACATCGTCGACGTCAGAGCGCCGCCACGCCTGTACAGCGCGCCCTGCACCAACCTCATCACCTGGGCCGAGTTGCCATAGACCACAATCACATCCGGCTCGAAATCGGCACGGGACAGGGGCGCAAGGACAATGGCCTGATATTTGCCGTATTCGAATTTCGGCACGCTTGCCTCGGCGCGCGCCCCGGCCTCTTTCGTCTCCACGTACATGCCGACGGCAATATTCCCTTCCAGCAGATAAGCGACAGGCGGCGCAAAGCCCATCGCCACCAGCGCGACAGGGCAGTTCGTGTCCTCCATCGTGAAGCCGACATGCCAGCCGAATCTGCGCGCCAGGCCGATACCCTGGCAGAGCGCCATCTCCGTCCCCATATGCTTCGTTGGCGTCCTGGCAACACCTGGCATCTCGTCTCTCGATGCCAGCAACTTGACAGCCACTGGGAACGTCTGTGGCCGAATTAACGTGGTCAGTTCCTCGTCCACTTTCTTAAGGTCGAGCATGCCCTTCCCCCCTTTAGTAGTCTTCACTTGCCGCCGCGTTCACGCTGCCGTCAGGCTGCGCCGTGTGTCTTCCATTTTACATCACGGAATGTCGCGTGGAAAGTAGGGCTAGCGTTATGCTATAATTGCCATGCATGGTAGCCCGCTTTTTCCGATAGGCAGGGCTGCCTGTTTATGTAAAGAGGTTGACGCTCGTGAGTAACATAATTGAGAAAATCGCGACAATCGAAGAGAGGTACGACGAGCTGACCGAGCAAATGACGAAGCCCGAGGTAATCGCCGATCCAGCCGAACTCCAAAGGTACGCCAAAGAGCAGGCAGGACTGGAGGAGCTGGTCGGCAAATACCGCGAGTATAAGGCCGCGACCAAGAGCATCGATGAGACGCGGAAGATGCTCGACGACGGCCTGGACGAGGAGCTCCAGGAACTGGCCAAGGATGAACTCGTGGAACTGAGGGACCGCCAGGCGAAGTTGCTCGAAGAAATAACGGCTCTCCTGCTACCTAAGGACCCGAACGATGCGAGAGACGTCATCGTCGAGATCCGAGCTGGAGCGGGCGGTGAGGAGGCGGCCCTTTTTGCCTCCGAGCTATTCCGCATGTACAGCCGCTATGCCGAGCGCCAGCGATGGCACGTGGAGGTAATGGATTCCAATCCGACGGGCATCGGCGGGCTCAAGGAGATCATCTTCGAAATAAAGGGACGCGGCGCGTACTCTCGCCTCAAGTACGAGAGCGGCGTGCACCGCGTGCAGCGCGTTCCTCTCACCGAGGCCAGCGGTCGCATTCACACATCCACTGCCACGGTTGCGGTGCTGCCAGAGGTGGAGGAGGTCGACGTCCAGATCAACCCCGACGACTTGAAGATCGACACCTTCTGCTCTGGAGGCGCAGGTGGCCAGAACGTCAACAAGGTTTCTACCGCCGTTCGCATCACGCACATGCCCACGGGCATGGTCGTCACCTGCCAGGACGAGCGCTCGCAGTTAAAGAATAAGACCAAAGCGCTGGCCGTGTTGCGCGCCAGACTGTACGACGTGGAACAGCGCAAGCGCGACGAGGAAGTAACGCAGGCACGCCGGTCGCAGGTAGGGACCGGGGACCGCAGCGAGAAGATTCGCACCTACAACTTCCCGCAGGACCGAGTGACTGACCATCGCATCGGCCTCACGGTACATCGCATCCCCAGCATTCTCGACGGCGACATCGACGACGTTATCAATGCTCTGATCACGGCAGACCAGGCCGCGCGGCGCGCAGTCGCAGCCGCGGCCTCTTAAGACTCGTGTTTGCAGGCGAACAAATGCGACGAGTGGCAAATGATTTGACGAGCGTGCGCCTTGCTCTCTACGAGGCAACCAGCCGCCTCTCGACCATCGAAGAAGATCGACTTGCCAGGATCGAGGCAGAGGTGCTCCTCTGCCATCAGATGCAGATCACCCGCGCGCAGCTTTACACCAGGCTCGACGACATCATATCAGACGATCAGGCGGACGGTTACGCAGCGCTTATCGAGCGGCGCCTGCGGCACGAACCCCTGGCTTACATTACCCACAACAAAGAGTTTTACGGGCTGAACTTCTACGTCGACCCGCGCGTGCTGATTCCCCGTCCGGAGACCGAGCACCTCGTCGAGAAAGCCTTGGAGTGGCTGAGACAGCAGAAGGAACCAGAGCAAGGATGGCTTATTGTCGACGTCGGCACGGGCAGCGCCGCGATTGCCGCGACGCTCGCCGTCCATCTGCCGCGTGCCACAGTTGTCGGCATCGACGCGTCTTCGGAGGCGTTGGAGGTGGCAAGGATCAATTGCATCCGCCACGGAGTCGCACGAAGGGTAACGCTGCGGCAGGGCGATCTGCTAGATACTGCAGCAGAGAGATTCGACGTGATCGTGGCCAATCTTCCCTATGTCACCGAGGATGATATGATCGCCCTCAGCCCCGACATCCGCGGGTACGAGCCATTGGAGGCACTCGACGGCGGGAAGGATGGTCTCGACCTGTATCGCCGATTGCTGCACGAGGCACCTCGCCACTTGCGTGAGAACGGCTCGCTGCTGGCCGAGATCGGCCTGGGCCAGGGCGAAGCGATGCTGGAGCTGGCGCGCAAGTCCTTCCCCGACGCCGCCATTGGCCTCATCGAGGACTACAATGGGATAGATCGTATCGTCACGATCGAGAACCGGCCGCTCATTGCGCCTCACGAATGCCGATGAAGACGAGAGTTCTATCCGCGGATGATCCCGCCTCAATCGAGATTGCAGCCGGCGTCTTGGGAGACGGAGGGCTCGTAGCCTTCCCAACGGACACGGTCTACGGGCTAGGAGCCCACGCCTTCGTGCCCCAAGCTGTCCAGAGAATCTTCGAGGTTAAAGGCCGCGCCGCAGAGAAGGCGATTCCCATCCTGCTCGCAGACCCTGGAGACCTGCCTCTCGTGGCCGAGAGCGTTTCCCCGGCGGCGCAGAAGCTTGTGGAGAGGTTCTGGCCCGGGGGCCTGACGATCGTCCTGCCAAAGTCGCCTGATGTGCCCAACGTCGTGACCAGCGGCGGATCGACCATTGCCGTTCGCGTGCCCAACCATCCCGCAGCCCTGGCTCTCATCAGGCGGGCCGGAGCGCCGCTGGCGGTCACGAGCGCCAACAGGTCCGGCCGCGCGAGCCCGAAAACTGCCGAGGAGGTGCGCGCCGACCTGGAGGGGCTCATCGAGGTGATCCTCGACGGAGGTCGCGTGCCCGGCGGGAGGGAGTCCACGGTGCTCGACCTGACGCGACCGCAACCGACCGTTTTGCGCCGGGGAGCGATCGGCGTGGCTGAATTAGAGCAGTGTCTCGCGCAGGAGATCCAGGAACCGTAGAACATCGACAGTGTCGTTTGCGCCTCGCGCAAATCTTCTTGACAAGTCCTACCCGCGATGCTAGCATACTGACGGCATCTCGACGATGGGAAAGCCAGGTCTGCACCTGGCATTTTTCGTTATGACCAGGAGGATGTTGCCTTGAGAGTTGCTATCGGATGCGACCACGCTGGATTCGAGTTGAAGCAGGAAATCATCAGGCTCCTGAAATCGCTGGGGCACGAGCCACAGGACGTGGGAGCTCACGATACTCAGCCAAGCGACTATCCTGATTACGTGAAAGACGTTGCCGAGGCGGTCAGGACGAAGAAGAGCGATATGGGCATCTTTATTTGCGGCACAGGCATCGGCCCGACGATGGCCGCGAACAAAATCAAGGGAATACGCGCCGCTCTCTGCCACGACACCTTCAGCGCTCACAGCAGCCGTGAGCACAACGACGCGAACGTGCTCTGTCTTGGCGCCCGAGTGATCGGCTTCGGCCTGGCCGGGGACATCGTCAAAACCTGGCTCAGCGCGCCCTTCACCGGCGAGGAGCGCCACAGCAGGCGGATAGCCAAATTGATGGCCCTGGAGCAAAAGGATGTCTGATAACGATTGGGGAATAATCGGGCACGAACGGGCTGTGAGCCTGCTCAAACGGAGCATCGAAGGCGGGCGCGTCGGCCATTCGTATCTTTTCTCAGGCCCGCCCCAAATCGGCAAGACCACTCTGGCGCTGGCTTTCGCCAAAGCGCTGAACTGCACAGGTAATCACCCACCCTGCGGAGAATGTCGCGACTGCGCCGCTATCGAAAAACGGACGCATCCTGACGTTCGCCTCATTCAAGCAGGCGGCAGCGAGGCAGATGCCGGCGCTGGGGAACAATCCGCGAGGTCTAGCAAGAGCCGCGTCATAAAGATCGGCCAAATACGTGAACTGCAGCACGAGGTAGCCCTGCTGCCCTACGAAGGACGATGGAAGGTATACATCGTCCGCTACGCTGATGACATGAACATCGAGGCCGCAAACAGTTTGCTGAAAACGCTGGAAGAGCCCCCAAGCGCTGTTGTGTTGCTTTTGACCGCGTTAGATGCTAAGATACTACCGTCGACTATTGCATCTAGATGTCAGCAAGTGAGCCTTGGGCCGCTCGCCATCGACCAGGTCCAGGCAGCTTTGGAGCAGCGTTGGAAACTTGAACCAGCGGAAGCGAAGCTGCTGGCCCACTTGTCAGGGGGGCGAATAGGTTGGGCGATAGACACCGCAGGCGATCGTTCGGCGTTGGCAGAGCGCGAGACTGAGCTATCCAGGATCGCCGATCTGTCTGAGGCCAGTCGCGCCCAACGCTTCAAGTACGTCGACGAAGTGGCCACGCGGTTCGGGAGACAGCCGGATGAGGTGTACGCCACGCTAGACCTGTGGTTGGGCTGGTGGCGAGACCTGCTACTGATGAAGAACGAATGTTCCGGACTGGTGACCAATATCAACATGTTCTCGCGCCTGTCCCAACAGGCGATGAGGTATACTGTGGAACAGATTCACGACTTCCTGAAGGCAATCGAAGCCGCAAGGAAACAGCTCGATCAAAACGTCAACGCCAAACTGGCGCTGGAAGCGATGGTGCTAAATGTTCCACAGGCACGTAACTAGGAGAAGATTGTGCCCGAAATCGTTGGAGTTCGCTTCAAGCGGGCTGGCAGGATATACTATTTCGACCCGACAGGTCTTGACCTTGAGATTGACGAAAAGGTAGTTGTCGAAACGGCGAGGGGATCTGAAATCGGCTTTGTAGCCATCGCTCCCAAGCAAGTCGTCGACAGCGAAATACCAGAGCCGCTTCGGCCAGTGACAAGGAAGGCAACGACCGAGGACATCCGCCAACTGGAGGTCTTCAAGAGCAAGGAGGCGGAAGCTCTGCGCAAATGCGGGGAAAAGGTAGCCGAACACGGCCTACCGATGAAGCTCGTCGGCGCAGAGTACAACTTCGACGGCAGCCGCCTGACCTTCTATTTCACGGCTGATGGCCGCGTCGATTTTCGCGATCTAGTTAAAGACCTCGGCGCGACATTCCGCACGCGAATCGAGCTGAGACAGATCGGCGTGCGAGACGAAGCAAAGATCAGGGGTGGCCTGGGCCCCTGCGGACGGCACCTTTGCTGCGCGAGCTTCCTCGGCGAGTTCAGCCCCGTTTCCATCAGAATGGCCAAGGACCAGGACCTGCCACTCAACCCTATGAAAATCTCTGGTGTTTGTGGCAGGCTACTCTGTTGTCTGAGCTACGAGAATGAGACCTACTGCACCGCCAAGCTGAGGATGCCACGAACAGGCGAGGAAGTGCTGACCCCGCACGGTCACGGGAAGGTAGTTGGCACAAACATTATTAAAGATGCCGTGCTGGTAGAATTAGAAAGCAAATCTACTGTCGAGGTGCCCGCTTGCGAGATCAAGCGCATAAAACACGCCGAACACACCAGTCAAACGAGTACAGAGAAACCGCAGTCCAACAACTGATCAGGCACTCCTCCGCTCCCGCAGCCAGACCACTAACGACGTGATCCCCAGCGCGACCAGAAGGACGAAGGCGCCTACCTCGAACCCCAGCAAAGGCCATCGCGGCGCCTCGCTCGCGGAACTCTGGGGAGCAGGCTGAGGCTGGCCCTGTACCGATGTCGACGGAACATCTTGTTTGTAGCTGTCGGCCTGCTGTCCAGAGGCTGACTTGGCCGCGTCATCTACGCTCTTCTCCGCCGTCGGAGCAGACTCCAGGGCCTGCAACTTTCGCTCGGCGGCAGGTGCGGTCGACTGCGGAGCAGCGGCAGGTGCGGCGGGCGCGGCTCTTTGCGGAGCAGCAGCCATCGGGGGCTGGCTGGGCCGAGGCGCAGCAGGGCCTTCTGGAGCTGTACCCTCTGGCTTGCCCATTCGCGTCGATTCGGTAGGCGCGTTGACAGAAAGAGATGGCGCCGACCGCGCTGGGCTTGAGGAGCCAGACTGGAGATATAGGCTGGCGACGATC
The DNA here is from genome assembly GCA_023480885.1 of Chloroflexota bacterium. Lineage (GTDB taxonomy): Bacteria > Chloroflexota > UBA6077 > FW602-bin22 > JACPRP01 > JAMCWX01. The sequence continues at coordinate 14,925 of JAMCWX010000065.1, read as the reverse complement.
ATCACCAGGAATATGGCCGCAAGAGCTGCCGTAGCGTTTCTCAGATGCGGCAACAGGCGAAGAGGCATTCCGTGGTCCTCGATGCGCGAAGCATTATGACTGACTGAGGACTGGATCGGAACGGGAAGCGTGAACGGGCGCGGCACGGGAACCGTCGGCAGCGATTGCAGCGCCTGCACGGTGAGCCGCAGGGTCTCCAAATCGTCGGCGCAACGCGAGCACCAGGATAGGTGACCATCTACCGCGCGCTTCTCTTTTTCGTCAAGGCGCCCATCCAGATAGGGCGACAAGAGATCAGCGATTTCGTTGCAATCTGGGCTGTTGTTGCCTGTCAATCCACTACCTTCTCAAATGTTACCAGAATCTATCATCTACTATCAGGACGGAACTGCGAAGGCAAAAGTTCCGGCTGGCGCAAAAGGAAATCACGCAGGCGCACGCGACCACGGCTCAAGCGCGATTTGACGGTGCCAAGAGAGCTATTGGTTATCTGGGCGATCTCCTCATATGCCAGTCCCTGGACGTCAGAAAGGATTACCACCAGCCTTTGCTCAGGGGGCAGGGTAAGCAGACCGTCCTTAACCCCCTCTAGCAACTCACGCCTCAAGGCGGCAGCTTCAGGGCCTTCTCCCTGATTGGGAAAGCACGCTGGCGAGTCCTCGTCCTCGAGCATGGCGTCGAGAGACGAGGTAGGACGCCGCTGCTTACGGCGGAGCACATCATAGCAGGCGTTAGCGGTTATCCTCAAGATCCACGACTTGAAGGAACCTCCGCGGAACTTGCGCAGCTCTTTGAAAGCAGAAAGGAAGGCATCTTGAGACACGTCGGCCGCGGACTCAGGATCGCTCAGCATGCGGTAAGCCAGGTTGTAGACCATTTGCTGGTAGCGGAGCACAAGCTGATCGAAAGCCTGCACATCACCATCGCGACTGGCCGCGACCAGGTCTTGTTCTTCTATAATGGCGCCCTCTGACATCACCACTCGCGCAAGCTTTCCACCATTCCGTCCTTTAGGCGCTATGGGCATCACTTCGCACACCTATCGGTGAAGCATATCACGTTTGTAAGCTATGTCAAGCCAGGTTGACAACTTCTGGGGAAATGTGTATGCTTTTATTGTCAATTTGTTCCCGACCCGCAATAAAGGTCGGGAACAATGCCGTTAGTCAGGAAGCACAGCCAACTAAGGCTGCGATCTTTACCGCCGGCAACTCTCGCCGGCGTTTCTAAGTAGAGGGGGATCAGGGTCGTGAGAGTCGGCGTTCTTACTGGTGGGGGTGACTGCCCTGGATTGAACGCAGCCATCAGGGCAGTGGTGAGAAGGGCGATTCATTACAACTACAGGGTTGCTGGTATTCACAACGGTTGGGCTGGACTGCTTGGGGAGGGAAGCCTCGAGCCGATGGGCCTCCGCTCGGTATCAGGCATACTCCACCTCGGCGGAACGATTCTGGGAACATCTCGCACAAACCCCCTGAAGAAAGAAGAGCACCTCCAACAAGTTATCACTAACATCAAGAGGCACGCTATGGACGCGGTGGTAGCGATCGGCGGCGACGATACGTTAAGCGTCGCCAGCCGGCTGTTCGATCTGGGAATCGCTGCCGTGGGCGTGCCCAAGACGATGGATAACGACGTCTCGGGGACGGATTACACGATCGGTTTCAACTCGGCCGTCAGCATCGTCGCAGATGCCCTGGACAAGCTGCACACCACGGCCAGTGCGCACCACCGTGTGCTGGTGGTTGAGGTGATGGGCCGCGACGCTGGCTGGGTTGCCGTCGTAGGCGGTCTGGCAGGTGGTGCTGACTTCATCCTCGTTCCTGAAGTTCCCACGGATATCGGCGCAGTGTGCAGGCACCTGGAGAGGCGCAGACAACTCGGAAAAGACTTCAGCATCATCGTGATCGCCGAGGGGGCTGTGCTGCCAGGTATCGAAGTGATCAGCGAGCTTGGCGAGCGCGACGCCTTCGGCCACATTCGGCTCGACAAGCGAAACATTGGCGAGATCGTCGCGCGAGAGATCGAGCGGCGGACGGGCTTCGAGACGCGCGTCACCGTGCTTGGCCATTTACAGCGAGGTGGCTCGCCCTCGGTCTTCGACAGGGTTCTGGCAACCAGATTAGGCGTGGCCGCGGTCGATTTGATCAAAGACGGCAAGTTTGGCTGCATGCCGGGATTGGCGGGAAACCGCATCGTGCCCGTCAAGCTGGCGGACGCGCTGGCAAAGCCTAAGACAGTCGACCTTGAGCTGTACGAACTGGCTCAGCTCTTCTACTAAGGTAAGTTTCCCTCAAGATCGGGGGCAGGAGTCAGGGATCAGGGGACGGGGGACGGGATTGGAGTGAGCACGAGTGGGATGAGCGGTGAGCATCACTAATTACCGGGACTTCCGAGTGTGGCAACTCGGCGTCGATCTGGTCACGGAGGTCTACGGACTGACGCGGCATTTCCCACAGCACGAAGTCTACACTTTGACGAGCCAGATGCGCCGGGCCGCGATTTCGATACCGTCGAACATCGCCGATGGCCAAACCAGGAAGCACAGCAATGACTCCCGTCCCCCGATCCCCGTCCCCCGATCCCTGACTCTTGGCCCCTAACCCCTCCTCTACGTAATCTCCGCCATTCCGGGCTTCTTTGTCAGGCATCTCCAATTGCCGCAAGATACGTAGTTCCCGCGATGCGAGCCGTCCGACGCTGGTGTAGGCTGGTGTTCAGCGACGGGTACGCCCGCTCGCGTCAGACGCGTGACCGTGCACCGGCCTTATAGGAGGGGCTGAAGGGTGAATCAGCTTGATCGGGATGGGGTAGTGCTCCACTTCGCGGACGTGGGGAAGGGGGCGCCGCCACTCGTGCTGCTCCACGGCCTGGCCTGCGACCACACCTTCTTCGCGCCCCAGATCGAGCATTTTCGAAAAGAGCATCGGGTGGTGGCTGTAGACCTTCGGGGGCACGGGAAGAGCGGCAAGCCAGAACAAGAGTACACGGTGGCCGTTTTCGCCGACGACGTCGCGTGGTTGTGCTATGAACTGGGAGTCCATGCGCCGGTCATCGTCGGCCATGGGCTGGGCGGTCAGATCGGTCTGGAGGTGGCGGCCCGCTTTCCGGACCTCCCTGCGGCCATCGTGGCCGTCGACGCCCTCATCCTCCCGCCATCGGAAACGTGCGCCGTGCTTCGGCAATATCCGCCCCATCCGCCTGGGCTAGCCTGCCACGAGGGGTTGCCGTCTCCCGTGAAAGAGATACTTCTCTCTGGAGCCAACCTGCCATTCAAGGACCATCTCATGGAGATGGCAGCGGCTGCATCCCCACAGGCGGTAGTCTCAGCCTGGGAGAACGCGTTTACGTGGGACGGCGCCGCGGCCGCCATCGTCTGCGAAGCGCCCCTGTTCTACATTGATTCAGGGACGAAATCCGCCGACCTGCAACGTCTCGGGGAGTTGTGCCAGCAACTCACCATCGGTAGGAGCACAGGCGCTGGCCATCTGCATGGTTTGGAGACGCCCGAGAAGGTCAACGCGATGATCGATCGCTTTCTGGACGAACTACCGACTTGATGAGGGGCGGCAATAAGCCTGGTGTTCCGCAATCCTGCGAACGCTGCCCTCCCGCTTTTTCGCATGCAAACGCGGAAGGATTGTGCTATAATGGGCAAGCGTTTGTGTTCTTGAAACAAAGAAGGAATGGTCAGGAGGATATCTTGGTGTTCTCTCCCATCAGCGCTCTCTTGAGCCTGTTCTCCCGCGATATGGGCATTGACCTGGGGACCGCGAACACGCTCGTGTTGATTCGGGGAAAAGGCATCATTATCGACGAACCTTCGGTCGTGGCGATCAACAAGAAGAACAAGAAGGTTCTGGCTATCGGAGCAGAGGCGAAGCGCATGGTAGGTCGAACACCTGGCAATATCGTCGCAATTCGACCTCTTAAGGATGGCGTTATCAGCGACTTCGACGTCACCGAACAGATGCTGAAGTATTTTATAGGCAAGGCCCACGAGCAGTTCGGTATGATCCCGCGTCCTCGCGTTGTCGTAGGCATTCCCAGTGGCGTTACCGAAGTAGAGAAAATGGCAGTTCACGACGCGGCACGGAACGCAGGAGCACGGGAAGCTCACTTGATCGAGGAGCCAATGGCAGCCGCCATTGGAGCGGGCCTGCCAGTGACGGATGCGACAGGAAGCATGATTATCGACATCGGTGGCGGCACCTCGGAGATCGCGGTGATCTCTTTAGGAGGCATCGTCGTCAGCCGCTCGATTCGCGTCGCCGGCGACGAGATGGATCAAGACATTGTGCAGTACGCGCGGCAGAAACATAATCTGCTCATCGGGGACCGCACGGCGGAACAGGTGAAGATCGCGGTTGGCTCGGCTTATCCGCTCGCAGAGGAATGTGTCGTCACCTTGCGCGGACGAGACCTGGTGACTGGCCTGCCGAGATCCATCGAAGTTAGCAGCGTCGAAATAAGAGAGGCGATCAGCGGCTCAGTTGCGCAGATCGTCGACGCGGTGAAAACCACCATCGAAGAGACGCCGCCAGAGTTGGTCGCGGACCTGATGGCCCAGGGCATCACCCTCGCCGGAGGTGGAGCCCTTCTCGCTGGATTAGATCAACGCCTCTCTCAGGAGACGAAGATGCGCGTATATGCTGCCGACGATCCCCTGACCTGCGTGGTGCGTGGAACAGGGGAGGCGTTGGAGGAGATGGAGATACTTCGCAAGGTCGAGGTGCCCGTCCAGTACGCCTCCGTGCCCAGATAACACCCCTTTCCCTACCGACCTGTAACTAAATCGAGGTGGACCATTGTTCACTAGGCTCGCTCCATTGCTGCTCATCATCAGCATTGGACTGGCGGGGATACTTTCTTTTCGGACGCCGCAGTTGCGCTTCGTGCAGGATATCGCAGTGCAAGTTTTCGCGCCTGTACAGTGGGCTTTATCAGGGCCCTCCGCAGGCGTCGCAGAGTTCTTCCAGAACTTCCAGGGCATCAGCGATCTGCGAGCAGAGAACGCTCGCCTGCGGGAGGAAGTCGACCGTCTGACGCAGGAAACCGTACGGTTGCCCGAACTGGAGCGCGAGAACCAGGAACTGCTGGCCCAGCTTAACCTCAAACGCTCTCAGCCTACGTACCAATGGATCACTGCCAAGGTCATCTACTACGATCCTAGCAACCTCGTACAATCGTTAACCATCAATCGGGGCAGTAAGGACGGACTGAGGGAAGGAATGACGGTTATAACGCCGGCAGCGCTGGTCGGAAGGATAACAAGGGTCAGCCCGGCGACAGCGCGGGTGCTCCTCATCACCGACGCCAGCAGCTCCGTGACGGCGATGATCCAAAGCTCTCGCACCAAGGGCGTGGTCAACGGCCAACGTCGCGAATTCCTCAAGATGAAATACATTCCTCAATCGGAAACGGTCCGCACTGGTGACAAAGTGATCACTTCAGGTGTCGGTGGCGTTTTCCCCGAGGGCATTCTTATTGGCAGCGTAACAAACGTGAGCAAGAAGGATACTGACATATTCCAGGAGGCCGATATCGAGCCTGGCGCCAATCTCGCCTCGCTTGATACAGTGCTAGTTATCATCAACCATATGCCTGTTACTTTGGATTGAGCAAATTTGGCATTAGGAGCAGAATAGATTAAAATCTATCTAGGTATCCTGATACTCTTGGCAGGCGCCGTTATCCAGTCCACCATACTGCCCCATTTTAGCATTTGGGGATTGAGAATAGAGCTGGTGTTGCTGCTGGTAGTGTCGTGGTCTATGCTGCAGGGGCCCGAGGCGGGCATTCTGTGGGCTATCGTCGGGGGACTCGGGCTGGACCTGTTCTCAGCCGTCCCCTTTGGGACGATGACTACGGCGCTGGCTCTCACCAGCTTTGTGATTGGCAAGGTGGGGATTGGACTGCTCAGAACCAACTCGCTCTTGCCAATAGCAATGGCGCCCGTGGCCACAGCGCTGTTCAATGGGACGGTCGCGCTGATATTAGAAGGATTCGGCTGGCATCTGCCCTGGTCTGAACTTCTGACAGGGGTGATACTGCCACTGGCGCTCCTGGACACGGTGGCGATGGTGCCTGTGTTTGGGCTACTTTATGGCCTACATAGCAGGACGCAGCCTGAGATAAACTGGTGATCGGACGGCGACGCGTGACGAGGATACGCGATGGTTGAGATATGGAGTATCGGGATAGGAGGTTGAACGAGAATGTTCGATAACCTATCGGATAAACTGCAAAACGTTTTCAAGCGGCTGCACAGCAAGGGCAAGCTGGGCGAGAAGGATGTCGACGAAGCTTTGCGCGAAGTTCGGCTCGCTCTACTGGAAGCGGACGTCAGCTTCAAAGTCGTGAAGCACTTCGTCGCCAGGGTGCGCGAGCGCGCGATTGGCATCGAGGTGCTGGAAAGTCTCAGCCCTGCGCAGCAGGTAATCAAGATCGTCAACGAGGAGCTGATCGCTCTCCTTGGCGAGGCAGGCAAGCTGAACCTTGGAGGCACATCACCCATCGTGTTGATGCTCGTCGGCCTGCAGGGCTCAGGAAAGACGACGACAGCAGCGAAGCTAGCAATGCAACTACGCAAGCAGGGGCAGCGTCCATTACTGGTTGCGGCTGACGTTCGCCGGCCCGCTGCTATCGAACAGCTTATCACATTAGGCAAGCAACTCGACATCCCTGTGTACAGCGAAAGCTCGGGCAATCCACCAAACATCTGCGCCAACGCCCTCAAAAAGGCGAAGGAGACGGCTAGTGGCGTGGTCATCCTCGACACCGCTGGCCGCTTGCACGTCGACGAGCAGATGATGGACGAGTTGGTGAGGATTAAGGAAAAGGTTTCGCCAGTTGAGGTGCTGCTGGTCGCGGACGCAATGACAGGTCAGGATGCTGTGCGCGTGGCCGAAGACTTCAACCAGAGAGTCGGGCTTACAGGTTTGATCCTGACAAAGGTGGATGGCGATGCACGCGGCGGAGCAGCGCTCTCGATGCGAATGGTGACCGGCGTGCCCATCAAGTATCTGGGAGTTGGCGAGAAGGTAGACGCCATCGAGCCATTTTATCCCGATCGCCTGGCTTCGCGCATCCTTGGCATGGGCGACGTACTGACGTTGATCGAAAAGGCACAGGCCAACTTCGACCAGAAGCAGGCGGCTGCCCTTGAGAAGAAAATTCGAACGGCGACGTTCGATCTGGAAGATTTTCTCGCGCAGTTACAGCAGGTGAAAAAGATGGGGCCATTGAGCCAGGTCATCGGCATGATTCCAGGGATGGCCAACATGACAAAGAACCTCTCGGCTGAGGCGCTTGGCGACAAGCAGATGAAGAAGGTAGAGGCTATCATCTATTCAATGACGCCACACGAGCGTCGAAATCCAGACATCATCGACGGCCGACGCCGCCGCCGTATCGCGAACGGCAGCGGCACCAGCGCAGCGGATGTCAACCAACTCCTCAACCAGTTCCGACAGATGCGCAAGATGATGAAGGCTTTCTCAGGGGGCAAAATGCCGCGAGATATGTCTAGCATGTTCAGGTAGCGAATTGCGCAGATTCATGAGCCCATTCCTGCTGTCAGCAGTCATTTTGATCACGCTCTTAACTGGCGTTGAGGCCAGTAATGACAACTTGGCCAGTCATCTCTCCAAGTGGGGACAAAGCCCAGAGACTTCGTCGACTATGCCTGGTTCGGAGAAACTGGTAGTCGCGTTCTACTACGCCTGGTTCGATCAGAACACCTGGCGCCGAGACGTGGTTTCGGACTTGCCAACTGCGCCGTACAACTCCGCCGATCGCAACGCCATAGCGCGGCACGTAGACCAGGCCAAAGGAGCGGGCATAGATGCCCTGGTGCTTTCCTGGCTAGGACCGAACAACCCGACTGATTCGAACCTGGCTACTTTACTCTCGGTGGCCCAGGAGAAGGGATTTCGCGCAAGTCTGGATTTCGAAACCAACTCTCCATTTCTGGGCAGCCAGGATGCCATCGTCGGCGCGTTGAAATACGCCACCGGCAAATATGCCGGCCACCCTAACTTCCTTCGCCATCAGGGCAAGCCTGTGATCTTCTTCTGGCACGTGAGACAACTCGCTCCGAGCACCTGGCAGCAAATCAGAGATCAAGCGGATCCCAACAGGTCGACGATCTGGATCGCCGAGGGCGACGATGCTTCTTATTTGCAAGCTTTCGACGGCATCCATATGTACAGCATAGCCTGGGCGCAGGACGTCGGAAGCACGATGGCCAACTTTGCCGACAAGGTCGCTTCGTGGGAAAAGCGGTTGGCCTCGCCGAAGATCTGGGTTGCTACCGTAATGCCAGGCTACGACGACCGCACGACGGGACGCTCCGACTCGTTCGTGCGCGACAGGCAGGACGGGCAGTATTACGTCAGCACGTGGAACGCCGCAATGGCGACGTCGCCCGACTGGATCGTGATCACGTCGTTCAACGAGTGGGTAGAAGGCACACAGATCGAGCCAAGCGTGACTTATGGCGACGAATACTTGAACCTGACGCGAGACCTCTCAACGCAGTTCAAGTCGGCGGCGCTTCGCCCAGTGCCTGTCTCAAGCTCCAGCGCCCCCGACTACGACGTGCTCAACGGGCACTTTTTCAGCCAGGCCACAGGGAACAGTGGCACGGGATTCGTGGTCAGCAACGGCGGCGGCGTCGAATTCTGGGACGAGTTCCAGCGACTGGGAGGGCTGGAGGCGGTGGGCTATCCTATTTCGCAACGCTTCGAGTGGAACGGCTTCGTCGTGCAGGCGATGCAAAAGGGCGTAATGCAATGGCGGCCTGAGGTGGGACGGGCTTATCTGGTGAACATCTTCGACCAGATGACCGCTGCTGGCAAGGATGACTGGTTATCAGCCGCCAGATCGACCCCGCGGCCGCTGGGGCCCGAGTTCGACGCGGGCAAGACCTGGGACCAGGTGGTGCAATCGCGGCAGGCCCTGCTCGACGCGAATCCGGCAATCAAGCGACGCTATTTCGCGGCCAGCGATCCGATGACAGTTTACGGCCTGCCGACTTCGCAAGTAGAGGACAAGGGCAACCACTATTCGGTGCGGCTCCAGCGAGCGGTGATCCAGCAGTGGAAGGTCGACGTTCCGTGGGCGCACGCTGGCGACGTGGTCGTAGCCAATGGCGGCGATGTAGGCAAAGAGGCTGGACTTTATCCCACGTCGGTCCTGACGTCGCAGAACAGGCCATAGGGACGCGGAGGGGAAAAATGCGAATCTTGATCGCTCCCCAGGGGTTCAAAGGATGCCTCGACGCCTGGGCCGTTGCCGAAGCTATCGAGAGAGGGATTAAGACAGCGTCGCCTGCGGCTGAGACCATCTTACTGCCGATCGCCGACGGCGGCGAAGGCACGGTTCGCGCGCTGGTCAAGGCAACGGGAGGCCAGTTCAAGCGCACTATCGTGCACGATCCACTCGGCGGGTCGATCTCTGCCGAATGGGGGGTGATGGGAGATGGCTGCACGGCCGTCATCGAGATGGCTGCTGCCTCTGGTTTGCAGCTAGTGGAACCTGAGAAACGGAATCCCCTCGTCACCACCACCTACGGCACAGGCGAGTTGATCAAGACGGCCGTCGACGAAGGCTACCGGCGGTGCATCATCGGCGTCGGCGGCAGCGCTACTAACGACGGGGGCGCTGGAATGGCTCAGGCTCTGGGGATCAGGCTGCTCGACGCTGGCGGCAGGGATCTGACATGGGGAGGGGCATCGCTGATCTCACTCGCCACGATCGACACCGCAGGCCTCGACCAAGGGCTGCGACAAGTTGAGATACTGATAGCTTCAGATGTTACGAACCCCTTGGCTGGACCACAGGGCGCTTCACACGTCTACGGGCCCCAAAAGGGCGCGACGCCAGAAATGGCGGATCAACTCGACGCCGCGCTGCAGCATTACGGAGAAGTAATCCGCGACCAGTTAGGCATAGAGATCAGAGATAGACCTGGCGCAGGCGCAGCTGGAGGGCTAGGAGGGGGATTGATAGCATTTCTCAATGCGCGGCTCGTTTCCGGCGCCGAATTGGTCCTGCGAGAAATCGGGTTCGAGAAGCATCTGAAGGATGCAGACGTAGTATTCACAGGCGAGGGGCAAATGGATAGCCAGACCATATACGGCAAGGCGCCCATCGCCGTCGCTCGTGCCGCCAAGTCAAGTCACTTGCCGGTTGTGGCAATCGTTGGCGGAACCTCTGACGATCACGACGTCGTTTACCAGCACGGAATCGACGCCGTGATAAGCATCACTCAGCGTCCGATGGATTTGCGGGTGGCTATGGAGCAGGCCGATGCGCTCATCGCAACGGCGGCTGAGCGAGCGGTGCGATTGATGCTAATCGGACAGGGCATCGAAAGGCGCCAGCGCGGCTAAACTCTATCGCTGGCAGAGCACGACATTCTTGCCTCTATCTGTGTGATACTCGTAGCTCTTTCCTTGTGCCTCAAGGATTATCTTGTAGCCAGGCGTGATCACCTGGAGGTATGCCTTGCCAGGCTCAGGGCAACCCAGCGAGCTATCACGCCATTCCACCTCCTCGACTTCCCTCACGGTGATGGAATCGACAGACACCCCGAGGCGCTGGGCCAGGTCCTGCTTTGCGTGCGCCACCTGTGGTTCCGCCTCTTGAGGAATTGGCTTCGAGGTCCCCTGATCGGTCGCCTTGGATGCCGGCGTTTCAGCCGCCTTTGCTGCGGGCGTCTCCGACGCCCTCGCGATCGGGGTTTCCGACGCCTTCGGGATAGCCCCCTCGGTAGCCCTGGGAGCAGGAGAGCCGCCTGGTGGGACGCCAGGGGTCGCCTCTTGTGGTCCCGTAGGCCCACCCGTTGTAGCACACCCGCTCGTGACCCATATCAGCGCGAGAAACGCAACAAGCACCATTAATTCCTTCATTGTCGTCTCCTTACAATCCTGATACCATTAACGCATCTTCGATTTCCGCGAGAACGTACGGGCTGTCTTGGCGGCTTCGATGCATTTCCAAAGCCTTTCGAGCGCGGTTTCCGCCCAGATGACCGAGAGCCCAGGCCGCGTGCCCGCGGACCAGTTCCTCTTCGTTTCCAAGAGCTTCGACCAAGGGAAGCACAGCAGAAGGATCGCCACAGTTGCCCAGCGCCACCGCAGCATTACGCTGTAATCCCCTCTTCTTCGCTCTATGGACAGGGCTAGCTCTAAACCTCGTGCGATATTCCTCGTCACTCATCATAAGCAATTGTATCAGATCAGGGAATGGATCGACCAGCAAGCCGAACAAGCTCCGCTTCCTGACTTGGGCTTTGCGGTTCACAGGACAGGCTTCCTGGCACGCGTCGCATCCAAACACCCGGTCGCCCATCAACGGCCGCAGCTCACGAGGGATAGGCCCTTTGAGCTCGATAGTCAAATATGAGATGCACCGGCGATTGTCGACAGTGTACGGAGAAAGGATCGCGCCGGTAGGACAAGACTTGAGGCAAACCTCACACGTGCCACACGTCTTTTTCAGTGGCCGATCGCATTCCAGGTCTATGTCGACAAGGATCTCACCAAGGAAGAGCCAGGATCCGAAATCGCGCGTGATGATATTTGTGTTCTTCCCAAACCACCCAATTGCGCTCCTGGCAGCGAAAGCGCGTTCGGCCAGCGGCCCGCTGTCGACGAAGATGCGCGATCGAACATCCGTCGATACCCGCTGCTTAAGGAAATCCACGACTGAGCCGATTTTCTCGCGCAAAACTTCGTGGTAGTCTTCACCCCAGGCGTAGCGCGAGATGCGGCCCTGAGGCACACCAGGCCCAGGCCGATCAATCGGCGGCTCGACGAGATATGGCACACCGAAGGAGATGATGGAGGTTGCGGAAGGCAAGAGCAAGCGAGGGTTACACGCCCTTTGAGCGCGCGCAGGAGTGAACCAATCGAGACCTCCGAACAGGCCATCGCCTATTCGCTTCAGCATAACTTCCTCGGCGTCGGGCAAGCTGTCCGCCGACGCTACACCAACCAGATCCAGGCCTATCTCGTGGGCGAATTCCCTTAGATCGGTTATGACAGACACGTCGATCCTTTCGCAACAGAGATCGTCGCAATATGATCCGAATAAAGGATACTACTTTGGCCGATAAAATCAAGGCTCTCCCTTGTCGGCTCGATTTGAGTGCGGGCGTGGCGCCCGGCACTCTGCTGCTGGCACGCATCTTGCAGCGCTTAGGCGAGGAGAGGCTTCCAAAGGGACTGCTATAGACGTGGACACTCCATCGGTTTGACACACCGAGTGGGCTCTTCGCAGCCTCGTCGGTGGCAATGTTTGAGTCATTACACACGCTGTGTTGGCGCAAACGCTTAGTACGATGAAGTTGATTCCAGGAGGTAACGCTAATGCCCGAGCGCGAGAAACATGAGATGACAGTTAGGGAAGCCGGTAGAAAAGGCGGTGAAGCCGTCAAGGAGAAGTACGGCACAGCGTTCTACTCCCGCATCGGCAAGAAGGGCGGCGAAACCGTAGCCGAACTCCATGGTCCGGAGTTCTATTCCCAAATCGGTCGAAAGGGGGGAGAGGCTGTCAAGGAGAAGCACGGCCCTGAGTTCTACGCCCAAATCGGGCGCAAAGGGGGAGAGGTCGTCAAGGAAACGCACGGCCCCGAGTATTACTCGACGATCGGGAAAAAGGGAGGAAAGGCTCGCGGCCTGAAACACGAGAGGGCGAAGAAATAGCTTTCGGTAGTTCCCCTGAGCGGCAGAAAGCAGAGATCTTGCAGCGCGGTCCGAAGCGCTTGTGAGCGGGCGAAGCGCCTGGTAGCGTAAATTTGCCCGATCATCCTTACCTGGATTCTTCAGGCAACATCGAGCTGGGGCCAGCAGGGACTGCGCTGCGATTTGGTCCAGAGGAATTCCGCTGTTCTCAGATACTTGCTCCCAAATGGTAGTCACACGATTGACGAGCATATCCGGCGTGGATTTGCCGAGGCTCAGCGAGTCTGTAGGCACAATACCCCCGTGAGACGATGCCTCCAGAGGCCATGAAGCGCCCCACGGCACGAGCGTATTCGCGCGGGAAGCCTCCAATTTGAAGCAAGTACCCCTGCCAGGTTGACAAAAACACAAGTTCGTGTTATATTTAGATGTCTCTGTCCAAAACTCCCTAGTATTATTGTGTCCCAAGGAGTGTCAAAGTATGGCAATCAGCATTGCACCGCGGCCTGGACTTCCAGTCAAATTGCCCGGTGGTGAGCGTGAGAACTACGCGCGTATTGCGGAAGTTTTGGCTATGCCCAACCTGATCCGCCTACAGCTAGATTCCTTCCGATGGTTTATCGAAGAGGGTCTCAAAGAGCTTTTCGCCGAGATTTCCCCTATCCAAGATTTTACAGGAAAGAATCTCGAATTGCAATTCCTAGATTACTCTTTTGGCGTTCCCAAGTACAACGTGCAGGAATGTCGAGAGAGGGACATGACTTTCGCTGCCCCTCTTCGAGTGAGGGTACGCCTTCGAGCGAAGGAAACCGACGAGATCAAAGAGCAGGATATCTTCATGGGCGACTTCCCCATGATGACCGAGTACGGCACGTTCGTCATCAACGGCGCCGAGCGTGTGGTCGTCAGCCAATTGGTGCGGTCCCCTGGAGTTTACTTCACGGCGAACGAGGATCCCGCCACGGGTCGCCCGCTCTGCTTCGGCAAGCTGATACCTAACCGCGGAGCCTGGCTGGAGTTTGAAACCAGCACCAAAGACATTATGTCGGTGAAGGTCGACCGCAAGCGAAAGATACCCGTGACAACCCTGCTGCGGGCTATCGGCTTCAGCACAGACGAACAGATAATCGAGTTATTTGCCAATGTAGACGTCGGCGACCACCGCTTCATTCAGGAAACGATGGCGAAGGACCCTACGAAGACCACAGAGGAAGCTCTGTTAGAGTTCTATCGCAGGCTACGTCCTGGCGATCCTCCGACGGTCGATAACGCCAGAAGCCTGCTTAATTCACTGTTCTTCAACTTCCGCAGGTACGACCTCGGCAAAGTGGGCCGGCACAAGCTGAACAAGCGTCTGCAGCTTAACGTACCTCTGACGCAGCGCATCCTCACCCAGGACGATATGGTCAGCATCGTTCGAACGATGGTCCAGTTGAATAACGGCATCGGGCAGGCGGACGACATCGACCACCTGGGCAACCGACGTGTGAGAGCGGTGGGCGAGCTTATCCAGAACCAGTTCCGTGTGGGGCTGCTTCGAATGGAGCGGGTGATCAAGGAGCGCATGAGCATCCAGGAGCCAGAATCGGCAACGCCCGCAGCGCTGATCAATATCCGGCCAGTCGTCGCCGCAATGAAGGAGTTCTTCGGCGGCAGCCAGCTTTCGCAGTTTATGGACCAGACAAATCCGCTGGCCGAGCTGACGCATAAGCGGCGTCTCAGCGCGCTGGGTCCAGGCGGTCTCAACCGCGAGCGAGCTGGAATGGATGTGCGCGACGTTCACCACAGCCACTACGGTCGTATATGCCCTATCGAGACGCCAGAAGGTCCGAACATCGGTCTAATTGGCTCGCTGGCGACTTATGGAGTGCTGAACCCTTACGGGTTCATTGAGACCCCGTATCGCCGCGTTTACAACGCGGTAGATAACAACGACGAGAAATTGATCGGCCGAACGCTGCGCGAGCGGCTGGTGGATGCAGACAGCGGCGAGGTTATCGGCTCGGTTGGTGACGTCATCGGCAAGGAAATGGCCGACAAGATAGCTCATCTGCCGTTGCGGCAGGTCAAGATTCGTCCGTTCGTTTCGGACGAGATCGAGTACCTTTCGGCGGACCTGGACGACCCGTATTTTATCGCCCAGGCCAACTCGCGCCTTGACGACAAGAACGAGTTCGTGGACGAGCGCATCGAGGTGAGGCACCACCAGCAGTTTTCTATCGAGACGCCTGAC
>JAMCWX010000003.1 GCA_023480885.1 Chloroflexota bacterium | reverse complement strand
GGGCATCCGTGAACCTTCTGCATACCACCAGGCGCAAGTATACACCACCTGTCAAGCAATAGCAAGTAGGCTATGAAACGGTAATCGTTCAGAATGCCACGCCGAACGCAGCCCAGCAACAGACGAGAACTGTCCCTTTGATGCTGGCTGTCCACCCCTGAAGGGGTGAGCGTCCACCGATGATGAAAACTATGGACGCTCACCGCAAAGGGCGCAAGGGGCGCAAAGATTGTCCGTGATTTCCTTTGCGCTCTTGGCGGTCTTTGCGGTTCACTTATTCACACCAAAAACTAACTAGCCTTCGCAGCAGCTCGACGACTCCCCGCCACCGCTGCCGCAAGTGGGTTCTTTCTGGCCGGTCAGGGCCGCGCGGATCATCGCGCCGGCGCAGCCCACACCGCTATCCACGGAAATGGCATCTGTGGGGCAATTGCGTTGGCAGGCGCCGCATTCCATGCAGGCATCCGACCTGACTGGCTTGACCGCACGGCCGTTCGGGGCGAACACGCCGTGAGGGCACACGGCAATGCACATCCCGCAGTTGATGCACGTCTCTGGCGTGTACTTGAGCGTGTTGATCGCAGTCGCGCTTGTCATCAGTATCCTCCTAGCGTTCCAAACAGGCTGAAGGCGATGCTTCCCAGGAAGCCTAGCGCAAACATCCCGGCCATGACAGGGATGTAGGTGAAAATCTCCCGTCTGACGCCACTCCTGGACGTGAACGTCGTCGAGCCGGTGAAGTTCAAAGTCAGGAAGGCGGTCACCGCCGGCCAAATGAGCAGATACGGCAGCGCATTGCCTGCCTGTATCCACCACGCCACATCGGGGTACAGGGAGAGTCTGGCCAGAGCAAATGGCAGGGCCACTATCCCGCCCAGGATGAACCCCTTGGTGCTGAAGTCACTTGTGGGAAGCCACGGGAGCAAGATAGGAAACAAGACGGTGCCCGCGAGGAAAGCCGCGATGGCGCTGGCAGACGCTAACGGGCCTCCCAAGAAGAACGTGACGACCGCGGCGATGAACATCGGCAGCAGGGCGAGGACCAGCTCCACCGGGATCAAGACCAGTCGATCTACTAGGTCGAAGCGCACCCTGCGCATCTCTGGGGTCGCCTGGTGATTCTTGAGATACTGGGGTAGGTCGGCAGCTCGCACCGGGCCGTACTCGACTTTGAAGCCCGAGCGCTTTTTGACCTCGTGCGCGGCGACCCCAGGGGCGCCGAGCTGAGGCAAGATCAACAGGCGGTGGGCGACAATATCCCGCAGGCGGGTGGTTTCGACTCGCTGCACCAGTTCGTCGGTGCCAAAGATCCCCTTGCCGGCGGCGCACCACACGTTGATTCCACGCGTGTCCAGCGCCAGGATATAGCCATCGATCCCGGCCAGCGCCGCTCGCAGCGTGTCGAAGCTGAGCGTATAGTTGGCCGTGACGAAAACGGGCGAACTCGCCGTTGGATTGCCCAGGGCGTAAAGGCCAGGGTCGATCCTGTGTTCGCTTCGTCTGATAGCCCACCTGGCCAGGAAGTGGTCAAGGCGGTCCGCCACTGTAAGGGTGCTGGTTGTGGGCCGGATGCAATTATCTGACGAGTCATTGGCCGCCTGGGGGGAGGCGGGGCTACACCCGCATATGGCAGGCTTCGACCGTTCAGCAGGAGAGGGTCCAGGCTGATAATCAGACCCCTTAGGTCCGCAAGCCGCTTCGGTTTCGACATCCCGCATAGGTTGGCTCCTTTCCAGATCGATGTTTCGATCAAGTACGAAAATACGTCAACCGCAAAGGAAAACGACAGGGAACCTTTGCGTCCTTTGCGGTGAGCGTCCATAGGTTTTCATCCTTGGTGGCGCCCCGGAGGGGCATGGAAAACTAGCGTGGACAGCAAGAACTGCGCCAGCGCTCGCTGGCCGCCTTGAGTTGCTTCAGCGACCAGAGTATCGTTTCTCTATCTTCAGGTCGAACGTGGCTGAGGACCTTCTTCTGGCTCTCCCGAAAGCAATGGCGAACCAGCGCCAGTTTCTCTTCGCCAGTCTGGGTGAGGGTAACGCGGACCACTCGCCGGTCTTCCGGATCTGTCTGCCGTTCGACGAGTCGCTTCTCGACGAGTTGATCGACGACTCGGGTCATCGTGCTATTCGCCAAAGACATGGCGCCACTCAGCGCGTTCATCGTAGCTTCGCCAAGGCGCCCGATCGCGTCCATAGTCTCCCACTGGAGCACCGTCACATCGTAGCAGAATACCTGGTCGCGGTCCTGGACACGGTAATCGCGCATCAAGGAGCGGGTGAGGCTGCTGACCTCGTCGGTGAAATCGTCGAGGCCTAGCGGCGTTTGAGTATCGGCCATCGCTCTCCTGTCTATTTGTGACTGCTAATATTTGTATTATACAAAAAATATAACAGAGGAAATGGGCGTTGTCAAGAGTTTTTTTGGCGGCAGCTTGTGTTTTGGGGGCTGCTCTCTAAGTTGTCGCGTCCACATTCTCCCGCATAAAGCGCCAGAGGGGGCTGCTGAGGCTGAGGCGTTTGGGTTTGCCGTCACAGTCGGTGAAGACGTGAGTGGTGTGTCCTTCTGTCAAGAGGTGTCCACCTTCCGCGTGAAACAACTGGTAGCTGAAGCTGAGCTTGACGCGTGTCATGTCCTTGACCAGCGTGCGAATCTTGATAGGGTCGTCGTAGTGCGCGGGGTGAACGAACCGACAGGCGAGATCGATGACGGGCAAGTAGATGCCCTCTTCTTGCTCCAGCCGGCTGTACGGGAAACCGGCTGCGCGCATGTATTCCGCGCGGCCGACCTCAAACCAAACGAGGTAGTTGGTGTGGTAGACGAAGCCCATGGCATCCGTTTCTGCGTAGCGAACGCGGACGGTAGTCTCGTGAGCTTTCAAAGCAGCGCCTTTCGTCAAGTTAAGATGTCGGCGAACTCCTGGCCGACGATTTTATAAATGAGCTTGGCCGCGAGAAAATCCGGGGCAACGTTGCCGGGCAACGGACAGAGCTCGACCACGTCGACCCCCACGATATTGCGGTTGCTGGAGACCTGGCGCAGAATATCGAGCACTTGATACCAGCCCAGTCCCCCTGGCTCAGGTGTGCCCACGGCAGGCATCTCAGATGGGTCGAACGCGTCCAGATCGATGGTAACGTAGACGTTGTCGCGCATCCGTGCCAGGTAATCTGCGAACGTTCTCCTGCCGTAGAGAAGATCAGAGGCAAACAAGATGTTTTCTATCTGCCCTTGATTCAGGAAATCGGCTTCCTCGCGGCTGAGGCTGCGAATTCCCACTTGCACGAGGGGACAGACCTCCAGGATACGCCGGCCAATGCAAGCGTGGCTATAGGGCGTGTCGTTATAGGCTTGCCGCAGGTCGGCGTGCGCGTCTAACTGAAGCACAGTGAGATCCGGGTAGCGCTTGGCGAAGGCGCGCACTGGTCCGAGGCTGAGTGAGTGCTCGCCGCCCACGACGATGGGAAACTTGCCGTCGATTATCAGGCTGTCGACGATTTCCTCTATCTGGCGGTGCGGGCTTTCCATGGTCGCCAGCGATAGCTCGGGCTCGTCCAGGGTATGGATGCCGCACTGGTACGGCTCGATGCGCAGTTCCTCGTCGTACAGTTCCATCCCACGGGAGGCCCTGATGATGGCTCCGGGTCCCTCGCGCGTGCCAGCTCTAAGGGTGGTGGTTGCCTCGTAAGGAACCGGCAAGATCACGACGTGCGCGGTGTCGTAGATGGCGTACTGGGCCTCGAGGCCCCCGAAGTTCATTGGCAGGTGGTTCATGATAGTCACTGAAAGTTATTCCACAATCACATCATCCTCGTCGAACCGGAAAACTGGGTGGTGCCGACGTGAGATGATGTCCTCGACCCGCTCGGCGAGCGCGCTGACCAGGATAGGGAAGGCGATGGTGGCATCGCAATGGACGCTCACCTTCTCGGCAAAGGGCATTATCTTGCCCCAGGACTGCGCTTCCTCGAAGGTGCAGCCGCTCAGCCCGCCCCACTGCGGCGAGTCGGTGGTGATCTGGATCGCGAATTTATGGGCCGACTGCTGTCCTGGCAGGAAAATCGAGGCCTGCTGAATGAAATTCTTCGGCGTGCCGCCGCCGATATAGATCACACCTGTCTCAGGCGAGTTGTCGACGATCCTGGCCAGTTCCATCGCGTCCTTAATAACGTCGAAGATGACGATCTTTCCCGATTCCGCCCTGGCCTGTCCGAGTGCGATGCCAATCGAGCTGTCGCCGATAGCCGGGCAGTACAAAGGGACGTCGTTCTTGGCGGCTGCCGTGAGTATTCCTGGCGGCCCACCTCTTTCGCCCACGGCTACGCCCAACTCGAAAAGGAATTCCCGCGTGGTATACGCTCGACCGTCGGGCAGGCCGCGGGAGAAGTCCGCGATGAAAGCGTCGGTTTGGCGGAACTCCGATTCGCTGGCGAAGACGTCGTAAATCCTGTCCACGCCACACTTTTGCAGCTCGACGTCGTCAGTTAAGTGAGAGCCACGATAGTGATGGCGTCCCAGCGACTCGTGGCAGTCGTGAAAGAGATTCGCCCCCGTGGAGGCGATACAATCGATCAGCCGGTTCTCGATGAGATAAACGAACAGCTCGCGCATGCCAGCAGGGATCATCGCCCCGGCAAGGCCGAGGATGACGGTCGTGCGAGAATCGAGCATCGCCGCCCAGGTGTCGACTGCCTGTCCAAGGCTCTTGCCCTGATACGCGGTGCGCGATAGGGAGCGCAACAAAGACGAGATAGATGCGCTCTGTGGCGAAATCCTGGGCTTCTCTACTGGTTCCTGTAGAAACCTGTACATACAGTACTCTACCTCCGCTCAGTCATCCTGGTGATTGTTCGAAGTCTAGCTTACGCTGCAGACTGCGAGGGATCAGCAGAGCGGCAGAAACCACGCTGGCAATGCCTTTTTCCACCGTGCATTCGCTGATTGTCTTGACGATCTTGAAACCCTGCATATTGCGCAGTTTTGCAGCTTCTTCCGCCATGCCGTCGAGGATTCTCGCTGCTGCCTGAGCATCGCCAACGATGCTGACCTCGAAGATGACGCCGTTGATGTTGCGGTCTTCGGGGACTGCCAACACCAGGCCGCACGCGATGGTCTGGCCTGGAATGTCACTGGCGATAGTGGTGTAGACGGTGGGGACAAGGCATCCAAAGGGGATATCTACCTGCTTGCCTTCCTGGCGGAGGTCGACGAGCTTTGCCCTGGCGGGCAAGATGCTGGTAACCTTCATCAAGTTGAGGTTACCGATGCCGGCATTGAATAAGGCCTTGTCGAAGGAGTTTAGCCTTGTGCTTCCCTCACCAACCCCGCTGGTGAGCCATACTTCCTGCGGAACTTCCCACATGCTACCGAACCTCTTTGCGAAAATTGCGGCTGCATCCAGGCGATAGTCTCTGGTCCGACGCGGATACTTCGACTGGCGCTAAGTCGGACTGTGGACAATAGCGCACCACTAGGTTTTGCCGCTTGGGGGAAGCAAATCCCTTTGGCTTCCGAGACTTCCACGCTAGGTCATACGCTGCTTACTCCGCTGTAACCGCGACGCATTGTTGACGACCCTCACCCCAGTCCGCCTCGGGCGGAAGAAGGAGACGAGGTGCATCGCGGCTTGCTTTTTCCTCCGGAATTGGCAATAGATGGAAAGGACCGCTCATCGCGGTCCACCTCTTGCAGCATACAATTGCTTCTTCACGGTGGATAATGCGTTGCAGCAGAACCCGCCTGACTAGACAGCATCCTACCACACCTGCATTATACAGGTGAGAACACGAAAAAAATCACTGCCGCGTATTCTACCATAAGTTGGCCGGATATTCAAGAAAAAATCACCCTTCCTGTGCGGAGGGTGCGCCAGCGCACGCGGCAGCTTCCCAGCCCTTTCCGGCGCTGGCAAGCTGAGCCTGGCTCTCTCGCGCGTCCTCATGCGTTCGGCTCACGGTGATCATCACCACAGCCGCGACGATGACTGCGGCAGCCATCAATGTTCGCGGAGTGAGTGGCTCACCTGCCAGCGCCCAGCCCAGGATCACGGCCACGACTGGATTGACGTAGGCATAGGTTGAAACCCGCGCTGGCGTGGCCACTCGCAGCAGCCAGATGTAAGCAGTGAAGCCCACAAGTGAGCCGAAGACGATCAGGTAGCCGACGGATAGGATCGACCTGAGAGACACGTGCACAGAATGGAGAGTTGCCCACTCCCCCATAACCGATCCGGCTACCAGCAGCAGAGAGCCACCTGCGAGCATCTCCATAGCTGTGGTAAGCAAGGGCGCGGCCGGCAGTCGCGCTCGGCGAGCATAAAGCGAGCCTGTGGCCCAGGAAGCCGATGCCAGCATAATTACAGCGGCGCCGACCTGGTCCACAGCAAAACTGCTGCCCGGCAGGTCTGCTGGCTCCAACAGCAGCGCCACCCCAGCAAAGCCTAAGACGATCCTGGCAACAAGACCAGCGCTCGGCCTCGTGCCTTGACGGCCTACCCAGTCCAACAATACCATCCACAATGGCACCGTGGCCACTAGCAGCGCGGCCATGCCAGAAGGCACCCGCTGCTCCGCCCATACGATGCCGCCGTTCCCCCCAAGCAGCAGCAAGCCCCCCACAACCGTTGCCGCTCGCCAGTGAAACCACGCCGGTCGCGGAGCCCCGCGCAGCCTTGCGAACCCATACAGCATCGCTCCTGCGACCAAGAACCGCGTCCCTGCCATTAGAAACGGCGGTAACGTCTCGATGGCAAAGCGGATGGCCAGGTAGGTCGAACCCCAGATAAGATAGATGGCGGCAAAGGCGACGACGACCCGCAAGCGCAGTGTGCGGCCTGGCAATCGCATCTTACGCATCTTGCACCTCTTTTAAGATGTCCTCTAGCGACACCTGCAGCGGCAGTTGTGCAGTCTCTTTATAATTCGGTGGCTGCCAGAATGTCAAGACAACGGGACAATGGACAATGCGTGATGTGCCACGGTCTTTAGTTCTCAGGAATTGGGTAATTTGCTGTGGCATGCTACAATATTCTGGTAAAGGTAACGATCTCTCGATGATCATCCTGAGCCAGTCTCAGGGCGTGGGGCAACAGCGCCGTTCAAGGACGAAAGCTTATGTCTGACAAGAAGATTCTCGTCGTCGACGACGAGCGCAAGATAGTTGATCTGGTGAAGCTGTACCTGGAGAAGAGCGGGTTCAGTGTTGTCACCGCCGGCGACGGCGCGGCGGCCCTGGAGGCCTTCCGCCGTGAGAAGCCCCATCTCGTGGTGCTCGACCTCAACCTGCCTGAGATCGACGGGCTGGATGTCTGTCGCGGCTTGCGACGCGAGTCCAATGTGCCCATCATCATGCTTACTGCACGAGATGAGGAGGCGGACAGGCTGATTGGGCTCGAGCTGGGCGCTGACGATTACGTGGCCAAGCCATTCAGTCCACGTGAGCTGGCGGCGCGAGTGCGCGCGGTGCTCAGACGCGGCGTATCCGAAACGGTTGCAGAAGGGGAGATCGTGGCCGGCGACCTGACTATCGACCCGCCGCGTTTCAAGGTTTTCCGTGGAGGCGTGCCAATCGAGCTGACGCCGACGGAGTTCAAGATACTGCACTTTCTGGCCCAGCATCCAGGGCAGGTGTTCTCCCGCCTGCAGCTTCTCGACCGTGTGCAGGGCGATGCCTTCGAAGGATACGAGCGCACTATCGACGCGCACATCAAGAATCTGCGGCAAAAGATCGAGCCAGAACCACAGAAGCCTCGGTACGTTCTCACCGTCTTCGGCGTAGGTTACAAGTTCCAGGACAAATCATATGCGTAGCATGTTTGTGAAGCTCACCCTGGCCTTCGTCGCCGTCGCGCTGGTGGCCGTAGGTCTGGTAGCCTATCTGGCCAATACCACCACTACAAACGAGTTTGGCACTTACTACCAGCACATGTCTGCGCCCGGAGGAAATCCCCCGGCCCAGGGGCGTGGCATGATGGGCGGTGGCATGATGAACGGTCCTGCGATGCGCTCCATGATGGAGAACCTGGGCGCCCCCGAGCGCGATTTCCTGGATTCGGTCAACCGGTCGATGTGGATAGCGGGCTCGAGCGCGGTCGTCCTGGCGCTCCTCCTGAGCCTGGCGCTGGCCCGGCAGATGTCTCAGCCTTTGCGAAGGCTGACCTTCGCGGCCAAGAGCATCGCCAGCGGCGACCTTTCGCAGCGAGTGCGGGTCAATTCTCGTGACGAGCTAGGCGAGCTGGGCAATGCTTTCAACTCTATGGCGGAGAGCCTGGCGAGGAACGAACAGGTGCGGCGCAATATGGTGGCTGACATCGCCCACGAGCTGCGCACGCCGCTGACGATCGTTCAGGGCAATCTGGAGGCGATCCTCGACGGCATCGTCCCCGCGACGAAAGAGAACGTCGCTTCCATTCACGAAGAGACCACGGTGCTCGCGCGCCTTATCACCGACCTGCGCGAGCTATCGCTGGCCGAGGCAGGGCAACTGAAGCTTCAGCGTGCGCCCACCGACGTGGCGGAACTGGTGCGCAAGGTCGTCGCCAGGAACCAGGCAGAAGCTATCGAGAAGGGAATAGATCTCGACCTTGACCTGCCCGAAGGACTGCCGCTGGCCGACGTCGACGAGCAGCGCGTCTCGCAGGTCGTCAACAACCTTCTTAGCAATGCCTTGCGGCACACTGGATCTGGTGGAAGGGTCTCCGTGGCGGCGAGGAACGATGGGGTGTCGGCGTTGGACACACCTGCGAAAGATGTGCCGTTTCTGACCTTGTCCGTGGCGGATACGGGCAGCGGCATCCCTGCCGAGGAATTGCCTTACGTGTTCGACCGTTTTTACCGGCTGGATAAGTCGCGGGCGCGGGCGAGCGGTGGCTCAGGCATCGGCCTGGCCATCGTGAAGCAACTGGTAGAGGCCCACGGAGGCAATGCCTGGGCCGAGAGCGAAGTGGGCGCAGGAAGCACGTTCTATTTCACGGTGCCAGCCGCCACGGGGTTTCACCACGAAGACACGGAGACACGGAGAGGGAAAACGAGTATGCCCCTCAGATAGGGCAGACGCCTAACTCCGTGGTGAACCTTTTTCGTCGTCACTCACGCCGCCCTGCGCAGGTCCCGTGGCACTCAGGGGCTGTCGCGGATGCGCTCGTGGCCTTCGTGGTCTTCGACAGCCTTCGCGATCGCCGGCGAGAACACTTTACGATAGAGCCCCTCCCCTCTGTCAGGCGAGACTCCGTGTTCTCTGTGTCTCCGTGGTGTTCCCTTCGCGACCGTTTAGCGATGGAACTCCTCCTCTCACGCTCTGGACGACCTCGTGGTCGAAAAGCTCTCCTGTCTGATGTTCTCCGCTAAGCTCGAGGTCCTTCACACGGCTTCTAGCCGCTCCTAAGACATCTCTACAAGAATTTACAAAGAATTTACAGTTCCGAGCGCCAAAACGTTGAATTTTCGGGGGGTCAAAAAGCATGTATATAGTAGAACGTATGTTCTACCGCGGAGGTCGCAACGGTGGGCAAGAAGAAGGTGGAGCAAAACCTATATTCGCATGCTTTCAGCCAGGAGGAGCTGGCTTGCCTTGCCGACGCTGCGGCCAGGGAGGACCTGCACGATGAGATCGTCCTGCTGAAGGTGCTTATCAAGCGAGAGATCGAGAGGGATGCCGACGAAATCGGCACGCAATCCGAAGATGGTACGCCAGGCAAGAAAGTCGATCCTGTGCGCATCGCGCGGTTCGTCGCCGCGCTCTGCCACGCCCTCAAGGTGCAACACTCCCTAAAAGGGAGGGCGGCGCGGGTATTCGAGGAGGCTCGCGGTTTGGTGCTCACGGAGATTGGAGAGGAGCACGGGATTGTGATGTGATGGGACATGAACGCGCTTGTGGAGGAGCACGACGATGGTATTGACTAAAGCGATGGCCGAGATGGCGCGCAAGAAAAGGGATGCGCAAGGAATGGTGGAAGACAAAGCCGGCTGCGCCTTCGGGCTGGTGACCCGCAGGGGACTGGAGGACCTTTCGAAGGACTTCGAGCGGCTCGAAGGCAAGATCAATGGCTTGCTCTTCGGCGTCGTGGCTACGCTTATCCTCCAGGTCTGGAAGTCGTTGAGCTAAATGGAAACGAATGTGGAGACGATGAAGAAAAATATCAAGGCGCTCTTGACCGACGTCGACCTGTTTAGCCGCAAGGTCATCCGCCGGCCGCTCAGGCCGTACCAGCTAGAGCCGGCGCGGGCCATCGTCGACTCGATCCTGAATCGCCAGGGGCTGACGATCAGCGTGATGATGGCGCGGCAGGCGGGCAAGAACGAGCTGAGCGCGCAGTTGGAGTGCTACCTCCTCAACCTGTTCCTGCGCGTTCCGTCGAACATCATCAAATGCGCGCCGACCTTCAAGCCGCAGATCATTAACAGCAAACAGCGGCTCGAACAGATGCTGAACAACTCGTGGAACGCGAGCGAGTGGAAGAGCGAATGGTCGTACATCATTCGGTTGGGCGAGGCGCGCTGCCTCTTCTTCTCGGCGGACGAGTCGTCCAACGTCGTGGGCGCTACCGCGCACATCGTGATGGAGTTCGACGAGGCGCAGGACATCGCGGTCCTGAAGCATGACAAGGACTTCGTCCCGATGGCCGCTACGACTAACTGCACGAGGGTGTATTACGGCACGAGCTGGCACAACGACACGCTGCTGGAACAGGTCAAGCAGAAGAACCTTGAGCTAGAGAAAAAGGACGGGCGTCGGCGGGTCTTCGCCTATCCCTGGTGGGTAGTGGCCGAGCACAATTCGCTATACGGGAAGTTCGTCGAGGGGGAGCAGGCGAGGCTGGGGGATTCTCACCCGTTGTTCCGCACGCAGTTCAAGCTGGAGTCGCTCGGGGGCACGCTGGGTTTCCTGTCCGTCCAGCAACGCCGCCAGATGCAGGGTGACCATCCTCGCCAGTCGGGGCCGACCGACGGGGCGGTGTACGTGGCTGGCGTGGATATCGCGGGCAAGGACGAGGAGGCGGCGGACGCGGCGTTGCGGTCGCTAAAGCCGCAGAGGGACAGCACGGTGATTACCATCGCGCGCCTGGATTTCTCGCTCGTCTCCGACCTGGTGGTCGAGCCGCGGGTGTGCGTAGTCGAGCACTATTACTGGACTGGCCGAAGCCACCGCGAGCAGTACGAGGGCATGCTGGACGTGCTCCGCGCGATCTGGGGCTGTGCGCGCGTCGTCGTGGATGCGACGGGAATCGGCGCGGGTGTGGCCGACTTCCTGACGGCGGCCCTTGGCGACGGGGTGGTTGAGGAGTTCGTGTTCACATCGGCGAGCAAGAGCAAGCTTGGATATGGTCTGCTAGCCGCCGTCAATTCGGGTCGCTTCAAGATGTACGCGCCCGACGGCTCGGAGGAATGTCAGGAGTTCTGGCGGCAGTGCGAGAAGGCGGAGTACACGGTGGGGGCGAACCAGACGCTGAACTTCTACGTGCCAGAGCGCGAGGGGCACGACGACTTTTTGATATCGGCAGCGCTGGTGGTGCAGGCGGCCGCGGGCCATGGTGTCGCTCCTGCTGGCGAGGTCATTCGGCGGCCGGTGGAGTACGACGATGGAAGATATTAGGCGGTGGGTGGTCAACAATCGAACAAGGAGGTATCGAAATGCCATTTCGTGACTCACTGGCAAACCTTCTCTTCGGCGACGTCATCAGGCGGCGGGTCCAGGAAGCGAGCCTGGCGGAAGAGGATCGTCTGTGGCGGTCGATCTCGGCGACGGTTGGGACGCGAGACCTCAACTATCGGGAGCTGGTCGATCAGATCAACGACTCAGTCGAGGCATATCGGGTCAACCCGCTGGCTTTTCGCCTCGTCGAGCTAACGACGGATTTCGTGCTGGGCCGGGGCATGAGCGTGAAGAGCGCGGACGCCGATGTGCAGGGGTTCGTCGACCGGTTCTGGCGGCACGCGATGAATCGCATGGGGACGCGGCAATTCGACATGTGCACCGAGCTATCCATCTCAGGCGACCTCTTTGTCGTCTTCCATACCAATCCCTACGACGGGATGTCGTATGTACGGATGCTGCCGGCGGTTTCGGTGGACCGAATCGAGACGAACCCTAATGACCTCGAGGACGAGCGGCGGTTTCATCGGGTGGGCATGGTGCCCGCGGTGGTGGAAGGGATCGACTGGTCGAAGAAGATTGAGGGCGGTCTCGATGGCCGCTGGTGGGACGCGGACGACTGCCGGCATTTCGCGATAAATCGCCTGGTCGGCGCGGTGCGCGGGCAGGGCGACCTCGTGCCGATGCTGCCCTGGCTGCGTCGCTATAAGGACTGGCTCACGGATCGCGTCCGCATCAACAAGTTCAAGGGGGCTTTTCTCTGGGACGTGGAGCTGAGGAGCGCGGATCGCGGCGCGATCGTGCGGCGCCAGGGCGAGCTGGCGAGCCCGCCCAGTCCTGGGTCGGTGATCGTGCACAACGAAAAGGAAATCTGGAAGGCGGTGCAACCGAATATAGACGCGCAGGCGGTGGAGCCTGACGGCAGGGCGATGCGGCTGATGGTAGCCGCTGGGGCTGGTGTGCCTTTACACTTCCTCGCCGAGGCCATCAGCACGTCCTCCGGA
>JAMCWX010000036.1 GCA_023480885.1 Chloroflexota bacterium | reverse complement strand
AGTTCGCTGCTGGCGTATACCGATTCCATACGCTGGCGGACGATGGCATACGTCTATGGGTTGACGGCAATCTCGTGATCGACAACTGGCAGCGGCAGGGTCCGACAGAGCGCACGGCAGACATTGCGCTATCGGCTGGCATACATAGCCTCAAAGTCGAGTACTTCGAGTGGATCGTCGGCGCTGTGGCCAGGGTTTGGTGGGAGAGCATCGGCGGCGCTCCAACGCCGACACAGACGAGCGCTCCTACTGCGACTGGCGCACCCGTATCCACGCCGACCTCGACGTCGACGCCCGCGGCTCAGTCCACGTGGCTCGGCGAATACTTTGCCAACGACTCGCTTTCGGGCAGTCCCGTATTGGTGCGCAACGACGCGGTGATCGACTTCGACTGGGGGCTCGGCTCGCCTGGGCCTGGGGTGCCGCCCGAAGATTTCTCGGTGCGCTGGACCACCAACCGGCGCTTTTCCTCCGGCGACTATCTCTTCCACACGGTGACCGACGATGGCGTTCGCCTGTGGGTGGATAGTTACCTCGTCATCGACAGTTGGTACCGACAACCTCCCACCGAGCGCAAGGCCAGGGTTGCGCTGTCCGCTGGCGTGCATAGTATCAAAGTCGAGTATTTCGAATGGATCGTCGGCGCTGTGGCCAGGGTTTGGTGGGAGGAGCTCGATTGAAACCGCACTAAGGCTGGAAGCTCATTGGATGCTCGAAGAAATCGATCTCCTCAAGCGCTTCCTCGGCGGCTTCCTGCATTTGCTCGTCTTCGCTGGTCTCCAGGATGGACAGCAGCGCGCGCTTGGCCGCCTTGCCGCCGATCTTCCCCAGCGCCGTCGCTGCCTCCAGGCGGACCTCGACGTCGGTATCTTGCAGCATGGGGATGAGCTTGGGCACACACCGCTTGCTCTCCATCTCGCCGCAGGCTCTGACGGCCTCGAAGCGCAGCTCAGGATTCTCGCTCTGCAGCTCGCTGAAGATATTGGGCAGCCATCGTTCGTTGCAGTTCCGGCCCATGCCGAAGATCGCGCTGACGCGCATCTTCAGGTCGGGGTGATTATAGGCCCAGATGAGCAATGGAGTAATGGCCTCGTCGCTGAGATAAGATATGGCCTCGATGGCGCGGCGGCGGACTTCCAGTTCCTCGTTGTTGTTTTGAATGGTGGCCAGGAGGGCATTGCGCACCTTACTGCCCACTATTTCGTCCAGCTCTTCGAGTTCCATCTCGTAGACGAAGTGCCCAAGAGAAACGGCCGCTCGCGCCCGCACTTCGGGCGCCGGGTCGCTACCTATGATGCGCACCAGCAATTCCGCCGTATTGGGATCGTCGTCCTCCCAAAGGCCATCGACGGCGGCCGCTCGCACTTGAGGGTCGATATCGGTCACACAAGTCTTATAAATGGCGGTGTAGTCCAGCTCGAAGTTATCCTCGGCCAGCTCGACCAGGGTGCGCGTGATCTGCCGGCGCCTTTCGGTCGGTATGGTGGGCCAGGTCTGTCGGAACACCTGGATTTCTTCTCGGCTCAAGTCGGAAAGCGACTGCAGGCCAGAAGGAGAAAGCTGCACCGACCCATTCTTGAGTTTTTCCATGTATTTGCCGATCATTTCTGTCATTGAGAACCGTACCACCCCTAACTAATGCTTCGTCGAAACGCTGATCGATTTGAAAAGTAGAGCCGGAACCTTGAGGCTTCCGTGAATCCAAACAGCTTCCTTGCCGATAGCCTCCAGACCGTTTTTCAGGGCTTCGAACACGTTGCCCGCCACCATCGTATCCTTCACGCGCCCTGCAATCTGGCCGTTTTCAATCTTGTAGCCCAGATGGACGTTGGCGGAGAAATCGCCCGAAAGCACGTTGCCTGCCCAGGCGCCCATCACCTGGTCGACTAGTATCCCTTCTTTGACGCCTTTGACCATGTCCTCGAAGGCGTCGTGGCCTTCGGCGACCAGGACCGACGTGGGAGATGGAGATGGCAGGCTGTAGAGGGAACGGAAGCCATTGCCTGTGCTCTCGCGCCCGGCGAGCCCGGCGGTCTGCAGGTCGTAATAGAAATTCTTCAGCACGCCTTGTTCGACGATCGGCGTGCGTCGCGTCGCGACGCCCTCGTCGTCGCAGACCGCGCTTCGTGGGGCGAAGTCGAGGGTGCCATCGTCTATTATCGTCACTCGCGGATCGAATACCCGCTGTTCCAGCCTGTCGCCTAGAGCCGACGCCCCTTGCAGCACGGTTTTCCCGTTCAGCGCGGCCTGAAGCGGCAGCATCAAGGTGCCGGCAATGCCTTTCGGCGTGAAAAGCACTGGCATCGATTTCGTCGGCGCCGTCGCCACGCGTTTCGCCTGCTCGAAGCTTTCGATCAGCTTCTCTGCCAGGTCGTCGTAGCTCGCCGCCAACTGGCACGCCACGCGCTCGTCGTATACGTCCAGCATTTCCGTGTCGCGCATCAGGTTCCCGTGCACCGAGCCGGCCATAGCCGTTTTCTTGTACGCCGCCTCTCCGCCCCTGGAGTTGATCAGCAATACCTCCTCGACGTGCTTGCTAATGCCCACGTCGCAAAGGATGCTGGAATTGTAGGCGAGCACCTTCTCGATCACGCCGCGGCCAAGGTCGATCATCGCCGCCACTTCGAGGCCCTCGACGAGCGGATCGTACACCTGTATCTCTCGCTTGATCGCCGCAGAGGGAAAGTGGAACTTGGCCTCGGCGCCCAGCTCGGCCACCGCCAGGGCATCGTTGACCAGCTTCATCGGGTCGCGCAGGTCGGTGGTGGCGGAGAAGCCAACCCTGCCGTTGCGCACAAGGCGCAGCGCCGCGCCGCGCGTCTCCTTCGTCTCCATCTGCTTGAGCTTGTTGGCCTCGAAAGAGACCGGCGTGTACGAGCTGTTGATCTGGTAGACCTCGGCCTCTTCGGCCACGCGCTTCGCGAGATCGAGGATCTCTTCCATTCCTACCGACCTCCCACTACGCACTTTCTGATGCGAATGTGGGGGCTGCCCATGGAAACTGGCAATGGAGACTGTCCCCCTTTGCCACAGCCACCGCCGTTGTGCCAGCGAATGTCGTCGCCGATGGCGTCGATGTTCTGCAGGGTCTCGAAGACGTTGCCCGATAGCAGCACGCCCCGCGCTGGCTCGGCTATCTTCCCATTTCGTATCATGTGGCCCTCTTCTGCGGAGAAGGTGAACATCTCGATGCCGGTCTCACCGCCGAAGCTGCCTTTGGCGTAGACACCCTCTTCGATGTCTGCGATCATCTCGTCAAAGGTTACTTTGCCGGGCTCGATGAACGTGTTGGTCATGCGCACGATGGGCGGGAAGCGATAATTGATGGCTCGCGCGTTGCCGGTGGGCTTCTCGTTCATCGTCGCGGCGGTTTCTCGCGAGTGCAGGCGACCGACGAGGATTCCCTCTTTGATGAGGTACGTCTTTTGCGCCGGGGTCCCCTCGGAATCGTATTTGTAGGACCCTCGCAGCCCGGGCCGGTCGATGGCGGCGCCGTCGACGATGTTCAGAATCGGGCCGCCGAAGCGCTTGCCCAGCACGAGGACTTCTCGGAGTTCGGGGTTCTCGTAAACGTGGTCGGCTTCAGAGAGATGGCCAAAAGCCTCGTGGGCGAAGACGCCCGCCAGCTTCTGGTCCAGCACGACCGTGTATTCGCCACCCTTGACAGGTTTGGTGGACAGCAGGCTCACGGCGCGTCGTGCGGCCTGCTCGACCTGGTCGTGCAGATGCTCGACAGCCCCGTAGTCATCTGCGCTGCCAGCGCTCACGTGGCCTTGCTGGACGTTATCGCCTTCTCTGGCCAGCGCCGCGACCGAGGTCGTGATGTCCAGCCGCTCCTCCTCTATGTAACTGCCGGTTGTGTTGGCGAGGTAGAGCTTGCGAAACGTCTCGCCATAGTTGGAGCGGGTGGTTTGGATCTTAGGGCTGACGCTGGAACATAGCTGGGCGTAGCTGTCGAGAAGATGTTTCTTCTCAGTGAGAGGGACCAGCCGTGGGTCTTTCTTGATGGCGAGGTGAATGACGTCGACGACGGGCGCGATTGGAGCCAGCTTGCTCTTCTCGTGGCCCACCGCTCTGGCGTGCTCCACGGCGAGCTCGACCTTCTCCCTGAGAGTCGAAATGTCGTTGAAGGACGCGAAGCCCCAGCCGCCTTTGACCAGCGCGCGCACGTTGCCGCCAAGATCGGATGTCGTGCTGATTTCCTCGAGCTCGCGTCCCCGAAAGGAAAGGCGCGTGGCCTCTCTCTCTTCGACGTGAATCTCTATGTAATCGGCCCGCCTGTCCTTCAGCGCCTCCGCGAGCACATCGCGCATTGAAGAGTTCATACTATTATTATAACAACTAGGCGGCGATGTGTCATGCTGTCTCTCCTATGGTACAATCTAATTGTGAAAGCTTGTCATCCCCGCCTCTTCACGGCGGGGCAAGACTGCTGGAGGTCACCAAAATGGAGCTAAGCGCGCGAAACCAACTGCCAGGCATCGTGAAGGAAGTGAAACTGGGCGCGGTCATGGCCGAGGTCATCCTCGACGTCGCCGGCCAGGAAGTGGTCTCGGTCATCACGCGGCGCTCAGCCGAGTCCCTCGGTTTGAAAGTCGGCGACAACGTCCGAGCCGTCATCAAGGCGACGGAGGTTATGATCGGCAAGTAGGCAAGAGTGCGGACTTCTGACATCGCGGCGCTAAAGTGCTCGCGTCAAGCCGCGATTAGGCGATTCTGTTGCCACCCGGCTTGACGGCAGGGCTTCAGTCCGCCGAATCGCGAGAGGGATAGCGCGTGGAGGGTGGGGTGGCGACTCTAGGCAAGGCGATCGAGCTACTGGAAGCAGGCGTATTCGTCGGGCGAGATGCAGAGCTAGCTTTCTTCGACTCCTGGCTGTCCGACAAAGCTGGCCTGCCGCAGATCCTGAACGTCAGCGGGCACGGCGGAATTGGGAAAAGCTTTCTCCTGAGGGCTTTCAGGCGCAGCGCTCAGGAGCTTGGCAGGCCAGTCATATTCGCCGATAGCCGGGACTTTCCTCATACCCCAGAGGGATTCCTCGGGGCTCTCGGCAGCCCTCGGAAAAAGACGCCATTGCTCACTTGAACGAAGCGCGCCCCGTCATGCTGCTCGACACATTCGAGGAGCTCGGCGAGCTTACGCGCTATTTTCGAGAGGATTTCTTGCCGAGGCTCGACGGCCGCGTCAAGATAGTGATCGCCGGCCGCCTGCCCCTGGGCCGAATGTGGACGGAAGGCTCCCCTCTGTCGCCGCTCGTTCAACCAATGCCGCTGCACGACGACGTGCGCTGTGCTCTGGCGGAAGATTTGCGCTGGCGACATCCGGGCCGTTTCCACGCCCTGCGTTCGCGCGCGCTTGCATACTACCGTGAGCGCACGCGGACAGCGCTGGAAGCGGAGCGTCAGTGGCTCCTGAGAGAACGATTGTTCCTTTGGGAAAATGGACTGGTCCAGACCTTTCTGTTCGGCCAGCATGAGCCTGGGCAGGTTTGGATCGAGCCGGGGCGGACGGCCGACCATAGGGACATTGTGCGACTGTGGTCGTACGTGTGGACGAACGGAATGTCCAGGTCGGTGCACGTCGACCGCCAACCCGAAGGCGACGTGCTGCCCGAAGCCGTCGCCGCGGCGCTGATACGGGACCACTTCGGGCTCTTTGCTCTGGGCGGCGTCTACCTGGTCATGGTGCTGAACAGCATGCCCAGAAGGCTCCTCCTGGAGGCGTGCGGCTTCGAGCGCGTTCCGGAGGCTCGCACCTGGGTGTATGGTCCTGAGGATCCCTTTGATGGCTATGTGCTCGACCTGACTTACATCGGCGTTGAGCGTTGGTTCGAAGCCATCGTGAGAGGCCAGCGGCCGCCGAAAGTGCGGAATCGGTCCGAGCTGGAGCGCGAGCTTGAGGACGCGTTGCAGCATTGGAGAGACGACACGTGGTTGGCCGAATCAAACCTGGCACGAGCTGTGGTGCCGCTGGACCTGCTACCGCCTGCTGAAGAGGGGGATCGAGGAACTGGCCCTCGATTTTCAGCGGTACTTGCTCGACCGAGCGAAGGAAACAGACAATCACTGACGCATAAGCGGGCCCCCTGCATTCCTCGCGTTCTTCTCCACCCTTCCTCAGATGCCACAGAATCCTACGGTCCCCAACAGGTTGAGACTGGCGTGAAACCTGGCTGAGGGAAAATGAACTGGTTGTGAGACTGCCTTCGTGCGATATTCTCTATGAGCCCAAAACGCACTGGCTGGGGAAATGGTGCGGAAGGCAACAGTTCGGCGAGCGTTCAGCCTGGCGCTGTATGGCAGGCGGTAGAGCGTTTACGCTTTCGCTAGTACGAAAAACGGCTAAACCGCAAAGAGCGCCAAGATCGCAAGGAGACTAGGAAAAAACGTTCTTTACTTTGCGTTCTTTGCGGTGAGCGTCCATTCGAGATGTTTTCCGCGAGTGGGGGTCACTTTTCTGAAAGGGGATGAGGAGTGAAAATGGGGTGGTTCGTCACGTTGTTTCTCCTGGTTGGCCTGGTCTTTGTCGTGGGAGGGGGCGCAGCCCTCACACAGGCTCAGGGACCTGAAAGCCAACAGGCTGTGGGCATTCAGTCTCCCCTGGGCACATCTTTCACTTATCAGGGGGAGCTGAAGCAGAGCTGCACGGCGGTCAACGGCACCGCCGATTTTCGGTTCGACCTTTGGGATGCCGCCAGCGGGGGCAATCAGGTTGCCACTTGGACCGTGCCAGGCGTATCGGTGAGTGAAGGTATTTTGACGGTGCAACTGGACTTTGGCGACGTTTTCAACGGGGATGCGCGGTGGCTGGGCGAACAGGGCAGGCGACGCGAGCAGCGCCACCACCCATGCCCCATACGCAACTGTGTCGGGTGGCCTTTACAACGCGGCCAGCGACGATTACTCTGCTGTTGGCGGCGGCTCCAACAATTCGGCCAGCAGTTATGCCGCCGTCGTTGGCGGGGGTTACCTCAACAAAGCTGCCGGCGATAGCTCCAGGATTGGGGGTGGTAGCTACAACAACGCTACAAGCCTTGGTGCCACAGTTGCCGGTGGGCGGCAGAACGACGCCAACGCGAGTGATGCCACTATCGGCGGGGGTTCCTACAACACGGTGACTGCGACCTGGGGTACTATCAGTGGAGGATACTCCAACACTATCAGCGGCACTTATGGCGTGATAGGCGGAGGCAACCGTAACGTGGTTACCGGCACGTATGGTACTGTCGGCGGTGGATACTCCAACGTTGCCAGCGGTACCTACTCCACCGTTCCTGGCGGCTATTACAACACCGCCTCGGGCAACTACAGTTTCGCCGCAGGCTATCACGCCGAAACCCCGTATCAAGGCTCGTTTTTCTGGGGGGACTCCACTAATGGCTCTGGAACCATTACCAACACAGCCACTAATCAATTCCCCGTGCGCGCACCAGCCAGTTGGAGAAACGGAACGTCGCGCTGGAGAAACAGAACGCCGCTCAGGAGGAAAAAATCAACAGCCTGGAGGCGCGGATGGCTGCCATCGAGCGGCAGGTAGGCGCCACTACTACAGAGCCAACAACCGCCAGTTTCTTTCCTGCCGCAGGACTGATGCTCGCGTTCCTGCCGGCTGTGGCCGTCGCCGGTTGGTGGACGTGTCGGCGGGGTGAGAAATGATGCGTCCGGCAGTCGTCGCGGCGATTCTAGTCTTACTACTGATCGGCTCGGAGGCGCTGGCGCAAACCGGTGGGCTCGATTTGTCGCGCAGCACGGTCGATGGTGGCGGAGGGACGAGCAGTGGCGGAGGCTTCACGGTCGGCGGCACCATCGGCCAGCCCGATGCTGGCACATTGAGCGGCGGGGGCTTCACGCTGGCCGGCGGCTTCTGGAAGGGAGCTTCGTCGTCGACGCCCGTGCCCACATCCACGCCGACACGGTATCATCTCTATCTGCCGGCCATTCTGAAGAGCTCTTGAACGATCTGGCGCCTCGTGCTCAGGGTCGAACGGAGTGCGGTTTGCTCAGAGGTCGGAGTATACTACGGAGACACAGAGAACACGGAGTGTCCCTGGATTAAACTCGGTGCCCTCCGTGCCTCCGTGGTGTAACTTCAATCCTTTAAGCGAAGACAAGAAACCGCTTCAGTGACCGATCAGGTGCACGGCCGAGGCCTTGAAGGATACGCGCACCGTTTGGCCAACTGCCATGTTCATCTCCACCGCGGAGCGCCGCGTAACGAGGGCCACCAGCGGGAAGCCGCAGTCGACGACCACGCGGGCCTGCGCCCCCAGCGGGATGACGCGGCTGACCGTGCCCCGCAAGCAGTTGCGGGCGCTGGTCATTTGTTCTCTATCCGATGCTTTGAGTAACGTCGCGTCCTCGGGCCGAAGGCAAACGAGCACCCTGTTTCCCGCGCGGATCGGGGACACCGACTCCACGATCTGCCCGCCGACCTCGACCTGTGCGACTCCCTCTTCCTGGTTAATGACGATGCCGCCGGCCACCGTCTCGATGCCGACGAAAGCCGCCACCTCGGCGTCGACGGGGGAGGCGAAGACCTCGTCTGGCGTGCCCACCTGGCGAAGCTGGCCGGCGACGAGCACGCCGACTCGATCCCCCAGCGCCAGGGCCTCGTCGCGGTCGTGGGTGATCATTAGCGTGGTCGTGCCCGTTTCACGCAGGACCTCTTTCATGTCGCTGATGAGGGAGGCCCGGGTGGGCGGATCCAGCGCGGCGAAGGGCTCGTCCAGGAGAAGCGTTTCGGGCGCGAGCACCAGCGCGCGAGCGAGGCTTGTGCGCTGCGCCTCACCCCCGGAGAGGGTTCTTGCCTGCCGCTTTGCCAGGTGCTCGATGCCGAAGCGTTCGAGCCAGAACCGCACCGATTCTTTCGCCTCTGCCTCTTTTCGCCCGCGCAGTCTGAGGCCGAGGGCCACGTTCTCCTGCACTGTGGTGTCCAGCAGCAGCGGCTCCTGGAAAACGACGGCCATACGCCGGCGCGTGGGCAGCAGGTCGTTGCCCCAGCGGATCGGCTCGCCTCCGACGCGAATCTCGCCGCTCGTGGGCCGCCTGAGCAGAGCCAGGCAGAGGAGGAGCGTGCTCTTGCCCGCACCGTTCGGCCCCATGATCGCCATCACTTCGCCCGCGCTCACGGCGAGAGACGGCACGTCCAGCACGACGCGGTCGCCAAAGCGCACCGTGACGTTCGTCGCCTCGAGCGCGGGGAGGTGAGATCGACTCGGAGCCGCTGCGCTGCGGGGCATTGCGCTCTCGGCCGCGTTGACGCTCGTTTCGCCATTCATAGCGGCCGCCTCCGCTGCTGAATGAGGGTCAGGCCCAGGTTCACCGCGAAGACCAGAAACAACAGGAGCACGCTGAGCGCGATGGCGACGTCGAAGTTGCCTTTGGAGGTTTCGAGAACCGTCGCCGTGGTGAGCACGCGGGTTTCGTCGAGGATGTTGCCGCCGACCATCATCGACGCGCCGACCTCGGAGATCACGGCGCCGAAGCCGGCCATGATCGCCGCCAGCAGGGGCAGCCGGGCCTCGCGTAGCAGCAGCGCGACCATTTGCCAGCGTGAAGCGCCGAGGGCCAGGATCTGCAGGCGCAGCCGGGGATTGAGCTGCTGAATGGCGGCGATCGTCAGGCCGATGACCACTGGCGCGGCGATGACGAACTGGGCAATCACTATGGCCGTGGGCGTATACAGGATCTGCATGAGGCCGAGCGGCCCGTTGCGCCAGAGGAGGATGGTGATGAAAAGGCCCACGACGACCGGCGGCAGTCCCATGCCCGTGTTGACCACGCTGACGATGACCTGCCGTCCTGGAAAGCGGTTGAGCGCCAGAAACGCGCCCGCGGGGATGCCGACCAGCAGGCTCAAGATCGTGGCCGAGAGGGAAACCCCCAGCGTGAGCAAAGCCACGCCGATTATCTCACGGTCCCCGTGTGCGACCAGCCAGAAAGCCTGGCCCATTCCTTGCCAGATGAGGTCCAAATTACGCCACCCCTGGTGTCTTTTTGGTCCACCGCTCCAACTCTAGGCGGCGGGAACGGGAAACACCACGGAGACACGGAGAAGGGAATTCGCCTCTCCGTGTCTCTGTGCCTCCGTGGTGCCAGTAATCTCAGTTGTCCTGCTTCCCCGCGTCGGCGAAGAACAGGGGCTGGCCGAACTTGTCGGCGCCGAACTTGCCGACAACCGCCTGGGTATCGGGAGCGACCATGAATTCCTCAAAAGCCTTGGCCCCGGCGACGTTGATCTTCGGCGACTTCTGCGGGTTCACCGTGATCACGTGGTAGATGTTGAGCAGGGCCTTGTCCGCTTCAACGAGGATGTCCAGGGAGTGGTTCTTCTTGGTCGCCAGGTAGGTGGCGCGGTCGCTGATGGTATAGCCGTTCTTATCCGAGGCTACGTTGAGCGTTGCCCCCATGCCCTGTCCTGTTTGCTTATACCAGTCCTGTCCCTTGGGATCGAGGCCTGTCTGCTTCCACAGCTTCTTTTCGAGCTGCTCCGTGCCAGAGTTGTCGCCCCGGCTGACGAAGAGAGCCTTCGCCGCGACGATCTTCTTCAGAGCCTCATCGGCCGTCTTGACGCCTTTGATCTTGGCGGGGTCCGCTGGCGGACCGACGATGATGAAATCGTTGTGCATCACCAGCTTGCGCTCGGCGCCGTGGCCGGCCTGCATAAACTTCTTCTCCGAGTCGGGCGCGTGCACGAGGAGCACGTCCGCCTCGGCTCGTTCGCCCATCGCCAGGG
Source organism: Chloroflexota bacterium (assembly GCA_023480885.1). GTDB lineage: Bacteria > Chloroflexota > UBA6077 > FW602-bin22 > JACPRP01 > JAMCWX01. Next base: position 2,329 of record JAMCWX010000036.1, on the reverse strand, counting down.
CCTGCCCTGTGCCGACGGCGATGGTCTTGACATCGTAACCAGTCTGCTTCTCGAACATGGGCACCAGAACGTCAAGCAGCCCGGAGTCCTGCGTGCTCGTGGTAGTGGCCAGGATAAGCTGGGGATTGGCTGGCTTGGCATTTGCCGCCGGCGTTGCCGGCTGGGAGGTGGCGGAAGAAGGCGCCTTCTGGCTCGGCGTAGCAGTCGGCGCGGCCGGGCTCGAACAACCGAGGAGTGGAGTAGCCAGGGTTAAGACGAGTAAAATGGCTGCGATGAAGTTGCGAAACATTTGTCCCCCTTTTTGAATGTGTTAGACTAAGAGAGCCTTGGCGATCGGATTCCACGTCGCGTTATCAGAATGCGTGCCCCTATCCGAATCAGTCAGGCATGCCCTCCACCTGGCCCTCTCCCAGAGGGTTCGCGGGCGGACAGGGCTCACCGGGCGCGATAAATCGCGCCCTTACACTAGGCATCGTCATAGTCGGTCATCGTATTTGTTGTTGTGCCTGTCGTATCTGTTGGGGCGCAATTCATTGCGCCCAGGGTATCGGAACTGCCGAAAACCGTCCCTTCCACGCTGGCTGTCCTCTCCTGAACCCAGAGGGAGAGGGGAGACGCAGGTACCTCGCCCGCTCGGCGGGAGAGGGCGGGCGACCGAGGGGAGGACGGGTGAGGGCCGTCCCCCTCTGTGGTGAACGCGTCTTCGTTATGGTCGGCAAGGCCGCTAACTTCGGCGGTGCTGGCTGCAACATGTGCTTTCAGCGATAAATCATCCAAGCGGGGGCAAGCCCCAGCGCTACGTTCTCCGTGCCTCCGTGGTGAGCGTATCTACTGCGTTCTCCGCGTCTCCGTGCCTCCGTGGTGAGCACATTTACTACGTTCTCCGTGCCTCCGTGTCTCCGTGGTGAGCGCGTCTACGTCCCAAATAGCAAACTAAGTCTTCCCTACAATCTGCCCCATCGCCGACGTATCGTATCCCCCCAACTCCTGCACGACGCCGCGGAAGGCCGCGTCGCGAATCGTCTCGAGCAGCGGCTGCAGTGGCTGGGCTTCGTATGAAGCCCGTAGAATGACGAGGTCGTAGCGCTCCTGCCAGAGAGGCACGAAATCGAGCTCCATCGCTCGTGCCGCCGCCAGGATGCCGAGACCCACATCAGCCGTGCCGCCGGAAACGGCGGCGGCGACCCCCAGGTGCGTCGTCTCCTCGTGCTCGTAGCCCTTGATCGCGTCCGCGACGATGCCAGCCTTGTGCAACTCGTGATCCAGCAGCACCCGCGTTCCCGAGCCCCGCTGGCGGTTCACGAAGGTGACATCGGGCCGAGCCAAGTCGCGCAAACCGGAGATGCCTTTGGGATTGCCTTTGGGAAGCATCAGGCCCTGGGTGCGATGCACCAGGTTGATCAGGACGACCTTCTGCCCCGGCAGCAGGCGCTTCACGAAGGGCAGGTTGTATTCCCCCGTCTCCTCGTCCAGAAGATGGCAGCCAGCCACGTGCGCCTCGCCCCTGGCGAGGGCAATCAGGCCAGCCAGGCTGCCAACGTGCAACGAGGTCATTTTCACCGGAGGCCGGCGGCGTCGGAGATGTGCGGCCAGAAGGTCGAGCGTGAGATCGTGGCTGCCCACGAAGTCGATGGCGTCGGCGGCCAGAAACCCCTGGGTGGCGACGTTCTGCGCGGGCTGCGCGGCCTCTCGCCATTTCGCCAGACAGAGGGCGAAGGCGGCTTCCAGTTGATCGGGGGAGTAGCCCAGGCTGAGCGCCTCGAGCGCGGCGCGGCCGACGATCGATTGCAGTTTGGCCTCTCGCTCGGCAAGGATGCCCTTGTCGTCGCGAGCCGCGCTGATGAAAGACCCTCGGCCTGGACGGCAGGCGAGCACGCCTTCTCGCTCCAACTGGGCATAGGCGTGCGCCACGGTGTTGTGGTGGACGTCCAGTTCTATTGCCAGTTGGCGGACGGTGGGCAGGCGATAGCCGGGCCCGACCTGGCCGCTGGCGACGGCGTGGCAGACCTGCTCGACGATCTGGTGGTATATGGGAAGCTCGCTCTTCGGGTCGACGTGTAGCGTCAGCATACTCTACTTATCACACTTGAGATGTGACAAGTATAACATCAATCAGGCGTTTGTCAATAGCCGTGGCGAGTTTCGTGGATTTGCAGCCTCCTGGCGGCTATGGTATAATCGACTTCGTAGGCGAAGCGTTTTAGCTTCGCCATTCAGGCAGGGTAGCTCAGTGGTAGAGCAGGGGACTCATAAGCCCTTGGTCGTCAGTTCAAATCTGACTCCTGCCACCAAAACGAGTCATTTCCACGAAAATCCGCCTATTTTGGGC
>JAMCWX010000019.1 GCA_023480885.1 Chloroflexota bacterium | reverse complement strand
TATGGCGACAGCAAGCACGCGGCGATGGCCATTGCGATCTCCCAGCCTTCCCCATATCGGCGTAAAGACGGCCGAGGCTATGGCAAATCCTGCGCTCACGAAGCCGATGGCGGTGGGCAGGTCCGCGCCGACGTAAAGATTGTCGACGAGAATCGGCACGAACGGGGTGCTGATCTGCGCTCCGAGCAGCACGATCGCGTAGGTGGCGAACAGGCCAAGCACGACCGGCATCCTCACGATGCTTCGGCCAAGCGAGAGAAGCATTTGCACGGTTGATCCTTGATTCCACCGCTTCGCTCGATTCTCTTTAAGCAAACCGATCAGGAGCAGCGCAACCAGAAGCGAGAGGGCAGCGTCCAATATCAACAACGACTTAATGCCCCACTGCGTCACGAGGAACCCGCCCAGGAGCGGGCCTGCGGACATTCCGATAGTAGTGCCGAGACCCATTGTGGCAATGGCCACGCCCCAGCTTCGCTTGGGCGCCACGTCGGACACGAAAGCGTACATAACGCCCGTATTGCCAAGGATAAACCCGGTGAGCATCCGCGCCGCAAGCAGGTGCCACACGTTAGCGCTAAGCGCGGCGACGAGGAAGATAATGGCTTCTCCGAAGGCGCTGCGGACGATAATCATCTTGCGGCTGTATTTGTCCGCCCAAATGCCCCAGAACGGCGCCAGGGGAAGGCCGATGACAAACGACGCGGCGGCCAGATAGCCCGTCCACTGCGGAACGTCGCTTTCCGCGACGCCAAGCTGGCGCAGGTATAGGGGCGTGAAGGCCCCCAGGTGGCCGAAGCCGAGCGTCTCGACCAGACTGGCGAAGGCGAAAAGCACCGTCAAGAATACCCACGAAGAGCGCCAGCCGGTGGCTGGCGCCGATTTATCGTTATCTGACATTCGGTTATCCGCAACACGCTGAATTGAAGAATCTTCTGCAAGACAGTATACATCAGCGCCTGCATTTGCGGCAATGCCTCGGGTGGCTGGCTCGCAACAGGCCTCGACATCGCCGCGCTGTTTGCCACTGGTTTGGCCTGGCAGCGTCGCACCCTCGGTCAAATCGAGTGATCGGTCGTTAGTACCTTCAGGTCGTTGACAACGCTCGGCGCATTATGCTATTTTACATGCGCATGGTGAATAGGGTGAGTGAATTCGAAGCTCTGCTGGCGCATCAGGAGAGTTTTTTAGTTCTCTCGAACCACTGATTTCGTCTCAGAACGCTATTGCCGGAGTCCCATAGAAATCAATGAAGGGAGAATCATGGCTATGCAGATGGTCATCAGGGGCAAGAATCTGGAAGTGCCCGAGCCACTGCGCGACTACGTGCAGAAGAAACTGGGGAAACTCGATCGCTACCTGGATAACATTACAAGCGTAACCGTGGAGCTAGCGCGGGAGAAGACGAAAAGCTCGCAGGACCGCCACGTGGCCCAGGTAACGCTGCTGGCGAACGGAACGATACTTCGTGGCGAAGAGAAGGCCGACGAGTTGCATACCGCGATAGACTCGGTAGCCAACGTAATGCACCGCCAGATCGTGCGATACAAGGAGAAGCTGTACTCCAGAGGCAGGACATCCGCAGGCAAGCCGCTGCCGATCGAAGGGGAGGAAGGTGCCCCACTGGAGGCTGTCAACGAGCCGTCACGACGGATAGTCAAGATGAAGCAGTTCTCAATCAAGCCGATGACGGTCGAAGAGGCCGTCGATCAAATGGAACTACTGGGCCACGACTTCTTCGTCTTTTTCAACGCGGCGACCGAGCAGGTTAACGTGCTGTATCGGCGCGACGATGGCGATTATGGGCTCATCGAGCCAGAAGCAGCCTGATGCGCTGAGGATCAGCACCGCAGCCGGCGCGGCCGCTGCCTTGACACCCAGTACGCAACTCTGCTATCGTGAGGATGTCGAAAAGCTGCTGCCTCAAGTCACCATCGAGAAACTGGGATAAGTCGACCGAGGCTGGACAAGGAGCAAGGACGGTCGGGAGTGCCAACAGAGAAAGTTGATTTAGTTATCTTCGTGGGCCGACAGGCAGCCAGCTACGATGCATCCCAGGCTGCGCAAGGAATCGGAGCCACTTCCATTGAGCGGACGCTCGCGGAGGCCAACCAGGCCATCGCTTCAGACACAATCGAGCGCGCTCTTTCGACTGGCATCTGCTCGCGAATAATCGTCGCCACCGATTCGCCGGAGTTCGCCAGTCGACTATCCTCCCTACCTGTCACCGTGGAAGTCGACGATGAGCCCTTCCATTTCGGCAGGCGACTGAGCCACCTGATACACAAGTATCAGATCAAGCACCCGTTCTACATTGGCGGCGGCAGCACGCCTTTACTCGGCGCCGACGAAATGGCCGCCATTTGCAGGTCGCTTCTCTCTCAAGAAAACGTGGTGATGGCGAACAACTTTTACTCGGCAGATTTCGCGGCCTTCACGCCTGGGACGGCCATCGACCAGATCGAGCTGCCTGACACCGACAATAACCTTGCCTTCCCGCTGCACCATCAGGCTGGATTGCGCAACGTGCCCATTCGAAGCACGGCCAGCACGCAGATGGATGTCGATACTCCCACGGACCTCGCCATCTTGAGGCTCCATCCTGGCACAGGGCCGCACACGCGTGAGTTCTTGAGGGGGCTGGACATCGACGTCGCGAATTTGGAGGAGATACTCCCGCTGCTGAGCGATCCTGGCGCCCAGATCATCGTGGCAGGCAGGGTGGGCTCGCAGACGTGGGTTCAACTCGAAAGCAGCGTAGCCTGCCAGACGCGCGTGTTTTCTGAGGAGCGGGGCATGCGCGCGAGCGGGCGTGACGTTCAAGGCAAGGTGAGGTCCTTGCTGGGGTACTATCTCGAAAGCCAGGGCGTGGCGAAGTTCTTCGATTCATTGGGCGAAATGGGCGACGCAGCCTTGATCGACAGCCGAGTGATCTTCGAGCACCTGGGACGGCGCCCCTCTGCAGCCGACAGGTACAATTCCGATCTGCTCCGCGCGGAGGAAATCGTCGATCCCTTCGTCGCCGAGTTCACGGCTGGTGCTCGTTCGGCGCGCATCCCAGTCGTGCTGGGAGGGCATTCAATCGTCGCCGGCGGCCTTTGGGCTCTGATCGAGTCGGCGTGGGCCGCGGCGAGACGAACGCCGGAGACGTCGCAGACACCTATCCCCAAACCAGTGTTACGATAGCTGCCAGCGCATCGCAATCAAAAGGAGAGCAATGGGGAAAGACTACATCATCACGCCTCGCGTAGGAGCCAACGCCGTCATCTTCGACGGGGATGGGCGGATACTTCTAACGAAGCGAGAAGACAACGGTCTCTGGTGCTTGCCCGGCGGCCACATGGACCTGGGCGAGATGATCCAGGAGACGGTAATCAGAGAGACTGAGGAAGAGACTGGCCTTAAAGTAGCCGTCGAGCGAGTAGTCGGCATCTATTCGATGCCTTATCCAGGCTACGTCTACGAGGATCCGAGAAAGCAGATCGTCGTCATTACATTCGTCTGCCGGCCCGTGGGCGGGTCGCTACGAATCAGCGATGAGACTACAGACGTGGGCTATTTCTATCCCGACCAGTGGCCAGGCGCGTTGTTGCCTGGCCACGATATACGCATTCGTGACGCGCTCGACGGAAAAGATGGGAAAATCGTCGTAAGATAAGTGGGCGTTCTGTACATTGTCGCCACCCCGATTGGGAATCTCGAAGACATCACCCTCAGGGCACTCCGCATCCTGAGGGAAGCTTCACTAATCGCTGCCGAGGATACGCGGACGACGCGCAAGCTTCTGGCCCATTATGATATCCACACCCCCCTCACCAGCTACTTCGAGCACAACAAGCTGACCAAGCTAGATTACCTGCTCGGCGTCGTGCGCGAGCCAGGAAGGGATGTCGCCGTCGTGTCGGAAGCTGGGATGCCAGGGATATCAGACCCTGGCTACGAGCTGGTCCGCGCCGCGCTGGCAGCAGGAATCAAGGTCGTGCCGGTTCCGGGACCTTCCGCCATCATTACCGCGCTGGCGGCGTCTGGATTGCCGACCGACGAGTTCACGTACGTCGGATTCCTGCCGCGCAAAAGGTCTGAGAGGCTGCGACATCTCAGCGCAATCGCGACCGCGCGTCGCACGCTGATCGCTTTCGAGGCTCCACATCGTCTGGTCGACTCTCTGCGAGACCTATTGGCAGTCCTTGGCAGTCGCCGAATAGCCGTGGCCAGAGAGCTGACGAAGTTACACGAGGAAATCGTTCGTGGGACGATCGAGCAGGCGCTCGCCCATTTTGAGGCTGCCACCCCTCGTGGAGAATTATGCCTGGTAATCGCTGGAGCTGAGGAAGAGAAGGCCACCACTGACATCGAAGAAGTCAGGAACCAACTCCGCAAGTTGGCCGAACAGGGCCTGAGCGCTAAGGAAGCTGCGGTGAGGGTAGCGAAAGCAACTGGCGTGTCGAAACGGGAAGTCTATAAGATATGGCTAGACCTGGCAGCAGATGACGTAGATCGACACGGTTTTCGAAAACCGCGTCGGTCTTAGATGCTACTCGCCCAGGCGCACCGCTTTCATTGGACACTCGGCGATGCACTTCCCGCACGAGCGGCAGCGGTTCCAGTCGGTGATGGGAACCTCGTAAGGCTCTGGCTGATAAAGAGCCTTGACAGGGCAGGCCTTCTTGACCACGCAGATGCCGTTCGTGCACGCCGCGGGATCGCACTTATTGGGATCGATTACAATCTGCCGCACTGGTCACTCCTCTGGCTCGTCGCGGCTTCTTGCCTTGGCTATCGTGAATTAGCCGAGGCAAGCGCCTCTGCCAGATCATCCTCTAATCGCTCAAGCTCCTCGATCATCCTTGGCGGAATGGAGTGAGCGGGCATTCGACTCTTGAGATCCTCGATCAGCTTCTCCAGTTCCTTGATGCGATCCGCACTCATGATGCTTATTCCTCTTCCAGGAGCGCCTGGATAGCGGCGATTCTTTCCTTTAGCGCCTGTTCCTCCCTGTCCCATTGCGCTCGCAGCGCCGCGACGCGCGAAGCACCCAGATGCATTCCCGTCTGGCCCAGAGTGAACATGCGTTCGTCCTGCACGTCTTCCAGGGAAGCCCGGCATTTCTCCAGCTCAGCTAACAACTCGTCTTTGCCTATGCCCTTCAGATCTTGCATCAGATGTTTTCCTCCTGGTTATAGTTGTATTAGCCTGGACATCAGTTGGATCATGTCGCGTTTGGCAATAGCGCCGACTCGCATAGCGCGAAGGATGCCATCCTTGTCGATAAAGAAGCTGGCAGGAAGGCCGTCGACGCGATACATATTGCCGACCTTCCCATCCGTATCGAGCAAGACGGGGAAGGTAAGGCCCTGTCTAGAAACGTAGGAAGCGACTGTGCCTCGGTCCTCGCTGGCATTGACCCCGACGACCACAACGCCCTGCGAGGAATACTCGTTATAGAACGCCTCCAGATCCGACATCTCTCCCCTGCACGACGGGCACCAGCTCGCCCACACGTTGAGCAGCACAGGTTTGCCCCTAAAATCGCTAAGGCTGACGAGATTCCCTGACAGGTCTCTGAGAGTGAAGTCTGGCACTGGCTTGCCGCCAGCTAGAGCAGGACCTGGGGCGCTCGCCGTCCAGAGAATACCTACGAACGCCAGAACTAACACCGCGATGATCAGATAATTATAATTGAACTGAAACCGGCGCTGCGAGCGTCTCTTAGCAGCAGACGGCCCCGCAACCTTCACCTTGCGCTTCGCCATGTGCCTACTCCTCGACGATACGGTAGCTGCTGGTTATGTTGGTCCCGGGCCGAAGCATCGCCGACGCCGGACAATACTTGGTTTCCGATAACTCGATAGCGCGAGCCACCGCGTCTGGGGAAATGTTCTTTCCTCGTACGACGTGCTCCACTTGAATGGAGGTGTACACCATAGGATGCTCCTGAGCCCGTTCCGCCCTGACAAAGACCTCGTAGCCAGTCACCGCCAGCCGCTTCTTGCGCAGAATAGAGATGACGTCCATCCCAGTACAGCCACCCAATGCCACCAGCAAGAGCTCCAAAGGCCTCGGTCCTTTGTCTTGTCCACCTACGTCCGGGGCAGCATCGATGGTCAAATGGTATCCCGAAGGGGTTTCAACGTCAAAAGCCATTCCGTCGGCTAGTTTGACTTTCGCTTCTAACACGCTTTGAATCTCCTTTCATACCTACCGCGGGGCAGGGCGGTCAGGCTGGGCTAATGAATCGCAAAAGTATTGACATACCCTACCCACGTATAGTATTATAGGAACCACAAAGGCAGCTGTCAATACTTTTGTAGATTCGAAACCAACGTTACCTAAGACAAACATTACTGAAAACAAAGGAGTGTGTCAATGCCTGCGCTAATCGACCAACGCTTATGCGACTCATCGCCGCATTGCGCGGCCGTCCGAGCCTGCCGCAATGGCGCCTTATCGTTTGACAGGGCAAGGAATCAGGTTGTGGTAAGAGCCGAGCTTTGCGGTAGCTGCCCTGGCTACTGCGCCCGAGCCTGCCCGATGAACGCGGTCAAGCACGCGGCGACGATGGAGGCTTACGAGGAATTGAAGGCCGAAATCAGCAACGGTCCGTCGGCCGAGGAGCTATTCGAGCAGCAGTTCGGCGTCAAGCCAGTTGATCCTCGTGCGGATGGCGTCAACCTCGTTCACGCCGATTCCAGCAACTTCGACAGCTACGTCCGCAAGTCGCCAGTGCCCGTGGCAGTCGACTTCTGGGCCGCGTGGTGCGCGCCGTGCAAGATCCTGGCGCCGACGTTCAAAGACCTCGCCGAACAGTACGATGGCAAGATGAGATTCGTCAAGGTCGATACGGAAGAGAACGATGCTCTGGCCGCCCGTTACGGCGTGATGAGCATTCCCACGGTAGGCTTCTTTATTAACGGAGAGTTGGTGGATAGATCGGTGGGCGCCCTTCCCAAAGCCCAGCTCCAGGCAAAGATTGAGAAAGTCATGAAGATGCAGGAGGTCGCCAATGTCTAGCGTTACAGTGAAATTGGACTATACTGTCGCGACGTCTAAGAGCTTCGACCAGGCAGTCGAAGCTGTCAACAACGCCGTGGCCAACGCAGGCTTCAGGGTGTTGCACACCCACGACGTCCAGGGGACATTCAGAGAAAAAGGCGTCGAGATCGCTCCTTACAAGATTGTGGAGGTTTGCAACGTCAAATACGCGAAACAGGCCCTGGCCAAAGATTTGTTGATTGGACTGATGATGCCGTGTAAAATAAACGTGTACACGCAAAAAGATCAGACGAAGATCAGCCTGATGCTTCCCACGGTGATGTCCGTCCTCGCACCTGGCCTGGGCATGGAACCCCTGGCCGAGGAAGTGGAGGGCATCCTTCGCGGGGTGGTGGACGCGGCCAAGTAGTTGACATTGACCTAGTGGAGGGAACGAACACAATGCCACTTTACGAGTATCAGTGCACGGAGTGCAACGAGAAGTTCGAGAAACTTGTACGCTCCAGTTTCGCCGAGGCGGAGGTGAGCTGCCCCAATTGCGGCAGCAGCCTGGTCAAGCGTCTCGTCTCTCTGTTCGGCGCACTCGGCTTTTCCGGCGCAGGGGCTAGCTCCGGCTGCGCCCCAACGGGAGGTGGCTGAGGTTTCTAGCAGGGGATCGTCGATCCCCACGTTGGAGCGCAGCCCGTAATTATATTTGGAGGATGTGATGGATGCCACGAAAGTCCAGACCGTAGTCAAGGTTTACAACGATAGCAGGACGGAGATCTGCTACTCTGGCGGCTGAGGGCCGAGCTGGTCTCAGGCCGAGATCACGTCGATGACAGCTCAGTATCTCCGCCACAAATATGGCGATGCCGTGCAGGTCGATTACATCGATTTCGCAACTCCCAGGAATCGCGAGCAGTACGCCGAGATTCTCAAGGAGATCGAGACCCGGCGCCTGAGATTTCCGGTGACGGCGATCGACGATGCAATCATCTCCGAGGGACACGTCGACTACTGGACGATCGCCACTTCAATCGAGGAGAAGCTGAGGCAGGAAACGATACCAAAGGGAGAGTTGATTCGATAATGTTGGATTTCAAGCTGCGACCTGAGGATAGCACGCCTGAAGGCGAACCTAACGACGTTTACGATCTGATCATCCTGGGCGGGGGGCCTGCTGGCTTGGCCGCTGGCCTCTACGCCGCGCGGGCTGGTCTCAGCACCCTGCTGATCGAGAAGGGAATTCTCGGTGGTCAGATAGCGCTTACCGCGAATCTGGAGAACTTTCCTGGCTGCATCGAGGGCATGGGGGCGGACTTCATCTTCAAACTCGAACAGCAGGCCAGCAAGTTCGGCGCCAAGATCACTTACGCCGACGTACTCGACGTCAATCTGCAAGGCGAGACGAAGACAATCGGCACTTCGGCTGGTAGGTTCCTGGCCAAGGCGGTGACCATCGCCACGGGCACGTCGTTTCAGAAACTGGAAGCGCCTGGCGAAGAGAAGTTCCGCGGCAGGGGGGTGTCGTTCTGCGCGACTTGCGACGGCGCGTTCTATCGCGACAAAGTGGTGGCCGTTATCGGAGGTGGCGACGCGGCCGTCGAAGAAGGCGACTTCCTCACCAGGTTCGCCTCCAAGGTCATCATCATTCATCGGCGAGACGCGCTCAGAGCCACCAAGATCGTCCAGGACCGCGCGTTTGCCAATCCCAAGATCGAGTTTCGCTGGAACAGCGTCGTCGAGGAGATAGTCGGCGATGAGACGGTAAACGGCCTGGTGCTGCGTGACGTGAAGACAGGCGAGCGGAGCGAGTTGCCTGTGGACGGCGTTTTCGTCTTCATCGGCACCATTCCTAACACGCAGCTATTCAAGGGCCAGGTGACGCTCAACCCCCAGGGATTCGTGCCCACAGACGAAAAAATGGCGACGAACGTGCCAGGAGTCTTCGCGGCGGGCGACGTGAGACAAACACCGCTCCGTCAGGTAGTGACCGCTACCGCGGACGGAGCCATAGCTGCGGTTTACGCCGATCGTTACATTCACGGCGAGTGAGGTTGAGGCTGATGGATATACCGGTCTTCGTGGTGACAGCGGTCCTTTTCTTGCTACTGCTGGTGGTGACCGCCAGAGGTCCCAAAGGCGGAGGAAACACCTGAGGGCTCTAAGAAGCGGCGGTTTCGTGCAAACCGTCGGGTCACTGGCTTATCCAGGTGGCAGTTTTCACCGAAGGAGGACAATATAATGCCCCTAATTTCGGCAGACGACCAGACCTTTCTAAGAGACAAGTTCGCCAAGGAACTTGTCAACACGGTAGACATCGTCCTGTTCACACAGGGGGACTCGCCGCTGACGGTTCGAGGACAGGAGTGCGCCTACTGTAAAGAGACGCGCCAGCTTGTCGAGGAGGTCAGCGCGCTCTCCGACAAGATCAATCTCGCAGTCCGCGATTTCGTGGCCGATGCTGAGAAAGCCAAACAGATGGGCGTGGATAAGATCCCAGCCATCGTCCTGGACAGCGGAACAGAAGAGCGTGTCAAGTATTACGGCATCCCTTCAGGTTATGAGTTTAGCTCGTTCGTGGAGGACATCATAGACGTCTCGAAGCGCAGCACCAATCTGAAGGACAACACGAAGCAGGCGCTGGCGCAACTCACCAAAGACGTACACATCCAGGTCTTTGTCACACCAACCTGACCATACTGCCCAGCAGCGGCCAGGTTGGCCCATAAGATGGCGATCGAAAGCGCTCACGTGAAAGCAGATGTGGTAGAGGCATCGGAATTCGTGCCTCTGGTCGAGAAATACCGCGTCCACGGCGTGCCCAAGGTGGTGATCAACGAGACCGTGGAGTTCGAAGGGGCGCTGCCTGAGGACAGGTATCTCGCCGAGGTGCTTAAAGCGGCGCAAAGCTAGCGAACAACATTTCTGCTTCCCCCCAGTTTCTCTATTCGCAAGGCTAACGGTACTTTGCTGGCAATGTGAGGATTCGCAGTCGTGCAAAGTACCGTTAGCCTATATGGAAAGGGTCATGCAGGTATTCTGGGCCACCTGGTGACATAGCTGACGGCCGACGTGGCGCCCTTCAATTTTCAACGATGTTGTGTTATCATATAGCGACTAATCGCCTGGAAACTGAGGTTACCAGCCTTAATGAAGAAGTTCTACGTTAGTACCGCAATCATTTACGTCAACGCGCTGCCTCACGTGGGACACGCATACGAGCTCATCGCCACAGATACGATTGCCCGTTACAAGCGAATGACTGGCTACGACGTGTTCTTCCTAACGGGGACCGACGAGAATAGTCTGAATGCCGAGCGCAAAGCTCGCTCTCTTGGCCTCCCCACCCAGGAATACGTGGACAGCATGGTCGACACCATCAAGGAAACCTGGCACAAGCTCAACATCTCGTACGACGAATTCATCCGAACCACGGAAGAGCGTCACAAGCGCGCTTGCCAGGAGTTCTTCACGCGGGCCTACAACAAGGGCGATGTGTATCCGGGAACCTACGAGGGCTGGTACTGTGTATCCTGCGAGGCGTTCTATCGACCGGAAGAACTGGTCGACGAGTGCTGCCCTGTCCATAGAAAAAAGCCCGAGTGGCTCACGGAGAAGAACTACTTCTTCGCCCTCTCGCGGTATCAGGACAGGCTGCTGCAGCACATCGAGGCTCATCCCGAGTTCATTCAGCCTGAGACCCGCCGCAACGAAGTGCTTAGCTTCATTCGCAGCGGCTTGCAGGACTTCAGCATCTCTCGCTCGTCGATGCGCTGGGGCATTCCGGTGCCCATAGACCCTTCGCAAGTGCTGTACGTGTGGTTTGACGCGCTGATAAACTACGTCTCGGGCATCGACTGGCTGACGGCCCCGGCCAAGTTCCAGCGCTACTGGCCGGCCGATATACATATCGTCGGGAAAGACATCACGCGTTTCCATTGCATTTACTGGCCGGCGATGCTGATGGCAGCGGATTTGCCGCTGCCCAGGCAGGTGTTTGGACACGGCTTTGTCTATCTGAAAGGCGAAAGGATGAGCAAGTCCCTAGGAACTGGCGTCGATCCTGGAGCCGTCGTTGACGAATTTGGTGCCGACTCGCTGCGCTATTATCTATTGAGAGAGGTTCCGTTCGGGCGCGACGGCGACTTTACCTGGGAGGGGTTCGTCCAGCGGCACAATTCCGACCTGGCCAACGATCTCGGCAACCTGCTTAACCGGACGGTGAGCATGGTCAACAGGTATTTCGGTGGCTCTGTTCCTGCTCCCGACTCTGCCGAGCCTCGCCCAGCGCTCGATGCCGAACTCATCGCTCAGATCGAGGCCACCTTCGCCACTGTGGAAACCAGCATGAATTCGCTGGCCTTCAGCGACGCACTGGTCGCGATCTGGGAGTTCGTAAGCAGGGCCAACAAGTACGTCGAAGAAAGCGCTCCTTGGGTTCTGGCCAAGACCGACCGCCAGCGCCTGGCCACAGCGCTGTATAATCTGGTGGAAGCGCTGCGGCTCATCGCCTACGCGGTTTATCCATTCATCCCTGGGACAGCGGAGAAGATGGCCGACCAACTGGGGATAACGCTCGACATCGGCAAGGATTGGCACGATACACACGTGTGGGGAGGCTACAAGCCTGGCACCGCCGTGATAAGCAAGCCAGTGCCTTTGTTCCCAAAGAAAGAGCTGACAGATTAGGGAATATTATTGATCGTCGATACCCACGCGCATCTAGATCAACCTGACTTCGACGCCGACCGCGATGACGTGGTGAGGCGAGCTCAAGAAGCTGGCCTCGAGGCCATCGTTTGCATCGGTCTGGACGTCCCGTCGAGCAAGGCGACGATTTCCCTGGCCGAGCGGTATCCGATCGTATGGGCTGCCATCGGCGTTCACCCTCACTACGCGGGAACGCTGAACAAGAACGCGCTGGAAGAGATGCGCGCGATGGCGAGCCATCCTAAAGTCGTCGCCGTCGGCGAGACGGGTCTCGATTACTACAGGATGAAGGCGCCCAGGGAAGTCCAGCTAAGAGCGTTTCAGAGCCAGTTGGCTCTGGCGGGCGACCTGGGGCTGCCTGTGGTGATACACGACCGAGACGCCCACGAAGAGGTGATGCGGATACTGGGAAAATGGGCTGGGTCGCGCCCACGTAAAGAGGGGACGATGGGCGCGTTACACTGCTTTTCGGGTGATGTTGCCCTGGCCAGGGAAGCCATCTCCTACGGGTTCATGATCTCCATCGCGGGGCCAGTCACTTTTCCGAAAGCAGATAGGCTTGCCGAGCTGGTTAGAGGTGTATCGCCTTCGACGCTGATAACTGAGACGGACTGTCCGTTTCTCGCACCGCAGCAGTTCCGCGGCAAGAGGAACGAGCCTGCCTACGTGAAATTCGTCGTCGAGACGATCGCCAAGCTACGTTCAGAAACGGTGGACGTAGTGGCGAAGGCAACCAGCGATAACGCCAGGAGGTTGTTCAAACTGGACCTCAAAGAAGGACATCGACCATGATTATTTGTGGTTGGGAGGGAAGAGGATAAGGTGGCAGTAGCATCGATCTTCAGCCTTGTGGCTGATGAGCTTATGAGGGTAGAAGAGAAGCTTGGTGAGGTCGTGAATGTTGAGTATCCGTTGTTGGCTGCTGTGCTGCAACGCATCGTCAGCACCGGCGGAAAACGCCTCAGGCCCGCCCTCGTCTTGCTTTCGTCCAAGTTCTACGATTATATTCCAGAGCGGCTCATACCCATCGCCACTGCGGTCGAGCTGTTGCACACAGCCACGCTCGTGCACGACGACCTCATCGATAACTCCTCCACCAGGCGTGGCGTTGCGACGCTGAACACGATCATCAGCAGCAGGGCGACGATACTGGTCGGCGATTACCTGTTCGCTCAGTCCGCCGCGCTCGCCACCGAGAGCAATAGCGTCAGGGTGATGCACATTTTCTCTCGCGGACTGATGCAGATTTGCGATGGGGAACTGCGCAACATCTTCGGCAATGGCAGTCTCGAGCAGACACGGCACGAGTACTACCGCAAGATCGAAAGCAAGACCGCGGCGCTCTTCGTGGCAGCCGCCGAAAGTGGCGCCATCTTAAGCAACGCCCCCGAAGACGTCGTCCAGTCCTTGAGCAAATATGGCTACAATCTGGGGATGGCCTTCCAGATAATGGACGACATTCTGGACTTCACCGGCGACGAGCGCAAGCTGGGCAAGCCTGTCGGGAACGACCTGAGACAAGGGACTGTCACTTTGCCAGCTATCTACCTGCTGGAAAGCAGGCCGAACGACCACGCCCTGCGAACCATCCTGCAAAGCGACACCAGCGATCCGGACCGCGAGGAGAAGATAAAGCGCGTCGTCGAGATGATCGCCAACTCGTCGGCGATTGTATCCGCGCGGACCGAAGCGCTGGCCTTCGTCAAGCGCGCCAAGGATAACCTGGATATTCTGCCAGACAACGAGTATCGCCGCAAGCTCGTCGAACTGGCTGATTACGTCACCGAGAGAAATAGCTAAGAAAAGCATACTGACGGCTTTCCTTGAGTTTGGGCTTGTGCTATAATAGGTACGCTGGCTGGCGTTCATAAGGGCCCTGG
Source organism: Chloroflexota bacterium (assembly GCA_023480885.1). Taxonomy (GTDB): domain Bacteria; phylum Chloroflexota; class UBA6077; order FW602-bin22; family JACPRP01; genus JAMCWX01. The sequence continues at coordinate 34,807 of JAMCWX010000019.1, read as the reverse complement.
CGTAGCGTTTCGGGTTGTAGTGTAGTGTGGAGGGGTGGAAGTGGAAATACGACTGCTTGATGAGCGAGGTTTGTGGGACTCGTGGGTGGAGGGGTGCCCGGTGGGCAACATCTTGCAGTCCTACGAGTGGGGCGAGTTCAAGGCATCTTTCGGCTGGAAAGCCATCAGGGTCGGTGTTACCGACAACCGCAAGATTCGGGCAGGAGCGCAACTTCTGTTGCGTCACTCGCCTGTAGGGACTGTCGCCTATTGTCCACGTGGGCCGCTGGTAGATTACAGCGACGCGCGACTGGTGGACAAGGTCTTCGAGGCGCTCCACGAAGTCGCCAGGAGCGAAGGCGCTGTCTTCCTCAAGATCGAACCTCCTATCGGCGACTCGCCAGGCTTCGAGGACGCGCTGAAGCGGCGGGGATTCCACCGCAGCGAAGCCATACAGCCACGCAGCACCATCGTCATCGACCTCAGTCCTGACCTGGCTACGATTTCGGCTCGACTGAACATCAAGACGCGGTACAACGCGGGCCTGGCAGGTAGACGGAATGTGATCGTCAGCGAAGGAACCGACGAGGATATTCCCGCCTTCTACGACTTGCTGCACGATACCAGCCAGAGAGCCGAGTTTATGATCCACACTGGCGAGTACTACAAAAGAGTGTGGCGATATCTTAAGCCGAGGAGAATGGCACATCTCTTGCTGGCTTCCTACGAAGGAGAGGTCATCGCGGGCACGATGCTCTTCGTCACGGGCTCCCAGGCTTATTATATGTACGGCGCCTCCAACGGAAGGCATCGCAATTTGAAGCCTAACGATTTCGTGCAGTGGGAATCCATCAAATGGGCCAAGTCCATCGGCTGCACGTCGTACGATATGTGGGGCATACCAGACGATGTTGGCCGGCGAGCGCAAAACGTGGACAGCCATAATGGAAACGGATACAATGGTAGTGGCCATAATGGCACAGAAAAAGCGGACGCCACTTCCTCTCCCCTCTGGGGGGTATACCTGTTCAAGAAAGGCTTCGGCGGAGAGGTTGTGCGCTTCACGGGCGCGTACGACTACGTATACTCGCCGGTGCAATACTGGCTATGGACTAAAGCGCTGCCGTTCCAGCGCCATCTTTTCGGAAAGGTCAGGAAGCTTCAACCCGCGAAAGCTGGCTAGCAAGGAGCCTTTATGCAATTAAGGCAACTGGTTGCCGCTCTTGAAGAAAAGGAGCTCTGGGGCGAGCCAGGAACAGACATAGAGGAAATCGTCTTCGACTCCCGGCAGACAAAGCCGGGGGCTCTGTTTGTGGCCATATCTGGGACGCAAAGCGACGGCCATTCCTTCGTGCCTCAGACTGTTGCGCGAGGCGTCAGGGCCGTGATTGTCGAACGGAAGCTGCCTCTGGCACCCGAGGTGGCCCAGATAGTGGTCCCCGACTCCCGCAAAGCGCTGGCCCTCGTCTCAGCCGCGTTGCACGGCTTTCCAGGGAGGCAGCTTCGAGTGATTGGCGTCACCGGCACGGACGGCAAGACGACCACTTCGACCTTGATCGGCTCAATACTGGAGGCCGCCGGCCACAGGACGGGGGTGATCACTACGATCAGCGCCCGCATCGGGGACCAGTTCATCGACACAGGGTTTCACACGACTACGCCTGACCCGCCGGACGTCCAGAGATATATGGCAGGTATGGTGGCCAGCGGCGCCAGATACGCGGTGCTGGAGACCACGTCGCACGGGCTGGCCCAGTATCGAACGCTGGGTTGCGAATACGACGTGGCGGTTATCACCAACATCACGCATGAGCACCTGGACTTCCACGGCACTTTCGACGAATACCGCGAGGCCAAGGCCAGGCTGTTCCAGCAGCTTTCCTCGCTGCGAAAGCCAGGCGTGCCGAAGGTCAGCGTGACCAACGTCGACGATCCGTCGTTCGATTTCCTGCGACAATTCGCCGCCGACGTCAAGCTGAGCTACGGCTTGAAGTCCCCCGCCGACGTCACGGCCAGGGACGTAAAGCTCGGCGCCAAAGGGGCTAGCTTCACCGTCGTTACCCCGCGCGGAGAGTTCCAGGTGAGTAGCTCGCTGCTGGGGGATTTCAATGTCTACAACATCCTGGCCGCCATCTCGGTTGGCATCTCGCAAGAGTTGCGATTCGAAGCCATCCAGCGCGGCATCGAGCAGGTCAAGGGTATCACGGGGCGAATGGAAGCAATCGACTGCGGGCAGGATTTCGGCGCCGTGGTAGACTTCGCCCACACGCCAGGGAGCCTGGAGCAGGCGCTGAAGCTGGCACGTACGCTGACCGATAAGCGCGTCATCGTCGTCTTCGGCTGCGCTGGCCTGCGCGACCAACTGAAGCGACCGGAAATGGGCTTCGTCGCCGGCAGGCTGGCCGACATAGTCGTCATCACCGCCGAGGACCCGCGGACTGAGAGCCTCGACGACATTATGGAGCAGATCGCCCAGGGAACGCGCAAGGCAGGGCGGCAGGAAGGCGCAGACTTCTTCAAGATAGGCGATCGTGGCGCCGCCATCGAATTCGCCGTGCAGACAGCCAGAGCCGGCGATCTGGTCATAGTAACGGGCAAGGGCCACGAGCAGTCGATGTGCTTCGGCACCACCGAGTATCCCTGGAGCGACCACAAGGCGCTGAGGAGGGCGCTGGGCCAGCCAGAGTGGCCCAGCGACTGAAGTCGCTGGTTACACGGACGAAACCCGCCTTCGCGAGTTGAAATCCAGTCCGCGTAGGACTTCGTAACCGTCGCCGCGGTTTTTAACCGCCTGGCAACGCCTTGGGGCCACCAAAGAAAGATATGGGTAATGGATAGCAGAGGGAGAGGGAGGACGCCAAGAGAACTGTATATGAGTGAGGGTGGGCTATGAAAGTTACTTTCCCACATATGGGACAGGTTTGGGTTCCCCTGAAAACGCTCTTCGACAAGAACGGGGTCGAGTGCATCGTTCCCCCGAAGTGCAGCAAGAACACCATCTCGTTGGGAGCCAAGTACTCTCCAGAGTGGGTCTGTATGCCGTTCAAGACCATCCTCGGCAACTACGTCGAGGCGCTGGAACTTGGCGCCGACACGCTCATCGGCGTTGCCGGACCTGGACTGTGCCGCCTTGGGTATTACGCCAAGCTGCACGAAAGCATCCTCCGCGACCTCGGCTACGAGTTTCAGATGTGCACCTTCGACTGGCAGGAGAAGCAGATCGTCGGGCTGGCCGAGTTCATCAAGACGCTGCTTCGGGAAGACTCCTGGCGCAAGATCGTCGGCGACATCAAGTTCGGACTCACCCAATTGTTCTACCTGGACGACATCGAGCGTCACACTCACGCGATCAGGCCAAGGGAACGGGAGCAGGGGACGACGAGCAAGATTTGGCAGACCGTTGGCGACAGGATTTGCGCTGCTCACGACCCGGCCACGCTGTCAAAGACCAAGAAGCAGATTATGGACGAACTGAACGCCATTCCCCAGGTTCCAGGCGTGCGCCCGCTGCGCGTGGGCATCCTCGGAGAGTTCTTTATGTCCATGGAGCCTTTCGTCAATATGGACCTCGAAGAAGAGCTCGGCAAGATGCGAGTGGAGATCACTCGCGGCGCCTGGGTCAGCGACTGGGCGAAGGTCTGGCTCTTCCTGGAGGCCCTCGGCTTCGGCCACGGCAAGAAAGTGAAGAAAGCGGCGAGCCCTTACCTTAAACACGACGTCAGCGGCGACGCGATGCAGTCCCTCGGCGAGACGGCGCTGCACGCGCAAGAGGGATACGACGGGATCATTCACCTGCAGCCTTTCACGTGTATGCCCGAGATCATCGCCCAGAACATGCTCCCGCAAGTCAGCCGGGACCACGACATACCAGTAATGAGCGTCATCCTCGACGAGCAGATGGGCAAGGCAGGGCTGGTGACCAGGCTGGAGGCGTTCGTCGATCTTATGGAGCGGAGACGCTATCGCAAAGAGCGAGAGGGGAAGGTTGGGAGCAAGGCGCAAGGGTAGACGCTTGCGAGGGGGTGTTGTTGGCCATTAGTTCTGGCGTGGGGACACCCTCACCCTAACCCTCTCCCAGAGGGAACGTGGGCTCAGAGTAAAGAGGGAACCTGGCCTGCTACTCCCACCTGAACGTCTTGAAGGATACGGCCAGTCCGGCAACGAGCCACGCACCGAGGATCGCCAGGTCCGTGGCCACGGATTCGATGGAATGTCCCTGATTCACGATCTGTCGCAGGGCATCGTTGAGGTAAGTGAGGGGCAGCACCTTGATCAAGGGTTGGATGAAGTCGGGCATCATCTCGATGGGAAAGAACACGCCAGAGAGGAACATCATGGGCATCGAGACGACCTGGATCATTGGCTCGGCGGTTTGCTCGTTCTTCGCAAACGAGGCTGCCACGAAGCCGATAGAAAGGAAAGACATTGCGCCGACGACAACCGCGACGAGCAAGTAAGCCCAGTTCCCCTCCACCTGTACACCGAATACCAGCCTTCCCACGAAGATGATAATGAACGTCTGGATGACGCCGAGCAGCAGTCGGAAGATGATCTGACTCACGACCAGCGACGACCTCTTCAACGGCGTGGCTGACAGGCGGCGGAGAACCTTCTTCTCGCGCAGGCTGACCAGGGGGATCGCCGCGAAGAGCCCGAGTTGCATTATGGTCATGCCCAGGATGCCCGGCACCAGGAAGTCGATGGTGCGAATGTGCTTGCTCTGGATTGGTTTTTCGACCGCCCTCAAAGGCTGCTTGGTCCTGGTGGTTTCCTGCACCATCTTTGCGACGACCTCTCGAAAGACAGACAGGGCCGTCTGAGAGACCATCGGCTGCGAAGCATCGTAGTACACTTCGAGCTCCGCATCGCCTTTCGCCAGACGCTCGGTGAAGTCCGGTCGGATGACGGCGAGAATTCGACGATCGCCTTTCTCTAGCGCCGTCTTCTCCTTGTCCCAGTCGCCGTTAGTTACGGTGAACACGGGAACAGAAGATAACGCTTTAGCGAGCTGCTCTCCTGATGTCCCCTGATCCTGGTTCACGATCCCAACGTTGAACTTGCTGATGTCGTCGTGGGCGAACGCCAGCCCGAACAGCAAGATGAAGATCACAGGAAAGACGAACGTCCAGAACAGAATCGCCTTGTTGCGAAACACCTCTTTCAGATTGGCGACGACGAGGTTGAGAGTAACCTTCATTCTCTGATCCGCCTTCCAGTGAGCTTGAGGAAAACGTCCTCCAGGGTGGCCACGCGCACGCGCATGTTGTCCATCTGCCATTCCCCTTTCGCGGCCGACGACAACAGAACTGCCAGAGTTCCCTGCGCCTCTTTGGTATAGACGGTGACGACGCCTTCTTCTTCACGGATGTTGCTCACGCCCTCCAAACCCTTGAGGGAGCCGAGGTCGATTCGCCCGTCCGCCTCGAATTCGATGGCGACTTCTTCAAAATTGGACTTCACCAGGTCTCTGGGCTTGCCCATAGCCAGAATATGGCCGTGGTCTATGATGGCGACGCGGTCGCACAGCCTTTCCGCTTCCTCCATCTGGTGAGTGGTCAGAAGGATCGCGCGGTCCCTTCGCTTCAGATGCTCGATCACTTCCCAGAGGGCGCGCCTGGCCTGGGGATCAAGGCCAGTGGTGGGCTCATCCAGGAAGACAACCTCGGGATCGTTGACGAGAGCGAGCGCGACGGAAAGACGCTGCTGCTGCCCGCCAGAGAGATTCTTGACGAGGCTGTTGCGCTTCTCCTGCAGGTTGAGTAAGGAGATAAGTTCGTCCGCGGGGAGCTTCTTGCGATAGAAGCTGCCGAATAGGTCCAGGACTTCCCTGGCCGTCAGGCTTTCGAAGAGCGAGGACGTTTGAAGCTGGATGCCGATCCTCTGCTTGATCTCCTTGGAGTTCCGGACAACGTCGGTGTCGAGCACACGCACCGTGCCGTCATCGAGCTTCCGCAGTCCCTCGATAACCTCGACAGTAGTGGTCTTCCCCGCGCCGTTAGGTCCCAGGAGACCGAAAACCTCGCCCCTTTCGACCGTGAACGAGATGCCGTCGACAGCAACCAGCGCACCGTAGCGCTTCACGAGCCCGGATACTTCGATAGCGTGCATAGCACGCATTATATCACAATCGGTCGACACACGCGAACCGACCTGGCAGCTTCATTGACAATCGCCCATCCCTCTGATAAGCTAAGAACAGGCCACGGCAAGTTGCCTGGCTGAAAACCAGAATCAAGTATGATTCGTCAGGAGGAAGAGGTGAGCTTCGAGAACATTCTTTACGAAAAGGCTAAGGCCGTTGCCAGGATAACGATCAACAGACCCCCGTACAACGTCCTCGACATTAAGACGATAGCCGAGATGAACAAAGCCTTTGACGACGCGGCAGCGGATGGCGAAACCAAGGTAATCGCCGTGACCGCCTCGGGAAACAAGGCGTTCTCCGCCGGCGTCGACGTCAAGGATCACTCGCCTGACAAAATGGACGAGATGCTGTCGACTTTCGACAAGTTATGCTACAAGTTGATAAGCAGCGAGAAGCCGACGGTGGCGTTGGTCAACGGCGCGGCACTGGGCGGAGGGTGCGAGGTCGCCAGCGCCTGCGACATGATCGTCGCCTCGGAGAAATCGCAGTTTGGGCAGCCGGAGATAAAAGTCGGGGTTTACCCCTCGGTGGCAGTCGCTCTGTTGCCACGCATCGTCCCCTGGAGAGTAGCCCTGGAACTGCTGCTCACGGGAGACAACCTCAGCGCGGCGGACGCCAAGCGGCTTGGTTTGGCCAACGTGGTCGTCCCTGAAGAGCAGTATGACGAGGCCTGCGCCAAGTTTCTCGGACGCCTGACCGACAAGAGCCTCGCAGTGTTGAGAGCCACGAAGCGGGCTTATGTCAAGTCTCTCGACCTCGATCTCAAGCCAGCGCTGGACCTGGTCGAGAACGATTACAAGAACGACCTGATGAAGACCGAGGACGCGGTGGAAGGCATCAACGCGTTCATCGAGCGACGCAAGCCCGAGTGGAAGAACCGGTAGGCGCTCCTCTTTCGCCCGTCCCCCGTAGGGGTACCAAATGCGCCACGGAGTGCACCACAGAATGCACCACGGAGACACGGAGACACGGAGAAGATTCAGAAGGTTCCCCTCCGTGCCCCGTGGTGAACATCGTACACTTTTCAAGAATCGCCTCGACGAACGCCTCACGGCGCAGCCGCCGTTCCAGGGCAATGAAAACGCTGGAGTCGATCAACTGTGCCACGTTGGAGCCTCCGTCCGCGGTTGAGAAGCCTGCACGGCTTCAAGGTCGTCGGCAAAACCGTCATCTGGGGGAGGCACATTCCCCAGTCGGTTTGCTACCTCCCGCAACGTGATCCCCTTGATAAGACCGGACGGAGCGAGAACGGCTACTGGCTCCCCATTCCGTTCGATGGTCACCGTTTGCTTCGCGTGCAGAAATTGTAACGATGTGCTATCATGGCTCGCGGAATGGGGGGATGACGGTGAACTTAATGAGATACACCGTAATCGACAAATGGGGAGCCGTCAGTTTCGTCGCCGATTGCCACGCCCTCGCCGCGCTTGTGGCAGGCTGCGCCGAAGGCGCGGAAGACCTGGACGAGTTGCTTGAGTTCGCCGAGCGCTACGATCAAAGGCTCAGGGAATACGTTACCTGTGGCCTGGCGGTCTTCGACGAGCACAACGCGGACGGCAACCACACCTCTATCCACGAGGCCCTAGCCTACTGCGCTCCTCACGAGATCCCTGTCTTTCGCGTCGTCGACGACGAGACGCGGCAGGCCAGTCTTCAATCGGTCAAGGCCGGGATCATCATCTTCAACCTCACGGATCGACGGATCGTTCAAATTCAGAACACCTACTCGGAAATCCGGCGTAAGGGGAAGGTGCGAATGCACGACGGCACGCGCCTGACCAACAAGATGTATCCTTACGAGCTTCCACCTGACTGGTCGGTGGTGCCGGGCAAGTAGGACTTCGACTACCGAGTGGAGTAGCCGAGCCTGGCCAGCAAGGAGCGTGGATTCTCCTCCAGCACCTGAGGAATCTCGGCGGCTTCCAGCCCTGCTCCTTGAGCTACTTTAAGCACGAAAGCAGACTTCAGAAGATCCTTGGGCTCGTGTCCATCGCTGTCGATTAGGAATCTCACGCCGGCCTCGCGGCCCGTTCTGACGACGTGGCCATTGGTGTAGCTGTGCCCCTTGCGCGCGCTGATTTCGATGAAAACACCGTTGGCCGCGGCAATCGCCGCCTCCTCCTTTGATAGAAGGCCGGGATGCGCCAGAATATCGACGTCTTTGCACGAGACAGCTGCCCGATTCGTTCCCGGTTCGACGGGCTCGACGATTGTCTCGCCGTGCACGACGACGACTCGAGCGCCACACTCGCGCGCGATGCTGGCCGCCTCCGCGATGCCAGCGGCGGGCACGTGCGTGAGCTCGACGCCCGGAATGGCGACGATGTTCCAATGGCGAGCGCAAAACTCACAATCCTTGATGACCTGTTCGAGCACCCTCGCGCAATTGCCAACGCCGACGTGATCGGTCACGGCGACTGCGCCGTAGCCAGAGGTGACGGCATACCTGATGACCTCTGAAGGCGAGAGGACTCCGTCGCTGTGGAAACTATGAGTGTGAAAATCGTAAATCATCGCAATTCTCCAAGGTATCAGCTAGTCTATACCTTAGCAGAAATGAGCCACGGGTGCAAGTTTGCAGAGGTGGGGGCAGCCTTGACAACCTGCTATCTAATGTGTAACATATAAGCGCTTGTTTAAGGATGGTTTCCGTCTGACTCTGTTGGTGCAACTCCAGGCACCCGTTAACGAGGACCTGTGTTCGAGGACGTTCGGTAATGAAGGAACTTAGATATTGCTTTCGCGCCCTTTCCGACGCGAGCAGATTCAGAATCGTCCACGAACTTGCTGACCGCGACGAGATGAAGGTTTCCGACCTTGCACGGCTGGTCAGGGTCAGTCAACCACTGCTCTCCTGGCACCTGCGCAAGCTGCGGCGGGCTGGACTGATCATAACCAGGAGGGACGGCAGGCAGGTGTTCTGCTCCCTGAACAGGGCACAGTTCAGGCTTTGTGAGATTGCCCTATCAAAGCTCGCTGGCCCCGCCGCACGGGCGGAGTGGTCCGATATCTTGAGTTAGCAAGCGCATCGAGCGGTAACGAATAGTCAATAGCGAAAGGAGTTCTGGCAGGTTGGGTAAAATAAGAGTGGGGATTATCGGGGTTGGCAACTGCGCTTCATCACTGGTGCAGGGGGTGTACCATTATCGCAATGCTTCAGAGGATGAGTTCGTTCCAGGCTTAATGCACGTAAACCTGGGAGGCTACCACATCAGGGACATCGAGTTCAGCGCTGCATTCGACATCGACGCGAACAAGGTCGGCAAAGACCTGGCGGAGGCCATCTTCACCCCTCCCAACAACACCTACAAGTTCACCGACGTGCCGAAGACAGGCCTGAAGGTCGAACGCGGCATGACCCACGATGGGTTAGGCAAATACCTGTCCCAGGTTATCAAGAAAGCCCCTGGCTCCACCTCGGACATCGTCTCAATTCTCAAGGACACGGGCACGCAAGTGGTGATCAACTATCTGCCTGTGGGCAGCGAAGAAGCAACAAAGTGGTACGTGGAGCAGGTGCTTGCCGCGGGCTGCGGCCTGATCAACTGCATACCTGTCTTCATCGCCCGCGAGGCGTACTGGCAAAAGCGCTTCGTCGACCACGGATTGCCGATCATCGGCGACGACATCAAGTCCCAGGTCGGCGCCACCATCACCCATCGCGTCCTCACCCGCCTGTTCCGCGACCGAGGCGTGAAGCTAGAGCGGACCTATCAACTGAACTTCGGCGGCAACACCGACTTCTACAATATGCTCGAACGCGAGCGTCTGGAATCGAAGAAGATCTCTAAGACCAACGCCGTTTCTTCGCAGCTTGACTACGACCTGGGCGCAGACAATATCCACGTTGGGCCTAGCGACTACGTGCCGTGGCTTAGCGATCGCAAGTGGTGCTACATTCGCATGGAGGGCCGCACTTTCGGCGATGTCCCCCTCAACCTTGAGTGCAAGTTAGAGGTGTGGGATTCCCCGAACTCCGCCGGCGTGGTCATAGATGCGATTCGCTGCTGCAAGCTAGCTCTGGATAGAGGGATAAGCGGAGCCCTCACCGGACCCGCGGCTTACTTTATGAAATCACCTCCCACCCAGTTCACCGACAGCGAGGCAATGGCGATGGTCGAGGATTTCATTGCGGCCAAGCCAACGCCCATGGAGGGATAGGTGGCAGAATCGACGCAACAGGCCGACCCGAACCAGGACGAGCTGCTCTGGCGCAAGATCATCGCCATTGCCAATCGTTTTAACGTCACTTACTGGACCATCAAGAGCATGAGTTTCGTGGCACAGATGCTTCCGCTCCGGGTGAGCTACGGCATCAGCATTGGCCTCGCTTACGTGATTTACGCGTGCTGGCCCGCGCTGCGCGAGAGCGTCAAGGAAAACATGCGCCAGGTTCTCGGCGAAGGCGCCGACGAAGCCATAGTGGGGCGGATGGTGCGGAGCAACTATCGCAACTACTTTAAGTATCTGGTCGATTTCCTCAGGTTCCCATATCTGACGAAAGAAGAGCTCGAGCGGGTGATCCACGCCACAGGGTGGGAGAACCTTGACCGGGCGTTGGAATCGGGCAAGGGGGTGATCTTCGTCGGCTTCCACTTCGGGAACTGGGACCTCGCCGGAGCGATGCTCGCCTTGAGAGGATATCCGCTCAACGTGGTGGCAGAGAGCTTCGAGCCAGCCAAGCTCAACGATCTTATCCAGAGGTACCGCGTCGAGAAGGGAATGAAGATTATCCCGCTGGAGATAGCGGCCAGGAAAGTCCTTCGCGCCTTGCGACAGAACGAGATTCTCGGACTTCTCATCGACAGGCCTGAGCCTGAGAGCGGCGTGTCCGTGGAGTTCTTCAATCGAGTGGCCTCGGTGCCGGCTGGCGCCGCTACTCTTGCCGCAAAAACTGGAGCGAAGCTGGTCCTCGGCTACCTCGTGCGACTGCCGGACAACACGTTCTCAGGTCTCATTTCTCCACACCTGGACGTCGAGATTACCGGCGATCTCGCGAAGGATGTCCAGTTGATAACGCAAAAGATTATGGACCTGGTCGAGGAATGCATCAGGCAGCATCCCGACCAGTGGTATATGTTCCGCAATATGTGGTCTGATGCGCAGTCCATCGAGCGCGCAGCGGCCCTGCCAAGTGGATAATGCTGACATACTGGTTTTTCAGGATTGCTTCGGTCGTCGTGCCGCACCTGCCCCTGCGTTTTGGCTACTGGCTCGCGACCGTCATCGCAGGCATCTCATTTGTGGTCCAAACGAGGGCACGAAGAAACGCCGAGAACAACCTGCGGCACGTCCTTGGGCCAGCAGCCAGCAGAAGCGAGCTGGAGGAGACGACGCGGATGGTGTTCGAGAACAGCGCAAAGAACTATTACGATCTCTTTCGCGTGCCGGGCATGGATCTCGACACCATCAAGCGAACTGTGGAAGTTCGTGGCATGGAGAACCTGCTGGGTGCCTTGCGCGCTGGCAAAGGGGCGATCCTCGTCTCGCCCCACATGGGCAACTTCGACCTGGCGGCGCAAGTGGCAGCGCCCTATTCGATAAAGGTCACTATACCTGTAGAGCGTCTGAAGCCGCAGAAGCTGTTCGACCTGATCACCAGCACCAGGGCAGCGAAAGGCGTGCGGCTCGTTCCAGTGGGGGGAGGAGCGCTCAAGGCTATTTACCAAGCGCTCGAGGCCAACGAACTGGTGGCCATCGCCGCGGACCGTGACGTCACGAAGAACGGCATCGAAGTAGAGTTTTTCGGTGAGAAAACGACAGTTCCGGAGGCGCCGGCGCTGATAGCCTCACGCACAGGAGCGGCGATAATCCCGGCTTACAGCGTTCGGCACCCAGACGGCACGTGCACGATCTACGTGGAACCAGCCTTGCAGTTACGCTCATCAGACAATCCGAGGGATGACGTGCGCGTCAATACGCAAATGATCACTGGCGTTATGGAGCGGTTCATTCGGGAGAATCCAGAGCAGTGGGTAGTCTTGGAGCCTGTTTGGGGCAATTGACCCGGAGGTAAGTTTGAAGGACAACAACGGCACGGACGTCGATTATTGGGGGAAAGCCGATCTACACATACACAGCGCCAGCGGCGATGGCCTGGCCAGCGTGGCCGAGATAATGCAATACATCGAAGAGACGCGAGCGCTCGACGTCATCGCCATAACCGACCACGACGAGATCAGGGGGGCGTATGAAACTCGCGAGTTGGCCGCGCGCAGAAACCTCAACTTTGAGGTCATCGTCGGGTCCGAGATAACCACGCTGGACGGCCACCTGATCGCCTTATTCATCGAGGAACCCATTCGAATGCTTCAATCATTGGAAAAGACGATCGCGGCCGTACACCGACAGGGCGGGCTTTGCGTCGTGCCGCATCCGATGAGCTGGCTGACGCTGAGCGTGGGACACAAGGTCTTGCTTCGGGTAATGAACAGCCCGTCGCCCGACATCTATTTCGACGGCATTGAAATGATGAACTCGAGCATTGCCGGCAGGGTAGCTTACAAGAAAGCGAAAGATTTCAACGCGACGATCCTCGGGCTCGCGGAGCTCGGCGGAAGCGATGCTCACCATTTGCATCTCATCGGCAGCGCCTACACGCTCTTCCAAGGCAAGACGGCTAATGAGCTGCGCAACGCCCTGCTGGAAAAGCGAACGAAAGCGGCGGGGAAGTTCCTCACAGCTAACGAGCAGCTTCAGGGCGCGGCCAGCCAGCAGCTCAAGAGCCTGGTGATTCATCCAAGTCAAAAGCTCTATCGGGCTTTGTCGAAAAACCGGGAGCAGGAATAGAATGAAGATAGGCCTGGTTTCAGCGTACGATTATCCATACCCTGGCGGCGTCTCCGAGCACGTTCACCATCTGGAGGAGGAGTTCACTCGCCTGGGTCACGCGGTGAAGATTATAGCGCCATCTTCTAGCGACAAAGAGGAACTGGCTCGCGGGAACGTGTATAAGGTGGGCAGCGTAGTCCCCATTCCCGCCAATGGCTCAGTGGCAAGGATCAGTTTATCGCTTCGGCTATCTGGGAGCGTGAAGCGCATCCTCCGCCAGGAACAGTTCGACGTCATTCATTTGCACGAGCCATTGCTGCCTGCTCTGCCGGTGACTGTCTTGAGGCACTCACACGCGTTAAACGTAGGCACGTTCCACGCTTATCAGAACAGGAGCCTCGCCTATTTCTATGGCAAGAGGATACTCAAGCGATTTTTCAATAAGCTGCACGGTAGAATAGCAGTCTCCCAGGCAGCACGAGAATTCATCGGCAAGTATTTCCCTGCCAGCTATGAAGTGATCCCCAACGGCATCGACCTGCGGCAGTTCAACGAAAACGTGGAGCCGCTTCCGGAGTACAACGATGGCTACTTGAATATTCTGTTCGTGGGCCGACTGGAGAAGAGAAAGGGATTCCAGTACTTGCTGAAAGCCTTCCCGTACATCAAGCACGAGATTCCGAACGCGCGACTGATCGTGGCTGGCGGGTACAGCGAGGAAGATAAGGAACAATACGAATCCTTTGCCCAAAGAACAGGGCTGACGGATATCGTGTTCGCTGGATTCGTTCCCTCGGAACTTCTCCCTAGATACTACAAGAGCAGCACCCTGTTTTGCGCGCCCTCGACGGGAGGGGAGAGCTTTGGCATCATCCTTCTGGAGGCTATGGCGACGGGCAAACCCATCGTGGCGTCCGACATCGAGGGATATCGCGGGCTGTTGCAGCATGGGGTCGAAGGGTTGCTCGTGCCGCCGAAGGATGAAACCGCTCTGGCTGTGGCCATTGTGCGACTTCTGGCCGACAGGGAACTTCGCGAGAAGATGGCGGAAGGGGGACGCCGAAAGGCGCTCGATTACTCCTGGTCGAAGGTAGCTCGACAGGTGCTGAAATACTACTATGACCTCGGAGAGCAGTACGGTTTTTCGCTCAGCGAAGACCGCGCGCGACCAGCGCCGTTTGGCGCTACCCCGTTCCCAAGCCGACTTTACCCCCTTCACGGTGAATAAGCGTGTTTGCAGATAGCATAAAGAGGCTGGGCAGGCGCACAGCCGAGAGAATTGCCGGGTTGCTCGCCAGCACTGGCATTACGCCTAACTGGCTGACAACCATTGGGTTCGTCCTCAACATAGCAGTAGGCGTTGTCCTCGCGTTGGGCTACATCAGGATAGGCGGCGTGCTGGTGCTTGTCTTCGGCACCTTCGACATGCTCGACGGCGCGCTGGCCCGCATAAGTGGCAAAGCCTCGACGTTCGGGGCATTCCTCGATTCGACGCTGGACAGGTACTCGGAAGCGGTCGTCCTCTTCGGCCTGCTTTTCTGGTATGGACAGCAGGGCAACCTCACTGTCGTGCTGCTCGCCTACGCAACCATCGTGGGCTCGGTCATGGTGAGCTACACGCGGGCGAGGGCTGAGGGACTCGGCCTCCAATGCGAGGTGGGGCTGCTGGCGCGGCCTGAACGAATCGCTCTGCTAGGCATTGGCCTGATCCTCGATCAGGCGCTCATCGTCCTCGCGATCCTGGCCCTTTTCACCAACGTGACTGCGCTCCAGCGGGTCATTCACGTGTGGAAGTTGACCAGCGGCAAGGCAGAGTAGACGAGCAGTACGAATTGCACCACGGAGGCACTGAGACACCGAGGGGATGAGAAGTATTCCCTCTCCCGCTGGGAGAGGGTTAGGGTGAGGGAGTTGAGAGGGAAGCCTCTCATACAGGGACTTATAGCGGCTCTCCCAGCCAAAAGCGGATGCCAGTCTCTGTCGCCACGGCGAACCCATCAGCCAACCGATCACCATATTCCTCCAGGACAGCCCTAACTACGCCGACTTTGTTCCTCGAGCTTTCGTCGCGAAGGCGGAGCAGCAGGATACCATGGTGCGGCTGGCCGCTGCGAAAGACGAGCTCGCCAAAATCTTTGTCATTAGTAAGAAGGATGCGCGCCTCGTTCACCACAGCTCTAGCAAGGATTTCGGCGTCGCTGGCCTGGGGCATTGCCTCAGCAACGGCGAGCACATCGTAGGCGCTGTCGCGCAGGTATTCGACCACAGCTACTCCGGTTGACTCGTCTACGATGAACCGCATGGCTGGTGCCTACGCGCGAACGGCGATGGGGAAGACTTCCTCGTGGGCTAGCACTTCGGCTGCATACGCCAGCGCAGCCCGAATGTCCTCGGGCTGCAGCCGCGGGTATTCCTTAAGGATATCGTTCTCCGAAACACCCTGAGCCAACATTCGCACGATGAGCTCCACTGGAATGCGGGTTCCCTTGATGACTGGCTTGCCGACCATTACTCGGGGGCTGATGCTAATGCGCTGCCGAAGCTGCTGTTCCATGGTTCTCTTAGCGCTCCTCCAAGACCACAAGGTTTCCTTTCATCTTTGACCGTCACGGTTGGGCCATCTCTCCAGGAACTTGCCCCGCCCCTCGTGTGCAACTGTCCATACTATACAGCACTTCCATATTGATAGCAACAGAGACGGCCTCTTCTTGATCGCTACTCGCTAGCTACTTGCGCCTTGCGTATGAATCGCCTATAATCTTCTACAGAGCCCCCTTAGCTCAGCGGATAGAGCGCTGGCCTCCGGAGCCAGGTGCGGGCGTTCGAGTCGCCCAGGGGGTACTATTTTTCCCCATTTGGTCTTCCTTCCACTATGAATTGCTCATTTGTGACAAGAACATCTCCGCCTGCGTGCGCTGAGTGATGTTTGGACGTTTGCTATGCTCAGACTGGCGTGGCCTAATTATTGCGGCGATAGATCTTGTATTGGATAAGCAACTTTTTAAGCGATAGATGCTGAACGGAAACGATATGGATTTCTTTGATACTGTCGCGCGACGGCACTCAATCCGTGCTTTCAGGGACGTAGAAGTCGAACGCGAGAAGATCGATCGCATCCTCGAAACGATCAACCACGCTCCGTCGGCTGGCGATCTGCAGGCTTACCAGGTGTATCTGGTGCACAGTCGCCGACAGCGTCTAGCCCTTGCCCACGCGGCGCTCGATCAAATGTTCATCTCTGAGGCACCTGTGGTGCTAGTATTCTGCGCGACGCCGCAAAGGTCGGCGATCAAGTACGGTCAGAGAGGGGAGCAACTCTACGCCCTGCAGGACGCGACCATCGCGTGCGCTTATGCCCAACTTGCCACCTCAACTCTCGGTCTTGGCGCCGCATGGGTGGGCAGCTTTGACGAGGATGCCGTTAGGCGGGCAATCGGCGCCCCAGGAGATGAGATCCCTATAGCGATTCTACCAGTTGGCTACCCTGCCGAAGCGCCAGGCTGGACACCGCGTCGAAGTCTTCGGGACCTCGTTCGCGAAGTGTAGAATTGATCTCCAAACGGCAGGTAGCCACAGCGAGCGCAGCACGAAATAGGCCAGCGTTCGGCCGCGTGTGCGAACCAGCACAGTGCCGCCCAATCAAGAGAAAATCCAAGGGAAGCTGGAACGCGCATCCTTGTCTATCTCTATCTGACTCTCCCGGTTCAGCCTCCTGACTCACGGCTGCGACCTAGACCGCATGATTGAGGTGTATCCAAAGCAACTCAAGTCGACTCAAGTACGGGTTGTGGCACGGGAAGGCTTCAGGTATAATGTTATGCGGCCTGGATAAACTAATCGACGGCACTTCTGGTCGCAGACCGTGTTCGATATATAAATAAGAGCAAAGACCTTTTTCCAAAATATCATGTATTTTGACGTTGCAGTCAGGCCGCAAGTGCGCATGGATCGAAAGCGGTTCAATGGGATATCGTAGACGATCCCGCAGGCGCAGTGGCAACAAAGCCCCGCTTCTGGGGGTCGTCATCATTGCAGTCGCAGTCCTGGTCGTCGTCGCCCGCCTTGACCTGCTTCCCTGGCAATTGCCAGGCAGCGATAGGGCTGCTTCGGCGACTGAAGTTCCCTCTTCAGAATTACAATCTAGAGTTGCGATCTCCACGCCCACGGCCACGCCAACGGTGACACCGACGCCGATACCCGCTCCTGTCAAGACGACCAATGCGCCACCTCCGAACGTCAGCGCCCTGGGGGCGGTCGCCATCGACGAGCGGTCTGGAGCTGTGCTCTATGAAAAGAACGCTCACGCACGGCGGGCGCCGGCGAGCATTACCAAAATCGTAACCGCCATCGTCGCGCTGGAGAACGGCAACATTTCCGATATGGTTACAGTCAAATACGATCCTAACGAGTTGGTGGATTCCACCGTGATGGGGGTGAACGTCGGCGACAGATTATCCCTCGAGGACTTGCTGTACGGTCTGATGCTGCCATCTGGCAATGACGCCGCACTTGCCATCGCGAGTCACATCGCGGGCTCGGAAAAGGCTTTCTGCGATCTAATGAACGCCAAAATGAAGGTGCTTGGCCTCGGAGATAGCCACTTCGTCAACGCTCACGGGCTCGACAACAAGGATCACTACTCTAGCGCGTACGATATGGCGATGGTATCGCGCTACGCTATGCAGAATCCAGTCTTCCGAAAGCTCGCACTGGCAAAAGTGCACACTGTCACGGTTTGGCGGGCGAACGGAACAAAGGAATCCTATGACGTGTTCAACCTAAATAAGCTGCTATCGATTTATCCAGGGGCCGATGGAATCAAAGTGGGCTACACGGAGAACGCGCTCAGAACGATCGTGGGCTCAGTCACGAAGGATGGCCACCGGGTTTTCGTCGCGCTGATGGGAAGCGTCGACCTCTGGTCGGATTCGCCGCCGATCTTAGACTATGTGTTCAAGAACTTCAAGTGGCCCTCACGCTGACACTCTCCCAGAGTCCAGGGGCGAACAGCCAGCATCAAGAGGACCGCTTTCGGCAGTTCCGATATCGTGGGCGATCCCTGTCTGCCCCTGAGACCGCTGAACGGGAGAGAAGAATACGGTCTTGCCTCCATCTTTGACGGTCGTGATCAAGCATCAGAGGTTTACTCGATAGAGCCTGCACGCGTTGTCGAATGCTACTTTTTCGATTTCCGGGCGCGGCAGGCCGCGCTTTCTTAACTCCAGAATCGTCTTTGGCAGAGCAAGCAACTCGCTGCTGCTCGACGCCAGGTCAGAGTCGAGGACGATGCGGTCTCTGTCTCCTACCTCCACGAGCGCGGCAGCGCGCTCTTCAGATAGCTTGCCGGATTGCACCGTAAGCCCTATCCAGCAGCCTGAGTCTCTCACCAGGTCGAAGTTCCGCTCGTCGACGTGGTCGATCAGGATCAGGGACTTGTCGATTCCAACCGCATCGACGATGGACAGAATTTCGCTGGTAACGGCTGCCTTATCTCCTGCAGGGGTATGCGCCACGCATGGCATGTTCAACTGTCTGGCGATTTCCAGTTGGGACCGAAAGACTTCGCGTTCTTCATCTGTATCGTCCTGCAGACCTATCTCACCCACGGCAACCACAGGCTGCCTGGTCAGGAGAAGAGGCAGCTTATCCAGAACCTGCTTTACATCGCGCTTCGGTATGCCTCTGGGATGCACGCCGAGGGCAACGTAAGGAGCGATGGCACTGGACCTCAAGCGGCGGCAGTCGAAATCTAGCAGCCTCTCGAAGTGGTCGAGCAAGCTTTCGGGAGCAGAATAGGGAAGCGCGTCGTGGGCGCACGTCACCAGCGCCTCGAGGCCGAACAGGGCAAGCGTTTGCAGGTCGCCAAGGCCACGCGTGTCGACGTGAGTGTGGGCGTCCAATATCCTCATCGTTTGGCCTCCCCTTTGGTAAGGATTTTACTTACTTAATAGGACAGATGGCGGCTACTGTCAAGGCGCGCAGAACGGCGCGCGTGCCGAATCGATGTGCGAAATAGCTTCTTGCGAAGCCATACTTGAACGTCGTCGAACAAAGTGTAAACGACTGGGACGAGCACCAGCGCGAGCAAGGTAGAGCTGATCGGGCCACCGATGATCATCACAGCCATAGATGACCGCGACTCCGCGCCTTGCCCGAGCTGGAGCGCTGTTGGCAGCATGGCCATTACCATCGCCGCCGTCGTCATTAGGATCGGGCGAAGCCGCGCCGGGCCAGCTTCCACGATGGCCTCGAATCGCAGCTTGCCACGCGCGAAGCGTGTTCGTGTAATCGACCAGCAGAATGCCGTTCTTAATGACGGCTGGGCGTGTTTCTGCAATCCCATGTGCAGTTGCTGAGACAAACTGGGGATTGACAACCAGCTAATATGTCCTGATAATCATCCCAGCGATCAACAGGATACTTTACCGCATGTCACTGCCCGACGCCCTGGTGATCGTCTTGGAGGCGGAGCTCGGATGCGTACCACCGGGCAGGCGCTTAACTCATTAGAGTCGGTGCGGCTGCGGACGCCCAGCTTGGAGAGGATGCTGCTGAGGTGGAATTTCACGGTGGAGCGGCTGACCACGAGGCGCGCGGCAATGTCGGGGTTGTTGAGTCCTTCTACCTTTTCTTCTTAGCGCTGCCAGCACCTTCTCGGGCGTGATCGGCAACTCGTGGAACCGTATTCCAACAGCATCGTAAATGGCGTTGGCGATGGCCGGAGCCGTCGGATTCAGCGCTGGCTCGCCAAGCCCTTTTGCGCCGTACGGCCCGTTAGGATCGACGGTCTCCACGAATCCGACGGACATCTCGGGCATATCTGGCGCCCGCAACACATCGTAGCGTTTGAAGCTGGCATTCAGGACCTTCCCATTCTCCGTCTTCATCTCTTCCGTCATCGCGAAGCCGATGCCCTGCGCGACAGCGCCTATCACCTGGCCACGCGCTCCCTTCGGGTTGATTATGCGCCCCAAATCGTGAACAGCGGTAAGTCTGAGGATATTCACCTCACCGGTATCCAAATCCACTTCTACCTCGGCAACTTGAGCCGCAAATGGATAGGCCACCGACACGTTCCCATATTTGTTGACGGGATCAGGCACGCTGACGATGTCATCAGGGACGTAGCTGCCCTGGCCAGTCAAAATAGCGCCAGACTTGCTATAAGAGAATGCCTTCGCAGCTTCCGCGATCATGATCGAGCGGTTGGGAGCGCCGGCAACGTAAAGCCGGCCGTTCTCGCCCACTATGTCCTGAGGATTCGCCTCCAGCTTGGCAGCCGCGATCTCGACCAGTTGGCGTCTGGCGTCTTCGGCTGCGGCCAGAACAGCGTTCCCTCCCAACGTCGTCGCTCTGTCGCCCCAAGTGCCCCAGCCATGAGGGCTCGTATCAGTGTCGACTAGAGCAACGTTCACATCCTCCACGCGAAGGCCGATCCTCTCGGCGGCTATCTGCGCAAACGTCGTGCGCGCGCCCTGGCCAAGGTCGGTCTCTGATGTAAAGACGAGAGCCTTACCTGCCTGGTTGATGCGAATGTAAGACGACGACCCATCGAAGGCGGGCATGACCGCACGGTTCCCAGACACGTGGAGGCAGCACGCGATGCCTATGCCGTGCCGCTTTCGTCCGGTCCCAGCATTTCCACGCTTCTCCTTCCATCCTGCGTCATTCATGGCCTCCTGAATGCACTCCGATAGGCCACAGCTACCTAGCTTCCATCCGTGCGGCGTCACGTCGCCTTTCTGGCGCGCATTCTTCAACCGCAATTCGGCGGGGTCCATCCCTATTTTCGCCGCGAACATGTCGATCGCCGACTCAAAAGCAAAGTGTGCCTGAGTGT
The DNA here is from genome assembly GCA_023480885.1 of Chloroflexota bacterium. Taxonomy (GTDB): domain Bacteria; phylum Chloroflexota; class UBA6077; order FW602-bin22; family JACPRP01; genus JAMCWX01. Next base: position 14,072 of record JAMCWX010000019.1, on the reverse strand, counting down.
TGCCGAATCCGCGGAATGGTCCTGTGGGAATCTTGTTGGTATAGACAAGTAGCCCTTCAGCCAGAAGGTTCGGTATGCGATACAGGTTATCGTGCCTCATCAGCGCGCTATACATTATGGCCGGAGCATAGTTGGTATAGGCCCCATTGTCGGCGATGATACGAATGGATTTTCCTAGAAGAGTGCCATCGGACGATCCGGCGATCTTCATGTTGATGATCATCGGCAATCGTGGCAGCGAAGCGATAAACTCATCCCGACGCGTGTTGGCCATTCGGACCGGCTTTTCCGTTTTTTTCGCCAACAGTGCGCAAATCGGGTGAATTTTGCATTCTTGCTTGCCACCGAATCCACCACCCAGCGGATATTGAATGACGCGAATGCGATCCTCCGAGATACCCAACGCCCTTGCGTACGACATTCGGACCATAACTGGCGTCTGGATGGGAAGATACAGCGTCACACGCCCCGAACTGTCCCAGGAGGCTACGACGCCATGAGGCTCCAGGTATCCCTGATGCACCAGCGAGGTGACAAAGCGGCCCTCGTAAACAACATCTGCCCTGGCGAGCGCTGCATCGAAGTCACCCCTCCCGAATTTCTGGCGGTTGGCAATGTTCGAGCCATGCTCCTCGTGCACCAGTGGTGCCCCTTCCTTCAAGGCATCTTCAGGGTCGAAGACACCGGGCAGAGGCTCATATTCCACCTCGATAAGGCTGATGGCCTCCTCAGCCGTGTCCAAATCCGCGGCCGCCACAGCGGCGACTTCGTCGCCAATAAAGCGAACCTTGTCCCTGGCGAACAGCAGTTCGTCATCCAAAGTCTGTCCCGGAACTGTGAAAGGTGCAGTCGGAGCATCTGCGGCCGTCGCAATGGCTCGCACCCCGGATAATCTCAACGCCTTCGAAACATCGATACTCAGGACGCGGGCGTGAGGCAGTGGACTGCGCAGCACCTTGCCGTGCAACATCCCTGGCAACACCATGTCCGTCCCATATTCGAGCTTGCCGGTGACCTTCTCACGAGCGTCGATCAGCGGCACGCCCTTGCCAATAATGTTGAATCCGGCCATCTCTAGTCGCTCCTCCCCGTCTTGCCGCTCGCGCGCTGTCCGCCGTCCATTGACTCGGCGGCAGCCTGAATCGCCTCGACGATAGCTCCGTAGCCTGTGCATCGGCAAAGGTGCCCTGAGATAGCCTCCTTGATCTCCGTCGTGGTTGGGTGAGGGTTGACGTCGAGAAGGGCTTTCCCCGCCAGAACCATTCCAGGCGTGCAATAGCCGCACTGGATAGCCCCTTGCTCGACGAAGGCACGCTGCACAAGATGCAACTCGTCGCCCTTGGCCAACCCCTCGATCGTCGTCACCTCGCGCCCGTTCACCTCGACGGCCAGCACCATGCAAGAATTGACGGGCGTGCCATCAAGAAGGACAACGCAACTGCCGCAGTCGCCTTCGTCGCACCCCTTCTTTGTGCCCCTCAAGCCCAGATCGTCTCGCAGAAAGTCGAGCAACGTTCTTCGCGCTGGAATGTACGCCTCGTAATCCTCACCGTTGACCTTAACTGTTATCTCGTAGCGCATTAGCGATTAACCTCCGCCCATGCCTCTAGCACAGCTTGTCGAACCATAAGCTCAGTCATATAACTGCGGTATTGAACGGAAAGCCGCGGGTCAACTATCGGCGATAGCCCGCTGACGCTCATCTTCGCCGCGGCCTTCGCAACGTCCTCGCTGATAGACGTTCCTTCCAGATAGCCTGCAGCTTCGGCCACAAACCTGGGTTTCGCCTCGATAGCTCCCAGGACGATGCGCGCCTGCCGGCAGACGCCCCCATCGGCAGACAGGTAGGCAGCGGCGGAAGTGGCGGCGATGCCTCCTGTCTTCCGCGTGCTGGCACGAGCGTAAGCGCACGCCGCGTTGCTCACAGGCACGGGCACCTTGACCGCTACCAGCACTTCGCCTGGCAATATCGCTATCTGTCGTGAGCCAAGCACGAACTCCGCGACGCCTACCTCTCTCTGTCCGCTGGCGCTAGCGAGGAGCACACTGCTCCCCAGCGCTATGAGCGGGGGTACGAGGTCGGCGGCGGGGTAGGCATTGCAGATGTTTCCACCGATAGTACCGCGGTTCCGTATCTCAGGGAAGGCCATCTGCCTCGCAGCATGGGCGATCACAGGGACTGTTTCCTGAATTAACGAGGAACCGAGCAGCTCGCTGTGAGTCGTGAGGGCACCGATGCGCAAGGCATCTCCTTCGCGCTCAATGCCGCGCAGTTCAGGGATTGCCTTGATATCGACTAGGCAGGACGCTGGCAGGCGTCTGCGCTTCAATTCGATCAAAATGTCTGTGCCTCCAGCCAGCGGGTAGGCACCTTTGCCTTTTTCAGCCAGGACGGTAACGGCCTCCTTAAGGCTCTGTGGTCGACAATACTCGAAGTCGCGCAATGTGTTCCTCCTCAGTGTCCGTCATATGGCGTCTCTCTGCCCGGAATGGCAAGTGAGCCGCCCAGGTTCACACTTCCGTTTTCTTCCTCAAGGCCACAAGCACCCTTTCTGGAGTGAGAGGCAGTTCATGCAAGCGCACGCCGATGGCATCGTGGACGGCGTTCGCAATGGCAGTCGCAGTCGGGTTCAGGGCCGGCTCGGCGAGTCCCTTGGCGCCAAATGGGCCGTTGGGATCATTGGACTCCACAAACTCGATCGTCATCTTCGGCATGTCAGGCGCCCGAAGTACGTCGTAGCGCTTGAAGCTCGCATTTCGGACCTTCCCGTTTTCTACTTTCATCTCTTCCGTCAGCCCGTAGCCGATTCCCTGAGCAACCGCGCCTTCCACCTGGCCTCGCGCAGCCGAGGGGTTAATCACGCGGCCCAGATCGTGCGCCGCCGCAAGATTCAGGATTTCGATCTCGCCGGTCTGCGTGTCGACCTCCACCTCGACGGCCTGCACTGCGTAAGGATACGCCACCGAGATGTTGCCGTACTTCGTCTTCGGGTCGATCACGCTGACTATGTCGTCGGGAACGTAGCTGCCCTGGCCCGTAAGAATAGCGCCAGCCTGCTTGTAGGAGAAGATCTTCGCTGCCTCTGCGATCGTGATTGAGCGATCCGGAGCGCCTGCAACGTACAGTCGGCCATTCTCCGCCACGATGTCCTTCGGGTTCGCCTCCAGGTCCGCGGCTGCGATCTCGTTCAACTGACGTCGTGCGTCGATCGCCGCCGCCCGTATCGCGTTACCTCCCAGCGTTGTCGCTCGATCGCCCCAGGTGCCCATTCCGTGAGGGCTGATGTCGGTATCAACCAGCGCCACCGCTATGTCCTCCACATTGAGGCCAATCTCCTCGGCGGCGATTTGCGCAAACGTCGTTCGGGAGCCTTGCCCCAGATCAGTTTCCGAGGTGAAGATCTTCGCCTTGCCCTCCTGATTGATCCGTATATAGGCCGACGACCCGTCAAAGAAAGGCAGGAAGGATCGGTTTCCTGACACGTGGAGGCAGCAGGCGATACCCACTCCGCGGCGCTTTCGGCCTGTGCCGTGCGCGCCGCGCTTCCCTGTCCAGTTCACTGCTCCGGCAGCAGACCGGATGCACTCGGATAGGCCGCAGCTACTCAACTTCCAGCCGTGGGACGTCAGATCGTCTTTCTGAGACGCGTTCTTCAATCGAAGGCCGACGGGATCAACTCCAAGCTTTTCGGCCAGCATATCCAGGGCAGATTCGAAAGCGAAGATGCCCTGGGGATTGCCAAACCCGCGGAAGGGGCCAGTGGCTACCTTATTCGTATAGAGGAGAATTCCCTCGGCGTGCAGGTTGGGGATACGGTACAGATTGTCGTGCCGCAGCAGGGCACTTAGCATAATACCAGGGCCATAGTTGTTGTACGCTCCGTTGTCGGCGACGACGCGAAGCGACTTGCCGATGATAGTCCCATCGGCCAATCCTGCGACCTTGATGTACATGACCATTGGCATCCGCGGCAGCGACGCCGTGAACTCCTCGCGACGCGTGTTCACCATCTTGACAGGGCGACCCGCCTTCAATGCCACCAGCGCGCACAAGGGGTGGAGCTTATACTCCAACTTCCCTCCAAAGGCGCCGCCTATATGGCACTGCACGACGCGAATTCGTTCTGGCGAGATTCCAAGCGCGCTGGCGTAAGTCATCCGAGCCAGTGTCGGGGCCTGCATTGGAATGTAGAGCGTCAGTCGCCCTGAACTGTCCCACTCAGCGACAGCCGAGTGAGGTTCGATGTAGCCGTGGTGCTGCAGATTGGTGACGTAGCGCCCCTCATAAATAGCGTCGGCCCTGGCAAAAGCAGCCTCGACATCGCCTCTGCTGAAGTTCATGTAGTTGGCAATGTTCGAGCCGTGGGCCTCGTGGACGAGAGGTGCGCCCTCCTGCATGGCCTCCTCAGGATCGAAAACCGCCGGCAAAGGCTCATACTCAACTTCAATGAGGCTGACGGCTTCCTCGGCAACGTCCGGGTCGGTGGCCGCGACCGCTGCGACCTCGTCGCCTATGTAGCGCACCTTCTCACGCGCCAATAGATGTTCATCGTAAAGCACCTGGCCCGCTACTGTGTACGGCATCGCCGGAGCATCGGCGCCGGTGACCACCGTCCTCACCCCAAGCAGCCTGAGGGCTTTGGAAACATCAATATTCAGGATGCGGGCGTGGGGCAGTGGACTGCGCAAAACCTTGCCATGCAGCATGCCCGGCAGCACCACATCCGTCCCGTATTCGAGCTTGCCGGTGACCTTCTCTCGAGCATCGATCATCGGGAAACTCCGACCAATTACGCGGTAATCCGACACGTTTAGTCTCCCCCTCTGTTTGGCACCGTGCGGCGGCTTCAGACCGCTGAAGCACCTCTATATGCCGAGGTAGGCTTTCCTAATAGCGTCATCCCCAAGGAGCTCCTCCCCTCGACCTTCTTTGACGATCATTCCCGTATCGAGTATGTACCCGCGATCCGCCATTTCAAAGGCCATCTCCACGTCCTGTTCCACGACCAGCACGCCGATGCCCAGTTCCTTTTGCACGTTCCTAATCAAATTGAAGAGCTTTTCCACCACGACTGGAGCCAATCCCAATGAAAGCTCGTCGATGAGGAGCACTTGCGGCCGGCTCATAAGCCCTCTGGCAAGGGCCACCATTTGCTGCTCTCCCCCACTTAATGTGCCTGCTTGCTGGTTACGTCGCGCCGCCACCTCTGGAAAGGTCTCGAACATGAAATCCAGGTCGCGTCGGACCTCCTGGCCGGCCGTCCTCAGATAGGCGCCGATCAAGATGTTTTCTCGAACCCCGAGGCCCGCGAAGAGCTGGCGGCCCTCCGGCACGTGGGCAACACCAAGTCGAACTCTCTGGGCAGGAGTTGCTTGAGTCAGGTCCTGTCCATTGATCGAGATCTGCCCGCTCTTTGGTCTGTTTAGGCCCGAGATGGTCCTCAGCAGCGTGGTCTTGCCGGCTCCGTTCGATCCTACGAGGGCTATCACTTCGCCTTTGGCAACGCTGATGTTAATGTCCCAGAGCACCTGGGTGTCGCCGTACGCTACGTTAAGGTCCTTTACCACTAGCGTCATTGACTCAACTCCCCATCTCGCTGCCTGCGAGTCGCTTGGCGCGCCGCGCAGCGTACCTTTCACCAAGGTACACCTCGATCACCCTGGAGTTCTCCGCAATCCGCTCCGGAGTGTCTACGGCGATCGTCTTTCCGTAGTGCAGCACCATAATCCGGTGCGATATCCCCATCACTGCCTTCATCACGTGCTCGATGATGAAGATCGTGATGCCCTGTTCGTTGACGCGCTTGACGATCTCCATCATCTCCGAGATTTCGGTCAGGTGCAGTCCCGCCATTACCTCGTCGAGAAGCAGCAGGTCCGGCTCCATCGCAAGCGCCCTTGCCATCTCCAACCTCTTGCGTTGGGACAGGGTGATCTGGGTAGCCAGATCATCAGCTCTGTGGGACAGACCTGTCAACTCTAGCGCCTTATCGGCAAGCGAAAGAGCTTCCTTTATGCTCCCTTCGTGACCCTTCTTGCCAAACATCGCCCCTATCGCAACGTTTTCACGGATGGTTAGGCCATGAAACGGCTGGACGATCTGAAAGGTCCGACCGATGCCGAGACGGGCGATATCCCACGGTTTCTTCCCTGCAATTCTCTGGTCCTTAAAAGTGATCTCTCCCTGGTAAGGGTCTGCCAGTCCGCAAATCACGTTCAACAACGTGGTCTTGCCGGCGCCGTTAGGGCCGATTAACCCAAATATCTCCCCCTGGCGGACACTGCAGTTAACGCCATCAACGGCCGCGACCCCGCCGAAATGTTTCGACACGTTTCTTAACGCCAGAATATCCACACAATTACCTCCGGCCCTCAGAATTCGACGGGTTGGGGCTCTTTCACACGCCTGGTCGAGAAGATGCGCCCAATGGTCTTGTTTCTGGTGACTTCAACAAGGCCCTGCGGCACAAATAGAACGACGACAATGACGAGGGTACCGAGTATCCCCAACTGTAGGTCTGCGGCGTGTCCCCAAATCAACTCGCCGAGGAACTCGACGACGAAGGTCCCGATCACAGGCCCCAATACGGTGCCCTGGCCGCCCAGGAGCAACATTAAGAACATCTTGATCGCGAACACCACGTCGAAAACCACTGGCGGCTCGATGAAGGTTTGCCAGTAGGCGTATACGCCCCCTGCCAGACCAGTGAAAAACGCGCTCAAAGTCCAGGCGAGCGCCTTGTACATCGTCGTGTTGATTCCCATCACCCCAGCCGCTTGTTCGTTCGCTTTGATGCAGCGGATTCCATAGCCGAACTTGCTCTTCGAAAGCCTGTACACCACGAACACGCAAATGATGGCGATTGCCAGCATCACGAAATAGAAAAAGGCGTAGTTGATCCGCGGTGGCATCGAAGGGATGGGCAGAGATATTCCCTTGCCACCACCGGTCAGGCTGTCGAGGTTGCTGACGACTTGTTTCACCAGTTCGTTCAGCCCAATGGTTGCCATAACGAAGTAGTGGCCTTTTGTCCGCAAAATCGGCATTCCCAGTCCGAACGCGAAGGCTCCGGCGACAATTCCTGCCAGGATCAGGGCGATGAAAAAGTCGAGACCGAAAGTGGACATCAGTATCGCTGTGACGTAGGCACCGATACCGAAAAAGACCACGTTGCCAAGGGCAGCGTAACCAGTGTAACCTGAGATTATATTGACGCCCTCAACCATGATCACAAACATGAAGAAGTTGGTGCAAACGCGCACCCAGTATCCGTCCGCCGTGAAAGGGATCAGGCCGAGCAGTATCGCTAGCGCTGCGTAGGCGATCAGGCGCAGCGGCCTGGAGATCTTCCCGAGAAAGGTCAACCGGGTTGCCATCATGGGCAACGTACCCTCCTTTTCCACCCAATCTAGAGTTCTGAAAAGAATCGCCGTCCTACCAGACCGCACGGTCTAACAATTAGGACGAGCAGAAAGATCACGTAACCAACGATCTGCTGGTAAGCTGCACCGAATACCACTACCCCGAAGGTCTCGGCCAAAGCCAGCACCACACCACCGACGATAGCCCCCAAGGAATTGCCCAGACCGCCCAGAATCGCAATAACGAAGGCCTTCCCCAGGAAACCACCCTCCATAGACGGGGTGACCGTGTAAACTATGGCAATCAAGGTCCCCGCCGCAGCCGCCAACGCTGCGCTAAGGCCATAAGTGAAAGAATAGATATACTGGATGTCTATGCCCACTAGCTGCGCGGCATCTTTGTTGAGGGATGTCGCCTGAATCGCATTGCCGATCTTTGTCCTGGTCATAAACAGATAGAGCAGACTTGTCAAGACGATGGCCACTGTCAGGATGCCGAGCTTGATGTAAGGAACGACGACATCGCCAATTTCCAGGCCGGTTCCCGCGTAGGTTGGATTGACCGCGCGGTAGTCCGCGTGCCAGAAGTACAGCGCGAAGTTCACCGCGATCAACTCGAACCCGTAGGTCAAGACCATCGTCATCAACACGTTCTGGCCAACGACGCGATTGACAATGTATTTCTGCAGAATGAAGCCGATGACGAAGAAAAGCGCCATCGATATGACGATGGAAGCGAACGGGTCCACTCCGTAAAGCTGGAACACCCAGAACGTCGTGTAGGCGGCGAGCATGATCAGCGCGCCGTGGGCAAGATTAATGATGTTCATAACCCCATAAATGAGCGAGAAACCGACACCTACCAGCGCATAGATTCCACCCAGGAGAAGGGCGTTGACGAGTTGCTGCAGCAAGCCAGCCTCCTTACTAGTCACCCAGATATTCGTTGTCGGGGAGCGCCCGGGCACGGCACACACGTTACAACAAAGGCCCAGACGAGCTCCCCTCAGTACCGCGTTTACCTCTTGTCCCACTCCGGCATGGGAAAGACTCCTTTGCTCTGTGCGAGCTTCTCAGGGTAGACAATGTTGAGCTTGCCATCCTTGATCTGGACGATCAATCCTTTGCCAGAACGGTTGAAGCCAGTATCGTCGAACTTTATCGGCGTGAAGAAGGTTTCCACGTCCAGCGCACGCAACGCTGTTCGCACCTTCTCCGTGTCGACGCTACCCGCCTTCTCCAGAGCTAGCTGGAGAGCCAAGCCACCGGCAGAAGCGGCGGCCGTATAATAGGTAGCGTCCTCATTGTACTTCTTCTTGTAGAGCGCATTGTAGTCCTGGCTGGAACCGAAGAACGGCCCCTTCCAGCCGGATGTAGGCTCCCACTGCGACATCCCAATGACGTACTCCGCATTTTTGCCGAGAGTCTTCACGAAGTCCGGCTGCGTGGGTGCACCCATCCCACCCAGATACTTGACGTTGAGCTTCAGTTCCTTCGCTGTCTTCACCATGAGCACGTTGTCTTCGAAGTAGCCAGATGTTATCAGCGCCTCGGCTCCACTGGATTTCACACCAGATATCAGGGCCGACAGGTCTTGAGTGCCCTTGGGGAATTTCTGGAAGTACACTACCCGCATGCCAGCTCCTTCAGCCTTCTTCTTGACCACCTCTGCGGCTGTTGTCGGGTAGAGATCATCCGGGTAGATGATGGCAATCTTCTGCACCTTCGGCTGCAACGTGTTCAAGTAGTCGATATGAAGCCCGAAGCCCTCGCCGACAGGATACAGCACGCCAAAAAGGTATTTGAAGCCTCGCGAGTAAACTGAATCGGCGTTCGCCAGTGGCGCGATCATGATCTTCTGGTACTTCTCACTGATTGCGCTGGCGGCAGCGGTAATGCCGCTGCTATAGGGCGCCATGATGAAGTCGACTTTGTCTTCGGTGATCAATTTCTCCACCAGCTTCCCTGCTGTCGTAGCATCCCCCTTGTCATCGTAGTAGATGATGTCGACCTTGTACTTCTTACCGCCCACGTCGATTCCGCCCTTTTCGTTCACCGTGTCCTTCCACAGTTCGTAGCCCCGCTTCATCAGCTCACCTTCACGGGCTAGCGCACCGGTGGCGCTCAACGCCGCGCCTATCTTCACGACGTTGCCACCAGCGCCGGTGGCTTGCTGCCCGATGAGACCACAACCCTCCATCATCAAGCCCACCATAACCAGGAGCGCCAACAGAAAGAACCATTCCCTGAATCGAATCCTTGAACCCATTATGCACCTCCTGCCAGTATTCCCACCTCAAACGCAACCCCTCAGGCTTGCTAGGTGATTACCACTGTTAGGCATCCCTGGGGGAGCATTGGTACGCTCCTCTTGTACCGAAAGCAGACTTACCTCTTGTCCCAGTCGGGAATCGGGTAGACAGCCTTGGTCGTTGCCAGATTCTGGGGATAGACGATGTTGATCTTTCCATCCTTCATCTGGATGATCACGCCTTTTCCGGTGCGGTTAAAGCCTGTCTCGTCGTACTTGATCTGGCCGAAGAAAGTCTCCATGTCCGTCTTAGCTAGTTCCGCGCGCACCTTCTCGACATCCAGACTGTCGGCTTTCCCAATCGCCGTTTGCAAGACAAGGCCGCCAGCAGAAGCCGCGGCAGAGTAATAGGTAGCGTCCTCGTTGTACTTTTTCTTGTAGAGCGCATTGTAGTCCTGGCTGGAACCAAAGAAAGGCCCCTTCCAGCCTGACTGCGGCATCCACCACTGCGCATCGAAGAGGTAGTCAGAGTCCTTGCCAAGGGCTTTCATGAAGGCGAAGACAGGCATGCCCAGAGAGCTTATGTACTTGACGTTGAACTTGAGTTCTTTGGCTGCCTTGACCATCATGACTTCGTCTTCCATGTACCCGGAGTTGAGCAGCGCATCGGGATTGGCCGCCTTCACCTGCGTCATGATGCTGGAGAGGTCAGTCGTGCCCTTGGGATATTTCTGGAAGAACACGAACTGGAAGCCCATCTGCTCGCCCTTCTTCTTCGCTGCTTCCGCGGCGGAGGCGGGGAACAGATCGTCGGGATAGATAATCGCTAACTTCGTGGGTTTGGGGGTAAGGGTAGCCAGATAGTCGATGTTCAGTCCGAAACCGCTGGTAGTGGGAGGCAGTATGCCGAACAGGTATTTGAATCCCCGCGAGTATACCGTGTCGGCATTGGCAATCGTCGCGATAAAGATCTTCTTGTACTTCTCGCTGATGGCGCTGGCGGCAGCGCTGATGCCGCTACCAAATGGGCCAAAGATGAAGTCAACCTTGTCCTCAGTGATCAGCTTTTCGACCAGTTTGCCCGCTGTTGTGGCATCGCTCTTGTCGTCGTAGTAGACCATGTCTACCTTGTACTTCTTGCCACCGACGTTCAAACCGCCCTTTTCGTTGACCGTGTCCTTCCACAGTTCGTAGCCCTTCTTCATCACGTCGCCTTCGTGGGCAAGGCTACCGCTGGCGCTCAACGCCGCGCCAATCTTCAACACATTGGCGCCGGAGTCACCCGCCTGCTGTCCAGTCGCGCTGCAGCCTGCGGCCGCCAGGGTCCCTGCCACTACCAGCGCTAGCGGCAGTACCCACCAGAGAAACTTACCTCTTGGATCCAAATTACACCCTCCTGATACAAAACTTGATGCGAGCCGCCTCATTTGTTATGCCCTCCTCTCATTTGCCACCAGCCGACTTGCAGCCTGAATCGCTTCGACAATCTTGACGTATCCAGTGCACCGACAGATATTTCCCGCAATCGCCTGCTTCACTTCAAGCTCTGTCGGGCGTGGATTCTCGTCGAGCAATGCTTTGGCGATCAGAATCATGCCTGGAGAGCAATAGCCGCACTGAATCGCCCCGTGCTGCACGAATGCCTCCTGAATGGGATGCAACCGATCGTCCTGGGCCAACCCCTCGATCGTCACTATGTCCTTGCCATCGGCCTGAACAGCCAGGACCAGGCACGAATTCACCGGCTTGCCGTCCATCAGGACCGTGCAGGCGCCGCATTCACCGGCGCCGCAACCCTTTTTCGTGCCGGTCAATCCCACGTCATCCCTCAATACGTCCACCAGTGGACGGTGTGGGGGCACGAGCACTTTGCAAGCGTCTCCATTGACTCTGAGGTTTATCGCTACCTTCACGACTGCCCATCTCCCTTCGTTGCTGTACTCTTTTGCCTGAGCACCCTGACGACCTTCTCCGGTGCAAGCGGCAGGTTCGTCAAACGTACGCCGACCGCATCGTAAATCGCGTTGGCCACCGCTGCCGCTACCGGCGGGGCGCCCAGTTCCGACAGCCCTTTGGCTCCAAACGGCCCGTACGGATCATCAGTGTCCGTGAAATGCACATCGATTGGCGGGACGTCCAAAGCGTTCGGCACGCCGCTCTGGAGAAAGCTGGGATTCGGTTGAGCGCCGTCGATGAACATCATGTTCTCGGTACAAGCGTACCCGATGCCCTGCAGCGCACAGCCCACAACCTGGCCCTCTGCCAGCGTCGTATTCAGGATATTTCCCCCATCGTTGGACGTATAAAGGCCAAGTAGCTTGACCTGACCTGTCTTTCGGTCGACTTCAACCTCAGCCACCTGAGCAGCAAATGAGTAGGCGCTGCAGGGATTACTCTGAGCATCCGGATCCATACATGTGGTGTTCGGCTCCTCGGTCCCACGGCCGAGGATTAGCTTCCCACCCCATCTGTAAAGCGCGGCCGATGCGGCCTCCGCTACCGCAATTGACCTCTCGATCGAACCCTTGACGAAAATCCGTCCCTCGCTCGACTCCAGGTCTTCAGCCCTGGCTTCGAGCTTCTCGGCCGCGACCTCAAACAACTGCTTCCTGGCGTCCTCGGCTGCCATTCGCACGGCGTTTCCACCGCTGATTGTCAGCCTCGAACCCCACGGGCCTAACGCGTACGGCGTTCGGTCGGTATCCGGGAAAGTCACGTCCACCGATTCCAGCGGCACCCCAAGCACTTCGGCGGCAATCTGAGCGGCGATGGTCTGGAATCCTTGCCCATACTCGCCCTCGCCAGAGATCACCACCACTCGCCCATCTTCGTGAATCTCGACCGACGCGTTCGAACCGGTGAATCCCAGGTAATGCCTATCGTCGCCTTCGTGAATCGTGCAGGCCATTCCAACTCCCCTGGCAACGTCGCGCCCCTTGCCGCGTTTCTCAGCCCATTTAGACCTGTCGCGGACGGTTTCGATCGCGTCGGGAAGGCCGCAACTGGTGATCTGCCAACCGTGAGTTGTGACGTCGCCCGGCCTTGTAGCATTCTTCAGTCGGAACTCCGCTGGGTCGATGCCCAGGTCATCGGCGATGACGTCGAACTGCGACTCATAAGCAAAAGTCATCTGCGGATTGCCGTACCCTCTGTATGCGCCGATGGAGGACTTATTTGTGTAGACCAGCTTCGCGTCGATGCGGACGTTGGGAATACGATACACCGAGTCGCTCCGATGGCACATGACCTCCAGCATTGCGGGGGCCATCTCGGAGTAAGCTCCCGCATCGTTGATCAAGCGCACTTGCCGGGCCAATAAGCACCCATCGCGCGTCACCCCCGTCTTCACATGGATCACGCACGACACCCTGGGCCTGCTCGCGTAGAACTCTTCCTCCCGCGTATAGATTATTCTCACAGGCTTGCTGCCGGCTTTCTTCGAGAGGTAAGCAGCTATCGGGTAGATATTGCAGAGCGTCACTTTGCTGCCAAAGGAACCCCCTACCCACGGCTGGATCACCCTCACCTTCGTAACCGGCAAATCTAGCGCATCGGCCAGCATCAACCTGATCCCAGAGTTGTTCATGCTCCCGATCCAGGCCGTTACCTTGCCAAACGGGTCCCAGTGGACGACGCAGCCGTAGGGTTCCAGATACGACTGATGCACGCGCTGCGTGGCAAACCGATGCTCGTAGACCTTGAAGGCGTCAGCAAACGCACGATCTACATCTCCTTTATGGATATCGTACGCCTTCACGATGTTCCCGGGGGCATCGTCGTGGACCAGGGGAGCGCCTGGCACCAGTGCGGCGTCGGCATCGAAGACCGCCGGCAACTCCTCGAGCTCGACTTTGATCAAGTCCAGCGCTTCCTCCGCTGTGTCTTCGTCCACAGCGGCCACCGCGGCTATTTCGTCCCCTTTGTATCTCACCTTGTCAATCGCCAGGGCGTACTTATCTTTGCGGTGCCGCCATCCGAATCCATAGATGATCGGCTTGATATCCCTGCCAGTAATGACTGCTCTGACGCCGGGAAGCGCCTCAGCCCTGGAGGTGTCGATGCTCAGAACTCGGCCGTGATGTATCGGGCTTCGTAGCACCTTGCCATAGAGCATCCCTGGCATCTTCAGGTCCGTAGTATACTCAGCCGTGCCCAGGGCTTTCTCTCGCGCATCGCGAATAGGAAAAGGCTTGCCAATCACACTCATCGCTCTCACTCCACAGCAGCTTGCAGCGTGCGGATCAGAGACCATAAGGCTTCCGCTGCTTGCCACTCGATTATCTGTCTCTTGTAGGCCTGGCCTGCGTTCACGCTCGAGTAGACCGTGATCTCCTTCCCAGCTATGGCCCCTACCTTCGCCGGGTCCAGTTGCCCAACTTCAGTCCCCGAGATGGCGGATTCAGCCTCGAGGCATCGGACTGGGGCAGAATCCACGCATCCGTAGACCAGCCTCGCTCCC
>JAMCWX010000054.1 GCA_023480885.1 Chloroflexota bacterium | reverse complement strand
CAAGATGCAAGATATCGCCAGAGCTGTATCGGAGATGAATCAACTCTCCTCCGAGGTGGTTAAGTCTGTCGAGTCGGTGGCTGCTGTGGTAGAGGAGAACACAGCAGCCACCGAGGAGATGGCTGCAGGAGCGAGCGAGGTGGCGCAAGCGATCGAGAGCGTGGCAGGAGTTGGCGACGAGAATGCTGGCACGGTTGAGGAAGTATCGGCGGGGGCCGAGGAGATGTCAGCGCAGGTGGAAGAAGTCGCGGCTTCGGCAGAATCTCTAGCCAGGATGACCGAAGGACTGCGCGAGATGCTATCTCGCTTCAAGCTGGAACAGGAGCCATCTCAAGCCGAGCTTACCCCGCTGCGGCGCAGGTCCGACTGGGCGAAAACGGGATCACCACAAACAGACGCCAAAATGGTGGCGCGTCTCAGGCCAGCATAGCGGCTGAGTTAAGATGCCGGAGGCTCTAGCAATGCTGGAGCCTCCCGAAGCGTCAGACGACTTAACGGCGCAGTTAGCTGACAAATTGAGAGGGGCAGGGGTGGGCATTGCGGGTGAGGAGGCAGCGGAGTACACAGACCAGCCAAAACGGCGAGAAGCCGTATATGCTGGCGAGCAACTGGTGGTGTGTCGCCTGGGAGACGAGTTATTCGGCGTCGATATCGCCAAAGTGCAAGAGGCAATTCGCTGGCACAGTGTGACCAGGGTTCCTCTAGCAAGGCAACGAACACGGGGTTGTTCATTGTAACAAGGGGGTGATGATTCTGAATGGCGAAAACGATTACGTTGCTCTCGACCTTAGAAGTCTGCGCACCGACCTGTCGTTAACCTGTGACCTGTACATCAAGGAGGAAGGGCAATACGTCCTTTATCGGGAAGCCTCTCTGCCGTTCACACCGGCGGATCGCGAGAGACTGTTGGAGAGTGGCGTATCCAATCTCTGGGTGCGTATCTCGGTTGATGAAGACGTTCTGCTGCAACAGCACCTAACGGTTCTTCTCAGTCTGCCAGACGAGGAGATGCCTCCTCTTGCAAAGGCAGGATTGTTGTATAGCTCGGTGATGGGTATTACCAGGCGGGCTATTGCTGGGTCTCTTTCAAAGGAGATATTGGCGGATGTGGACGAGATGGTGGGGGTGACCGTGGACTACCTGACGCGCAGTCAAACGGCCTTTCCTGCCCTGCTGTGCGTAATGCTTCACGACTTCTCGGTGTACACCCACTCATTAAACGTGGCTGTCTATGCACTTGGCTTAGGCAAGTTCCTTGGTGTCACCGATCATCAATCCCTTCGTCACCTGGGAGTTGGCGCTATTCTGCATGACGTGGGCAAGGCCAGGGTGCCGAAGGACATGTTGAGCAAGCGAGGCAAACTATCTCCCGAAGAGTGGGCTATTATGCGCCAACATCCAGAGTGGGGTACTGAGATATTGTCCACAGCGGCCGATTTAGAAGACGATGTGTTGGCGATCATCGCGCAGCACCACGAGCGCCTCGATGGATCAGGTTATCCTAGAGGGCTGACCGGCGAGAAGATACAGATGTTCGCGATGATCGTGGCTCTCGTCGATGCCTACGACGCTATGACCTGCGGTCGTCCATACAGGAAGGCGCGTATGCCTTTCGACGCGCTATCGTTGTTGAAAACGGAGATGCACGGCAAGTTAGATCCAGCCCTGGTCCCTGGTCTGGTCCACTTCCTTGGTGATCCTTTTGCGCCAGTCCTGTTAGAGAGCGAGCGTTGCTGCCAGCATCACGGAGACGTCCTCGCCGACGGCTCTCAGGACCAGTTACAAGTATGAGGAACGGGACCATACAGAGGGGAAAGGCGTGAGGGGGTTGAGATTATGATCGTCGAACATAGCCAGGTGCAAGCCGTATTGAGAAAGCTGAACCAAGACCTGGAGGAGAAAGTGGAGGAGCGGACTCCAGGTCTACAGGCAGAAATCACCGAGCGCAAGCAGGTGGAGGTGGCGCTGCGTGAGAGCGAAGAACGTTACCGCTACATTGTCCAAACCGCGAGCGATGCAATCATCTGCTTTGATAGCCATGCAACTGTCGTATTCTGGAACAGTGCGGCGGAGGCTCTTTTGGGGTATTCATCTGAAGAAATGGTCGGCAGTCCGCTCGCCATCGTGGTGCCCGAAAGAGACAGGGAAGGCTTCCTGCATATGCTGAAACACCTGATATCAACCAGGCAAGAAAGCGCCACGGGGGTGACCACCGAGACGGCTTGTGTTAAGAAAGATGGCGGCGAGTTTCCCGCGGAGATTTCCTGCGGCGCGCGGGTCACCCCAGAAGGGATGTTCTTCACAGGCATCTTGCGCGACATCACCAGGCGCCAGCTGGCAGAAGAAGCGCTGAAACGCTATCAGGTGCTGTGCGAGCACGCGACCGAAATCATCTTGTTCATCCATCGGGATGGCCGCATCCTGGAGGCTAACAACGCCGCAGTTTGTGCCTACGGCTACACCCGTGACCAGTTGCTCTCGATGAGCTTGTGCGGCCTGAGTGCTGCTGAGATCACGCCATTAGTAGCAGCACAGATGGCGCGAGCAGACTCGGCAGCCATTCAGTTTGAAGCCACGCACCGCCGAAAAGACGGAAGTACGTTCCCTGTCGAGGTAAGCTCTCAGGCAACCACGATTGGGCAGGAGCGCATACTCTTGAGCATCATCCGCGACGTGACCGAGCGCAGGCGGGCCGAGGCAGACCTGAAACAAGCCCAGAAAATGCTCGTGCATTCCGAGAAGATGGCCTCCATCGGGCAACTGGCTGCGGGCGTCGCCCATGAGATAAACAACCCAGTGGGCTTCATTAGCAGCAACCTGAACACTATGCGAGAATACGTTCGCTCTTTGAAGGAATTCATCGAAGAATCAGACGAAACCCTCCAGACGCTCAGGACCCGATTGGACGGACAGATCGAACCTATGCTCGCAGGGCTCGATCAAGTACGGGAGAAGCTTGATCTGGATTATGTGCTGGGCGATATCGACAACCTCATCAAAGAGTCTTTGGAGGGATCCCAGCGAGTAAGGCGAATCGTGCAGGATCTCAAGACCTTCTCACGGGCCGATGACGGAGATATGCAGCTTGTCGACGTGAACTCTGTTTTGGATAGCGCGCTGAATATCGTATGGAACCAGTTGAAGTACACGTGCACCATCAGCAAGGATTACGGCAGAGTGCCCGAGATCAGGTGTAATCCTAACCAGATAGGCCAGGTGTTCGTCAACCTGCTGGCAAATGCCGGCCAGGCGATCGCCAGGCAGAAGCAGGGCGAGATAAAGATCAGAACGTACGCGGATGATGGGGCTATCTTCGTCGAGGTTGGCGATAATGGAGAGGGCATTCCTGCCCAGAACCTCGTCAAGATCTTCGATCCCTTCTTTACAACGAAGCCCGTTGGCCAGGGCACGGGCCTTGGTCTATCGATCAGTTACAGCATTATCCAAAAGCATGGCGGCCAGATAAACGTCGATAGTGAGGTCGACATTGGGACTACTTTCACGATCAAGCTGCCAACATCTATCACGATGTGATGTCAACGACGGGGGGAGGACGAAAGTGTGTGACTTGAATGTTGAGCAGGTGCGTCATCGCGGCAAAGTCTGGCTTAGAAACGCAAAGAATCTGCCACCTATATCATCGGTGGTTGAGGAAGCGATCGCCCTTTTGGATAGCGAGAGAGCCAGGCCTGCCGACGTGGCCCGAGTTATCCGCCAGGACGAGGCCATTACCGCAAAGGTTCTTCAAGTGGTTAACTCCGCTTTCTACGGATTAACGGGAAGGATCGACACCGTTTCCCACGCTGTTGCCCTGTTGGGCTTCGAACAGGTGCGGCTACTGGTGCTAGGTTCGGCGCTCTTTGACTTCGGTGGGATTCAGAGCCCAACGGCAGGGGCCAATCGAGAAATTGTATGGCTCCACTCCCTTTCGTGTGCCAGGTGGGCGCAGGCGATTGCCAGGGAGATACGATACCAGCCACTAGAACAGGCTTTCATAGCTGGTCTGCTGCACGACGTTGGCAAGACAATCCTGGCCGTCTCCGCACCCCAGGAGTTTGCCTCTGCTATCAACCTGAGCCAGAGTGGGGACGTGAGCTCGCGCGATGCCGAACGATCAGTTATAGGGGTCGACCACGTCGAAATCGGAATGCTTTTATCCGAGCACTGGAGATTCCCTGCCGTCCTTCACCAGTGTATCGCGCTTCATCACGATACGTGGCCGCCGTTCCAGGAGGGAAGCGAACTATGTACAGGCAAATTGAGGCAACTCCTTGCCATCGTCCGTGTCGCCAACCTGGGCTGTCGACTTTTTGCGGCCGGGCAAGCGCTACCAGAGACAGCAAAACCAGACGCCCTCACCCCGCTGCCTTCGGAGGCCGTCAGCGTGTTGACGGAACACCTGAACAACCTGTTAGCAGAGGACGCGAGCCACGACACAACAGGAGAAGATAGGTGAATAGAGGAACAGTTGAGCATCTATTGCCGGCGACCCAGCGGCACACGATAGTGTTGGTGGATGATGAGCAGAATATCATCAACTCGCTGCAGCGCCTTCTGCGCAGAGAAGGGTACCAGATCGTCACGTCAACTTCCGGGCAACAAGCCCTCGACCTTCTTGATCAACTGGCGAAGCATGGCGGAAGTGCGTCTGTCATCGTCTCAGACTTTCGGATGCCGGGAATGGACGGGGTCAAGCTCTTAAGCCTCGTTCGCGAACAGTTTCCCGAGACGGTTCGCATTATTCTCAGTGGCTACGCTGACGCAGAGACCGTTCAGTCGGCTATCAATGAGGGACAAGTCTACAAATTCATCGCCAAGCCTTGGGACGACGACGAGCTTAAGGAACTGGTCCGCTCCTCTACTAAGCAGTTCGAGACAATTGCTAACGCTCGGACGGTCTTGGGACGCGCCAGCGCCCTTCAAAAAGAGGCAGAGCGAGTCGGATTAACGCTATTTCCTTCACCCCCGAATGAGGAGGACGGCGAACTCGATCAATCGATCTCTTCTAGTGAACCCCCATCCGAAAACGATAATTCGACCTTCTCCGTGTGGCAGCAGGTGGTCAGCAACCTTCCCGCTGCCGTCATCGGCGTAGATCGCGATGGGTTGGTGGCAATGGCCAATCCCTATGTGCAGCGGCTCCTCGGGATCGATCGACGTACGATTCTAGGTAGCTCTTTTTCCGACTCACTTCCATCTCAACTGGTGGATCTCGTTCGTGAGGCGGCAGGTGCCGACTCTGGGCGAAGTATGGCCAGAGTGATCGTCCATGGGCGATCGGTCAAGGTGGAATGCGTTCCCTTGACCCCAGCCAGGAAGCACGAAGGCAGGGGAATCATACTCGTTGCCTTTGCTGTAGATGACGTCACCTAGCCTCAGCCAGCATACCTGATCTTACTCATCAAAGGAGCGTCCAATGGTTGAAAGAGACGAGACAATACTGCTGGTCGACGACGAGGAGAGCATCCTCTCCTCCTTGCGACGCCTCTTCCGGCCGGATAACTATCACATCTGCACGGCCTTAAGCGCAGAGGAAGGACTGGCAATCCTCGACCAGAACCCTGTGTGGCTGGTGATCTCCGACAATGGCATGCCCAGAACCAATGGAGTACAGTTCCTCAAAGAGGTGCGCGATCGATGGCCGGATGTGGTGAGGGTTATGCTGACAGGCTACGCCGATCTCAACTCGGCAATGGAGGCGATCAATCGGGGCGAGGTGTACCGGTTTGTGACCAAGCCCTGGGATCCAGAAGGGCTGAGGCTACTTGTTCGAGAGGGCCTGGAGCACTATCGGCTTGTCCAAGAGAACACGCGGATGCGTGCCCTGATCGAGGAGCAAAATGCTAAGCTGAAGAGGTGGAACGAAAGCCTTCAGCAAACAGTGGAGGAGCGTACCAAAGAACTTAAGCAGAGGAATGAAGAGCTCGCAGGTCTCTACCGGCAACTGAAGGGCAGCTTTGTCGAGGCCATCAAGGTCTTCACCGGCCTAATCGAGTTGCGCGATCCGACCATTGGCGGCCACGCGCGAAGGGTCGCGGGTCTAAGCAAGTCACTTGCAGCTCAAATGGCCTTGCGGGAGGAGGAGGCGAAGAACGTTGAAGTGGGCGCCCTTCTCCACGACATCGGCAAGATCGGTATTCCGGACGAGATACTGAGGAAGAACGAGAGACTTTTGTCAGCTGGTGAGCAAGCCAGGTTGAGACAGCATCCCATTCTCGGCCAGGCTGCATTGCAGATAGTTGATCACCTGGACTCGACTGGTGTACTGATCAGACATCATCATGAACGGTGGGACGGTCATGGCTACCCCGACGAACTGAAGGGGGAAGCCATCCCCTTGGGTTCCAGGATTATTGCTGTGGCCAATGCCTTTGACCATCATCGCAAAGCCAGTTCGTTGGGGCTTGCTGATTTCGTTGAGTCTCAGCTAGGCCTGGGCTACAATGGCCCCTTCGATCCAGCCGTTATCCTTGCTCTCAAAGGGATCATTGACGGCTCGACGGTGGACGGAGAGTCTATAGAAGTCGCCATGGATGTGAGCCAACTGCGAGAGGGATTGGTTCTCGCCCGAGACCTGCGGACTTCCACGGGCATTCTCCTGATCTCGAAAGGTGAAACGCTGAAACGGGCCTACCTGCTCAAGCTCATCCTTTATGAGCGCCAGAAACTCATACCGTCGACGGTGTACGTCTACCATCCGAGGACATAATGCCCGGACAACAGATCACCTGCCGTGCCTAAACGAGGCTCCAGTGGTTGAAAGAGAGGAGACAATACTGCAAGTTGACGATGAGGAGAGCATCCTGTCCTCCCTGCAACGCCTCTTCCGGACGGATGACTATCACACCTTCACGGCTGTAAGCGCCGAGGAAGGACTGGGAATCCTCGACCAGAGCCATGTTTGGCTAGTGATCACGGACAACATTATGCCTGGAATGAGCGGCGTCCAGTTCCTCAAAGAGGTGCGCGATCGATGGCCCGATGTGGTAAGGATAATGCTGACAGGCTGCGCAGATCTCAACTCGGCAATGGAGGCTATCAATCGGGGTGATGTCTACCGGTTTGTGACCAAGCCCTGGGATCCAGACGAGTTGAGAATGCTGGTTCACCAGGGTCTGGAGCAGCACAGGCTGATCCAGGAGAACCGGCGGATGCGTGCCCTGATCGAGGAACGGAACGCGACGCTGAAAAGCTGGGCCGCAGGCCTTCAGCAAACAGTTGAGGAGCGCACCGCGGAACTCGCAGGGAAAAATGATGAGCTTGCAGAACTAAGTAAGCTAGCAATTACGTGCAGACATCGCCGGCGTGGGGGTCGCAGAGCCCTGCGCTGTAGCAAGTGGGGTCGGTCCACCCTGTTTCGCCGTCGCCGCGCAGGCGGCCGATACCAGTATGCTGAGGACAGATGCGATAGCGAATAGGCGACGCATGTTCAATTCGTCTCCTTCAGATAACCTGAGACTTGACTATGAAACGATCTAGGGCTCGGGTATTAATCTCATCAGTATTGTCCTGTATGAAACTGCTTGTTCTCAACTGGAACACATATACCAAACCAGTCGGGTATTCGTCACGTGACCCGAAATATAGGCCAATCAGGTATGTCAGTCTAGCTTCGTTATCTCGACGTTGACGCTGAAATCCTTGTCCGTCAACGTGCATTTGCCAGGTTTCACGCCTTCGTACCTGAGAGCATAGTGCGACCGCGGCACGGATGGCAGGTTAGATATGCCCCCCAGCACGCCTTCAGGGTTGCAGTCAACTTTGAAGTTCTCCTTCGGATACCTGCCTTGGTCCAGGATCATCTGGAACCGCGAAGTCTCAGGATAGACGAACTCCTTGCCGTTATCTTTCTCGGTGATTTCGTACTGTTGAGAGTAAGCCCTTGCTGTTAGATTTATCAGTGGCACCGAGGTTGGGCTGGGCATTGGCATCACGGTGGCCGCTGGCGAAGGCGCCGCCGTGGAGGTGGGCGTCATCGCCGCGGGCGCGGGCACGGTTCTCGTGGCCATTGGTGAGACAGCGGGTTTCGTTGCCGTGGCCAGGGTGGTGGGAGTTGGTGCCGAGGCCGCCTGCTGGCAGGCGGTTAGTGTCACCATCACGAGTATGACTGACATAAACTTCTTGCACATTGATCTTTCCTCGACAGGGTTAGTCATGTTTTTGTGAGACAGCATTAGCGATTCAAATTAAACTGCGCTCGCACGACGGCCGTGATTTGCTTTTCGATCGTCGAGGTATCGTACGTGCCAGCATCGGAAATCTGCGTCGAATTGACGGGTGTAACCTGAATCACCCCGGTATTCTCCGACATCAAGTGCCCAAGTTTCTCGCCAGTACCGGCGGCGATTTGCTCCGCCCGGAGCTGCGCGTCTTTCGTCGCCGCCGCCAGCAGTTTCACCCGCAAATCAGGCAGTTTCGTGTAGTAATATTCCAGACTTTGGGTCGAGAAGACCACGCCCTGGTCGATCAGCGCGCTCAAATCCTGCGCTACTTTGGTAATCTTGTTCACGTCGCTAGAATTCACTTCCACATTTTGCACCAGCCGATAACTGACGATTTCGTTTTTACAACCGGCTTGATCTGGTGCCGCGCCGAATTTGAGGGCAGCAGCACAGTTGTTGTAGATCGGATTCATCAATACAGGCGAAATCGTGATTTCGTTTTCGCTTACGCCTTGGTCGCTGAGGTACTTCGAGACTAAATCGAGGTCTATCTTCATCTGCGAATACCCGCCTTTCAGATCGTTGGCGGGTGTCTCGCGGGAAAAGTTACCCGTCCATTTTACTTCATCCGAGGTAATGATTTGCTGGGTCGAGCCCGTGACGGTCAGAAGAGAAGTATCCAGGGTCTTCACGTAGTCAATCGTGTTGGCCACGATTAACGTTGCGACATCCAGACTCGCGCCGGTTATCAGCGCAAAAAGAGCTACTACCACCATCCAGCCACGCAGATTCATTCCGGAGCCTCCTCACAGATATTCTACCCAATGGTTAGTCTATCGAGCCGATGTTTCACCAGTATTGCGTGCGTGTAACAGGTTCGAAACATCCTGTCCCTTCGTTGCCCGGTGAACGCCGTGTGTCGTCTGCCGTCCTGGTCTGGCAAGCTGATCCCGGCGGATGTTGCTGTCTTCGCTCGAAAGTGCTAAAGTGGCCTTCGTCGAGGTGATTACGCCAACTGGAAATGCGAGGGATCATTTGGCTACGGCGAAGATACTCCTGGCCGACGACGAGGAGGCCATCACCACCGAGCTGGCGCCTTTTCTGGAACGAAGTGGGTTTGAGGTGGCGGTAGCAAGAGATGGTGACCAGGCTCTGACTTTGGCCAAGTCATTGCAGCCGGATCTCATTGTTCTCGACATCGTCATGCCTGGCCTCAACGGCCGGGAGGTCTGCCGTCAGATCCGCGCCTCGGGCAACTGGACGCCGATCGTTATGCTCACGCGGGTAGGAGCCTCGGGCGAGCGGGCTATGAGCCTGGAGGAGGGAGCCGACGACTACCTGAACAAGCCGTTTGACCCATTCGAACTGGTCGCTCGTATCAGGGCCGTCTTGCGTCGCGCGCGGGCTGGAGTCCGTCCGCTGGCCAGCGCTCGCCATCTTATCTCTGGACCGCTCGTCCTCGACCGTCCCTCGCGGAGGCTCTTCCTCGACGGGAAAGAACTCACCCTAACGGCCAAGGCCCTCGCTTTGTTGGAGTACCTCATGCTGCGCCACGGTGAGGTCATCTCTCGCCAACGGCTATTAGACGAGATCTGGGGCTGGGATTACCCGGTCGCTACCCGCGCCGTCGACGTTCGTGTGGCCGAGTTACGCAGAATCCTGGCGGACGACGTCGACCATCCCCACTACGTCGAGACGGTGGTCAACGAGGGCTACCGCTTCGCTGGGCGGGTGGAGGTCGGCGAATGAGGAGATGGCTATTCTCATACGGGTTATTCGTGCCTGGCATAGCAGGAATCCTGTTCGGCGTCGCGCTAGAAACAAAGCTCTTTCCTGCTTCCATCTTCGTCTTCCGTCTTCAGTCAAGCACCGGCACATTCGCTATTATCTTGAGTTCGATGTGGATGGTCCTGACCTTGTTGGCGTTGTGGGTGAATGGCCGCTGGAAAGCGTCGATTGAGCGCGTGAGAAGTGAGGAACGATTGGCGCAGGCGGAGGCCCATAGGCGTTTCGTACGCCGATTGAACCACGAACTGAAGAATCCACTGACTGCCGTTCGCGCCGGCCTGGCCAACCTGGACGACAGCGGTGCTCAGGAGGTATCGGCTCTCCGCGAGCGGAGTCCGCTCCGAAGGAGCCCGGAGTCATTCGGACAAGGCGGACAGGCATCCCTGCGCAACGTGCGCCAGCAGGTGGAGCGTCTGGGACGGTTGGCGAACGACCTGCGCAAACTGGCTGACCTTGAGACTGGCGAGATTGAACGGGCGCCGGTGGACCTGACTGAGATCATCGAAGAGGCAGTGGAGATGGCCGGGTCTGTACCTGAAAGAGCCGAGCGCAGGGTGACCGTGACCGTTCAGAGGTTGCCCTGGCCTCTGAGCCCGATTCCGGGCGACCGTGACCTCCTCCTTCTCGCGGTTTATAACCTGCTGGACAACGCCCTTAAGTTTTCGGATTCGGAAGCCGAGGTGGAGGTACGGGCCAGCGAAGACGGGACGCGGGCGACGATCGAGGTCACCGACACAGGGCGAGGTATCCAGGCAGAAGACTTGCCTCACGTCGCGGAGGAGCTGTATCGGGGCCAGGGAGCGCAGGGAATCGAGGGAAGCGGGTTGGGCCTTGCGCTGGTGGAAAGGATCGCCGGTCTGCACGGTGGAGAGCTGGCCATCCGCAGTCGAGAAGGACAGGGGACGGTAGCTGTGCTGCGATTGTCACTGCTTCCAACAAGAGTGCCGCATGTTTCGAAGATGTTACAAGGGCGAAATATGGATGAAACATTGGCGCTTTAGACTATCAGTTGGGCGGGAAAGTGTCGGCACCGGCAGATTACCGATAGTAGAATGCCCGAGGGAGGGGTGGCTATGAGACTTCCCTTTCTTCCTTTTTTATTGATAGCTCTGGCTCTAGCGACAGAGGGTTGCGGCACCTTCAGGATCGAGGCGGGGTTTGTGCAGCCTGCTGCGCTCACGGCGACAGTCGAAGCCGGACCAACACGTCCCACTGGCACGCCAGCGCCAATTTCCAAGTCAACGAATACGCCGGTGCCGGGCACCGCTCTGACCCCGACGCCAATCAGTCCCTTCGCGCAGAACGTGCAATCGGGCAGCGCATCACAGCCGGCGTCCGCCGAGGACGATACCGACGCGGCGGTTCAGACGATACTGGACTACTTCGATGCCCTCAATGAGGGTGATTACAGACGGGCCTATCGGTATTGGAGCGGAGAAGGGGCGAGCAGCCTTCGGAGCTACGATGAGTTTGCGCATGGGTACGCTAACACCGTTCACGCGAGTGTCCAAATCGAGACGGTAAGCGAGGAGGGAGTTGGAATAGCACGTTCCCGCACCATGTCGGTGACGCTCGCGTCCATCGTGAACGAGCCCGATCACACTCAGGATGTGCAACGCTTCCAGGGGACGTATACGCTGCAGCCAGGCGCGGGGACCGCGTCCAGGGAGGCCGCCTGGCAGATCGCCAGCGCGAACATCGCAGAGGTATCGAGCGATGGACAGCCGCCGGCCAACGTCGCTGACCCTGTCACGCTCCTGCGGTCTTACTTTGAGGCTATCGATCGCCGTGAGTTCGCGCGCGCCTATACCTACTGGGGATACCTTGGGAAGGCCAGCCGACAAACCTTTGCCCAGTTCCACGAAGGATTCGCTACCACCGACCACGTGGCCGTCGACGTGGGGAATCCCGAAATGGGCGCTGCCGCCGGTTCCGCTTATGCGGACGTGCCGGTGGTTATAGTGGCGACGCAGAGCGATCAGACGACGCAGGCATTCTGCGGAACTTACACCCTCCGCAGCACCCAGGTGCCCCCATTCGATCAGCTCGGCTGGCAAATCGAGGGCGCCAAGACCAGGGTCACCGCCAGCGTTCAGCTTGGAAGCGCCGAGGCGGAGCGCTTACTGAGCGGTTGCACTCAATAGCCATTAAACCGCGTCTCAAAGGACTATTGATGATGCGAGGCTTTCTTCCCTTTCTGTTCTTGGTCATATCGCTTGCCGCAACCGGCTGTGGGCCATTCCATGTCGAGGCAGGCTTCAAACAGCCAGTGGAACTGACGGCGACAGCGGAAGCTAAGCCAGCGCGCCCCAGCCCTACGCCAAAACCTCAGTTGGGAAAGCTTGCTTTCGTGAAAGGCGGGGACATCTGGGCCAAGGACCTGCCCGATGGCGAGGCTATCCGACTGACCCAGGACGGCCACAACGATACGCCGACATGGTCTCCTTCCGGGGAGTGGCTCGCCTTACGCAAAGGCACGGCTGCGGCAGGGCGCTATCAACTGTGGATAGTGCGTGCCAGCGGGACGGATGCTCGTTCCATCGACATCGTCAGATCGGGCATGAGTCAACAGATGGCATGGTCGCCTGTCGAGGATCGCCTGGCGTACGTTAGCCGCAATGGGCTGTTCGTGGCCGAAACGGATGGCACCAAGCCGCGCGAACTGGTCACGCCGTCGAGCCAGGAAGGCTTTGGGGTCACGAGCCTCGCCTGGTCGCCGGACGGCCAGTGGATCGCTTTCGACAAGCTGGAGCGAACAGACATCCGCCCCAGTGTCCAAGGCCTCTTGCGGGCCAAGGTTGACGGCTCCGAGATCAAAGAGGTCTACCTGAACCCCGATCCCTTCCAGACCCAAAGCTATCTGGCTGGATGGTCGCCGGATGGCCAGGCCCTCCTTTTCTGGCAGGGACGGCAAATGTCGGCCTCGATGATGGCCGGTGGAGTGCCTCTGATGTGGGTGCCTGTGGCAGGCGGCACGCCGGTCGAAATCACGAAGGCTACGCTCGCTCATAGCGACTTCCTCGCCTGGGCGCCAGATGCGCGGAAACTGGCCCTCGTCGAGGGCAGCAACCGAAGCACCTGGTATCGCAAGACAATCGCCGTTGCCACCCTCTCCGGCCGGCAGGAAGTGCTTTCCGACGCTGGCCGGGCCGACCTATTTCCGGCTTTCTCGCCAGATGGACAATGGATAGCCTTTACCGGTGCTCCCGCAGTCGAAACCGATGGCGGCAACGATGCTAAGCAGGCATCGGCCCAGCGGCGCATCTGGGTAATGGCGGCCAATGGGGACAGCAAGCGCCAGCTCACCAGCGACCCGACTTTCCGTGATGAGCGCCCGCTGTGGTCCGCCGATGGCTCGTTCATCCTTTTCGTTCGATTCAGAGGTGAGCAGGCACAGCTCTGGCTGATGCGCGC
>JAMCWX010000041.1 GCA_023480885.1 Chloroflexota bacterium | reverse complement strand
ACTTTCTAGGCCATATCAATGGCGTCTTAGCACCGCTATTATACAACGGCTTGAGGGTGAGCCCCAATCCTTTCTGCCTACCGAACCACTGCCCCACTTCCCGGCAACACGCTATGGTAACCGAATCACATACGAGGCGATGGCGGAACTGGGGGATGCAGCGGGAATGGAGGCAATGGCGGTCGCGGTGCTGATGGCGTCTCAGGGCCAGGGGGAAACGGTGGCAACGGTGGAAACGGTGGCAATCGTGGTAATGGCGGCAGTGGTGGTATGGGCAACGGTGGCGGCGTTTACGCGGGCGCCAGCCCTATCAACCTGACCAACAGCACCTTTTCACAAAATTGGGCTACCCCTGGCAATTTTGGCGCCGGTGGTGGTGGCGGCTTAGCCGGCTTGTTTGGCGCCGGAGGCGCCGCCGGCAGTGAAAGCAATTTCTGGGGAAAATATGGCTCTATGGGTACCAGCGGCTCTGGTGGCGCCAATGGTGCCGCGGGCAGCGGTAGTGGTGGCAGCACCTATCGGGGCAGTGGCATCGTCAATGTCAAGAACACGATCTTTGCAAATGGAGGCCCAACCAACTGCGGGGCTGAATCGGGCGCATCTGCCACTTCGCTTGGCAACAATCTGGAGAGCGGCGACTCCTGCAACCTTGCTGCAGGTAACGATATTACAGGCACAAATGCACTGGTTACCAAACTGGGGAATTACGGCGGTTCCACTCCGACTATCGCCCTGGAGCCAAACAGCCCGGCCATCGACGCTGGCACTAACAGTGGCTGCCCAGCAACCGACCAGCGTGGTTTCACCCGGCCACTCGACGGCAGCGGCGATGGCGTAGCCAAATGCGACATCGGAGCCTGCGAATACGTGCTTCAGCCGGTGGCTGCCTTCACCGCCAACGTGACTAGCGGAATGCAGCCGCTCGCAGTTGCCTTTACTAATCAATCGACCGGCAGTTACACTTCGTCGTTATGGAACTTCGGGGATGGGGCAACCAGCACGCTCCAGGGTCCGACGCACACGTACGCGTCGGCCGGGATATTCACGGTGTCTCTCAACGTGACTGGGCCAGGAGTGACCGACACGATCACTCGATCCAATTACATCACTGTGAGCGAAGCCCCGACGCCGACAGCCACTTCCACGCCGATCTCAATGCCTATACCCACGCCGGCGCCGACAGCTACTTCCACGCCTGCGACGGGCGAACACAAGCTCTTCCTGCCCGCGATCATGCGTTAGGCGCGGATGGGTTTCTGCCAGTCTAGAGTCGAGTATGTGTCCCTTGTAGGCTTAGCTCAATCCCTGTTTGACTCGTTTATGTTATCATGGTACAACTAAACACAGATGTTGTACGTTCATTGGAGGTTTAACGTTGCCGAAGCGTGAGTACCTCAGCAGGGTAAGCCCCAAAGGGCAGATTACTTTGCCAGCACAGGTTCGCAAAGAATTGAAGATTAAGCCAAGAGATACCGTGGCCATTGAAATGGACAAGGGAGTAGTGAAGATCAAGCCGAGAGCCAGGTTACAGGACTTCTACCGCAAGATGCCGGCTCTGCAGCCCCCTAAGACCTGGGAGGAAATCGAAGAGATAGCTCATGAGGAGCACGCCGAGGACGTAGCCAAGGAGGGGCTTCGGTAGTGGTCGAGTTTCTGGACGCCAACGTAATCATCCGCTACGCGACCAACGATCAACCTGACCACGCGGCTCGGGCGAAAAACCTGTTCGAGCAAGTTGAACAAGGAAAGCGAGCTGTCACCACCTGCGAAGGGGTCCTGGTAGAAGCGGTATACGTGCTCTCTTCAAAGAAGCTGTACAACCGGTCCCGCGAGGAGATCCGCGATTACCTGACGAGTCTGCTGGATCTAGCCGGCCTCCAGTTACAACATAAACGCACTTACGTCAGGGCGCTCGATCTTTACGCCTCGAGCAAGCTGAGCTTTGTGGACGCCTTAGAAGTGGCTCATATGGAACGATCTGGCATCCAGACCATTCTCAATTTTGATACCCACTTTGACGGCATTTCCACCGTTACGAGGAGAGAGCCTTAGTTCTTCTTACCTGCCTTGACGAAAACTGCCGGGCTAGCATAGTAGTGGATTGAACGCGGCTTCGCCTGGAAACCGCCGTCTCAATCCCGGTCACCGTCGTCTTTCATAGCTTCCTGATTGCCGCCCTTGAGCCCGTCGGCGAGACGATACATCACCGGGACGACTACGAGGGTGAGGGCAGTCGAGGTCGTCAGTCCGCCGATGACCACCGTGGCCATCTCGGTGGCGATGATCGAGCCGTCGCTGAGGCCCAGGGCGAGGGGGAACAACGCGAGAATGGTGGCCCCGGCGGTCATCAGGATGGGCCGCACCCGCGTCCTGCCGGCCGTCACCAGAGCCTCGTCGATTCCAAGTCCCTGGCTGCGCAGCCGCCGCACGAGGTCCAGCAGCACGATGGCGTTGGTCACAACTATGCCGATGAGCATCAGCATGCCGATCAAGGCCGCCATGCCCAGCGTCCTTCCTGTGATGAGGAGGGACAGCAAGGCCCCGATCGACGCCAGCGGCAGCGTCACCAGGATGACCAGCGGGTCCAGCAGCGAGCCCATGGTCGCGATCATGATGAGATAGACCAGCGCCACCGCCGCGACGAGCGCCAGCCCAAGGCTGGCGAACCCCTCGGTCTGCTGGGCAATCACGCCACCAAGCTCAGCGCTGACGCCAATCGGCAGGCCCATAGACTCGATGGCCTGGCCGACTTCGCGGTTCACCGCGCCCGTGTTGGCCTTGGCGATGCTGCCGGTGATCGTGACAGCCGGCTTTTGATCGCGCCTCGTCAGGCGGACCGGTCCCTCCGCCATCTTGACCTCAGCAATCTCTGACAGCGACACGGCATCCATTGTGCCGACCGCCAGCCTCTTCAGCTTCTCCACGCTGTTGGCATCCTCAGGGCGGACGCGGACGAGGACGTCGACGGGCTTGTCGTCGAGGCTGACCGTCGTGGCGACCTGGCCGACGATCATCTGGCGTACCTTGAGGGCTACCTGCGCAGCGGTGATGCCGTGTTGTATGGCTTTCTCCGGGTCGACCGTTACCGATACCTCTGGCTTGGCGCTGCCAACGTCGCTTTGCAGGTTGGTCAGACCGTCCACGTCCTTCAGGGCTTTCACGACATCGCCCGCCGCGGCCCTGACGGCGGCGTAATCGCTGCCGTTCAGGACGATCTCGACGGTGCTGGCGCCCGTGCCGCTGGCGTCCAGGGTGCATACGGTTACCGTCGCGGAGGACTCGAGGCTGCTCAGCGCTTCGCGTATTCGGGAGGCGGTCTCCTGCACCTCGCTCGATTCGCTGAGTCGCACGTAGAGGTCGGCAGTGGACGAGCTTCCCGCGCCGAGACCGGTAAGTGAAAGCAGCGAGCCCGAGTTGCCGATATTCGTCTGGTAAACCTCGACTCCCTCTACCGCGGCGATGGCGTTTTCGACTTCGCCGGCCACTTCTGCAGTAGCGTCCTTGCCGGTGCCTGGAGGAAGCTCGACTTTGACCTGGAGGGTCTTCTCGCTCGACTCAGGGAGGAAAGCGGTTCCGATGAATGGCAGCGATGCGAAGGAGGCCAGGAGAGAGAAGACCGCGAAGGCGATGACCAGACGCTTCCTGTTCAACGCCCAACGTATGAGAGGGGTGTAGAGCCTCTGGAGCCACGTGTCCTTGTTGCTGGCCTTTGACGATGTAGCAGACAAGAACGTGGCT
Source organism: Chloroflexota bacterium (assembly GCA_023480885.1). GTDB lineage: Bacteria > Chloroflexota > UBA6077 > FW602-bin22 > JACPRP01 > JAMCWX01. The sequence continues at coordinate 10,141 of JAMCWX010000041.1, read as the reverse complement.
ATCGCAGGGATGGCCGTCAGCGCGACCAGGAGCGATGCCAGAAGCGCGAAAGTCGTCGTCAGGGCGAATGGACGGAAGACCTCGCCGACGATGCCGCCCACGAAGGCCAGGGGAATGAAGACGCCGACGGTGGTCATGGTCGAGGCCGTTATGGCCGAAGTTACCTCGCCAACGCCGCCGCGAACCGCGTCGAGGATGCCCTCGCCGCGTCGAGCGTGGCGGTAGATGTTTTCCAGCACCACCACAGTGTCATCTACCACTCGGCCCACAGCCACCGCCATCCCGCCCAGGGTCATAATATTCAGACTCATGCCCGTCACGTTGAGAAGAATGAAGGTGATGAGCATTGAGAGAGGGATAGATGCCGCGGCGGCCAGGGTAGTGCGCGTGCTGAGAAGGAAGAGGAAGATGACGACGACCGCGAACAGCGCCCCGAGAACAGCCTCGCGGGTCAGGTCGTCGATGGCCCCCTTGATCTGCGTGGAATCGTCCTGGATGATGGTGGTTTGCACCTTGCCGATTCTCGGGAGAACGTCGTCCAGGGCAGCCTTCACGCCGTTGGCGACTTTGACGGTGTTGGCTCCGGGATTGCGATAGATCAGAAGGCCGAGGCTGGGACGGCCGTTGGTTCTGGAGATCGCCGAGTTTTCGGCGTCGACGACCGCGACCGTGGCGATATCCTGGATGCGCAGCGCATCCCCAGGCGCCTCGGCTTCGGTCGGGGCAGGTGATTCCAGCTCCGAGGAGGGACGTAGAGACCTGTTTTGTGCCGCTGGCGGGAGGGTGAGATTGGCGCCAGCTTGTAGCGTCTCTGGAGATGAGATCTGACCGCGATTCGCATCAAATATGGCCTGGCTCATCGAACCGTCGCCGTAGATTCGCTCGGCGATGCCCCAGAGCGTGTCGCCAGGCTGGACCTGGTAGGAGGTGGCAGTCGGAGACTGCGCGCCAGGAGGCGTCTGGGAGCCAGGTTGAGGAGCGCTGCCGCCAGGAGTGGGACCAGCTTGCATTCCGCCTGGTATGCCTCCTGCAAGCGATCCGCCCATCCCCGCTGGGCCAGCCATTTGCGGCACTCCCGCTGGCCTGATTACCAGTTCCCTTATCTGCTGCGTCGAGGTTATGCGGTAGCCGGCTCGAATCGGCACGTCCTGGTTGTTCTCCTGTATGTCCCCCGAAGGTAAAAGGACGTTGCTCGCCTGCAATACGCTCGAAACCTGGGAAACGTCAATGCGAGCGCCAGCCATTTTCTCGCTATCGAGCAACACGACGATCTGCTTGGCTGGCCTACCGACTATCTCCACGCTACGCACCCCGTCGACCGCCTCCAGTTGTGGCTTAATCTCCTTTTCGGCGATGTCGCCGAGCTCTCGGACATCTGCGTCGCCTGTAAGGCTGATTTGCAGTATGGGAAAGGCGTTTAAGTCGAAGTCGCTGACTTTGGGTTGCTGCGCACCTTCGGGAAGTTGCACGCCAGATAGGTTCTGGTTGATGGTGGCGATGACATCTTTCATATTCGTGCCGAACTCGTACTGGGCTATAGTCACGGAGACCCCACTCTCGGCGGTAGAGTTGAGGTCCCGCAGGCCGCGCGTGCCGGCGATGGCCCCTTCGACGGGAATGGTGGCCTGGTCGAGCACAGACTGAGGGTCCGCGCCGGGGTATACGACCAGAACGCTCGCCAGCGGGGGCTCGATGTCAGGGAGAAGCTCCATTCTGAGGCTCGTGGCTGCCCAGGCGCCACCGAGAACCAGGAGCAGCACCGTCGCGATGGCAACCGTTCGCTTTCGCAGCGCCAGTTCGGTGAGGCCGGTCATACGTCGTCCCTTTGCAAGCCAGTTGACTGCGCCGGGCCGTGGCGTCACATTGTTGGGCCGCGTTTCGGCCGAAGATCGGGACGCCAGGGGCGCGAAACAGGTCGTGCAAGAAGGGTGCCAGTATTAAGAAACCGTTGCTCATGCCGCTTGATAAATTGAGTAGAGTTTAAAAACAGGCGTGCCCGATAGCCCTGTCCGCTGCAGGCGTCTCTGCCCGATGTAGGACCGCTGCCTTCGTGCGCAAAACAGCTTTGCCCATTTGACATGCCACCTGCTGAGTGGTATTATGCTAACAACTTGTGGATGGTTGTGGTAGCATCCTATTGGCGGGAGACGAAAAGGGTGGAGCGACCGTTCGGGACGCAATCGTCCAGGATCAAGGCGAATAGTCAAACGGCAAATGGCAACTCGCGCGGGTGCCGAGCTCACACACAGGATTCCTGCGCCCCGATCCATCCTGCTGTCACGCCGCACGGTCCGCAGACGGCGGCCACCGGGTGCGATACCCCTTCCTTCAGTTGCGCTACACGTCATAATAATGTCTCGAAGGCGTTACCACTCGCCATAATCGGTGCTGCTTTCACCATCGTCGCCGTACAGGCCGTAGCCGCTATTGCGTTGATAGCGGGTTGGAGGGCAGCGCCTACTGGCTGAGATACTATCTTGCCAGCGCCCAGGTCAGCCCAGAGCCCGCTATCGAGGTGATAGCGGGTTTTTTGTTTATCAAACTAACATTCAGGGAGGAAAAGGCACTATGAAGACCATCGACGACAGGCTTGCGACGAGAACCACGCGGATGAATGCGAGCGCCATCAGGGAGATACTCAAGGTGACCCAGAGCGGCGACATCCTTTCCCTGGCGGGAGGCCTGCCAGCACCAGAGGCGTTCCCGGTGGACATCGTCAAGGGAATCTGCCAGAAGGTGCTGGAGGAAAACCCGGTGCAAGCGTTGCAATACGGGCCATCGGAAGGACTCGGCCCGTTGCGACAGGCGCTCGTGGAATACGCTGCTCGGTTGGGAATCAGCGCCTCGCTGGACGAGGTGCTGGTCTTCACGGGCTCACAGCAGGTATTGGACCTTCTTGGCAAGCTTTTGGTGAATACCGGCGACAACGTGGTGGTGGAGAACCCCACTTACCTGGGGGCTCTGCAGTCGCTAAATGCCTACCAGCCCAACTACATTCCCTGGCCGACGGACGACGAAGGAGCCATTCCCGATGCGCTTGAAGAGATACTTAGAAAGAACCGCGTGAAGCTCATCTACGCGGTGCCCAACTTCCAGAATCCCACCGGCAGGACGCTCGGTCTCGAACGCCGGCGATGCATAGCGAGGATTCTCGTGCAGTACGAAGCCCTGTTAGTGGAGGACGACCCCTACGGGCGGCTCAGGTATTCGGGAACCGACGTGCCGACGATCAAGTCAATGGCGCCCGATAACGTGGTCTACCTGAGCAGCTTTTCCAAGGTGCTATCGCCAGGGTTAAGGCTGGGTTGGGTGGTCGCGCCCCACGAGATCTCCCGGTGGCTAGTGATCGCCAAACAGGGCGCAGATCTGCACACTGGCTCCCTGCCACAGGCAATCGCCGCCGAGTTCGTGGCCGGAGGGTATCTCGATAGGCATCTGTCCGTCGTCCTCGATCTGTATCGCCGGCGGCTAGCGGCCATCCTGGAGGCGTTGGAGTGCCATCTGAACGAAGTGGCTACGTGGACCAGACCGCAAGGGGGCATGTTCGTTTGGGTGACGCTGCCTGCCGTTTTGGATGCCGAGGAGGTCTACTGGAAAGCCATCGAGCGCAAAGTGGCCTTCGTGCCAGGCAAGTTCTTTCACACCGATGGCGTAGGGAACAGTACCATGCGCTTAAACTTCTCGAATACGCACGAAGACAGACTTGGTGAGGCTATCGAAAGATTGGCTGGTTCGATCAAAGATGTGGCGGCGTGAGTGGACGCTGGGTGAGAATGAAATCCGCGGATTTGCTTTGAGTTGCCACAGGAATGCTGCCATGCAAGAATGCCTGTTAAATCGAATGAAAATGTTACCCAGGGGCGATGCTGTTGACACACCCGACTGCTTGTGGTAGCATCTGGCTTGGGCTGGATTGCCTCGTGTGATAGCCTGGGAAAAGGGTTAATCACTCGACATCAAAGATCGCCGAAGGTCGCCCATGCAAGCAACCTACTCCGAGCCCGATGAACTGTTAGCTGAGCGTGCCAAGACCGACGCCGCCGCCTTTGGAGAGCTTTACGAACGCTACCTCAAGCGGATATATAGCTATATCTACTATCGCACCGGCAATTCGCACGACGCCGAAGACCTCACCGAGAAGACCTTCTTTCAGGCGCTGAGCAACCTGCAGCGCTACCGCATTCAGGGCGCGCCCTTCGCGGCCTGGCTCTACCGCATCGCCCACAACATCGTCGCCAACTGGCATCGTGACAACGGCCGCCATCAGTCAGTGCAACTGGATGGTCTCGTCGAGCTGAAGGACCCCACCGACGACCTGGTAGCGGCCGCTGAAACCCGGGAGGAAAAGAGGGAGTTGCGCGGCGCCATTGCGAGACTGCCCATCGAACGCCAGGAATTGCTGCTGCTGAAGTTTGTCGAACAGATGGCTAATGCCGAGATCGCCCGCGTGATGGGCCGTACGGAAGGCGCCGTGAAGGCGCTGCTGCATCGCACGCTGGAGTCGCTGAGGACTGAGCTCACGCGCTCGCGAGAGGAAGTCCAGGAGCACATCGCGCGAACCACACTGCCCTTCGGCGTGACGCTGCACAGGAGGCAGGATGAAGCAAAAAGCGCTGGATGACCTGTTGTCGCGTTATGCCGATGAGCTAAACAGGGGTGGTGCTACCTCGACGGCCCGTCTGCCTGCCCGTGCTGGCGTCGAGCCAGAGCTTGAGCCGTTGATCGCCGTCATGCAGCAGGTGAAGGGGTCGTTAGTGCCTGTTGAGCCCTCGCTGCGCTTCAAAGAGGCGCTGGGAGAGAAGCTGATCGTCGCCTGGCGCGATCAGAAGCGCCGCGAGCGAGTGCAGAGCGCGCAGCGGAAGGAGTTCTTCCTGCGTGCCGCTGCCGTGGGCTCGTTTGTATCCCTGGCGACCCTCATCGCTATGGCCGCTCGCTTGCGTCGCGGCACGCCCGCTCGGGCGCAGTAAAGGGTTGTCCGAAAGAGGATAGCGCCAGTCCCTCTCCATCATCAGCGAATAGTCACGCTGCTCACGCCTGTCTCGACGTCGAGGTTTGAGTTGGTTCGTCGCCGCATCGTAGTTGGGCGATTGGTAGTAGCTGCCCATCTGTTGAAAACTGGTCTGGTCGATCGTGACGCCTGAAGGCCCGCCGCGCACCTTGGTCCGAGCTGCCACGCCTTCTGGAAGTGGGGGCAACAGTATTTCCCTGTGTCAGATTCTGGCTGAATCCAACAGCCTGTTGGCGAGGGAATGCAAGGGTGATGGAACTTATTCGAGGGAGCCAAAGCGGTGGTGACGGCATTTGACAACGTATGTAACTAGTGATAAGCTGTGAGAGTTATGACAAGCTTACAGGTGATGGCGATGATTAATTCTCAAAGAGGTTCTCGCGAGCGCCAATTATACACCGTTCCAGAGGCAGCACGCATGCTTCGTGTCAGCCCAGCTACGGTCTGGCGTTGGATTCCAGCAGGCAAACTTCCGGCGCACCGGGTGGGGCCAAGGAGTATTCGCATCGAGAAGGATGACATCGAGGCAATGATTAGACCTGCCCGCGCAAAGGAGGTGCCTATGAAGGAAAAGGAGCCATTGCAGGCTGTGACCCAGGAGGAGATAGCAAGGCGTGAAACCTTGGTCGCTCGAATTTTGTCTAAGAGAAAGGAACGCGTGATCGCTCCCTTGACCACCGCGGATCCCGTGCGGAGGGTTCGTGAGGAGAGGGCGAGATCTTAATGGGAACTAGACCAGCCAAGGTGTTGGTGCTGGATGCTTCAGTGGCCACCAAGTGGCATCTCACCGATGAAGAGTATAGCGATGTGGCTACGCTTATCATTATGGATTTCGCTCGAGGTAGCCTGGACTCTGCAGCTCCAGAGCACATCCGCTTCGAAGTGCCATCAGCAATTACCGTGGCCACGCTAGGGCGAAAACCCCGGATAACTGTGGATCAGGGCGAAGAAGCTATCGCTGAGTTTCTTGGCCTGGGGTCAAGACAGTGCGAGACAGCGAGCTGATTCTCGCGGCGTACAACCTGGTGCATCAGTCCGGCTGTGCTCTATATGACGCCCTCTACCTGGCATTGGCCCAAAGGCTAGGGGCTGAGTTTATTACCGCCGATTCAAGGCTATTCCGAATGATTGGCGATGTTCCGAACGTCATTTGGATTGGCGATTACGCCGCTACCAAAGAGGAATAGTTAAGAGGCGACGCCTTGTAAAACGTGAAACATTACTGCTTCACGACAGCTTCGTAGATAGACTGGAGTTGTTCCTCGTCGTAGAAGTAGATCACTAGCTTACCACCTTTGCGGCTGCGCAGGAGGCTGACCTTCGTTCCCAGGGTGGCGCGGAACTCATCCTCCAGGGCAGCGGTCTCGCGCGAGGGAGCGGGTGATTTCCGTGCCCCTCTGGGGGGAGCGCTCAGCCGCCGCACCATCTCCTCAGTCTGCCGTACGGAGAGGCCCTTCTTCAGAACGATGTCCAGCGCCAGCGCCTGCTCCGAGGGGGAGGATAGTCCCAACAGGGCGCGGGCATGGCCCTCGGTAATCTGTCCAGAGGCCAGGGCTGCTTTCGCTTCTTCTCCCAGGTTCAGCAGGCGCAGCGCGTTGGCCACGCTTACGCGATTCTTGCCCACCCTGGCCGCGACCTTCTCCTGGGTCAGGCCGAACTCGTCGATGAGCTGGCGATAGGCCGATGCCTCTTCGAGGGGCGTCAGGTCGGCCCGCTGGATGTTCTCCACCAGCGCGAGCTGCAGGGCCTGCTCCTCGGTGGCTTCCTTCAGGATCACCGGCACCCTGGCCAGTCCGGCAAGTTTCGCCGCCTGCCAGCGCCGCTCGCCGGCGATTATCTGGTAGCGCGCGCCGCCCAGCAGCGCCCGGCCCTGCTGGGGAATCTCGGTGACGAGCAAGGGCTGAATCACGCCGTGCTCGCGAATGGACTCCGCGAGCGCCTGCAACGAGGAAGAATCCAGCGTACGCCGCGGCTGGCGTGAGTTGGGCACGATGTCCTCCAGCGGGACCTCGCTAACTTGAGGCGCGGCTATCGGTATGAGCGCTCCCAGGCCTTTCCCCAGACCCCCTTTTAGATTGGCCATATGCCTTACACCTCCCTGATGTTGCCTGAACCGAGCCTGCTAGTCGCGTGTGATGAGCTCGTCCGCCAACGATTTGTACGCCTGGGCGCCCTTGGACGCGGGGTCGTAGTCGAGAATCGACTTGCCGTAGCTGGGCGCCTCCGAGAGGCGCACGCTGCGCGGCACGATCGATCGAAAGATAAGCTGCGGAAAGTGATTGCAAACCTCGTCAACTACCTGCTGGGAGAGATTGGTGCGGGAATCGTACATGGTCATCAGGAGGCCGACGATGCGCAGCCGGGAGTTGAGGTTATCCCTCACCAGGTTGACGGTGCTCACCAACTGTCCGACGCCCTCAAGGGCCAGGTACTCGCATTGCACGGGGATGATGACGCCGTCCGCCGCCGTGAGCGAATTGAGGGTGAGCAGGCCCAGCGAAGGTGGGCAGTCCACCAGGATGTAGTCGTAGCGGTTGGCGATGGTCTGCAGCGCCCGGCGAAGGCGCTGCTCGCGCGCCATCAGGCTCACCATCTCCACCTCGGCGCCCGCAAGTCCGATCGAGGATGGCGCGAGGTCCAATCCAACGCGATTGGTCAACAGGATGGCCTCGGCCAGCTTGGCCTGGCCCATCAGCACTTCGTAGATGGAAGGGGAGACCTCGGCCTTGTCGAACCCCAGCCCGCTGGTCGCGTTGGCCTGGGGGTCCATGTCCACGAGCAGCACCTTACGGCCGCTGGCGGCGAGGTAAGCCCCCAGGTTAATGGCGGTGGTCGTCTTCCCCACGCCGCCTTTTTGATTTGCTACCGCGTATGTTCTGGCCAATGTAACGGCATCCCCAAAGCAGTTATCGTTCGGGCGTTAGTATACAGGATTAAGGGGGGTGTGCCAAGAGAGTTTGAGCGACGAGTTGATGCGGGCTCACGAGGGTGGATTGATTCGCGCAACGTCTAACGGCTTGCGCGAAGTGGTGTGCCCGTCCTCGCCTGAAGCAGGTCGCTTGCAGCGACCATTTCGAGGCTTGTATCGCCGAAGAGAGTATGTGTTTCTTTCCCCAGTCGCTGCATTATCATATTGCAGTAAACTGGGTCGATTAATAGAAACGCTAGGCCGCTCGGTACCACAATTTGCCGACATGGCGCTGTCTGCCCTCGCCGAGTCGAATGAGCAGAATAGGCAACCTCATCGTATGACGCAATAATCAACCTGCAGATTGTTGAAAGCGGCGTCGCGAACCAGGTGTCGGATCTTTCCTTCTGCTATCAATCGAAATGCCAGCTTGACGATCCCCTTGTAGAACTCGCAATAGGGCGAGGCTTTGAGCATCTGTCCGCTGATCCCTTGCGCCTCGGCGGGGCAGGGTGCACCGCAGATATGCTTGATGGCGCAGACCTTGCACTCCTCGATCCGCTCGACAATGCGCTCACGCACCTGCTGGAATGGCCTGGAACTAACCGCATCTTCGATGTTGTCTCGAAAGATGTTTCCCCCGGAGAATCCTTCGAGCCCCTGGAACTCACCACAAGGGATCATCTCGCCTCCCGCGGTCACGGCGAGGAAGCAGCGACCCCCACCGCAGGGCGTAATGTCACACATCAGGCGTCGCCCTTCGGGGGCTATGATCCCCAATACCAGATTCGAGAAATCCCCGATCAAGATCGTGCGTCCGGATTCCTCGGAAAGCTCCAGGGCGCGCAGGACGGCTTCGCCGAAGCTATTTAGCAGCACGTCGCAGTCAGGCTGCAAAGGTCGGGCATAGGGCTGGGTTCCCCGCACCGGGTTCATCATCGCCACGGGGACCTTGCGTTCGTGCAGGAAGGTGATGAGATGCGCGAGGTCGCGTACGTTGTGACGGGAGATCGTCGTCACCACATTGAGTCCCGGGTAGCCATCGAATGCCTCGATAGCACCCACCGCGCGCTCGAAGGCTTTTCTCCCGCCAGGAGCGCGGCGCAGGTAAGTGTGGACCTCCGGGTCGTGCGAATCGAGCGAGATGCCCACGCTGACGCGCCTCCCCTTCAGAAAGGCGACGTCGTCGTCGTTCAAGAGTGTCCCATCCGTCTGCAAGCCGAAGGCGAAAGTCTGGCCGTATTCGCGGATGGCCCAGAAAACCAGGTCCTTCGCCACGAGCGGCTCGCTGCCGTGGAAGATGATGACGGGCTTGCGGTTGCCAAGGTCTTGCCGCGCAAAGTAGGCCGCGGCCTTCTCCAGGACTGTCTGAAGATGATCGCGTTCCATACGTGTGCCGTGGTGGCGAATCTCAGGAGGGATGTAGCAGTAGCGGCAGTCGGCGTGGCAGGCATCGTTGGGGTTCACGTACAGCGCGGTCACGTGAGTCTCGAACCTGAAGCGCCGCAGCCGAGTATCCAGGTCTTGTGCCACGCGCCGATACACATCGTGCACCTCGGCTTTCGCGCTTTCTTCGCCTCGCGCGGTCAAGGCCCAGAAGACGCGGTCAGGATCCAGCAGGATGTCCCAACGATCGTCAAGGGAGTAAGTGTTTACAGGACCATTTTGTCCGGACGTCCAATCCATAAACAGGTTCCTTTCATTATTGGTTTATGCGCGATGAGAGCCCCTTCGAGAGGCCAGCCCGCCTCAGGCGGGCCTCAGTCTATTACAGCTCCGCTGCAGAGAGGCAAATACCGGAGACGGCCTCCCCTACGATGAGGTAGCGGCCCCGCGGGGAGATAATCCGTTGGGGCCTTCCGATCGTTCCAGAAAGGTATCGGAATCCCGCCCAAGGCGGGAGAACTCCGTGTCGGCCCGCGAGACCGGTTGCCCAACACAAAAATACGTCGACCGCAAAGAGCGCAGAGACCGCAAAGGGGATTATGAGAAGGTCTTTGCGTCCTTCGCGTCCTTTGCGGTGACTCTCCAGTGGGGACAGACGCTTCGTCAGTCCCCACCAAGGAAAGTCGTCCGCCGCTCCGATTACAGCAGGGTTTCGTCAGGAGCGATGTCGCCGTACATATAATAGTGAGATAATCCGTTGGCCGTCTGCGCGCAGCAAAGGCGATACAGAATCAACTCGTTTCCTGACCGCTCGAGGTCACGCGTAGGGTCCGCAACTG
>JAMCWX010000013.1 GCA_023480885.1 Chloroflexota bacterium | reverse complement strand
AAGCAAGGGCTTAACGCAAGACGTGACAGCAAGCTATTGAGCGATTTGCTCCAGGGTCTTGCCCTTCGTCTCCTCCCCAAGTAGGGCCACGTCAGCCGCTATGATCAGCAAGAACACCGCGAACATACTGAACACGAGGGCCGAAGTGCCGCCAAACGCAGGAGCGAGCAAAAAGCCCACCACCCACGGTCCAAGGATGCCACCAATTCTGCCGAAGGCAGCCGCAAATCCCGCCCCAGTTCCCCTGATGCGCGTAGGATAGAGCTCCGGCGTATACGTGTAAATCACGCCCCAGGCGCCAAGGTTAAAGAACGACATCAAGCATCCCCAGGTCAGGAGTTCCTCCGCACTGTGGCTCTGGCCATAGAAATAGGCCGCAATGGCGCAAAGAAACAGGTAACTGGCCAGCGTCCACTTGCGACCAACCTTCTCTACCAGGTAAGCAGCACTAAAGTAGCCAGGGATCTGCGCCAGCGTGATGATGAGCGTAAACTCGAAGGATTTAACCAGGCTGAAGTCCTTAGCCAGCAGGCTGGGCAGCCAGGTGAAAATGCCATAGTAAGAGTAAACCATTCCAAACCAGAGGATCCAGAGCATAATGGTGCGACGAAGCAAGTTTCCAGTCCATAACTCGCCGAACCCAGTTCGAGACGCCGAGGCTGGCGCTGCAGCGCCGCCGTCAGCAGCATGCGCATTGAGCGAGGTCGACTGTCCTTCCGCTTGAGAGACGACCGCCATAGCCTCTTCGTGTCTTCCTTTGCTCATCAAGAAACGGGGCGACTCAGGTATCGATCTTCTGAGAATGAAAACGTACAGAGCTGGTATGGCGCCGATGAGGAAAGCAATGCGCCAACCTGACTGAGGTATGACGAGGTATCCCACCAACGCTGCGAGAACCCAGCCGTAGGCCCAGAAACTTTCGAGGATGACCAGGAGCCGTCCTCTGTCCTTGGCGGGTGCGAATTCGCTGACCATCGTGCTGGCAACTGGGAGTTCTCCCCCGAGCCCAAAGCCCACGATGAACCGCAGTCCCATTAGCATCAGGAAACCTGATGCGAGCGCAGACAAGCCCGTAGCGATGCTGTAGATAAGAAGCGTGATCTGAAATGCCAGCTTTCGTCCGTAGCGGTCGGCAATGGTTCCAGAGAACACCGCGCCCAGGAACATCCCAAAGAGCCCTACGCTAATTAGATTCCCTGTGTCAACCGAAGATAATGCCCACTCCTTGGCCAACGCGGCGACCACAAAGGATATTATGCCAACATCCATTGCGTCGAACATCCAACCCACTCCGCTGGCGACCAGAAGTTTCCAGTGAAACGAATTGAGCGATAGCTTGTCTAGCCTTAAGGTGATTTGATCTGTGCTCACATATTTCTCCTTACTCCCCTCATTCTTCCCGTGCAGCGACAGGGCCATAATACTCGACACGAGCTGTCTTGTCAAGTGACAAGACAGCTGCAGGCTATGATGGGAGTCGATCGAGTTGGTGGAGTGGAACTCACGATGTCGAGGGGTTACAATTTACGGGGATCCAGCAGCCTGGCAGAGCAGATACCCTTTCTTCTGAAGTTCCTCGCGGGCTCGCTGAATTGTGGATGGGCGAGCAGCTTCTACGGTGTGCAAGTGCACGCCGTTAGTCAGCGCCGAAAGCAGGCCAGCGCTGGTCTCTTCCATTTTACATATGAAGGCGCGTACGTCCTCACGTGAGTCCAGCATCAGGAGCCCTTTCAGCTCGCCATAAAGCGGATGTTCCACGATCACATCGATGACCCTTAAACCAACATCTACCATAAGGGTCAGCTCATCCTCAGTCTGTTCTCGGGTATGCTGGCACGCGAGGACGGCCGTGCAAGTGGTGGATTCGTGTTGGGGAGGGAGAACGTAACCTTGGGGCGTAGCAACGATCTCTGCACCAGACGCTCTAAGTATCGCCACGTCCTGCACTATCACCTGGCGACTTACTTTCAGCCTCGTGGCAAGCTCGGACCCTGTCACAGAATGATGGTCGTCTCGTAAGATGCGCAAAATCTCATTTCGGCGCTCTTCAGACATGGCTATTCCCCCAAATCCCCAGCTTCGTACAACGTTATCGCAGTCGCGGTGATCGCAGCGGTTTCGGCGCGCAAGGTGCGTGGCCCAAGGCTCACAGGTGTTATACCATAAGCGCTCGCTCTTTGCACCTCGTACTCGGAGAAGCCACCTTCGGGACCGACGAAGATGTTGACGGAGAATGGCCTGGTCGACGAACCTTCCTCGCTCCTCGATACGCGGTTCTCACGCAGGAACGACCTCAATGTGGTCAGAACTTCACCTTCCCATGCGATGAGCGAAAGGCCCCTGACCTCTTCACACGCTTGCTGGAAAAGCGCCGCCGGCCGCAATACTGGAAGCTTTCCCCTTCCTGACTGCTCAGCAGCCTCGGCGATAATCCTCTGCCAGCGTTCTATCTTGGCTGCGCTCGCGTCCCCAATATTCGCAACTACGCACCGCTCGCATATCATCGGGACGAAAGCGACGACCCCTACCTCAGTGCATTTCTGAAGAACCACTTCGAGCCTGTGGGCGCGCAGCAGTCCCTGGTACAGAGTCACCTTGGTGCGGGGCTCGCTGGCCACAAGGCTCTTCGCCCTGATCGCGCCCAGCACTTCGTCGCCACGCACGGAGGTCAACACGACCTCGTACTGCCAGGCAGAATTGTCCAGGACGAGTATCAGGTCTCCTGGCTGAAGCCGCAGCACGTTAGCAATCTGATGTGCCTGCTGGCCGGAAAGTGTCACGCCTGATCGGCCGATAGCCTTTGGCTCGACGAAAAATCGATGCATTGCCCTTCCCTAGCCCTGTCCGTCCCTACAGTTTGCGCGCCACAAACGCGATCCAATCACCGCGCTGCGCGCGAGATACGATGCTGAAACCCGCCGCGGTGAGGCTTTCCTCAACCGGCGAGGCTTTCTCGACGATGATGCCGCTGGCGATCACGAGGCCTCCCTGGCGCGCTGCGCTAGCGAGATGGCCTGAAAGCTCGACGATCACTTTAGCAATGATATTCGCGAGGATGAGATCGAATTTGCCATCACCAGCATCCTGATCTGCACCACTGCTCGACGCAACAGCAGGCGGCAGAGGCAGCGATCCCATGGCCACGCGCACGACGTCTTGCAAGCCGTTAAGGTCGACGTTGCTCTTAGCCGAATCGACCGCCACAGCATCGATATCGAGGGCAAGCACCGATTGGGCTCCCATTCGGGCCGCTGCAATGGCGAGTATTCCAGATCCCGTTCCAAGATCGAGGATTCTCTGGCCTGGCTTGACGTGGTGCTCAATCTCGAACAGGCACATCTGCGTCGTGGGGTGCAGCCCCGTGCCAAAGGCCATGCCTGGGTCGATCTCCACGACCAAATCATCAGCCTGAGCCTCAAAGTCTCGCCAGGAAGGCTTGATGACGAAGCGTTTTCCGACGCGATGGACGTGGAAGAAGTCCTTCCACGCGTTCTGCCAGTCCGAATCCGCGACGACTCGCGTGCTCAGGGGCTGCACCGGCCGCAAGAGGCCAAGGTGCCAGAGGGCTCTGTCGATCTCCTCAGCTTTAGCGTGAGCACGCTCATCCAACGGGATATAGCCTCTGATCGCCACTGGTTTATCTAAGTTGACTGTGTAACCTTCAGAATCGGGGAATGTAGAAACGTCTTCTTCTATCGACACACCCCCGTGGACGTGGCGTCTGAAGATCTCGCAAACAGCCTCGACGCTTTCTACGTCAACCAGTGAAGTTATCTCCAGCCAGTCCATCGCGGTGCCGCTAATCCACGCCAAAGACGTCCTTCACCTTGCCAAAGAAGCCTTTGTCGTCGTGGTGATTGGGGGTGATCCCAAATGACTGAGCCAACTGCTGCATCAGGGCGCGCTGATCGTCAGTCAGACGAGTAGGTATCTCGACCTTGACTTTGACCTGCATATCGCCTCGCCCGCTGCCCCGCAGATATGGCACGCCCTTGTCTCTCAAACGAAAGACTTTGCCGCTCTGGGTTCCGGGCGGAATTCGGAGTCTGGTCTTAGCCCCACCGACCACAGGAAGCTCAATTTCGTCCCCAAGGACGGCCTGAACGAGATGAATAGGAAGATCGAGTAGAATATCGTGCCCCTGCCGCTTGAACAGGGGATGATCTTTGACGTTGAGGACGACGTACAGGCTGCCAGCGGGACCACCTTTGGCGCCGGCTTCTCCCTCGCCGCTGAGCTTGATCTGAGCGCCATCGTCGACGCCCGCGGGAATGGCCACCGCAATGCGACGGGTTGTCCTCACGCGACCGGAGCCCTGGCACTGCTTGCATGGTTCGAGGACGATGCGCCCCTCGCCCTGGCAGCGCTCGCACGCAGTCACGTTCACAATCTGGCCAAACAGGGACTGCTGCACGCGTCTTATCTCGCCGGTCCCGTTACAATTAGGGCAGCGCACTGGCTGCGTTCCAGGCTCGGCGCCATTGCCAAAGCAGATAGGACAGGTTTCCCACCGAGGAATCTCCAGCTCTTTCTCGCAGCCGAAGATCGCTTCCTCGAAGTTCAGGGTAAGATCATAGCGCAGGTCGGCCCCACGCTGCGGCCCTCTCCTGGCCGACGCGCCTGAGCGGTATCCAAAAAACGTCTCGAAGATATCGCCGAAGCCAAAGGCATCGAACCCCGTGGCACCACCGCCTGGGAAGCCCTGCGTTCCCGCGTGGCCAAACTGGTCGTACATCCTGCGTTTCTGGGAATCGCTAAGGACCTCGTAAGCCTCGTTGATCTCCTTGAAACGTTCCTCTGCTCGGTCGTCCTTACTGACATCAGGATGGTACTGGCGGGCAAGCCGGCGGAAAGCCTTCCTTACCTCGTCTTCGCTGGCACCTCGGTCGATTCCCAGCACTTCATAGTAGTCACGTTTACTGCTCATAAATGAAACCCTGGTTAGTTGAGCGTTCTTCGTTCAAGTTCGCGGTTGGGGCACCCCTGAGCGGCCAGCATTTGCCTCAATCTCTCGCAGCTCCGCTGCAGAGAGGCAAATACCAGCATTTGCCTCAATCTCTCGCAGCTCCGCTGCAGAGAGGCAAATACCAGAAACGGCCGCCACTACGTCTATTAACCCAAATCCTGGTCGCTAGAACCTCATCATCGTGCAATTCTAGCAAATTTTCAGGTCGGGAACAAGACAATGGGCGGACTAGCTAGTCCGCCCCTTCTCGTAAGAACCTATCGTCTGGTCTCCCGATCGCCCAAAACTTGTCGGGAGGATCAGCCAGCGTCTTACTTGTCCCGTCTCACGATGGGACGTCCAGTGCCCTGGCGGGACTCTGGCCGCCGAGGGGGACCAAACGGGCGTCGTTCGCCCTCTGGTCCTCTGCGGCCCTCGAACGGTGGACGTCCACCAGGTCGGCCGGGGCCGCCCGCGGGTGATGGTCTTCTCGGGGCTGGCGCGCCTTCCGTGCCTTCCAGCACCGCGCGTCGCGACAAGTTGATCCGGCCCTGGCTGTCGATCTCGACGACCTTGACCATTATCTCGTCGCCGACGTTGACGACATCTTCCGCACGAGTGACGTAGTAGTCAGCAAGATCGCCCATTCGCACCAATCCTTCCTTGCCAGGAAGGACTTCGACGAAGGCCCCAAAGTTGGTGACGCGGGTGACTTTCCCCAGGTAAACGCCGCCAATCTCCACGTCCTTGGTCAGTCGCTCGACCATCGTCAGCGCCTTCTGCGCTTTCTCCGCGTCTACTGAGCTCACGAACACCGTTCCGTCTTCTTCCACGTCGATCTTGGCGCCAGTCGACTCCTGGATTCCGCGAATATTCTTTCCACCAGGGCCGATCAGCGCGCCAATCTTGTCGACAGGAATCGACGTGCGCAGGATGCGCGGAGCGTATGGCGACAGCTCAGGCCGAACCTCGGCGATGGCCTGTAGCATCCTCTCAAGGATGAACAGTCTAGCCGCTTTGGCCTGCGCGAGAGCTCGATCCATTACCTC
Source organism: Chloroflexota bacterium (assembly GCA_023480885.1). Taxonomy (GTDB): domain Bacteria; phylum Chloroflexota; class UBA6077; order FW602-bin22; family JACPRP01; genus JAMCWX01. The sequence continues at coordinate 8,330 of JAMCWX010000013.1, read as the reverse complement.
GTAGGATAGGCCCTTGACCTTGATATCCATTTGCAGAGCCGTTACACCATCGGTGCTGCCGGCAACCTTGAAGTCCATGTCGCCGACGTGATCCTCGATGCCCTGAATGTCGGTGAGCACGGCAAAGTGACCATCGTCTCCTGTTATCAAGCCCATAGCCGCACCAGCTACTGGCGTCTTGATGGGCACACCAGCGTCCATCAGCGCCAGAATGCTGCCACAGACGCTACCCATCGAGGTCGAGCCGTTGGAACTCAAGACTTCCGAGACGAGCCTGATGGTGTAAGGGAAATCAGCCTTTGGCGGGATGACTGCAGAAATGGCTCGCTCTGCCAGCGCGCCGTGGCCTATCTCGCGGCGGCCTGGAGAGCCCACGCGACGAACTTCGCCGACGCTGAACGGCGGGAAGTTGTAGTGGTGCATAAAACGCTTCGTCTCGTCAGGTCCCAGTCCGTCGATGATCTGCTCGTCGGAAATCGAGCCCAGAGTGGCTATGCTCAGCACCTGAGTTTGTCCTCTGGTGAACAGGCCAGACCCGTGGGTCCTTGGCAACACGCCCACTTCGCAGGTAATGGGGCGAATCGTGGTGAGGTCGCGTCCATCTGGCCGAACACCCGTGGTCAGGATGTTCGAGCGCACCTCGTGCGCCTCCATATCGTCGAGGACCTCGACGATCTGCTTCTCGGGGTACATTTCGCCGAGCTGTGCGATGGTATCCTTCTTCAACTCGTCCAAAAGCGACTCGCGGACCGCCTTATCGACCTGGTGGACTGCCTGGCTCATACGGTTCCCGACGAGAGCGACCACAGATGACCGCGTCTCTTCGCTTATCTCGTGGACTGGATACTCGAACTTCGGTTTGCCCAGGTCGGCGCGCATCTGCTTCTGCAGCTCGATAATCTCTTGCGCTGCCTCGTGTCCAAACTTGATGGCATCGAGCATGACCGACTCAGGCAGTTCCTTGGCCCCTGCCTCCACCATCACAACAGCGTTTTCGGATCCAGCGACGACCAGCTCCATCTTGCTCTCCGCTAGCTGCGAGAGAGTTGGATTCAGGACAAACTGATCGTTGATATAACCGACCTTCATAGCGGCGACAGGCCCATCGAAGGGGATGTCGGAAATAGTTAGAGCGGCCGAAGCGCCAATGATAGCAAGAATGTCCGGCTCGTTCTCCTGATCTGCTGAAAGGACGGTGAGGATGATCTGGACGTCGTTGCGGAAACCTTTAGGGAACAATGGTCGAATGGGGCGGTCGGTTAACCGACACGTTAGGATCGCGTTCTCGGTGGGGCGACCTTCCCGCTTAAAGAAGCCGCCGGGAATCTTGCCCGCAGCGTACAGTCGCTCTTCGAAGTCGACTGTCAGGGGGAAGAAATCAATGTCGGGACGGGGTGTCTTGGCAGATGTGGCTGTGGCGAGGATAATAGTATCGCCGTAGCGAACGGTTACAGCGCCATTGGCCTGCTCGGCAACCTTGCCCGTCTCGATAGTGAGCTTCCTCCCTCCTATCGTTTTCTCATAAGTATGAATCATTCAAATAGCCTCCACTATTCTTCTTCGCAATCTCTCATCCCAAATTATACCAACCCCGCAGCATCGGCGACCAGAAACCGAGACCCACGACGTTTGGCGTTGAGAATGGTCCCATTCCCATGGGCGAACACAAGGTTCGCCCGACGTTTCTGGCTTGCGCAAAACGCTTCATGCTGCCAGGTTGGTACCAGGCGCTGATGCGCGAAACTGTGCCGTCTCAGGCTTGCAAGCATCGAAATGCCGCAGGACTGACCGGGCCGTGCTCGCCACCCAAAGAACGCCTATTCGATTTCAAGTAGCAAATAACCCAGGGGGACATCCCTGGGCAGCAAGGGATAGAGAGCTAGTACTTCTTACTTCCTGAGGCCAAGTTTGGATATGATCGCGCGGTAGCGTTCGACATCTTTGTGGGACAAGTAGGCAAGTTGACGACGGCGATCTCCCACCAGCTTCAATAGCCCGCGCCGAGAGTGGTGGTCGTGCTTGTGCACCTTGAGATGCTCAATCAGTTGATTGATCCTCTCGGTGAGCATTGCGATCTGGACCTCTGGCGAGCCAGTGTCAGTCGCGTGCACGCGGTGTTCCTGAATGAGGTCGTCCTTCTTGTCCTTGGTTAGCGGCATTGATTAAGATTTCCTTTCCTAGCTCTTTAAGGAAGTTGATTCCTTTGCGGGGATGGGACTCGACCTCAGTCCCGTTTCTTTCCCTTTTTCTTCTTTCCCTTCTTTGCTACGGCCAATTATAGCATAAGCACGTTCAAGCTGCAAATCGGGCAGGTAGCCTTGAACGGGCCTGGGGATTCTGTTAACATGTCTATGCTCGCTCAAGGCAAGTTGAAACGAAGGCAAGTGGTGAGCTGTGGCGACAAGTGAACCTAAATGGATAGCGCTGGGGCACCCGAGCTACGTGTGGCGCTTTGGCCAGGACAGGCGACTGAACCTGGTGCGCGAGCACGTTTCGCTCGACGCCAAGCGAATTCTCGACGTCGGATGTGGCATCGGAACCTACGTTCGCAAGTTCAGGGCGTTCTCTTCAGAGGTCTACGGAGTCGACGTGGACCACGAGAAGGTTACCGAGGCTGGCGCGTCGCTTCCCAACGTCGTCGTCGCGCCGGCCGAGGAGCTGCCCTATCCCGACGGCTTCTTCGACGTCGTCTTTCTTCACGAGGTCATCGAGCACGTTCACAGCGACGAGAAGGCCATCGCAGAGGCAGTTCGCGTGATGTCGCCAGGCGGCCATCTGGTTATCTTCGCGCCAAACCGCCTGTATCTGTTCGAGACACACGGAATCTATCTGGGCAAGCGATACATCTTCAAGCTTGTTCCGCTGGTGAACTATTTGCCCGACGCGCTGCGCAAGCGCTTCTGCCCCCACGTTCGGGCATACACATCCGGCGACATACGCAGGCTCTTCAAGGGGCTGCCTGTCGACGTAGTGGCGCACAGCTACGTGTTTCCGGGCTTCGACAACATTTACAGTAGGAACAAGACGCTAGGCGTTGTCTTGCGGCGCATGCTCTATTTCGCAGAGACAACGCCGCTTCAGGTATTCGGACTTTCCCACTTCGTCGTGGCTAGAAAGAGGGCGAACTGAGGCCCTTTGCGAGGAACTATTGATGTACATCCTGGTGACAAACGACGACGGTATCGATTCGGAAGGCTTGCTGCTGCTGAAACAGGCTCTTGCCAAAGTGGGAGAGGTAGCTATCATTGCGCCGGATCACAACTGGAGCACCGCGGGTCACACGAAGACCATTCAGCGGCCGCTGCGCGTGAACCAGGTCCGGCTCGCCGATGGCGACGTGGCCTACTCCACCGACGGAACGCCGTCAGACTGCGTCAGCCTCGGCGTACTCGGCATCCTCGAACGCAAGCCTGACCTGGTGGTCGCGGGGATCAACAAGGGGCCAAACCTTGGCGACGACGTGACCTATTCGGGGACAGTAGCCGCGGCGATGGAGGGCATAATTTCCGGCATTCCGTCCATCGCGATCTCTCTGGCGGACTACACCAAATGGGATTTCACTTACGCCGCACAGTTCGCCGCGCAGTTGGCGCAGCACGTCATGGGCAACGGTTTGGGCAGCGATGTGCTTCTCAACGTCAACGTGCCTAGCGTACCCAGGAGCAAGATCGTGGGAGTGGAGATAACGCGCCTGGGTAAGCGTGTGTACCGCGACGTCCTGATCGAACACAGGGATTCCACTGGACAGCTTTATTACAGGATCGGAGGGGATGTCCCTTCTGGCCTGCCTCTGGAAGGCACAGACTTCAAGGCGATAACCGAAAACAAGATCTCGATCACGCCAATCCACCTGGACCTCACGAATCATCAGTTGATCGAGCATCTGCGAAGCTGGAAGCTCAATCCACACAGCTAGTCCCCAACGTGAATCTTAGTAGTATAATATAGTTATGGAAACTCTCGGCCAGGTGCTTCGATCGGCTCGCGAGCAGAAGGGGCTTTCGATGCTCGACGCAGAGAAGGCGACCAAGATCCGCGTGAAGCTTCTTGCGGCGCTGGAAGAGGGGACCTATGCGTCTCTCCCGCCTCGACTGTATGTCAAGGGCATGGTGCGCACTTACGCGGAATACCTGGGCCTGGAGGTTGCGAGTGCGCTGAACAGGCTCGAAGCGGAACTGGGACCCGAGACTGGCTACCGCATTCAGCCGATCAATAAGCCTTTAAGGCGGCCCACCGTCATCACAGCCCGATTCTTCGTGAGCCTCATCGTTCTGATCAGCGCAAGCGTCCTTTTCTACTACTTCTATCGAGAGTACTCACAGTTCGTAAACAGCGGCGGCTACCGCAGTCTGACAGCGTCCCCCGCCGCGGCCACGCGGGTCGCAGCCGTTGCCCCCACGAGCACGCCGCTCCCCACTTCGACACCTGAGCCGACGGCCACACCCTGGCAGGGGATCACCCTCGAAACGAGGATGACTGATAGATCGTGGCTGCGGGTGATCGTGGACGACAAGACGGTATACGAAGGGATCCTGGCCGCTGGCGAGACGAGAACGTGGACGGGGAAGGACAAGGTCGTCGTGCGCGCTGGAAACGCTGGTGGGGTGGACATCGTCTTCAACGGCAAGAAGTTAGGGTTGATGGGGTCGAGAGGCGAAGTTGTGGAGAAGCAGTGGACGCGGCCAGAGGCGCCCTCACCCTAGCCCTCTCTCAGACGTAGAGGGGATTGCTGTGCGCTGGCTCATTTGAGGCAAAGCTGCTAGAATGCTCTTAATCTTATTGCGCTCGGCGAGCGCGCGAGGAGGGAATATGGTGGAGAAGGATAAGCAGGGTAGCGCGGCCCCACCTGGGAAGGGCGCGGCGAGGACGACAGGAGAAGTGGCCGACCTGAACGATCTCGTAGGGTATCAGGATGGCTCGGTCGTGAGCCGTGAGATAATCGGCAGAAAGACAGGCACGGTAACGCTATTCGCCTTCGACGAAGGGCAAGGGCTAAGCGAGCACACGGCGCCCTACGACGCCCTGGCTTACATCACGGACGGCCAGGCGGAGATAACGATCTCGGGCAAGCCTCTCTCGCTGAAAGAGGGCGAGATGGTGATCATGCCGGCCGGCGAGCCGCATAGTCTCAAGGCGCCGCAGCGGTTCAAGATGATGCTGGTGATGATACGATCGTAGAGTCCAGGCACAAAATACAGGTCCTCATCTCCCGGCACTAAATGCATCGTTCCGTAATTGCGGCAGGCGCAACGGTGCCAATCTGGCCGTGCTGCAGGCCGCCGAATGCAGCATCACATATAAGGAATGACGCACTAAAGCAGTCTTCAGAATAATCTGGCACGCCCTCATCCTATCCTCGCCTGGCCCTATCTCAATGCGCATCAGGCGGCCCCGTCTCATGTGCATCAGGCGGCCCCGTCTCACGTGCAAAAGGGGCCGCCTATCCCGGAGGGGAAAGGAGCGCGGCATCTTGGAAAGAATCTCGTAGAGGATCGCCCATAGGGAGAGGGGACTCCACCGCCTGCATTGCGGCGATGACCAGACGTTTTCGAAAACAGATTTGATGTGCGCGTCAAGCCACTCCATCTGTATTTGCCAGGGCAGAACAGCCTCGTCGTGGTAAAGCTTCCGTGTTAAGCGATTGACTTGCAGGCCGTTAGGGTTGAGTGGGCCTGCTGTTTTGGGATACAATTTGTGAAGCTTTTTGTTTTGGAGCGGAGGAATGCTCAAGAAGTATGCCCTGGTCAACCTCGGCTGTCCCAAGAACCTGGTGGACGGCGAGGGGATGCAGCAGAAGCTGGCGGAAGCGGGATACGTGGAGGCCGAGGATTTTGGCCACGCTGACGCCATTATCGTCAATACCTGCGGCTTCATCGACAAGGCCAAGGAAGAGTCGATAAAGGCGCTGCTGGAGCTGGCCGCGCTGAAGCGGCCGGGCCAGGTTCTCATCGCAGCAGGATGCCTGAGCGAGCGCTACGCGCACGACCTCGGCAGGGATATCCCCGAGCTGAACGGCATCCTGGGCACGCAGCGCTGGGTAGAGATCGCGGAGTTGATCGAACACGCGGCCAGCGGAGAGAGTCCGCGATGGACGGGCAAGTCGAGCGCCGCCACCTCAGTGCGGCGAACGGCCACGGCGCCGAGCGCGTATCTCAAGATCGCCGATGGCTGCAGCGTGGGCTGCGCCTTTTGCGCCATCCCGAAGATAAAGGGTCCGCACCGCAGCAAACCCGGCGACGAGGTCATCGCCGAGGCACGGCAACTGGCCGATCAAGGTGTAAAGGAGATCGTGCTGGTAGCGCAGAACACGACGGCCTACGGGCACGATTGGGGCCAGCGAGATGCGTTGGCTCAACTGCTGGATCGACTGGTCGAGGAGGTCCCGGACATACCGTGGATTCGCCTGATGTACACCTTCCCCGACCACATTACTCCCCGACTCCTGGAGACGATGGCGCGACACGATCGGATCGTGAAGTACATAGATCTGCCGCTGCAGCACGCCCATCCGGGGATGCTGCGCGCCATGAGGCGGCCGGAAATGGATCCACGCGAGATCATCGCACTCCTGCGGGAGGCGATTCCAGGGGTAGCAGTCCGCAGCGCGTTCATCGTCGGCTATCCTGGCGAAGGCGAGGAGGAATTCGGCGCTTTGCTATCGTTCCTCGGAGAAGCTGAGCTGGACAGGGTGGGCGTCTTCACATACTCGCAGGAAGAGGGCACGCTGGCGGCAGCGCTGCCGAACCAGGTTCCAGGGCGACTGGCCCGCCAGCGGTATCGCAGGGCGATGGAGCTTCAGCAAGGGATATCGCTGAAGGAGAACCGAGCCTTGATCGGCAGGGAGGTCGAGGTGCTCGTGGAGAGCAAGGCAGAGGTGCCCGCGCCGCAGGCGAACGGGAAGAAGCGACACACGTCACGAGGTCGGAAGGATGCTCAGTCGCAGAGCGTGTACGTGGGCCGTTCGTACAGGGATGCGCCCGAGGTGGATGGCGTGGTGTTCGTCCACGGCGAGGCGCGAGTTGGCGAGATCGCAGGGGTGAGGATCACGGAGGCGACGGAGTACGACGTGGTGGGGGAGGTAGTTGGATAAGGAACACGAATTAGCTCACCACGGAGGCACGGAGAAGGGTTACGAGATGGAGCAGTCGGCTGGTTGGGATCAGGGGTTGCTCCCTTGAACGGGCGGGGGGAATCAGTGTATACTACGGGGGCACGGGGGTGGATGGGTCCCGGTGGGTCTCGCGGTCTTCAAAACCGTTGCGAGGGCACCTGCGTGTTCTTGGGTGGGTTCGACTCCCACGCACCCCCGCCAAATCCTGTACAGGTAGGATCCTACTACTACATCTTGTGGCAAGATAATTACCCATAGCCACTTCGCCTGCAAACTGGTCGTACAGCACGATGCTAAAACGATGCTGTATCGATGTTGTACGCAATCCCCAAAACATAAGCCCGCCAGATAGGGTTGACGTATCGTGTTGCCAAGCGTGGGAGTAAGGGAAAGGGGAAAGGCTCACTTTAGTTTCTTGGGAGCATCGTGTAGGATTTGCTTGCGACAACCAAATCCTCGGAGCCCCTTCGAGCTAGAGAGTGAGCCTACTGAAATTCTATCCAATGCTGTTAGTAGGGTGGTGTTCGAGACGGTGCGCATCGCAGCCGAGAGCGAGGAGGAAGTGCTGAGAAAGTTTGCCCGTTTGCGCGGTTTCGGGGTAAACACGAAGGGGATCAAGGGGTTGGTGAGTGATGGAGCGGAGGCTTATCGGCTGGTGCTTGAGGGAGTGATGAAGCGGGTAGCGCATCAGCGCTGTGTGTTTCATCTGTGGCGCAACATTGGAGCGCACGTGCGAAGTCTGAAAGGGGCCAAGGGGGAAGAGACAGCCGAGGCGTTCAAGAAGGCAGTGCGGGGAGTGTGGAATGCAGCGAGCTATGAGGATGCACGACTAGGGCTAGAAGCGTTATTGTGGGAGTGGGCAGGTGAGGAATGTGTGGCGCCTGCTTTGCGGCTGATAGAGGCAAGCTTCGAAGAGGCAACGACCCATTTAAAGGGGATAGTGGAGGGGATGCCTCGGACGAGCAACGTCGTGGAGTGGCTCTGGCGAGGATACAAGAAGCGGTTGCGGATCATGGGGCAGTTTATGAGCGTTGGAGGAATGGATTCGTTCAATGGCGTGTGGGCATTGCACGTGAACTTCCAACGCTATCAGAAACGTAAAGAGCGCAAGCGACCAGTGCGTAACCCTGGGCACTGCCCATTGGAGATGGCCGGTTCCCAGGTTAGACAGTTCAGTTGGATGGATGTGCTAGCGATCTAAGCCGTCCTTAATCAGGTG
>JAMCWX010000073.1 GCA_023480885.1 Chloroflexota bacterium | reverse complement strand
GCCATCAGATATTCGCCACAGGGTGGCGACGTCGACGTGGCGGTGAACGTTCAGGAGCGTGAGGCGGTCGTTTCGGTCAGGGACTGTGGCGTGGGCATTCCAAAAGAGAAACAAGCCCGTATCTTCCAACGCTTCTACCGTGCCCATACCGATACGCCATATGATTATGGCGGAATGGGCGTGGGGCTGTACATATCCAGGGAGATCATTTCGCGACACGGCGGCAGGATGTGGTTTGAGAGCGAGGAGGGCAAAGGTAGTACTTTCTACTTCAGCCTCTCTTTATGAGCTTTCAGTTATTGCCGAACATAGATTCTAAGCAGGCGGCAGCCGCCAACAGAGCGAAAATTGCGCGCGGTGCAGTCGAGATTGTTGTCGAAGACAATTGGCCCCATCGACTGCACCGCGCAGCAGAGCAAGAGAGAAACCGATGGCTTGCGGCGACAACTATGCAATCCGTGACTCTGACAGCATAGCGCTACGCCTTGGCACGTAAGAATGCTCCCAATGCCTTGTCCGTCTTTCCGATGTGGTTTATCAGCCAGTCGCACACTTGGCGCTGGATAAGTATGGTTAGCTGAGAAGTGGGCCCCTCTGCCTCGAACTTTTTCTTGATCGTAGAGAATTCGTTCGTGAACTGGACGTGCTGTGCCTTATGCGACGAAACCTCCGGGTATTGCGACCTCGCCATATGCCTCTCTTCCGTCCCAAAATGGCTTGCCACATATTGTCCCAGGTAACTGATTGTCCTGCCGACCGCTTCCTTGCCTTTTCCTTGAGACGTCGCTTCCAGAAGCGTGTTAACTCTGGCAAACAACTCCTTGTGCTGGTCATCGATCTCGTCAAAGCCTACCGATAGGTCCGGTCTCCACGCAAATGCCACGTCAATTCCCCCCCACTTGTAGTAATTTACTTTGTTCGCCAAGACCACCATCGCTGGTGATCTCAACGCCACCTCCCAGCGCAGTTGTGCTTTGCGACCCGCAATTGAACGCAAGCCACGCAGGGTTATCGTTACCTCGTCGATTAGCTACATCCAGGTCGTTCATGATTTCGTCGTACGCTAGGCGCTTTGTTGCCTGAGCAGCCATACGCAAGGAGTTGATCTCATCGAAGTGAAGTTTCAGCAGTGATACCATGTGGGAATCCAATATCGAATCGTCAGCCATCTGTTGCAAAGTCCGCAGCGCTCTGTCGTTCGGCATTGCCTCCCTGTACGGCCGGTCCTCGGTGATCGCGGTGAAGACATCGGCAACTGCCATTATTCGAGATCCTAACAGCAGGTCCTGGCCCTTGATATGAAATGGATAGCCCTTTCCATCCATGCGTTCGTGATGAAAGGAAGCCCAGCAATTAACAGTGCTAATGTCGTCGATATGCTCGAGGGCGCGGTAAGTGTAAAAAGTGTGCCTCCGTACGATATTGAACTCATCCTCAGTTAGCCTTGCTGGCTTCTCCAGGATTTCTGTTGGCACAGCGAGTTTCCCCAGGTCGTGAAGACAACCCGCGAATCTCATCATCTTACATTCGCTCTCGGAAAACCCGACAAGCCTGGCCAGCGATTCGGCGCTAGCTGCCACGCCACTGGAGTGAGTGGCAGTGAATGGGCTCCTGAAATCGATGATCCTGGAAAGCAGCGCGGCGAAATCAACAAGGCCATCCATATCCAATTCAAGGGTTTCCGATCTTAACTGTCTGCGTAGAATTGAGCCCAACGTCGGCGATGTTACATCAAGCCAGAAATACTCCTTTTCGGCCAAACGCGTGAAAGCATAGACTAGCTCTGGCATGAACATTCTGCCGGATTGCTCTGCGATCCTGTCGCAAATGGCCCTGGCTTGGCCAAGCACCTCTTGCTGTTTGTTCAAAAGAGCAGCCACTCGGTCGGCCAGATGCAGGATATGGGCACCGATGGACACTGGTTGGCACGGAGCCTTAGCACAGTTGCCCTGGTTCCAATGGGTATGGTGGAATCGCACCAGGTCAGCCACCTTGACTAAGGGTACGAACGTCTTAAGAAGCGAATACCCTAGCTCTGTGTGCTGAGACGGCGTGTCTACTTCAAACTGAAGCGCACCCATCCTTTCTCTGACGGAAATGGCGCCGATATCGTGTACCGCACCCGCCAGCACCAGTTCTCTTTGCCGTTCTGCAGGCAGGCCCAGTTCCGCACCTAGCGTGGAAGCGATGTAAGCAACTTGTTTGTGATGGTTGGCCACCGCTGGGCTGACCAAATCCACGACGTCAGATAGGCACATGATCATGTCGGATAATGGGACCAACGGCTGTTTAATCATTCTGCGCTGCGCTTCTCTCCGCGTCTCTAATGCAGTGTGTTGCCTGTCAGGCGCAATTGATGTCCGGATCGCATTCAGGCACGTATCAGAGTGGGACTCGGATAACAAGACAACGCCGCAATAATGGCGCGAAGCATATCACGCCCCTCGCGGTGATGTCGAGTGAACACTTATATTATCGACATCGTCCCCGTTTTCTTTAGCATTACTTTAATAAGGCTTTAGCGAGGCGAATACACTTAGCGAGGCGAATACTTGACAATGCCGAGGCCCTGTGATAAATTGCTAATCGTAACTATTATTATTTAGTTACCGATAGTTACTGAAGTTTCAACTATGCACAGGTTCAGCGCAGAGCAAGGAGTAAGATTATGGCAAGCATCGAACGAGAGTTTCCCGAAGGTTACTCTGAAGTAACGAACTCCTGGGGAACGGCGATCGTTTTGAGAAAAGCACGCGAGGACGGGGTGCAAACCGCCTGGGACCGCAGCACCATCATAAAGCCGTGCCCAATTGGAACAGATGGGGTGTGCTGCAATACGTGCTCTATGGGACCGTGCCGGCTAAATGAAGATCGCCCTGACAGGTTTCGAGGGGTGTGCGGCGCCAGTGTGCCAACCATAGTGGCGCGCAGTTTCACCAAGATGATTGCTCAGGGATGCGCCTGCCACTCCGACCACGGTCGATCTATCGCGGAAACGTTCCTCAAGGTCGCAAGAGGCGAGGCAGCCGGTTACCAGATTAAGGATTTCACCAAACTTTACGCCCTGGCGGCGGATCTTGGGGTTAACGTCCAGGGCATGCAGACCAACGACATAGCCGAGCAAGTTGGGATTGTAGCTCTCAATCAGTTCAGCCAGCAACACGGCGAGATGGCCCTTGTGAAACGGGTGCCAGCTAAACGATTGCAGCTATGGCGGCAGATGGGCATAGTGCCTCGGGGGGTCGATCGCGAGGTGGTCGAAGCTATGCACCGGACAAATATGGGCATGGATCAGGATTACAAGAACCTGATGCGCCAGGCATCCCGCACGGCGTTGGCCGATGGATGGGGCGGATCAATGATAGCGACTGAGCTTCAGGATATCCTCTTCAGCACTCCCAACCCCCAGGCCGGCAAACTAGACTTCGGCGTCCTGGACGCGGATTACGTCAACATAGTTGTCCACGGACACGAGCCTTTGCTCTCTGATCCTCTCGTCGATTATGCCACCGCTCCCGAGGTGCTGCGAATGTGTGAAGAGGTCGGGGCCAAGGGTGTTAATGTTGTCGGTATGTGCTGCACCGCCAACGAGCTTCTCACACGCCACGGGGTCCCTCTCGTCGGCAACTTCGCCCAGCAAGAGTTAGTTATCGCCACGGGTGTAGTCGACGCCATGGTCGTGGATTACCAGTGCGTCCTAGAGACACTACCCGTTGTGGCGCAGCGATACCATACCAAAGTCATCACCACGTCCAACAAATGCCGAATCCCAGGCTCGCTTTTCATCGAGTTCGAGCCAACGCGTGTAGCCAGCACGGTGAAAGAGATCTACCGCACGGCTATCACGAACTACCCCAATAGGACCGATCGTGTCCTGATCCCCGATCAGGATAGCCAAATTGTGGCCGGGTTCAGCTTTGAATATACCAAGTATATGATGGGTGGATCCTTTAGGGCCTCATATCGACCATTGAACGATGCTATCATCGACGGTCGGATAAGGGGCGTGGCCGCAGTGGTGGGATGCGACAGCCCTGTAATTCGCAACGGCGCCAGAGCAGGAGCTGCTCACGAGGAACTCGTTCGTGAGCTCATTGCCAACGACGTTCTGGTTGCGCAGACTGGTTGCTCCGCATCGACGTGTGGCAAGACGGGACTCCTGCTTCCCGAGGCCCAAAGGCTGGCTGGCTCTGGCCTTCAATCGATATGTGAAGCGTTGGGCATACCTCCGGTCCTGCACGTCGGCTCCTGTGTGGACAACAGCCGGTTGTTGGTGGCTTTGGCTGAGATGGCAGCAGAAGGGGGATTGGGCGACGACATCAGCGATTTGCCAGTGGCAGGCGCAGCGCCAGAATGGATAGATGCCAAAGCCCTGACTATAGGACAGTACTTTGCGGACTACGGCGTGCTTGTCGTGTTCCGCCCCAAACTCCACATCGAAGGAAGCAAGGAGTTCCAGAAGTACCTGTTCGAGGACTACGAGGCGATCACAGGTGGTAAGTGGGCGCACGCGGACACTCCGGCCGAAGTAGCCAGCTTGATGATAGACCATATCGACAAGAAGCGCCGGGCGCTGGGTATCCACGAAAGAAGAGAGCGGGTTCTGTTCGACATGGCGATGAGGCGCGAGTTGGGCGAATAAGAGAGGTGATATGAATGTCGAAAATCATTTGCTCCGCCGCTATCCGCGGCGCGCATAAGATAGTAGCAAGGGCAGAAAAGAGCCTTAGCGAGGCGCTGGAGCAATATGGGCCAGAGAAGGAAGTAGGGCTCCCAAACACCGGCTATTTTCTACCGGTCATCTATGCAATGACAGGGATGGAGGTTAGGAAGCTGCGGGATATGTTTCCTGTCCTGGACCGAGCAAAAGTTCTCCTTCCGACTTTACCTTCGCAACACGCCTGGGTGCCTTATCTTGGGTTGGCCCTCGACGCCGGAATGGCAACGCTTTGGGCTGACGAGATCATCGAGGCTATCAAGTACATCGATGACCGCTGCCCATACAATATCGTTGAGGAGTGTCCTGATCGAGGCCCCGATTTTTGGCTCGGTGCAGCAGACGACGTGATTCTACGCAAGCGAGGTATAGAATTCGTGGACGGAACCGCTCCTGGCTTCGCCGCGATCGTCGGTGCAGCGCCGACGAACGAGATAGCCGTGAGAATAGCTCGCGAGCTGCAGGAGAGGTTTCTCTACGTCTTTATGTCGGCCACTAGCGATGGTCGTAGTATGGCCGAACAGTTGCGCGAAGAAGGCGTGCAACTGGGGTGGAAAACGCGACTGGTGCCCTTTGGGCGAGATATCACCGCGACCGTGTTCTCGCTTGGTTTTGCTGCCCGCGTGGCGATGTCATTTGGCGGAGTGAAGCCAGCGGACTTCCGGCGGAATCTGCTCTATAACAAGAACAGAACCTTCGCTTTCGTGATTGCGCTGGGAGAGGTCGACGACGAGAAATACGCTCAGGCGGCGGGAGCAATAAACTTTGGTTTTCCAACCATCGCCGACACGCCGATCCCTGAGATTCTCCCTCGCGGCGTGTGCACCTACGAGCACGTGGTGCCCAACGTTCCGCACGACGAAATCGTAGCCAGGTCCATCGAGGTCCGCGGCTTGAAGATCGTCGTAACAAAAATGCCTGTGCCTGTCGCATACGGCCCCGCCTTCGAAGGCGAGCGCATCCGCCGCGAGGACCTGCACGTGGAATTGGGCGGCCCCAAGGCAGCGGCCTGCGAGCTTACCATCATTGGCGACAACGTCGTCGACGGGAAGGTGACTGTCCTCGGCCCCGAGCTCGACCAGATACCCCCAGGCGCCAGCATCCACTTCGGGGTGCTCGTCGAGATCGGCGGTAGGGCAATGCAAGAGGACTTTGAGCCAGTGCTGGAGCGGCAGATTCACCATTTCCTGGGCCAGGCCGAGGGCGTCCAGCATATGGGCCAGCGGGACATCGTTTGGATGCGCATCGGTAGAAAGGCAGCTTCACAGGGGCTGAGATTCGAGCACCTCGGCAAGCTTATCCACGCTCAGTATCACAACCAGTTTGGCAATATCGTAGACAAAGTACAGGTAACGATCTACACTGATCGTGAAGATGTTGAAAGCCTGATGGGACGCGCTCGCGATCTCTACCGCAAGCGGGACGAACGGCTGGCCAACCTGACCGACGAAAGCGTTGACGTGTTCTATTCCTGCACGCTTTGTCAGTCGTTTGCGCCGAACCACGTGTGCATCCTCACGCCTGAGCGGCCAGGGCTCTGCGGTTCGGAGAGCTGGCTGGATGGCAAGGCAGCATCCCAGATCAACCCCTCAGGCCCCAACCAACCGGTTCCCAAAGGTGAAGTGATCGACGCTGAGCGTGGCAAATGGAGTGGGGTCAACCAATTCGTGGTGAACGCCTCACACGGTGGCATTGAAGAGTTCAGCGCGTACAGTATGCTCGATGCGCCGATGACCTCGTGCGGATGCTTCGAGTGCATTTCTGTCGTGCTTCCACTGACAAATGGTGTCATGACCGTCGATCGCAACTATCCCGAAATGACTCCTTGTGGAATGAAATTCTCGACTATGGCCGGCCTCGCCGGTGGTGGAGTTCAAACGCCTGGAATGGTCGGTCACAGCAAGTTCTATATGGGAAGTAAGAAGTTCCTGAGGGCTGATGGCGGAATTCGCCGCCTGGTGTGGATGCCGAAAGCCCTCAAAGAGGAGCTTCGTGATCTGCTTCAGCGGGCTGCGGAGAGAGAGGGTGTCCCTGATCTAGTGGACAAGATAGCTACGGAAGACGATGCGAATGCCGAGGACGAGTTGCTGGATTTCTTGAGGCGAGTCAATCATCCAGTTGTGGAGATGGAGCCACTCTTGGCCTAGCCATCGCCAGTGGGAGGAATAACAATTATGCCTTGCGTTACTTCTTTCTGACTGCCAGAGTCACTCTTTCGCCTCTTTTCAACGTCGTTCCAGGTGCAGGTTGCTGACTCACTACACTGCCCACAGCAAATGAAAGAAAATACTGCTTACTGTTGGCCGCGACGTCGTCGACTGTCTGATAGTTTGTGTAACCGGCTTCCATGCCAGCAGCGCTGAGGCGGCCTCGCGCTTCGGCTTCGGACAATCCAATGAGATTCGGCACGGTGGCGGTAGTGCCGGGAGTTGAGGGCGTGGTCGAAGGTGCTGGCGTCCGCCTTGGCGTCGGCGTTGCCAACGGTTTCGTGATCGCTGTGGGGATCGCTGTGGCCGCGGGGACGGCGACGTAAGGCACGTCTGCTCCGCCAGAGTCGACGTAGCGCAACCGCGCGATGAAGCCGCCGTGCCCGTCTCGACCGTCAATGCGTATACGCTTCAGGCGAAAAAGGTCATCGCGAGTGTGAGTATTGCCATATCGCGTCGAGACTGCGGCGACATATCCCGTCTCTTCCACCAACTTCATAACCGCCAGATTGTACTGTCCTGCCGGGTACGCGAACAAGGTTACATGTGTCCCCAGATGATCTTCGAGTAACCGCTTGCTTTCCTTGATCTCTCTGGCAGCTAGAGCAACAGATATCCTCGCCAGGTCTGGATGGTCCAAGGTATGTGAGCCGAAGGTAACTAATCCGCTTGCCACCATCTCCTGGATGGCTCCCCAGGTGAGGTATCCTTTGCGCCCTACGAAATCGGTGATGACGAACGATGTTGCTTTCAAATCGTACCGCTTCAGCACAGGATACGCGTTTTGGTAGAAGTCGAAATAGCCATCGTCAAAGGTCAGCACGATGGTGCGCGGTGGCAGAGAGATGTTATTGCTAATAGCCTGGGCGAGTTCTGTCAGGCCAATCACCTGATAGCCGTTATCGACGAGGTAGCGCATCTGCCACTCAAACTCGACGGGCGTTACTGAGAGACCAGCACCGATCACGTCGGCAGGATCAGGATTGACTCTGATATAGTGATACATTAGTATCGGTACTGTTTTGGCGGTTGGATCGGGCTTCGACGGAGGCGCTGAAGCTGGGCGGGTTGCTCCACGTTCAGAAGTGGCGCTTGAATTGTTTTTTGAGGATAAGGCGGCGGAAGGTTCTGATGAATCTTCCCGAGCAGACTGCCCGAGTTGCGTTTGTGGCTCAGTTTCGTATCTTGTCGAAATTGCCTGGCTGTTGGCAGTACCTTGCGCAGGTGGCGAAATAGGAGGAGAGGCCAGAAAGAATATGAGGCAAACGAGTGCTACACCGTAGAAGCCAAGGTTAAGTGGTTGACCACCGAAGAGTCTCGGTGACAGCGATTTCGCGGTCTTAGCCAGTCGCCAGATCAACGCTAGCCTCAATCCTGATACTTCTCAATCAGAGTGAGCTTACCTTCTGGCAGTATATCACACGAGGTATCTACCAGCAAGGAAATACCCCCACTGAGACCCCACACTGAAGGATGTGGGCTTGACAGGCACCCGCGCGAGTTATATATTCTGCTTGGTAGCGAGGCTGGATTGGCTCTGATCGGCACTTCGGCGCCTGTGTTTGCATCGGGCCTGCCAGGCACTGTTCCCACAGCGCGATTTCTCGTTTTCGGAAGAGTAAGGAAGCTTTTCTCAACTGAGATCACAAGGGAGTTTCCGTGAATCCGATTGGGCTGGTGATGGCTTTTGTATTCTTCTGGCTGATGGTCGGAGCTGGCGCGTTCCTCGTCATCTGGGCGCTGGTTCTCGTGTCGAGACGAAGCTTGACATTGGGAATTGTTGGGACGGAAATGAATGGACCTGGGTCACGGGAACTGCTTGTGATAGCTGCGCTCCTGGTTATCGGTGCCGTTCTGATCTACCTTGGCGTCAGCGCCAGCTTCAACGTGATTTTCCATTGAGAAGGGATGAGGCGGAGGTGAAAGGTTGGTTTTCGGAGAATCATTTCCAGTCGAGAAGAACATAATCAAGTTCAAGTTTGGCACTGAGTACCGTTGGATAACCGGTCATGTTAGCACGATGCATCGCAGGCTAATCGACATACTCAACACGGAGCATACCGATGCCATCGTGGCAGAGGGAGTGTCGTCGTATAGCCTTGCGGAGGCCGCCACTGGCGAGGTTGTCGATTACGCTAACATTACCACCGCGTCGATCCTCTTCGCCGTGCCTGTGGAAGAGGTGAGAGATGCCCCTCGTCCCAAAGACCCGTTTGTTTGGGTAAAGAAGAGGCCTGAGCGAGTGAGAGTTGGAACGGGGCCTTTTAATATCGAGGGCAACGTTTATCTGGCTGAGGAGTACAAGCTGAAGGACCTGCTTCTATCTGTTAGAGACCAGTTCATTGCCGTGGCCCAGGCAGTGGTAACCCGCGCCGATGCCCCTGAATTCCGTGAGGAACACGGCGTAGTATTCGTGAACAGGAGCGGCATGGATTTCATTATGCCGACCCCGTCCGCCAGTTCTGGACAGGATCGAGCCTAATCATCAGCGCCGACTACGCTAGGCTCGGTTCCCGCGAAGTACTCGCTCAGCTTGCCGTGGCTGATGAGATAGCGAATGAAGAGCCCTGACAGGATTTCTCTGGGGGTCAGCACATACTGCGTGGCGTCCCACTTGAGGCGGTAGACCTTCTGGCCTCCAGCACCGTCGTTCTCCTCGAATGTTCCTCTCCTCATCACGATCCACCTTCCTACCACCCAACCGACCAGGAGACATGCCTGAAAACCCGGTGACTCAGATCGTGCTGGTACCTCTGTGCGAGGCATTATAGCACATCAGCAACAGAATTCAACAGCCGACAGCCAGTCTTCAAGAAAGCTTGAGGTCTTTTATGTGAAGCTGAAGCGAAATCCTGTCGTTCCATTCGTTCGTTTCCAAGGAGTAGACAACGTCGACCTTGCGCTGTCTCACGTCTGACGCACACTGTCCCAATTTGAAACCAATGGCATTCCACGAACGTCGACCATCTGTCAGCCTGAGTCTGAGGTGCAGCGGGTCCTTGCCTACCGCTCTTGCCTCTGCTACCAACATGCCTCTCGTGAGAAACGTCGGCACCGGGTTTCCATAGCCAAACGGCGCCAGGTTTTCTAGGAGATGGTACAGGTCCCAGGTGATCTCCCTGAACGCAAGCTCCCTGTCGACATGCAGGCTGGGCTGAAGCTCGAATCCCTCGAATCTGCTGTCGACTATAGTCATCAGCCTTGCTTTGAAGAGATCGAAATTGTGATTCGGGATCGTGAAGCCAGCGGCACGTGCGTGGCCGCCGTAACGCAAGAGGAGGTCTTCGCAGTTAGAAAGCGCTTCCGTGATGTCCAATTCGGCGATGCTCCTGGCTGATCCTCGGCTTGCCTCGTCGCCGAGTTCGATAACTAGCGCCGGGCGATAGAATTCCTCCATTAGCTTCCCTGCCACAAGGCCTACCACACCAGACGGATAGTGTTCTCCTGATACCACTATCAGCTTGGGCACGTCACCACACGCAAGTATCTCCTCTCTAGCCCGGTTGAGTGCGTCGGCCGTTAGCTTCTGGCGTTCCTGATTCGTCGTCTCTAGCTCTTCCGCAAGCTCACGTGCTTCCTCGTCCGATTTCGTAGTGAGGAGGCGATAGCTCACGAGCGCGTCGTGGAGGCGACCTGCAGAGTTTAGTCGCGGCCCGAGAACGTAGCTGATGGATTGGCTGTCGATATCATCGAATTTCAAGCCAGCACGGCTTACTAGCTGTCGCAGTCCTGGCCGATGAGTTCGCTTCAGGCTTTCGAGACCGCGGCGCACGAGGGCTCGGTTTTCGCCAAGAAGGGGCGCGACGTCGGCTACGGTGCCGAGCGCCACGAGGTCCAGGATTTCTCTTTGAATCTCGCTGGCCGATTTTCCATTCCTGATCGGCAGTGTTCGTAGGAGCGCCTGGGCCAGTTTGAAAGCCACGCCAACCGCGGCCAGATCCTTGAATGGGTATTCGCAATCTGACCTGCGAGGATTGATCACCGCGACGGCGTCGGGCAACTGCTGGGGAATCTGGTGGTGATCGACGACGATCACATCCAGGCCGATCTGGCGGGCATAGTCTATCTCGTGCACGGCGCTGACGCCGCAGTCCACAGTGATCGCGAGCGTCGCCCCCTGGGCCCGCAGGCTCTCCAGCGCCGGGTTGTTGACCCCGTAGCCTTCCTCAGCGCGATTTGGGATGTAAGTAATGGTCCGTGCGCCAAGGGGTGCCAGGACGTCACGCAGCAGGGCAGCGGCCGTTACGCCATCGGCGTCAAAATCGCCGTAAATGGCGATCATTTCGCCGCGAGAGATGGCCTGACCAATGCGCTCGACAGATATCTTCACGCCCTCCATGATGAGGGGGTCGAATATCTGGCAGCCGTCGTCGTTCAGAAATGCATCGACATCGGCTGGCTCGGAAACTCCACGATTGTGTAGGATTTGCGCCAGGACGTCTGGCCAGCCAGGAAGAGATCCAGCCGAGATGCGAGGAGCAACTAACCAGCGTTTTAGAGGTAGGTTCAATGTGATCTCCTGTCGGCGACCTCGATTCCGAGCAGCCTGGCCGCGTTTCCGCCAAGGATCTTTTCTTTCGTCTCTTCCTTGATCTGGAGGCCGCGGATGCCGTCGATGTTTCTCTTAATGTAGGGCATTCCAGGCCAGTCAGAGCCGAAGATAATCTTGTCAGCGTTCCTTTCAAATTCGGGGAAGTACGACAGCAAGTTCTGCGGAGGCAGGCCCGATATCTCCATATACACATTCTGGTGCAAGCGAGCGAGGAAGAACGCCCTGTCATACCAGAAGCCGCGACCCGAGTGCGCCATGACAATATTTAGTTCAGGAAAATCGACGGCGACGTCGTCCAGGAGGAGTGGATCGCCGAACTTCAGTCGTGAGCCCTTGAAAACGGATGAGCCTGTGTGGAACACTACAGGGACGTTGAGTGCGGCTGCCTTTGCGTATACAGGATAGATCAAGCTATCGTTAGGATAGAAGCCCTGGTATGTCGGATAGAGCTTCACTCCCTTGCAGCCGAGGTCGCGGACGTAATGCTCGACCTGGCTGGCAGGGTTGGCAACGAGGAACGGGTTTACGGTCGCAAATGGGATGAGCTTGTCCGAACCGCGGCAGAAGTCCGCAATTTGCTCGCTGCTGGCCATCCCTGTCGTTACAGGACTGGTCTCGGCGAGGATTACGCCGCAGTCGACGCCACTGTCTTTCAGCATTGCTTCAAGCTTACTCGGCGTTTCACACTTGCACACGCTATCAGCCGTGTCTGCCTGTAGCATACTCCGACGGTATTCCGCCACCCAGGGCCGCAATTCCTGATACGTGACCACGTGCAAGTGAAAATCTATGACTGGGCTCATAGTCAATAACCCCTTTGTAAGCACCCAAACTCCTTCGTAGTTGCGTAGTTGTGCACCTCGAATGTATTCAATCACGGTAGGCATGTCAATAGAACAGTTGTCCTGTCGCACTCAAGAAGGTTGCCATCGGGCGTGCCTTGATGTAGAATTGACATTGGCAGGCTATTCAGCAAGGCTTTTCTGAGCGGCTGGTAACTCCCGGGCGCAGTCGACGCACCCTGAATTATATCCTATAACTCACTGAGGTTTTGCTGTGGAACGAGACCCCTGGCTCCGCGCCCTCATCGTGCTCCTGGTAATTATCGCAGTCATCTACTTGTTTGGCTTGCTGTGGTCTACTGCGATGATCTTCTCGGATATTATCATGCTCTTCTTTATGTCGTGGCTCGTCGCCTTCATTCTGAAACCATTGGCCAGATTCCTCAACGTGCAAGGCAGACTCCCCAGGCTCATGGCCGTTGGCATCGTCTTTGCCGGGTTCTTTCTTGCCATCGCCATCGCTGGCATCATCATGGTGCCTGTTATTGGCTTCCAGTTGGCGCAACTCAGCACGAACCTGCCCCGATACGCTAAAGAATTGCCGAGCCTGACGAACCTGTTGCAGGCAGATCTTCAGGCCAGGGGCATCAACGTGGAGTTGTCCCAGTGGTATCAGAACCAGGACTTGCCGACTCAGATTCAGAGGCTTGGCACGTTGGTCATTCAGAATTCGTTGAGCCTGATCGCTGGCGTGGCTTCTATGATCTTTGCGGTCATCATCGTACTCATTCTGTCCTTCTACATTATGCTTGACGGGGACAGGATTGTCGAGCAGATCATCGGTCTGGTGCCTGAACAATATCGAAAGGAAGCGCATTACCTGCTAGATAGCATCGATAGGTCGTTCGGCGGCTTCCTGCGAGGCCAGGTCATACAGGCCATCGCGTACGGTCTCGGCACTGCCTTCATAATGTGGATAGCAGGTTTGAATTATGTGCTCCTGGCGACGACGTTTTCCGTGATAGTGATGATCATCCCGTTCTTCGGGCCCTTTCTCGCCCTCGTTCCCCCACTGGCCATCGCCGTGTTTCAACTGTCTCCCAGCGAACTGATCGCCGTGGTGATCGCTTTCTTGGTCTTGCAACAGGTGGTGCTGAATATTGTTGCTCCAAAGGTTATGAGCGACTCTGTAGGGATACATCCTCTGCTAGTGTTCTTTGCCATTCTCGTTGGAGGGAAAATCGCTGGGGTGGGCGGGGCAATCTTCGGCGTTCCAGTCGTGGGCGTGATAAACGCAATGGCGCTGTATTTCATTCGCAAGTCAAATGCTGAGTCCTCGGCCTACAGCGAGAGTGGTGTGAAGAAGGCAAGGTCGGCCAGGTCGCCCAGCCGCAGGCAAAGCGAAGCATCATGGCGCAGAGGCGTGTCTGGGCTACGCGGTGCGATTGGAAAGTTCTTGCTCAGAGGCAGTTGAGGAACTGTCTTTATACGATTTGTAAGTATGGAGGTCATCCATGCCTATAAAGAAAGCTGTGTTCCCCGCCGCAGGGCTGGGGACGCGTTTCCTCCCAGCGACAAAAGCGCAACCCAAAGAAATGTTGCCTGTCGTAGACAAGCCGATCATCCAGTACGCGGTTGAAGAGGCCGTAGCCTCTGGCATCCAGGAAGTGATCATCGTCACGGGAAGAGGCAAGCGAGCTATTGAAGATCACTTCGACATCTCCTTCGAGCTGGAGCACTTCCTGCACAAGAAAGGCGATGACGAAATGCTGCGGGAAGTGCGTGAAATCTCAGAACTTGCAACCGTTTACTATATTCGGCAGAAGGAGCCGCTTGGCCTTGGTCACGCGGTGTTAACCGCGAAACCATTGGTGGGAGACGAGCCCTTCGCAGTTATCTTGAGTGACGACATCATCGACGGGGAGGTCCCCTGTTTGCGCCAGTTGGTGGACGTGTACGAGCGATACAAATGTTCTGTCCTCGCGGTGGAGCACGTGCCCAGGGAACAAACGAAAAGCTACGGCATCATCGAGCCTCGGCCTCTTGACACACTACTTCACCAGGTCCTGGGCGTAGTGGAGAAGCCGAAACCGGAAGACGCGCCATCCGATCTAGGTATTGTTGGGCGCTACATTCTTACCCCCGAGATCTTCGAGCTGCTGGAGGAGACACCAGCAGGCAAGGGTGGTGAGATTCAGCTTACAGACGCAATACAGCGCCTGCTCCTCAAACAAGCTGTGTACGCTTACGAATTTGAAGGCAAGCGCTACGACACCGGCTCACCACTGGGCTTCCTGAAGGCTACTGTCGAGTTTGCCTTGAAGCGTCCCGATCTGGGGGCGGAGTTCAAAGATTATCTCTTAAAGATCGATCACCTTCGCAACTGCGACCAGTGAGTTCCTGGCTTACCAGGTGCGCCAAACCTCATAGCCGGCTGCTTTGAGCGCGCCCATAATCTCCGCGCAGTGCTCAGGATCCCTTGTCTCCAACGTAAGCTCGACCTCAGCCTGGTTCACTGGCAGGGGCAGGCCAGTGCGATGGTGCTCGATCTGGAGTATGTTCACTCGCTTATCGGCCAGCACACGAAGCAAACCTAGCAGTTGTCCTGGCTTGTCGAGGACGCTTACCCTGATGACCAGGTAGCGGCCTGCTGCGGTCAGACCGTGTTCTATCAGCCGCGCGAGAAGGTTGACGTCGATGTTCCCTCCCGAAAGGAGCAGGACGACCTTCTTGCGCGGCAGTTTGATTCTCCCCGCCATTAGCGCAGCCAGGCCAACCGCACCTGCACCTTCGACCAGCAACTTGGAGCGTTCGAGCAAGAGGAATATGCTATGGACGATCGCATCGTCCTCGACCGTGACGACGTCGTCGACCAGCCTCTGTATGACTGGAAAAGTCAGGGTGCCACAGCATTTGACGGCAATTCCATCGGCGATCGTGTTCACTTCTTCGGTTGGGGTGAGGACGCCGCGCTTGAACGACTGGTAGCATGAGGAAGCGCCGGCCGCTTGCACCCCAATGACTTTCAGCTTCGGCTGATGCGCCTTTAGCGCTGTGGCCACGCCAGCTATTAGCCCTCCGCCGCCAATTGGCACGATCGCCGCGTCCACGTCTGGCAACGCATCCAGAATCTCCAGCCCAATTGTCCCCTGTCCCGCCATTACCTTCCAGTCGTCAAATGGGTGGATGAACGTCAGGCCCATTTGATGTTGCAAGTCTTGTGCGTATGCGCAGGCTTCGTCGTACGTGTTGCCTTTGAGTATTACCTCAGCGCCGTAATCCCTGGTCGCGGTTACCTTGGCCAGTGGGGCAGTCTCGGGCATCACGACGACCGATCGTGTCCCTGTCATAGCGGCGGCGATGGCTACTCCCTGGGCGTGATTGCCTGCGGAAGCGGCGATCACGCCTTTCTGCCGCTGTTGGCGCGTCAAGCTCTTAATTTTCACGTAGGCGCCGCGAATCTTGAAGGAGCCAGTTCTCTGTGTGTTCTCTACTTTGAGATAGACGTCGCCGCCAGAAAGGCGGCTAAAGGTCCGGGTAGGCAACAATGGAGTGCAGCGGGCTATACCAGCGAGCACTTCTCGCGCTTTCGTGATGTCGTCGATGTTCAGCATTTGCACCTCAGATTGTGAACTCACAGGTGCGCTCACCTCCCAGGGGAAGATGGAAATCTATGTCCTGGCCACAGGCGGCTCAGGCGGGACCGCAGCAAGCTGTTGCGCACCTGCCGCCATGCCTTCGATAGCTCTTCCTCCTCACGACTCGTGATACGCTTGCGGCCAAAGGTTTGGCGAACGTAGGCGTCGACTATCGTCCGAATACTGTGTTCCTGGTCTGAAGCAAACGAGGTCAGGATGACGGCGCACTCATTAGGGGTCTGGCTCAGCCGTTGGCGAATGCCTATCCACGAGGATAGTCGACGCATCTTGGCGTAGGCTGTCTCGCTCGCCGTCAGTCCGCCGATGCCATTGCGCCAGAAATAAGAGACCAGGAGATATGCGACCCCTGCTGTCAGCGCGATCCACATCAGGGCTTTCAGCAAGCTCGAAACAGTTCTGTCGAATCCGCTTGTTAAGCTGTCGCTGTCGGGAATTGTGAATGGCAAAGACAGGTCTGTGCCTGAGTGGTCCTGGTTTGCCCCATCGATTTCGTCAGGCTCCCCAGTCTTCGTTTTCGACGTGGCCGTGTTCGGGTCTACCGGCGTTTCTGGCCTCGAGACAGTCGGGCGAGAAGGAGTGGGCTCGAACTCAATCCAGCCATATTGAGGGAAGTAGACTTCGGGCCAGGAGTGGGCGTGCCAATCCCGAACGAGAGTGATGCCCTGCGCGCTATCGACGTCGCCAGGCGCGAAGCCCGCGACGACCCGCGCCGGAATTCCTCGCGAACGAGCCATCACGACGAAGGCCGAAGCGAAGTAGTCGCAATAGCCCTGTTTTGCCTCGAAGAGGAAATAATCCACCGCGTCTCGAGCTGATGGTGGCAGGGCCACCTGATCGCTGTATGCCAGGCTGCGAAGATATGTCTCCAGGGCCACGGCTTTGTCATAGGCGTTTTGATACTTGTCGGTGATTTGCCTGGCGAGGGCGACTGTGCGAGGCGTCACCGTGCGTGGCAAGGCTAAGTAGCTCTTTCTCACCCAGTCTGGGTAGTCGCCACTTGCTTTGCGAAGCGACTGTGCGTCGGCGGTGGAGACCGATGAGACCGCAGCATAACGCAAGCCCTTTCGCGCCATCGAAGGGCTGCGGATCGCCGATACGTCGGCGTGCTCAGGATCGTAGTCCTGCGGGCTCGATGGTGGGGAAGCTGTCTCGGCGGTCGCGGGAATATTGACTCGCTTTGGAGCGGACGCGGCGAAAACCACTGTGCCTCGCGGCTGAATAACCGTTATTGTTTGGGTCATGTCTTCTCTAAGCTTATAGTCAAGGCCATGACCTGGCAAGTCGCCATCGGCCGCGACCCTGTAGATTGGTCCGTCGGCAGATAACCAACCCATCCCTGTGAAACGCTGGTAAGCTATGCCGCGCAGGCGACGTGGCTCGGTTCCCGAGACCTGAAGAATGACATCGCCGCCGAGCTTGACCCTGCTTTTGAGTGGCAGGGTCCTGCCGAACCCGCTGGACGTTGGTTGATCCTTAGGTCTGACACCACCGAAAAGGCGATTGAACTCGGCCTGGGCGTCATCCCAGGGGCGCCCCGCGCGCGCAAACATCTCCGTGACCTGGTCGTTCGCGAACAAAGGGTTGGGAAGGAGCCACGTGCCCAAGACGACGAGCGTTGCGATGAGGAAACTCGTACGCAATAGCCCCCAACGCAGGTCCGAACTGTACCTGACTCCCACGCGCCGCCAGAGCTTTTCTTGAGCGTAGATGTTTAGCCTTACTACAAGCAGAATGGCGCAAATCAGGAAGACGATGAAGTAGCCTGCAAGGTGCGGGGCGTAAGACAGGTTGAGAACCAGCGCCGTTCCGGTGATGAAGCTGACCCACCAACCACTGTGAGAGTGAAAAACCGTCCAGGCACCAAAATAGCCAATCAGCCAGGTTATGCTGGCAAGCAAGAGGAGGAAGAGAAGGTTATCGGTTCCGATCCCGCCGCTCGTCGTAACGCTTATCCAGTTCAGCAGGCGGGAGACCATCTGCCAGAAGCGGTCCTCGAAAGCGCCTTGCGACAGTGTCAGACCGACGAAGTAAACTACAACGCCAGACCCAGACCCCAGAGCCAACAGGTGGAGCAATAAGCCTGGTAAGGGTAGCTTCGCCAGCACCAGACCCCACGCAAGAGCGATGATGGCAATCCACGGAAGAACGTCAAGCCCGTCGACCCAGGAGGCAGCCACTACAGACCAGACGGCGCTGAGGACCATTCCCGTGAGCAAAACGAATGAAAGCCAGCCTTCATCAAGCTCGAATGATCGATTCATTGTTTTATTCCTTGTCCGACGAAGACTTGCTGAAAAGCGTCGCCTTTCCTGATCAGGTAGACAGGTATGTCTGCTGCGGCCAACTCTCCTACGGCGAGCGTCGGGCTACCGCTCCCGCCAAATGTGCTTGCCTCCAGGATCGCGGTGACCACGCGGACTCCACGATACTTCAGTTCGCGCAGCGCCTCGCACCAGGATTCGTCGTTCGAAGGAGTGATCACCACCAGTGTAGTGCCTCGTCCGAATCTGGAAGCCTCGGCGGCGATAACCTCGACTAAGGGAATCTTGCCTTCCGCTCGGAATACGGCCAGACCTTCCAGAATTTTGAGCATCTGCCTGGTGCCTCGATCGCCCAGTATTGTCTCGCGATGAGTGGCGGAGGCGATCAATCCTACTGCTCTGTTGCGGTCAAGGAAATGTGTAGCCAGCGACGCAGCCGCGATGACGCCGTATTCTTCGGTGGACTCCTGCCCCGACCCTGCGTGTACATCTTGTTGCATATCGAGGATGATCCAGGTATCGGATGTTGGGTCGAGCTCGAATTCCTTTGTCATCAGGCGGCCATTCCTGGCCGTCGAGAGCCAATGAATGCGGTTCAGGCTATCGCCAGGAGCGTACTCCCTGACGCTGGATGCGTTAGGGGTGACGTAATTGGCACGCTGTCTGGACGCGTAACCACCAGGTAGATCGCCGGCAGGGAACTGGAAGTCTGGCAGATCGACGACTGCTGGATAGACCACTATGGCGTGCCTTTCGTTGACCACCCTGGTTCGCCGAAAGATAGCGAGCGGGTCCCCTGTTACTATTGCGTAAGGGCCAATAGTATACTTGCCTCGCCTGCCGCAAACGGTTCGCACAGCCCACTTCCTCCAGGATCGAGGTGCGAGGCCGAATGCCTGACTGGCCTGATGATCTGGAAGTGAAGAATAATCTCGAATCTCTATCCAGGTCTTGGGGATAACCCAGGTGTTGCGTACCGCAAACCGGTCTTCGACGGCTCTGCCAACCTGCGTACGCCGAGCGGGCACAGCGCGTTTGATTTCCAGCCAGCGCAAGCTGCCCCAAGCCCACATCGCGCACAGCGCCAGCACGGCCATTAGGGCATAGGAGAGGCGGGCGAGCAGTGGCAGACCGCTGCCTAGCGCGGCGATGAGGACTATCACCGTGACGGCAATGGCTTTTGCTCCGTTGGTCACGGTTCCTCCCAACTACCTGCGAATCTGGTTACCTGGCACAGGCAAACTTTCGAGGATTTCTGACACGATAGTGGCAGAACTCACGTTTCGGATTCGAGCCGAAGGGCTGACGATGATTCGGTGAGCGAGGGTAGGTTGCGCCAGTGCCTTAACATCATCGGGGATAACGTAATCACGCCCTTCTAGAGCTGCTCTCGCTTGTGAAGTTCTGAAGAGCGCAAGCGACCCGCGTGGGCTTGCTCCCAGATAAACATCAGGATGCTGGCGTGTCGTGGCGACGATGGACACGACGTAGTTTCGGATCGATGGGTCGACGTATATGTCGCGCCTCACGACCTGCT
This sequence comes from Chloroflexota bacterium, assembly GCA_023480885.1. GTDB lineage: Bacteria > Chloroflexota > UBA6077 > FW602-bin22 > JACPRP01 > JAMCWX01. The sequence continues at coordinate 32,419 of JAMCWX010000073.1, read as the reverse complement.
GTATTTCCACCAGTTCTTCGACACTGACGACCCGCTGGATCTGGTCGATGGGGTGAATGACCTGCTGGCGTTCGAGCACAGTTAACTCGTCCTGCTTGTTAGGGTAGCCCAGACTGATTCGCATCAGGAAGCGATCGAGTTGTGCTTCAGGGAGAGGAAACGTGCCTTCGTATTCGATGGGATTCTGGGTAGCTAAGACCAGGAATGGGACGGGCATGGCGCGGGTCACGCCATCGACGCTTATCTGGCGTTCTTCCATACATTCCAGGAGGGCCGACTGTGTCTTGGGTGTAGCCCTATTGATCTCGTCGGTAAGAACGATCTGGCCGATGATAGGGCCTGGGCGGAATTCGAATCCCCCCGTCTTCTGATTGTAAACTGAGACTCCAGTCACGTCGCTTGGAAGCAGGTCAGGGGTAAATTGAATGCGCTTGAAAATGCAACCAATAGATTTGGCGATGGCCTTGGCCAGCACGGTCTTGCCCACGCCCGGCACGTCTTCGATGAGCACGTGGCCCTGGCAAACCAACGCAACAAGCACAAGCTCGACTTCAGCGCGCTTGCCGACGATGACCCTCTCGACGTTGCCCAAGATGTTCTCGGCGAAATCCTGGACATTCTGCATCAGGAAAGAATCCTCATTTACCGTGACACTTCTTATATTTCTTGCCACTGCCACACGGGCAGGGGTCATTGCGGCCTACTTTGGCGCCCACCCTGGCCGGTTCGCGGGACCGCTGCTCTTGCTCATCGCGGTTGGTAAACATCTGTCGTGGTGCTTTAGGCTGCTCCACCTGAATCGTCGTGTAGTAGAACTCGTGCGTGATGCCCCGCTGGATATTGTCAAGCAAGGCCTGGAACATGTTGTAGGCTTCCGTCTTGAACTCGACCAGAGGGTCCTTCTGGCCATAGGCCCGAAGGCCGATGCCCTCTCTCAGTTCGTCCAGGGCTGTCAAATGGTCGATCCACAGGCGATCCATAACGCGAAGCATTATGATCTTCTCCAAGCGTCGCGTTAGGTCGCTGCCCAGTTCTTGCTCCTTTTGGTCGTAAACGTGCTCGGCAAGAGACTGAAGGTTCTCCGCGACCTCCTCAGCGCTCATGCCTGATATATCGGCTGGCGTGAGCGTATTGGGCACCATAGTCTTTGCAGAGATCCTCGCACAGCCGATATCCCAGTCGTCGCTATGCTCGGCTGCCGTGTAGGCGGCGACGATGGCGGCGATTTCCTTCTGCGTCATCTCCAGGATCACCGACTTCAGATCGTCTCGCGTTAGCACCTTACGTCGCTCGGCGTAGATTACCTCGCGCTGCTTGTTCATCACGTCATCGTACTGGACGACGTGCTTTCTGATGTCGAAGTTATATCCCTCGACCTTCGTCTGAGAGTTTTCGATAGATTTGGACACCAGGGAGTGCTCGATAGGTACGTCGTCCTCGATGCCTAGCCTGTCCATGATGCCAGCTACGCTGGAGCCGCCGAAACGGCGCATCAGGTCGTCGTTCAAGGAGACATAGAACCGGGATGAACCTGGATCGCCCTGGCGGCCAGCACGTCCACGCAGCTGATTATCGATGCGTCTTGCCTCGTGGCGTTCGGTGCCGATGATATGCAAGCCGCCCATCTCGCATACTTCGTCGTGGTCTCTCTTGCAAAGCTCTTCTGCCTGGCGGCGCGCTTCCTCGGCCTGGTCGGGCGTCGCCGTGGTTATGTCAAGCCCTAGCTTGCGCAGGAACTCGTCGACCAGCCCCGATGGATTGCCACCCAGGAGGATGTCGACACCTCGCCCTGCCATGTTCGTGGCGATAGTGACCGCCTTCGGCCTACCTGCCTGGGCGATGATTGCCGCCTCTTTTTCGTGATACTTAGCGTTGAGCACCTGGTGTGGCACTCCACTGCGCTCCAGCAAACTGCTCAGGTGCTCAGATTTCTCGATGGACACGGTGCCCACGAGGACAGGACGTCCAGTCTTGTGGAGTTCAGCTATTTCGTTGACGACCGCACGGAACTTGGCTTCCTCGCCCTTGTAGACAAGATCAGGCTGGTCCTTGCGGATCATCGGCCGATGCGTCGGAATCGTGATCACGTCGAGGTTGTAGATCTTGTGGAACTCTTCCTGCTCGGTCGACGCGGTACCTGTCATGCCGGCCAGCTTGGTGTACATACGGAAGTAGTTCTGGAAGGTGATGGTCGCGAGCGTCTGGCTCTCGCGCTGGATCTTGACGTTCTCCTTGGCTTCGATGGCCTGGTGAAGTCCCTCGCTGTATCGCCGGCCGAACATTAAGCGTCCAGTGAACTCGTCGACGATGACCACCTCGGCATCGGACGCGTGAGAGGTGATCACCTGTCCGTTTTTCACCAGGACGTAATCGCGGTCCCTCTTGAAGATGAACTCAGCCTTGAGCGCCTGCTCCAGGTAATGCGTCAGCTCGTAGTTGGCCGGATCGTAAAGGTTCTGGACGCCGACCATTTTCTCCATCTTGGCGATGCCGACGTCGGTCAGCGTTACTACACGCAATTTCTCGTCGATCTTGTAATCTACCTCTCGGGTGAGCCGCGGCACAAGCTTGGCAAAGAGATAGTAATACTTCGTCGATTCATCGGCCTGGCCAGAGATAATGAGTGGCGTACGGGCCTCGTCGATCAAGATGTTATCAACCTCATCCACGATGGCGTAGTTCATCTCGCGCTGGACGCACTGGCTGATGTCGAAGACCATGTTGTCGCGCAGGTAGTCGAAGCCGAACTCGTTGTTGGTGCCATACGTGATGTCGGCCCGGTACGCCTCTTTCCGGGGGACCGGGCGCAGATAGCGCATTCGAGGGTCTGAGCCGAGGTGAGTACGGTCGAAGACGAAGGCGCTCTCGTGCTGAATGACGCCGAGTGAAAGGCCAAGCAGCTCGTAAATAGGTCCCATCCACTGCGCGTCGCGCTTTGCGAGATAGTCGTTAACGGTGACCAGGTGCACGCCTTTGCCTGTGAGCGCGTTGAGATAAAGCGGCAGCGTGGCGACCAGCGTCTTGCCCTCGCCTGTCCGCATTTCGGCAATCTTGCCCTGGTGCAGGACGGCGCCACCAATCAACTGGACGTCGTAATGGCGCAGCCCGATAGTGCGCCTGGACGCCTCTCTGACCGCAGCAAATGCTTCCGGCAAGAGACTATCCAGGTCTTCGCCTGTCAGGTATCGTCCCTGAAATTCGGTTGTTTTGTCGCGGAGTTCCTCATCCGAGAGTTCCTTGAACTCTGGCTCCAGCGAGTTTACCTCTTGAATGGTAGATTCCAGCTTCTTGACTTCACGTTCACTGGAGTCACCGCCGATTATCTTACTAACCCACTTCAACATCTTGAGCGCATCACCACACTTCCCCGCAAGGGGAGAACGTTCTTTTACAGTTTAGCACATAGATGGGCTTATTCGCAATGAGAGAAAGGTTGCCTGCCTGTGAGCGACTCAGGTTGTGGTTGTGACTTTTGTCACGGCAGACCATTCGCATTATTCCGTATAATTCCGCGTTCTGGCCGGTCCAGGTCGGAGGCGACAAGGTGCCGTCCTCGCCATGTGCAGGAAAGCAGGATTGTGGCATTTTGACGCTCACGCAAGTTGGCACACGCACGGGCGACAAATGGATCGGCCCGTGGATTGCAATGGAGGTACGATATTGGCAGTTATTACTCAAAATCGAAACGAAGTAGTTTCACGACGCGCTGACCAAATCCATGACGTCGGTGAACACGGATCCAGTCGATCTGCTGATGACTGCGTTGAGACTGGCCATTGCCACTGGTTACGCCGGTCTGGTCTCGACGATCACCCTCCAGGATATCTTGCTCGGCACCCCGCAGATCGTGCGCAGCGAGGCCGACCTGGGTATCATCGATCCTGAGTACGTGAACATCGTCGCCCACGGGCACGTGCCGCTCGTCGGCACGGCGGTGCTTCAAGCCTCCCAAACGGCTGAGATGCAGCGTCTGGCGAGGTCTGCTGGCGCGAAGGGAATTCGGGTGATTGGCTCGATGTGCACGGGCCAGGAACTCATGCAGAGATCCTCGCACAGCGCCGCCGGCTTTGCCGGACAGACGGGGAACTGGATCAACCAGGAGTTTATGGTGGCAACGGGCGCCATCGACCTTGTGATGATGGATCTGAACTGCTCGACGCCGGGACTCAAGGCCATGGCCGACAGATTCCACACGAGACTGGTCTGCGTCGATAGAATGGTGAGGATGGCTGGCGTAGAAGACGTCGTCGATTTCGATCCTGCGATGATCGACGAGCAGGCGCGGGAACTGGTGGAGATGGGCATCGAGGCGTTCCAGCGAAGAGGTGCTCGAATCCATATTCCTGACGGACGGCAGGACGTCGTCGCCGGCTTTTCCATGGAGTCCATCGCCGGCGCGTTGGGAGGCAGCTTGCGCCCTCTGATCAAAGCTGTGGCCGATGGACTGATTAAGGGCATCGTCGCCGTGGTGGGGTGCACGAACAACCGTAACGGCCACGACACAGCGGTTGTACCGCTCGTGAAGGAGCTTATCGCCAGGGACATCCTGGTAGTCAACGCGGGATGTGTCAGCAGCGCGCTGTAAATCGAAGGCATGGCGTCGCTATCTGCCGCCGATGTCGCGGGACCAGGACTGCGAACGATCTGCAAGGCGCTGGGAGTGCCGCCTTGCCTGAACTTTGGCTCCTGTGTCGACATCGGCCGCATCGGCGTGGTAGTGACGGCCATCGCAGAAGAAATGGGAGTCGATCCAAGCCAGTTACCAGTGGCTGTTTCCGCGCCAGAGTATCTCGAGCAAAAGGCTGTGTGCGACGGATTCTTCGCCGTGGCGCTCGGTCTGTTGACGCACATCGGCCCAACCCCGCCAGTCACGGGTGGCGAGTTGGTGTCCAGAATTCTGACCGAGGATATCGAATCGCTGACGGGCGGAAAGGTGCTGCTCGAAGAGGACCCTGTGATGGCTGCCCAGCTAATCGCGGAGCACATCGATCGCAAGAGGAGTGCTCTGGGGATTGATTGCGACGGCAGTCAAATAGTAGAATTAAGACTGGCGTTGAAGATTGAATCCAGCGTAATCAAGCACTCGTGAACGGAGATGGAGAATGGCGCAAGAGCTTGGAAGAATAGAGAAGCCTGCTGTCGAGCAATACAGGACGGCGAGAAAGCTGTTCTTTGTACCACTCGTTTTCGCACCAGGGGGGACGGAACCAGAGCTCGCAGAGAAGGTTGACAGGTACTGGGCTCAGGTGGAGGACCAGGTGACTAATCTGGAAACGAAACTCGGCAGCGTAAGCAAGGTGTATCACGAACTTGTTCCCCTGGATGGGGAGGCAGGGGCCAGGGCCATTGAGGAGCTAAACAAGGGAAGCCATCGAGTCGTCAAATCCAGATTGGAAAGAGGGGCTCATCTTCAGCCAATCGAGGGCGACGAACTGCTAGCGGAGTTGATGGACTGGAGCAGGTGCTTGTCTGTGGGCCTTCAGAGCCAGACGGCGGCCACCAGGGTTTACGAATTCTACTCGGAGGCTCAAAAAAGAAGAAACGAGGACATAGCGAAGCGGATAGACGAGACATTGCAGAGTGGCGAGATTGGGGTACTGCTTATGGGGGAAGGCCACAGAGTTCAGTTCCCGCTGGACATACAGGTATTCTACGTTGCTCCGCCATGCCTGGAGGAGATCAAGCGCTGGCTCAGGGATCGCGAAGCTCAGCTTCAGAAAAAGGGTGCCGGCGAAGGACAGGCGTCCTGACCGAAGTGGCCATATCAGAATGCAGATGATCGACGAGTTATGTGTTCAAGAGAGCCGAGAGTCCTCGCTTCACCAGCTCTCTCACTAACGTAACCTTGTAGCGGTTGTCGCCGGACGGATGGGCGCCTTCCACTGCTGCAGCAGAAGCAACCTCGATCAGTTGTCTGGTAAGCGCCCTGGCGCGAAGAGCGTCCTCAGCCGCAGTAGCTCTCCAGGGAATTGGAGCTATTGCACCAAGGACGATTCGCACATCCTCGATTCTATCGTCAGATCGTGATAGTTGCATGGCAACGCTGGCCTGGGCGAAGGACCACGTCTTTCGTTCCATCGCCTTCAGGAACACTCCACGGGAACGATGTGGCTGCTTCGGAATCCTGACTTCGACAACCATCTCGTCACGGCCCAGTATAGTCTGGTTCAGCAACTCCCCTCTCGGCAAGGTGAAGAAATCTGCCAGCGAAATCTGCTTGCGGCCCTGAGGGCTCTGAATCACCACCGATGCCCCCAGAGCTACAAGTGGCGGAGCCAGGTCGGACGGATTCACAGCGTAGCATTCAGAACGACCGAAGATGCCGGAGCCACGATTCTGGCCATTTAGCGCGTGGCAGCCACGGGCCCCTTTGAGGAAGCAGTCGAAAGATCCGCGATAGTACCAGCACCTTGGCTTCTGGCACAGGTTGCCGCCCACTGTGGCCATATTCCTGAGCTGTGGTGACGCAGCAACCCTGATAGCATCCGCAAGAATTGGAAAACTACGTTGCACCACTTCGTCGCTGCCCAGCTCCGCAATTGTAGCTACCGAACCGATTGTCAGAGAGCCTTCGCCGTCCGCCCGAATTCTATGTAAGCCATCAATCGATTTGACGTTAATCAGCAAGCGCGGGTTGATCACCTTGTTTTTCATCAGCACAAGCAATTCGGTGCCGCCCGCGATTAACGCGCTGTCTGCTTCGTCTTGCAGGAAGGTTGTCGCATCTTCAACAGAGGTAGCATCCACATAATCAAACGCTCGCATTTGACTTCCTCTCCTTATCCACGTCGAGGCCGCCTGCGCTTTTGAGCGGGACCAGGCGCTTCACCAGCCGGCTTGGGCTGCAGCTTGAGTTTGCCTATCTCTACCAGTATCTTTTCCCTGGTGATAGGAAGCGAGCGAACTCTCACGCCCGCGGCATCGTACACCGCGTTCGCTATGGCCGCCGCGGTGGGAATGATGGGTGGCTCGCCCGCTCCTTTCGATCCAATGGAGTTGCAGCTTTCGTCAGGGCGATCGATCAAAGCGTGTTCGATTATGGGAATATCCAGTATAGTGGGTATCTTGTAGGCCTCCAGGTTAGCGTTAAGCGATGTACCACTTTCAGGGTCTACAAATCGTTCCTCCATCAGGGCAAAACCTATTCCCTGGACGATCCCGCCTTCGATCTGGCTCCCTGACGTAAGCGGATTGATTATCCTCCCAAAGTCATGAACTGCTACCACTCGTGTTACAGTCACATCGCCAGTTTCGACATCTACTTCGACCTCGGCGAACTGTGCGCCGAACGTCCTGACCTTCACGTTCGGCGGATTTGGTCCGCGCGCGCCCTTTCCCACGATCATAAAGTCGCCGATACGACGTGTAACATCGCTCACCGCAACTGTTTTCGACGGAGTGGTGGAGGTTATAATCCCATTCCTGATGCTCAGGCTTGCGGCAGAAACCTGCATCAACGCTGAGGCCAGGCTCAAGAGCTCCTCTCGCGCACTTTTGGCTGCTGCTCTCACGGCTGGCCCCATCGAGGGCACCGTCATGCTGCCGGCGCTGACAGGCGCATACGGACCAGCAAGAGTGTCCCCCACAGTTATCCTGATGTCCTCTGCTTTGAGTCCGAGTTCCTCCGCGGCTATCTGTACCAGAACCGTTTTTGTGCCTGTGCCGATGTCCTGCGTACCTGTAACAAGGTCGGCCGTTCCATCAGAGTTCAAGCGTATGATTGCGTAAGCTGGTGGCCCCCCGCCCCCGCCCCAGATCTGGCTGGCCATTCCGAGTCCTCTTCGCCTGGCACCCATCTGCTGGGCTTTAGCTCGTAGGTTCCAGCCAGCCATCTTCGCCCCTGTTCGATAAGCCTCGTCCAGGGGTTTGCTCGAATACGTTGCTCCCCGTACAGGGTCCTTCCTGGCATAGTTCACCAGTCGCAATTGCAAAGGGTCCATGCTCAGAGAATAAGCTATCTGGTCCATCATCGATTCCAGGGCAAACATCCCTTCCACGTAGCCAGGCGCTCGGAATGCAGCGGCGGGACCCGCGTTCGTGTAGACTGCAAACTGCTCCGTCCGCACGTTAGCGCAGTCGTAAAGCTCACGAACTGGTCCTCCAACCTCACTCGAATCTGTGCCGTAAGCGCCGACATTCGCAATCGACCGTAGGTGCAGGGCCATTAGCTTCCCATCTCTCCGAACGCCGGCCCTCAGATATTGAATGGTTGGGTGCCGCACGCCGCCGGCGAGATTCTCTTCTCTCCGACTCGGGTAAAGCCTGACTGGCCTTTCGGTCATCTTCGCGAGAAGAGCGGCGATCACCTCGTGCTTGCCAGCTCCCTGCTTGCTGCCGAATCCAGCTCCCATAAACTCGCAGATCACTCTAACCTTATGTAGAGGAAGGCCCAGCGCCGCGGCAACTCCATCTCTGACGCCGTATGCGTGCTGCGTGGAGGTCCACAGCACCAGTTCGTCGCCATTCCACATTGCGACGCAGCAGTGCGGCTCCAGACAGTTGTGTACTGCCGCTTGCGTCTCGTATCTCTCCGAGAAGACGTGATTCGACCTGGCAAAACCTTCCTCCAGGTTCCCTCGCTCGTACACATCGCCCTCTGGTCCACCGATCACGTTTCCTTCCTTGTGGACCCTTGGAGCGTCCGGTTTCATAGCTTGCTCGGGGTCGACGACAAACGGCAACTCCCGATAGCGCACGTGAATCAGGTCGAGGGCATCTTCGGCAATTTCCTCGCTATCCGCGGCCACAGCGGCAACTTCGTCTCCCTCGAATCGGACAAATCGGTCGAACAGGAAGCTGTTACCAAACCATCGGATCCGTGGAGCGTTCGCGTGAGTCAGCACCCCCCTGACGCCGAATAGGGTCTGGGCCTCAGCAGTATCAATTGATAGGACCTCTGCGTGAGGCAGTGGGCTGCGCCTTATTTTGCAATGGAGCATGCCTGGAATCTGGACGTCGGCAGTGTACGTGGCACCTCCCGTAACTATCTGCCTGCCACCGACCCTGGGATGTGGTCGTCCGACGATGTCAAGCTTTTCCCTAGCGCTCCACGGGAGCACCTGGTCTTCCACGACTACTGCCATCCTCTCTCGCACCTCGCCCTCAAACTCTACCCTGGTCCTGACGATCTTAGGCACAGCACTTACTCCTGTTCGTTTGCCCTGGCCACCGACAATGCTGCCTGCAATACCTTCGAGTATGCTCCGCAGCGGCAAAGGTTTCCCTCTACTGCTTGTCTGACTTCGTCTTCGGTTGGGCTGTCGTTGCGGTCAAACAAAGCTTTCAGCGACATCAGTATGCCTGGCGTACAGAAACCGCACTGAAACGCATCGTGATCGATGAATGCCTGCTGTAACGGATGCAATCTGCCGTTGGACATCAGACCTTCAACGGTCTCGACGGGTTTCCCCTCGCACTCGATTGCCAGCTTCAGACACGAATACACTGGCACGCCCTGTAGCAGCACTGTGCAGGCCCCGCATTGCCCTCGATCACAGACCTTCTTGGCGCCCGTCAGGCCCAGGTCGTCTCTCAGGACATCCAGCAAGGTACGTCGGGGCTCTACCATCACTTCGTACGTTTCTCCGTTAACGTTCAATCGTAGCTGCAATTTGCCTGGCCCACGTCTACGACGTTGAGCCAGAACGCCGGAACGCACCGTATCTTTCATTTCGCTGCACTCCTGTCATGTGGAAGCACACCAGCCTAGGGATTCTCTGCTGCAATTACTGTACCAAGCTAAAAAGGGGATAGCGTTGAAGGAGGACTTCCGAATGTCTCACAGGGTTGTGCAGATGCCTGCTGCGGCCCAGGTTTCGCCGTGCCCGATTGGCTAGGTCAATGGGATAGCGTATCTGCCAATGGTATCAACTTGGCGTATTCGGCGTAGGTGATGGCTGTCTGCCAGTGCCCGGTCAGGTTGGCGGCAATGATCGCGACACAGAGGGTGCCGACCACCAGCATTGGATACAGCCAGGGGTTTATGTCCCATCGCCCAACAGCTTTCAATGTCAATGCGCCGGCCCTTGGACACGCCTTGAGGCAGTTCAAGCAACTTGAACATTCCGGTGAGGTGACGTCACTCGCCTTAGCCACGTCGATCCTGTTGGATGTCTACTATGATCGATTTAACGAAGAACCCGAGCACGAGATATTTCAGGCCCATAAGCGGACGATCGAAGTATGTAGGAAGGCGAAGGTTTCGGCCAAGAATATGTTTGCCCAGTTTCGCGAGTAGTTCTGATAGAGCGCCGATTGGGCACAGCCAACTACAGACGGCCTTCTTGAACAAGAGAGAAATCGTGGTCACGGCGAGAAAGATCGTCAGTCCCGCGGGGTGGATGGTATCGAAGGTTCCGTTGACTATCCAGTTCTTGGTGGCCACGAGCGCGCTGAGTGGCAGGAATGCTTCTACAGATGCAGGTCGCTCCACGTATGGAGTAGAGCCCAGCGTTTCGAAATGCTGGACAAAAAGATAGAATCGCCAGCCCGTGTAGAGCAAGATCATGGCCAAAGCCGCCTGAATCAGGTTCCTCGTGGTCACCAGGTCTAACTTCAAGAACCCTTTGTTTGTGCGCGACCTGACCAAGACTTTCGGGCTGGCAGTTTTCTCCATAGCTCTTACCTCTCATCTTAACCTCCATTTCGCGCGTTGCGCAAGACCGCTTGTTTATGTCGCATCACATCCCTTCGACGATCAGAAGTTTCTCTACGTCAACTGCCATTGGCAATCTTCCTAATGTTTGCAACCCATTCTCGTGGTGATTCCTCGTGGGATTCCCACTCGAATTTGCCCTCTCGCTCTGCCATAAACTGGTACCGCAACGGCCTCGGGTCGTGGTCGTTGATTAGCTTGATCGCCGCGCCTGGTTCAAGGCTGTCAAACAGGTCGAAGATCGTAGGATGCCGCTCCCAGGGTGGCAGCTCCCGCACGTCAAGTACTACTACGCCGTTTTCTCCGTTTGTAGACATTTCTCTTTCCTCCTATAAGGTTGATGATGTTTCCGGTTTGTCGAACGTTTTCCAGATGTTATAGCCAAAGAGCGCGAGAGGAGTGTTACAACTCGTCATTCTTCTGCAAACGTGACTTCATACGGGCATGCTATGGCTCCCGTAGGACAGACTTCCTCGCATTCGCCGCAATAAGAGCAGTCAATGTCGGGCAACATCGTGACTTTACTCTCGACAAGGACGAGAGCTTCGGATGGGCAGGCTGGAACGCACTCGCCACAACCTATGCAATCGTCATTGATTATCTCTGGTGCAGTGACAAGAATAGACTTATCAGAGATTCTGTTCGTTCCAGTCGTCATCTTCTTACTCATCCTCCTTACTAAACAAGTAAGCATCAAATGCTTCGCCACTGTCGTAAGTATAACTTCTTGCCAATACCGAATCTGCGACTTTAGTCTCAGTTTTGCTTGGCCGAAAACATCTCGGCTTCCGCGATTGTCAAGCAGGCGATTTTTTGCTATAGTGGACACCGCAAGGGATGCGGTTAGGGATAATGTGTGGGCTCTTTTTTTGCCCTGCGCCGAAATCATTGGGCGCGGATCCGCAGGGTGCTTTTTGCTGCCAAAACTGGACTGGAGGGAGGTGAAGAACGTGTATGGAAAGCTAAGCATCTTTTCTGGTAACGCAAATCCTCAATTTGCCAGGGCTGTTTCCGAGTGTCTCGGCGTTCCCCTGGGTAGGGCCGATGTTTTTGAGTTTCCCAACGAAAACATCTTCGTTCGGATAAACGACGTGGTGCGCGAGCAAGATGTCTTTGTCATTCAGCCAACCTGCTCGCCTGTCAACAGGAGCATAATGGAACTGCTCATCATGATCGATGCCCTCAAACGCGCATCGGCCGCTAGAATCACCGCCGTGCTGCCATACTATGGCTACGGTCGAACGGACAAGAAGGATCAGCCCAGAGTGCCGATCACCGCGCGTCTGATCGCCGACATGATCACCGTTGCTGGAGCCAATCGGGTTCTGTCCATGGATCTCCACGCCGGGCAGATCCAGGGTTTCTTCTCGATCCCATTTGACGAACTCACGGCCATAAATAATATGACGGGGTATTTCCGGCAGAAAGAGTTAGAAGACGTAGTCATTGTGGCGCCCGATTTAGGGAGCGCTAAGAAAGCCAGGAACTTTGCCGAAAGGCTGGGCGCGCCGCTGGCAGTAATCGAGAAGCGGCGCAAGGGGAACGACTCACGCACGCAGACGCTCAACGTAATTGGCCAGGTTGCTGGCCGGCAAGCAATTATCATCGACGACGAGATTGATACTGGCAGCTCGTTAATGGATGCCTGTCGCGTTTTACAGGAGGCTGGGATATCTGAAATCTTCGCTTGTTGCACACACTCCGTGCTATCAGGGCCTGCGGTGGAGAGAATACGCAATAGTCCACTGAAGGAACTGGTCACAACGGACACAATTCCGTTGCCTGAGCACAAGCGACAAGATAAAATCGTCGTGCTCTCTGTCGCGCCGCTGTTCGCCGAAGTGATGAAGCGCATTCACGACGGAGGGTCTGTGGGCGCCATGTTCGATAATTGGCAAGCCGATGTCGTATAGCTTCGCAACAATAAGCCTCCGCCGAATCATATCGGCGGAGGCTCTTCGCTGTGCGCCTATCTTCAGCTAGTTCTTCTGAATCTGGACCTGGCTAATCCGCACACCGTCCATCTCGGTCACTGTTACAGTCAGATCGTCGAGCGTGACCCTCTCTCCAACTTCCGGAATGTGTCCCAACTCGTTTAGAACGAAACCTGCGACGGTCTCATAATCTCCATCCGGAATTGCGACGCCGGTCAACTCGGCGACTTCGTCGACTCGGGTCTGGCCTTCGATAGCTACTGTTCGGTCGTCAACCTGCTTTACAGGATCTGGCTCGACGGCGAATTCGTCGCGCATATCGCCGACGATCTCTTCGACGAGGTCTTCTATCGTGACGATGCCCGCTGTACCGCCGTATTCATCGATCACGATTGCCATCTGCTCCTGCCGGGCCTGCATTTCAAAGAACAGCTCCCCAACATGTTTGGTTTCGGGGACAAAAGCGACTAAGCGCACCATATGACTGATAGGGGATTCGAGCGTAATGGAGCGCTTCGACAGCCCAAGCAGAATGTCCTTAATGGACACGACCCCAACGACGTCGTCGAGACTCCCTCGATAAACGGGGAAACGACTGTGGCGAGATTCCGCGAAAGTCGAAAGAAACCCCCCAATCGTCGAGTTTTCCTGCACACCAGCAACCTCGGGCCTGGGCACCATCACCTCGTGCACGAGGCTGTTGCTGAACTCGAACACATTATGCAGCATTTCTTCTTCCTGCTCGTGAACTACACCTTCCCGCTGCGCGATACTTATCTGCAGGCGTATCTCTTCTTCGGTTACGAAGGGCGACTTATCCTTCATATTCCTGCTGGCGAGGCGAATAATAAGGTTGGTAACAACAGTCAGTATCCAGACTATTGGGCCAACTAGCTTGATCACCGCCTCGATCGGCCTCGAAAAGAGGAGAGATACTCTCTCCGCGTGCTGCGCCGCAAACGTCTTCGGCGTTATCTCACCGAAAATGACGATCACGATCGTCATCACCAGCGTGGCGAGATAAATGCCATCCTTACCTACCACAGAGAGCGCCAACGCCGTTCCAACGGACGATGCGAAGATAATGAACGTGTTCTCGGTGAAAAGAATAGTGGCAAACAGCTTATCGTGCTTACTGAGGACGCGCAGCGCTGCCTGCGCCGCGCGGTTACCCTTCTCAGCCAGGTTGCGAATGCGGACTTTGCTCACGAAAAGGAGCGATGCTTCGGAGCTGGAGAAGAAAGCAACGAAGAGAATACAAATCACCAGCATCAGCACGCTGAGCCAGACACTGTGTATACCCAATGGCAACGTCGGCTCAACTGCCAATGCAGTCGATCTAGATGCTTCACTTTCTAACATATACTAAGTTGTTAATGCACCTCACTGTCTGAACGTCTAAGGACTTCGACGATTATTGTACCATGAATCTTTATTGCTTCAGTTCTGGTCGGCTTTTCTCGCGCCGAGACCGTACTTAGCCATCAGGCTGCGGAAGTCGCGACCGTAGAACAGCTTGATGTTGATCTCTGGGTAAAGCTCCCGCAAGTGTCGAAGCTTACGGTTCTTCCTGGTCACAAGACTTTGCTTAAGCGTGGTGAGCTCTACGTACAGATCTAGCTCAGGCAGGTAGAAGTCAGGCGTGAAACACTCTAACAAACGACCCTCGCTATCCCACTGCAAAGGGAAAGTCTTGGGCTCATATACCCATTTGATCTGGTAGAAATCAAGTATGCTGGCAAATTCGCGTTCACTATCGTGCGCGAACTGGACAGGTTCTCCCTCTTTCCCTCCGTTTTCAATTGGGGCTGGCCTGCCATTTCTGTCTTTCGGCTCTTCCACCTCGGAACTCATCCACCTCCACAGCCGTACGATATGTGAACAGCAACCTGCATCGCTTGGAATTATACCATCAACGGCAAGAACGCACAAAGATTCCGTTCGCTTGGGCGCTTTCTGAACTGGCGAGTGGGGAGGCTCCTGGTACGATTAGAGGATTATTGGCAGGTAGAACGGCGGCCCAATGGTGGGCCGCCGTTCTATCAGTGTCGTTCTACCGCCCAACATCCTACTCGTGAGTCCTGCTTGCCAGCCACAGCATCGTCAGGGCGATACAAATCTCCCATACGGACAGGTATCGCAGCGCTGGCGTAGAGAGTCGCGAGTATTCGCGCACGGTCTTGTTGAGCGGCTCCGGGAAGTAGCGCTTGAGGACACGCTCCCAGATGCTGAAGCCGAAGCGAGGGCTAATGGTGTCAGAGATGCCGTTGAGCAGCATCAGAGTTCCGAGCACAAAGCCGAATAACCTTGCCATAGCAACCTCCTTCGATCGAGGATAGTCGACTCTGTGTTGCAGAAACCGTGCCGGCTCAGTCGGCGACCAGCAGAGGATTGAAGTTAGTGTCGTAGTCGAAAGTATCGATACCTTCCTTGCGCTTTAGGAAACTGACCACCGCGTAGGTTAGCGGTGTGGCCGCGACTTCGTACGCAGTCTTCAGCAGCCACTGAGTGGCAATCATCGTGATAAGGACAGGTCCAGGAAGCGCACCAGAGAAGGCGATGGCGATGAAGACGAGAGAATCTAGCCCTTCGCCGACCACAGTCGAGCCAATGGTCCGACTCCATAGCCAGCGACCCTGGGTGAGGATCTTCATTTTGGCCAGGACGAAGGAGTTAGCGAACTCCCCCACGAGGTAGGCGGCAAAGGACGCGATGAGCAGTCTGGGAGTGTACCCTAGAATGCGTTCGTAGGCAGGTTGTGCATCCCAGAACGACGAGGACGGCATTACCTGGCCCAACCAGATGGCAATGACCGCGATAAGGTTACAGGCGAAGCCCAGCCATATAACGCGCCTGGCTTGGCGATAGCCGTATACCTCGGTCAGAACGTCACCGAAAATGTAGCTCAACGGGAAAATTACCACGCCGGCAGGCGCTGCCCAACCGAAAATGTCGACGACTTTCACGGCGATGATGTTAGCTGTCAGGAGGCAGGTCACGAACACGGCGGCTACGATGACGAATGCCTCTGACAGGCCAGTTCTGTCTCGCATGCTTCACTCCTAGGAACCCTAAAGAGGGGGTTCGATCGTAATCTCTCGTGGGCCACAATCGTTGTACAAAACATAGTGTACAATCTCATTGTCGTGAAGCGCAAGGGGTAGACTGAAGACCAACTCCAACTCCCTATGAAGCTGTTATCGCAACGAGTCGAGCTCGCTCATCTTATATAGGAAAACCGACGCGGGCGTTCGATGCATTGGTGGGCACCACCACTCTTCGGTTCGCCGGCGGAGCATCAGCTCCTTGTTTCCAGGATCAGCCTATCAGGCGATTGCGGTACGTGGCACGACAGGCACACGTACCGAGTCCCACTGATCTGGCTGCCCTTAGTGGCCGTCTTCGGGTCGACGTAGTGGCTATCCGGTATCTTGGTGGCCACGTGCCCTGGAGCTACCTCCATCCCCGTCGAATGGCAGCCAACGCACGAATTCGAGTCTTTGGTAATCGCCAACCCATTGAGGCTGTGTGGAATTACTGGCGGCGCACCCGGATACGCTCGATCTACCTTGTTGGCCCTGCCAGGGGGTGGTGCGTCGTAGCGGTTCATTCCTGGCGATCCGGTTGCCAGGCTCTGGTGCGTGTATGCGCCGCTATCGGGTTTCTTTGCCTCGGCTTCTGGTGTGCCCGGCTTCTGGGCGGCAGGCACGCTTCTTGGCGGCGTAGCTGGTTGCTCCTTATCCGCGGAGGCCGCGTCTTTCGCCGCTGGAGCGCTCGCGCGCGGGGTCGGCGCCGGTTTCGGCTGCTCCAGCGCGCAACCCCATAGCAGTAATAATCCCATTACTGCTAGCGGCAGGGCCAAGTGGTACAACTTCTTCATCGAATTTATCCCCCTACACCTTCTCGATCTTCACGGCGCACTTCTTGAAATCAGGCTGCTTCGAAATTGGACAGAAAGCGTCGAGCGTATCCAGGTTGATTAGCACGTCCTCGTCAAACCACGGGACGTACACCATCCCCTTCTGCGGGGTTACTCGTCCCCCGATCTCCGCATAGACCTCTGCGCTACCCCGCCGGGAAGATATGCGCAACCGGTCTCCAGACGATATGCCGTACTTCCTGGCATCTTCGGGGTGCAGGTTCGCCGTTGCGTGCGGATAGGCATTGAAAAGCACTGGCACGCGCCGGGTCATCGTGCCAGAGTGCCAGTGCTCGAGCACACGTCCGGTACAAAGCCACATTGGGTACTCGGCGTCGGGCGCCTCGGCCGCCGGTTCGTAGGGCCTGAGCCATACGATGGCCCTGCCCTCGATCTTCTCGTTGCCGTAGAAGCGAATGCCCTGTCCGTTTTTCACATAGGGGTCGTTGTTCTCTCTGAAGCGCCACTTTGTTTCCTTGCCATTTACAATCGGCCATATCAGGCCCCTCGCCTTGTGGTAATTGTCAAAAGGCGCCAGGTCGTGGCCTTTGCCCAGGCCGAACTCGCGGTACTCCTCGAACAGCGCTTTCTCCATGTAAAATCCTGCCGTTTTGCTAGCGTCCGAGGCGGGATGCCCAGAAGGAATCGGATACTTGTCTTTGTCATACTCAAACAGTTGTCCATGTCCCAATCGCTTGGCCATCTCTATCGTCTGCCAGAGATCGGATCTGGCTTCGCCAGGAGGATCGATCATCTTGCGCCAGAACTGCGTGCGACGCTCGGTGTTGCCGAAAGCGCCCTCTTTCTCGACCCACATCGCGGTGGGCAAGATCACGTCGGCCAGTTCAGTAGACCTGGTAGGATAGACGTCGGAGACGACGATGAAGCAATCGCGCTCGGCCGCAGCCTTGCGGTATCGACCGAGCTTGGGGAGGTCCTGGAACGGATTGGTGACCTGGACCCAAAGGAACTTGATCTCCCCGCGGTCGAGCGCGCGAAACATCTCGACAGCGTGGTAACCTGGCTTAGGCGGGATCGTCCCCGCGGGCAGCTTCCAGATCTTCTCGGCGATGGCTCGGTGCTCAGCGTTGGCCACCAGCATATCGGCCGGCAGTCGATGGCTGAACGTTCCCACCTCGCGCGTGGTACCGCAAGCGCTGGGCTGGCCTGTGAGCGAGAACGGGGAGTTGCCTGGCTCGGCGATCTTGCCTGTCAGCAGGTGGAGGTTGTAGATCAGATTGTTCATCCAGGTGCCCCGGGTGTGCTGGTTCACGCCCATGGTCCAGAGAGACATAACACGTACCTTGGGATCGGCGTAGACGGAGGCGAGACGGTTCAACGTCTCTGGCGAAACCCCGCTCAGTTCCTGGACACGTTCAGGAGTATACTCATCCACGAAGCGGGCGTACTCCTCGAAGAGCACCTCTCGGGGCTCGTCGTCGAAGGCGAACTTGTCCTCCAGGCCGTAACCGATGTTGGTCTTGCCAGACCGAAACGCTACGTGCTTCCCGACGAACGCCTCGTTGACCGCGTTCCGCTGGATGATAAGGCGAGCGATACCGTTGGCGATGGCGAGGTCCGACTGCGGCTTGAAGATGATCTCCTCGTCGGCCATATCCGAACAGCGGTTGGAGATGGTCGTGAGATTGTATATCCTCGTACCTGGGCTCGAAAGCTTGCGGTCGACGACTCGCGACCATAGCATCGGATGCATCTCGGCCATATTGGCGCCCCATAACACGAAGGCATTGGCGTGCTCGAAATCCTCGTAGTTCCCGGCGGGCTCGTCGATGCCGAATGTATTCATGAAAGCGGCGACGGCGCTGGCCATGCAGAGGCGGGCGTTAGGCTCGATGTTGTGCGAGCGCAATCCCCCCTTGTACAGCTTGACCGCGGCATAGCCTTCCCAGATGGTCCACTGGCCGGAGCCGTACATCGCCACCGAGGTCTCCCCATGCTTTGCCCGGGCATCCTTGATCTTGCTGGCCATCAGGTCCAGGGCTTCGTCCCAGGTGGCACGGCGGAACTGTGCCCTGTCAGTGGTTTTTGGTGAGGTGCGAATGAGCGGTGTGAGCAAGCGGTCACGAGCAGAATGGATCTTCAGCAAGTTATAGCCCTTTACGCACAGCAGCCCCCGATTGACTGGCGATTCAGGATCGCCCTTGACCGCGGTGACCTTGTTGTCGCTTACTCCGACGAGCACGCCGCAGCCGACGCCGCAAAAGCGGCACGGGGCCTTGTCCCATTTGACGTCCTGCGCCTCGACGTCGCCAGCGGTCAACCCGGGGATGAGGCCAGGCAATAGGCTGGCACCTGCAGCCGCTATGGCCGAGGTGCCAGCAAACCTCAGGAATTCCCTACGTGTCACTTTCATAGTTTTCAGTCCTCCCGGCAACAGATACGGCGGTTTGGTCGACAGCTTCGCCACTGTCGTAAGTATAACTTCTTGCAAGTACCGAATCTGCGACTTTAGTCTCAGTTTTGCTTGGCCGAAAACATCTGGGCTTCCGCAGTGGGGATGCTACTCGCCGCGGTCGATGGACAGCATATGTCCTACGCCACGAACGTTGAGTATGCGCCGTGGGTTCTTGGGATCGTCTGTTTTCACGGTACGTTGAATGGCGATGGCTTGACTTGCTGCTAGGCAGGTGCTATTATGCTTGTGGTCTACCCGTTGTCGTCGGCCACCTCCAGTTGGGTGGATTGGGCGTCAGGTGGATAGTTGGTGATGGAGGCGCCTGCAATTGTGGGCGCCTTTTTCTGTTAGGACGGTCGTGATGGGGCGAGGCTTAATCGAACGACTCTATCCGCGTGGCGTCCGAGGAACGCTGCTTCTACTCCTGCTCGTCGTTCTCGTGCCCGAGACACTGGTCGAGGCATTTCACTATTACAGTCTGTTCCAGGTGCGTCGCGCCGAGGAATTCCAGAACAATCTCGAGCTGGCGCGGTCCGTAGGCGCGATGTTCGAGGACCATGTACGAGATGTGCTTGGCCACGAGTTGGTCGTTGGACTGGCTCTTGCGTCACCGAATCCCTGGAGTTACGACGAAGAGGCGCGGATGCTTACTACTGTTGCTACCGAGCATTTCTCCATTCGTATTTGTAGCTGGGTTAGTCCTGAGGGTCGTGTGGTCGTCTCCAGCGAGCCGCGCCTTGTCGGCGAAGACGTCAAAGGGCATCCCGTTTTTCGGAATATCGAGGAGGGAAGAGAGTTCAGCGTCGGCGACCTCGGAATCGCGACCGAAAGTGGGGAGGAGACCTTCGGCATAGGCAGGGGGATTCGCGATGAGCGAGGTGTCCTTCTGGGAATCGTGATCGCAGAAATCGATCCTCGTAAGCTCGGCAGCGTGCTGAAGGTCGACCGAGCCGGAGGGGGAGCCATCGGCCTCATCGACAGACAGGGTAAGAGCGTTTACCGCTATCCTGAGATCGAGATGAGCTGGGAACAGCGCGACTGGGGCAAGACGCGGCCCGTCATTGCCCGCGCACTGGCCGGAGTCGAGGTCACCGATAGAATCCTGGGACTCACTGGCGAGGCACGTCTTGCCAGCTATTCACCTATCCCTTCTGTTGGCTGGGCCGCGTCTGCCAATCGCCTTGAAGAGGAGGCTATGACGCCTGCCTTTCAAGGTTTCCTTCGTGATGTAGGGCTGAAATTCATAGGAGCCCTGGTCGCCTTGCTGGTCGCGCTCGCCATCGCTCGCAAGATCACAGTGCCTGTTGCTCGTTTGCAAGAGCGCGCTTTGGCGATTGGTCGCGGAGAGGTTGGCAATAAGATGCAGGTGACAGGACCTGTTGAGCTGAAGGAACTGGCCGTGGCATTCAACCGAATGGCTGAGGAGATACGAATTCGTGAGCAAGAGCGCGAGCAGCACATCGCCGAGCTCAAGCGAGCAGAGGAGACCATCAGGCGGCTTGCTTACCACGATGCCTTGACAGGCTTACCGAACAGGATCGTGTTCTACGACCGACTGAACCAGGCGCTGGCCCAGGCACAGCGCAACAAACGGCGGCTGACGGTCATGATACTGGACATAGACAGGTTCAAGCAAGTTAATGACACAATGGGCCACGACGCAGGAGACCAGCTACTGCTACGTGTCGGGGACCGATTGACGGGGCTTCTCCGCGGCAGCGATACAGTTGCCAGGATGGGTGGCGACGAGTTTATGTTGTTGTTGCCAGAAGTCAACCGCGTGGAGGACGCGGTCGAGGTGGCTCAAAGGACTCTGGAAGCCATAAGGAAGCCTTTTCCGTTTGCCGAGCAAGGGTTTCGTGTAACCACGAGCATTGGAATTGCTATTTATCCCGAAGATGGTGACGATGCCGAGGCTCTGATCAAGAACGCCGATGTCGCGCTCTATCGCGCCAAGGAATCTGGTCGCGACAACTACCAGCTTTTTGCTTGCTCCTAGGAAGTGGCTCGCGGCGGTTTCGCCCGCCCCGTCTCAACTGCAAAATGGGGCGGGCATACTGAAAGTGATCCCGGAGGGGAAAGGAGCGCGGCATCTTGGAAAGGATCTCGTAGAGGAAAACCGCGCTATTTAAACGAAGTCGACCTACGTTGCCTGAGCTAACCCGCGAAGGCGGGTTTCGTATGCGTTGCGCGCGAATTTATTCGCCGCGTAGCTTACCTTACACGCCCGCCCACTCTTGCGACCTTTTCAGCCGCGTTCTGTTTCGCC
Source organism: Chloroflexota bacterium (assembly GCA_023480885.1). Lineage (GTDB taxonomy): Bacteria > Chloroflexota > UBA6077 > FW602-bin22 > JACPRP01 > JAMCWX01. Next base: position 11,227 of record JAMCWX010000073.1, on the reverse strand, counting down.
CAATCCATCCTTCGCCTGCGCAGAACAGGCTCGCCTTCATAAACATCATCGCCTAACCTGAAGCGAGACACCGCCTGCTGCAACTCCTCAGCCATCTGCGATAACGACTGCGCCGATGCCACTACTTCCTCCACCTGCGCCGACATCTCCTCCGCCCCAGCCGACACTTCCTCGGCCGACGCCGCACTTTGCTCACTTACCGCCGCCACGCTCTCTATCGTACGGCCTACCTCACTCGCCCCTGCCGCCATCTCCTCCGTCGCCGCCGTGTTCTCCTCCACCACGCTCGACACCGATTCGATCGACCTGACCACCTCCACAGACAACTGATTCATCTCGGATACGACCTTCGCTATCCCCTGCATCTGCTCGGAAGAATCCTGCACTGCCTGCAAGATATCCTGCAGCGCCTGCCCCGCCTCAGCCGAAAGCTTCGATCCGACCTCCACTTCTTTGGCTGCCTCGCCCATGGCGGTCACGGCCTCGCTGGTTCCCTTCTGCACCGTCTGAATGATCTGCGTAATCTCTCTCGTGGCCTTACCTGCTCTCTCAGCCAGCTTCCTCACCTCGTCGGCCACCACCGCGAATCCCTTGCCGTGCTCGCCAGCTCGCGCCGCCTCGATGGCCGCGTTCAAAGCCAGGAGATTCGTCTGCTCCGCTATGTCGTCAATCGTTTCAACTATCTTGCCTATCTGGTCCGAGTGCTCGCCCAGTTCCTTCACCAGTTTGGCCGACACGCTCACTTTACCACGAATGCCTTCCATGCCCTGGACGGTATGATTGACCGCTAAAGCGCCGCTCTTCGCTGCCTCTTGAGATTTGTTGGCAGAGGAAACAACCACCTGTGAACCGGTGGAGACCCTATCGATAGCTGCGGACATCTTGGCGACGGAAGAAGAAGTTTCTTGAATCGCTCTGGATTGCTCCTGGGCACCTTTGGCAACCTGGTCAATCGCCTGGGTAAGCTGCTGAATCGAGTTGGAAGCATCCTGGGCAGTGGCCGACTGGGTTTGTGAGCCTCTTGCCACTTCCTGAATAGTGGTAGCAATCTGCTGGGTGGCCGCTCCAGCCTGGCCAGCGGCTTCCGAGAGCTGGGCAGAAGAGGCCGATACGTTGGTGGCGGCTTCGCTTGCCTGGGAAACGAGCTCGCGCAGGTTGCGAATCATAGTACTGAAGGCGCTGCCCAGGACATCTTTATCCGATTTCGGCTTGACGTCTTTGGTCAAGTCCCCTTCCGCCACGGCGCTGGCAACGTCGGCCATACCGTGAAGATAGGCAATCATCCGCGTGAAGGACTTCGCCATCTGGCCGACCTCGTCGTTGGATTTGACGTCGATCCGCTGATCGAGATTACCGTCAGCTATGCCCTCGGCAGCCCTGGCCATCTGGCTCACGACGCTTGATATAGATCGCGATAGGTATAGGGCCACGGCGAGGCCGAGGATAGTAGCCAGAACAAGCAGACCGATCTGAATCATCCTGCTCTGATTGTAGACGCTCTCGGCCGATTTACCGTTCCCCTCGGCGTCGCGCACGTTCACTTCGATTATATGTTGCAACGTGTCCTGCACAGGCGCTAGCTTCTGCCGTGCGGCGCCCTGGAACAGTGTCATCGCTTCCTTATCCTTGCCTTCATGCTTCAGTCTCAGAACGTTATCGCGTTCTGCCCTATACGCCGGCCAGGCCGCGTTGAATTGTGCCAGCAAGTCCTTATCCTCTTTGCTCAGGTCAGTCCTGCCGTATTTGTCTAGACGAGCGGATATCTCCTTGTCCTGCTCGGCTATCTTGGCTTCGGCCTCTGCCATCTTCGTCTGGTCATCGGCCAGGAGGAATTCCGCCACGTTCACTCGCATCCTGTGCAGGCTGGTAGATACCACCCCTAGATTCTCGATTGGCACTAGATCGTCTGCGTACATTGAGACAACGAATCCATTGACGGTAGCCATGCTGCTGATGCCAATCCACCCCACCACACCCATCAGAATGAGCACTCCGGCAAATCCGCTAAGGAGTTTCGCGAAAACGTTGAATTTCACGCCTACATCCCCCCCTGAAAAATATGTGGCCTGCTAATATTAGCAGGCACGCAGGTTTCAACATGCATCCATGGTGCCAGTGATGACCAGGAGCGCCGTGTCGGAGCGTTACGCCGCGCTCTCGAGAACCCAGGCTGAACAGAGTATGGAAACATTGCACGCCAAGTCGATTCTATTATCGACAACTTCGGCGAGATATTTAGGGCAAATTGAGTCTTATGCCTTTACTCCAGCCTAAATCCTTTTTCTCCAAAAAGCCTCAAGCACGCGTCTACCACCTCAGGGTCGTAAAGGATGCCGCTGTTGTGCGATATCTCCTGAAGGGCTCTTTCGATCCCGAGGGAGGGTCGATAAGGTCGATGCGACGCCATAGCTTCGACGACGTCAGCCACACCCAGAATTCTTGCTTCCAAATGGGGTTCTCGCCCCATCATGCCTGAGGGATACCCTGAACCGTCCATCCGTTCGTGATGTTGAAGGACGATTTCGGCGATGGGCCAGGGGAACTCTATGGTTTTCAGGATATCGTAGCCGACCTGAGAGTGCGCCTTGATAAGGCCAAACTCTATGTCGCTTATCCGACCTGGCTTGCTGAGGATTTCGGCGGGGACGCATATCTTGCCGATGTCGTGAACGATTGTGGCTAGATAGGTTGTATCGACTTGCTCTTTGGGAAGCTGCATCTCCCTGGCGATCGCACACGCGAGGTTTGCCACTCTCCGCTGATGCCCTGCAGTGTACGGGTCTCTCATCTCGACGGTCAGGGCCATAGCTTGAATAGTCCCTTCCAGTGTCTTACGCAGCTTTTCGAGGCTTTGCTTGAGGTTTTCCTCGGCTTGTTTCCAATTAGTGATATCCATGAAGTTTCCCAGAACGGCTCGCCGTCCCTGGTACTGAATAGGGGCAACTGTCTCCATTATCCACCTGGTCTGCCCCGACTTGCTGCATATTTGGAATTCGTAGGGGTTAGAGCGCTCGCCCTTCAACATACTGGTTGCGTTATTCCGTACCGAGTCTCTGAAGTCAGGCGCGACGAGTTCCGTAGAGTCCACGCCTAGCAGTTCTTCTTTTCTACGCCCCGTCCATTCCTGGAACTGCGGGTTCGCGAATTGAAACTTTCCATCCTGAACGATGTAGATTCCAATCGGAGAGCTATTGGAGAGGGTTCTGAACAGCTCTTCGGCCTGCTTGCGTTCAGTAATGCCTATTCCCGTGAGCAAAATATCTTCGAGCGTTCCATCTTGCGAGTAGCCGTTGGCAGAAGTCCAGGAGAGCGTTCTGAGGGAACCATCTTTTGCCGTCAAAGTCATTTCGTGGTCGAGGATGTCGCCACGTTGGAACCGTGAGCAAACCTCCTCAACCTGGCGGCTCTGATCCCCGGGATAGAACACCTCCCACCAGTTCCTGCCTTGTAATTCCTCAGGCAGATAACCGGCGATCCTGGTGATGTTATCGCTGACAAAGAGCGTATTTCCATTTGGAGCAAGCTGACAGACGATGGCCGGCATACGTTTTACGAGATCGCAACACCTGGCCTTCCGTTCCCGCGAGTCCGTAAGTGTCCCACGCGGCCCTATGGATACGGCGGCTGACCGGTCAACCGTTAAGTGCGTGTCGTCTGATGGCGGTGCCGACGCAATTGCTCCAGTCTGAAACAACCATTCCTCGAATCCTGCTGTTCGTACGTCTGTTCCTTTCAGCCTAGACCTGTCATTGTTCATCTAACCGTGTCATCCTCCTTACAACGTCGCGTGAAACGAATCAGGCTGACTGCTCTATAAGTAACGTCAATCACGTTCCCTACAGGCCAAGACGAGGGACACTGCGAAAGAATGCTCAACGCCCAAGCATCATATTATCTGGTTGCCAGCAAGTCAATGCCTGGGGGGCAGAAAGCAGTACCGATTAACTAGTACGATAGTACCAGAAGCACGACACAGGGCCTGGGCGGCGTGATATGCGGAGAGCCAGGGGCTTGTCGAGCAATAGAGATGCAATAGCCCGTTTTGGTGGTTGACAACCGGCAGCAGGAGCCCTTAGTATAGCGGCTGTGAAAACCTTGCTTGTTGTTGGCTCCCTAATAGCCCTGATATTATCATCCGTGCCTGTTGCCGCTGCGCCCGCCGACTTCGACGTTCCCGGCGGCCATTTCTTCAGCCAGGCCAGTGGAGGCGACAGCGGCGTCGGATACACAGTCGTCGATGATGCTAGCGCTCGCTTCTGGTCTGAGTTCAAAAGGCTAGGGGGAGTCGCTGGCGTTGGCTATCCTGTCTCTCACCGGTTTGTCTGGGACGGTTTTGTCGTCCAGGCGATGCAGAAAGGCGTGTTGCAGTGGCGGCCCGAGTTGGGGCAGGCGTATTTCGTCAACGTGTTCGACCAGCTATCCATCGCAGGCAAGGATGGCTGGCTGTTCACTGTTCGCTCCACGCCTGCAAAGTTCGAAAGCGGCTTCGACGCTAACAAGAGTTGGGATGCTATCGTCGCCGCAAGAATCGCGCTTCTCGACGCAAATCCAGCTATTAAAGCACAGTATTACAGCGTCGCCGATCCAATGGTCATCTACGGCCTCCCCACCTCGCGCGTGGTGGATAACGGCAACCACTTTGTCGTGCGTCTTCAGCGGGCAGTGATCCAGCAGTGGAAGGCTGATGTTCCGTGGGCCAAGGCCGGCCAGGTAACAGTTGCCAACGGGGGTGATGTTGGAAAAGAAGCTGGGCTTTTCCCTCCGGAGGCTATAGTCCCCCTGCCGCCCGATCGCGCACAGCCGCCGAGTCGGGGAGGCGAAGGGCCGAGGGGGACACCCGAGCAGGTGGCCCTTGATGCCATCAACTACTATCGAACGATCGCCGGCGCAGGTCGCCTTAAACTAAGTCCAGCGCTAGGAAAGGCCGCCGCAGCGCACGCTAGCTATTACGCGTCGAACTACGGGGACAAGAGCCTTGCGGGAATGGGGCTTCATTATGAGATCCCTGGACGTCCAGGTTTCACTGGTGCCAGTTGGCCGGATCGAGCACGAGCAGCCGGCTACGCAAACTGGGCGGTGGACGAGAACATAGGATTGTTGGGAAATCCTCGAAAGACGATAGACTATTTTATGGACACGATCAATCATCGCTGGAACATGATTCACCCTTCTGCAGTCCACCTGGGTTACGGCATCTCCTCGAAGCCAGCCATCGACGTGTTCGATTTCGGCTTCAGCGGTGACAGACCATCTGTCACTCTTCCCACGGTGTATCCAGGCGATGGCCAGAAGGCCGTTCCTGTATTGTCGGCAGTAGCTGAGACGCCTGATCCGGCGCCGGGAGCGCCTCGTCCCCTTGGCTATCCTGTGACGATTAGTTTCCACTTGCAAGACGCCGTCACCTGGGGCGAATTCAGTATGGTCGATAGTTCCGGCCAGGGGGTGCAGCTTTATACCAGCCAGAAGAACTGGCTCCGCTCCTTAGCCCTGATTCCCGCGAAGCCCCTAAGACCAGGCACCACCTATTCCGTTCGCGTCGCCGGCACGGTTAACGGACAGCCGTTCGCCAAGAGATGGTCGTTCACGACGAAGTAATCGCCTACGCGGCCACACGGATCGTGATAACCTGCGGACGTTCCTTTCCCTCTGGCACGGGCTCGCCTTCGGCGATAGGCCCCTCGATGTGCAAAGCGATGGCTTCCCTGGCCATAGCAATTGCTTCCTCATTGCAAGTTCGTATAGATTTGATGACAGGTGCGTGCTATTTTTATTATGTTGATTTCTTTGAATTGTTCCAGGTGACCACGTTCATAGGACGGCGTACAAGCCCCTCGCTGATCGAGCCACCCGAAGTCACAATAAAGATACTGGAATCCTGTGTGCCACGCGAAGTGCGATATCGTGTCATCGCCGAGGACTCGCAAGGCAGGACAGCGAAGGGCGGGCCGCGGCTGAATTCCTGGAGGATGCGATAACAAAGGTTCCCTGGTCTGAATTGGAGAAAAGGCTTAGGCCCGACACAGATACATTTACGGAAGATGGCGTTTCGGACTGGCGGGGGGAGGATCGGGACTGACGGCAAGCGCCTTAGGTATCACACGCCCCTAGTGGGTCGGCCGCAGGGCACAAACAGTTAGCATGGTTAGCGTTCATCGGGGAGTGGACCAGGGCGAATTGACGCATTTTTCAATGCGTGAAGTCTGCAAACTGGACAGACAGCCCCCTTCCATGCCTCAGTTCCTGAGTTGGGCTACAGTTCGGCTACACTCGCCAGAGGTGCGTGGGGCACTTGCAGCCTCCATCCCTAGTTTCCAGCTAGAATCTGCCCCAAAATACGGAAAAGCCCCCGAAATAGGGGACGTTTCTGGACCAAATTGGTGAGCCGTGTGAGGATCGAACTCACGACACCCTGATTAAAAGCGACCATATTTTTGAGTGCCGTCAAGGCTCATTGCCACGCTCGCGAGGTCCTGTTTGCGCCCGCTCCTTTCTGAAATCAGGGTGTTTAACGGTGGATGAAGTCTGTGTGTCGCGTCTCAGCTTAACTAGAGGCATTGGACTTGACTTGCTCCGGGTACACCGCCCAGGCCAGCAGCACGACGCCAAGACCCATCGCGCCAGCCCCTACCAGCATTTCCACTCTCGCTTCGTTAGTCCGCTGCTGCATCGATGTCAGTTGCTGCGCCACCAATCTAGCTGGGCCTAGCGCCGCTTTGTCGTCGCTAATCTGCTGCAGTCCCAAGTAGCCGTACGCGATCGCGACGATGCCTCCGATCATCAGCACGGCGCCGAGCCTGAAGCGCGCACCGCGATCGCGGGACAGCCACCACAGGAGACCGAGGACTAAAACGAGAATCACCAGTTCGGGAACGCCTATTCCGTACACGTCAATCATCACCTCCCGCGCCGACCGCTTCCCTACCTAGCACGTTTGTGCTATACTGCATCCATGCTTCAAAGGAACAGGTCACTAACCGATGATCTGCTAGAGGTCGGCCTAACCTTCGCTTTGGGCTATGGCAAGATGCTAGAGCTTCGGGAAGAAGCCACGCAGCGAAGTAAAGGCCGTCCCTATCAGCACGCCAAAAACAAACGTAGCGGCGTCGGCGGACATTTTCCCTTCGTGCGTGAGCCACACGACGGCTCCCGCGATGCCAGCGACCACACCACAATTAGCTATCAGCATCCACTTCATTGCCCATCTTGCGGTGCCGTGTTCTCGGTCCAGTTTTCTCTCGATGAAGGGAACGAGCGCATCCACAAGTCGGACGAAGGATTTCCTGAAGTCTTCGTAGTCCCAAATGGTGGTCACCCCAGATGGAGGGACCGTGTTGCCCGCTTCTTCCACAGGAACTGATTGCTCGACCTTCATCTCCGCGCCTTGACCATTACTGGCACTCATAGCCCCTCCGTCACGACCGAGCCCGCGGAGATCGGCGTCGCGGTTGCTAATAGCCACATATCTGCAGGGACAGATCGACCGTCTTATTGTTGAACCAGGATGGGTTGCTCACTCGCAATGTGTACGTATCGGAGTATGGCGCCCAGAAGTAATGCCAGTCATAGATCGACGAAACACTCTCTTGAACCAACTTCGCGCCATTGCTGTCGTAAATCGCAAAACTGCCATCCCTGCTGCCGCCGTAAACAGTCATCTTGATGTAGAGATACTGTCCTTTCCTGAGCCACGGGTAAACATCCCAATAAGCAAGAGCATCAAGGCCAAAGTGATATGTGTATTCTTGCGTGCACGACCATCCAGGGGTAGGCGAAGGGGTCGGGGCGGTCGTTTGCGTCGGAAGCGGCGTGGACGTGGGCTGTTCAGCGGGAACAGGTGTTTGTGTTGGGTTGGGCGCAACCGTCCCTCCCGCTCCGAACAACATCGGCAAGTAGACCCTTCCCTGCCTAGGATAGGGACTGGGATACGGGGCAGGGTAAGCTGACCCTACATCACCGCCAGGAAGCGAAGCCACCCCAACCGCCACGACCGCCACCAACAGCAACAGCAAGATTCCATTACGCATCGATGGCCTCCTTATTCAGCTATTCCTGAATGAATCCTCTACCCCGCCCCCTCCATCAGCTTCAACGCCTTCAATCTATTTGTCATCGCAGTCTTCGAGACGGTGAATCGCTTCGCCAATGCTCCTACGTTGCCGAACAGTTGATCGAAGTAGCGGCGTACCCAGCGCTCTGGCATCAGAAAATGCGCAGCGAAGATGTCCGCCTCTTGCTCCAACAGGCTCGCCTTAACCCGCCCGTTGAACTCACAAAAGTAGATCGACTTGTGCTCGTAGAAGTGATAGAATTCGTGCCACAGCGTGAAATGACGCCGCTCAACAGGATGGTTCTTGTTGAGCCCGATATGGTTCAGAACCTCGCCCCTGACAAAGATCCCTGATACGTCCGTGCCCCAGTCTTCGAGAACGACCTTGATTGGAAAGTCGAGCAGAATGAGCCCAGGATTAATCGGTGGCCGCTTGATCCCGTAATCGCTCAGCAGTTGCTCCGCCACCTGGACGGGCCGCGAGCGATAGCCCGCGATCAAGGGCCCTGTCCTTCCCTCCTCTGTGCTTCCTTTGCCTTCCGATCCTGTTCCCTGGCGAACCGTATGAACTGCATGATCTGCTCTCGCGATCTCGACGACAAATTCGGGTTGGCACGCAGAAGAGACTGAGCCTGAGCTTCGAACAACATCTCGCGAAGCTCGTCGTAGGGCACATCCAGGGCGCGCGCAATAGAACGCATAATTACATCCGACGGCAGGCGATGGCCCAACTCATAACGATCAAGAGCAGTGTGACTGATCGGAATTCGTTCCGCCAGTTCGCGCAGCCCAATGCCCTTAGCCTCGCGCAGCCTACGCAATTGCTCGCCGAAGATCTTCGCCGCCTCGGTCACCCACGCTCCTGCTGACGTTGATGGCTTTAAGGGCCTTGTTCGTGCCCCTGCCTCAGCCTGCATTATACACCAGGCTGCATGGGAATATTAAAAACTTGTATAAAATATCTTGACATTGTTGCACAAATCGGTTACATTATCCAGGGGTGATTGAATGGCGAAGGTCAAGAACAGGCTAAGAGAGGTACGCATGAAGGCCGTTTTGAGCCAGGGAGAGCTGGCAAAACGGGTTGGGGTGCACCAAACTGTGCTCAGCCAGATCGAAAAGCGGCAAACCAGCCCCGGCGTGGGCCTTGCGCTGGAGCTGGCTAGGGCGCTGCACGTGTATGTCGAGGATATTTTTTTGCTGGATCTGGAACCGAAAACGGGCCCAGATAAGCAATCCGCCTAGCCCACTTGGAGTCTATCTCCGGTGGGCTTCATTATGTCTATTAAGCAGACGAAAGGGCGCCGGGCGTCCGGGGAGGCAGAAACAGGAGGTATGCGATGGCACGGAAGGGAAGTTTCAATCTGGAGAACATCCAGGGATTGCTGTCTTCGTCGGGATTGGAATGGCGCTAGGTTACTTTTTCAGGGCGATAGAGGTAGATGCACACGTTATTGTTTTCATGGCCGGCTTCTTCGTCGGCATCATCATCACCATATTGTTCGCGCTGTTCGGACCAGCGCCGGAGGACTAAATGAACCTTTCGGACCTTGCCCTGTTGTGGCTGGATAAATTGGAGCCCAACGACCGCATGCGCGTGCTGGAGGACTGATGGTAGCTACGCTCGATCAACCCGACACGGCGCCCTGGCTCGACCTCATCTTCGACTGGGACCCGGAAAAACGGCCCATCCATTGCTCGAACTGCAGGCATTGCGTCGCGAGGCCGCCCAGGGCGACGTGCGAGAAGGGGCACGGGCCCGAATATCTATCGTATTTGTCGCTGCTGCGGGAGAACTACCCGAGCGGCTTCGCCCAGGCCGCCAAATGCGAGGACTTCGATTCGATGTCGGATAGGCAAATGCTAGCTAACACGCCCGCTCCGCGCAAGCGCGGCCGCAAGCGACTTGCGGCACACACGACCACCGACAGCCTGACGGCGCACGTGGACCCCTCGCTGGTCCACGAGATCGACCTCTGGGCGAAGCGGATCGGCGTCAGCCGCAGCGAGCTGGCGCGGTGGGGCTGGCCCAAGATACTGGAGCTTATCAAGCGGCGCGGCCGCAATAAGATAAGAAGGGAAATCGACGAAAGGAGGGATGCTTCCAGGCCGAAAGAAAAAAAACGACGGGGATGACGCTGACTACTTCGCCTCGGTCCGCGAGGCTCTGAGGAGGTGCGAAACGAACGTGATTCTATTTCAGACGAAAGGAGGTGATAAATCAGATTGTTGAACGGACGTCATGACGCGTCGACCGTCCAGCGCTCCAGTCTGATTGGGCTGATCATGGAGAAACAGGCGATAGCTAGCCGCATCGTCGACGACGTTTCGAAACTATCAGCGAAGCTGCAGGTGGTCGATCGCGAAGCCTGTGAGTTGCTCGAAAAGCTCACGGGTTCAATAGCAGCATAAGAGGCTCTGATGAAATGGTTATAAAAGGACCGCCAGTCGCTCGGGCTGGAGCGACTGGCGGTACCCTCGGTGACTGATTCACGGTCTAGTCACCGCCTAATATACCCAGCAGTCGACTAGCTGTCAAGCCTGTCGACCAAGAACACGCCGTCCTCGATGGCGAAAAAAGTGGGAGAGGCAATATGTGGAAGCTCTTGAAGGCGTTCGTCCGCAGGTCGAGCGCTCACGGTGGCTCTTTATCCTCGCGACCCGCTACCCCAGGCCCGCGCCCGGGCGTCACGTGCAAGCGCTGTCTCTTCGATCGCGGGACGTGCGCGCACCCTGACGGGCCCCACCTGTTCCCCACCACTTGCGGCGGCTTCGCCTGCAACCATCGCTACGAGGTCCTCTGGGAGGTCCGCAAACACCTGACGCTACACGCGGGGAGGCCCGGCCATGAGCTATGAAGCCTCCGTCAGGATAACGGTTTCCCGCGATTATTTGGATGAATTACTGTTCTCCCACCCCGCGCGGACGATGATCCGCCACCACATCGAGGAGACCATCGGCGAGGTCGACGCGTCGGCGTCGACCTACGACACCCTCGCCTATTTCGTCGACAACCAGAACGTGACGACGCTGATCGAGATCCACCGCGGCCGACGCGTCGAGGTGGAGACGAAGGACCAGGACCTTGCGGCGAGGATCCGCCATAGCCTAACTCAATATCTCGCCCAGATGGAGGGGCTGCTGCTCCATTACCAGATCGGCAACCTCGTCGACTACCGC